>JAZURJ010000035.1:0-77844 GCA_045606085.1 Oscillospiraceae bacterium
GGCCCGGAGCCGTTACCACCACAAGCTTGCGGGTGGTCTCGATATAATCGTTCTTACCGAAGCCCTCGTCACTGATTATATGCTGAATATTGGAGGGATAGCCCTGAATATGATAATGGTGATACACCTTGATGCCCATGCCCTCAAGACGACGCTGGAAAGCGTCAACAGAGGACTGTCCCGCATACTGGGTAAGCACCACACTGCTGACATAAAGTCCGATCTGTCCGAAAATATCATACAGGCGGATAACATCCGCATCATAAGTAATACCGAGGTTGCCGTTGATCTTGTTCTTCTCGATATCTCCCGAGTTGATGACCATTACGATCTCTGCCTCTTCCTTGAGCTGAAGCAGCATCTGGAGCTTACTGTCAGGCTTGAAGCCGGGAAGCACACGTGATGCGTGGTAATCGTCAAACAGCTTGCCGCCGAATTCGAGATACAGCTTGCCGCCGAACTGCTCGATACGCTGTCTGATATGCTCAGACTGCATTTTCAGATATTTGTCGTTATCAAATCCGATATTTTTCATTCCAACACATACCTTTCCAAAATAAATCCACTTTATAGTATATAACAAATTGAAGAAAAATTCAAGTAGGAAATCAACAAATATCAAATTTATATGAAAATACCGACGGTGGTGTACCGTCGGTATTTCGTATATCATTCCCCTGCTCCGCCCCACTCAACGAGGACAAAGCCGTTTCTCTCATAGCTCGGCAGCACCTGAGGCTGTATCTCGACATATTCATCGGATGATGCGAAGGTCATAAACACTCTTATCGCAGTATCAGGTGCGGGAGATACCGTCAGAGGCACTTCTGCTGCGTACTGCTCAGTGTGCAGGCTGATGATGTTGTACTTATTATCCTGCATCAGCGGCAGCCAGTAGATGATGAACTCGTTTGCTTCTCTTGCAGAAAGCCCGATATACATAAGCTTCTCACGCAGGAACGACGCGGTATCCTTGCCTGCCACACACCAGCCCTTTGAGGTATCGTAAGACGCAGCACCGATGCCCTCCCAATACAGGCAATAGTATTCGTCACCGTTTTCGTCATAGATAGTGCCGTCGGGCAGTGCAGTCACGTTCCAGCCGCCGTTGTATTCGGGATAGGTGCAGGTAAGCGCTCCGCCGCTCGTGAAGCCGACCTCCACGCTGACATCCGTCTGCTGCTCGGGATACAGATAGATAACAGGCTTTGCATAACCACCGAGGAACCAGTAATAATACGAATACTCGGCAGCGTTGTACTCTCCGAGATAGAAGCTGTCCACCATATAAGCGATGTTGTAGGATATCTCACGGTCGGTAAGCTTCAGCGGCTGTGTGCCGTCCGTGCCGCTGAGCCAGGGTGAATACAGCCTGAAGCTCTTTTCGATATTCTCACAGAAAGCTGCTCTGGCGTGACCGTATATCTCCCATGCGGCGAAAATGGAGGTCTCGTCCTCCCATACGAGGAAATAGGGCGTTGAATACGCTTCATCAGGATCGTAATGCTCATTTACCACCTCGGTGAATACCATCTTTTCTCCGAAATAGTAGTAGTCCGTCTTCTCATTATTGAAAAGCTTAAGATCACTGTAAGTTGAACCGTCACCCTCTCGCTTGCTGAACACTTCGGTAACTATCAGCTCATCGCCGACAAGTTCGTAAAGATAATCTGTTTCCGAGATATCGCCTGTTTCCCTATTTTTGTAGGATGTGCCGAACCAGCCTTTTTTTCCGTCCTCAAGAGTGATAAGACCGAGATTGTTTGCAACCTGATACACAACTCGCTGTGTGCTGTAAATAGTATCGATGTATTTCAGCTTGCCGTTTTCTATGCGGTAGACGGATACATCATTCGCATCATCCATCGGTGCCGCACCGTTTTCATCTCTTGGTATAACAATATTGCTCACAAGCAGCTCGGGGGTGCCGTCAAAGTCAAGGTCAAGCAATGTAAATCCGTTGGTGTTTTCCTGCATGACGGTATCGAGGTCATCCATTATCGTATTGTAAACCTCGGTCATGGCAGGATCCTTGTCCTCGCCGTCAAACAGATATGCATCCATCAGCATCCTGTCGGTGTCCTCGCTGATAAGCTCATAGCTGAGAAGTCTGCCTGACGTATTGAGATAACCCTCTTCTGTATCATAACATACAAACAGGTTGTTGACGCTTATTTTCGCATAAACATAATCCGTCGGTATGTCATAATCATTATAATTCGTTGTATCAAAGGAGAGCGTATCGGCATAGACCGATGTGCCATTGATATCGAACTTCATACGATCTGTCCTGCTTGTCAACAGAGGAATCTCAAAGAGATACGCAGGATCAATGATGACATTCAATTTATCGTCGTCAGTTTTTTTGATGAAAGCATTGAAGGTGATATCTTCGATACCACTGATCTCATAGGCAAGCTGCAGCGACTTCTGAACGATACCATTACTGTAATCGGGTTGTACATATATGAAAACAGGGTATTGGTAAATGTCATACCGCGAATCATAAACATACTGCGTAAAAGATGAATACTCCATGCTGTTTACCATCTCATGCAGCTCTTCGCCGGTCATTTTGAGAGCATGGCTGGTGTTGCGGACATCAAAATTCTCGTTTTCAACGCTTATCCTATGCATGGAATCCTCAATGCTGAAAGCATTGTACAGAAGTATACTGTCACTTATCAACTCACGATTCATCTCATAGAACTGAGGAGAAAAACTCTTCAGATAGTTATATGTATGATCTCCGAGGAAACGTGGCACATCCTTTTCCTCCGTAACTTCCGCAGCTTCGGATGTATCCTGCACAGATGTTGTCTCCTGCGGCAGTTCGGCTTCTTCTGTAGCCGTCACGGTTTCTTCTGTAATGAGCTGTGTTTCAGCAGTGGCTTGTCCGCCGTCGGCGGGCAGCATTCCGGTGCAGCCTGTAAGAAGCAGTACCGCACAGAGCAAAGCGATGGTCCTTTTCATGATATTTTCCCCCTGTGATTTGTTTTCATAGCTAAATTATATACCTTTTATTATGAAAAATCAACAATTATTACACAACTGTAACCGCCTGTTACCAAACTGTAATCTTTGTTTTTTAATTTTTCTTGAAAACGTTTACTTTTCGTATTGACAACAGGTGGAAAACGATATATACTATATGATATGGGACAGATTCCCAAACTAAAACGACAATATGAGGTAACTTATGAGAAACCTTTTTAATGATAGCTGGAGCTTTGCAAAGGCTCCCGTCGGGACCGGCTATCAGGATATCGGCGGTCTTGAGTTCAGGACTGTGGATATTCCCCACGACTGGCTGATAGAAAACTCCAACGCACTGTACGAAAGCTCTTTCGGCTTTTACAGAAAGCTCTGGAACAACAGCGGTGCAGGAAGCGTCCGTCTTTATTTCGAGGGCGTATATCAGGACTGCACAGTGTACGTAAACGGCAGGCAAGCCGGTGAGAACAAATACGGATACTCCTCGTTTGAGGTGGACATCACTTCCCCGCTTGAGGATGGTGAGAACGAGATAGTCGTTCTGGTACGCCATGAAGCTCCGAATTCCAGATGGTATTCGGGTGCAGGTATATTCAGAAACATACATATCATCGAGACCGCTGCCGATCATCTCGTGACAGACGGAGTGTATTTCTCCTCTAAGCGTGACGGCAACTGCTGGAAATGCACGGTGACGTCGGAAGTATGCGGAAACGGCGATGTGAATTACATCCTCGCTGACGGAGAACGTGTACTGTACAACGGAAGCTGCAGCGGGTTCACAGTATCGGATGCCCCTGTATGGGACATCGCTGACCCTCATCTGCTCGACCTTACAGCACAGCTTCGCTGCGGCGGAAAGATCATCGATGAGATCACACAGAAAGTCGGGCTGCGTGAGATAGAATACAAGCCCGACGGCGGATTTTTCCTCAACGGCAGCCACGTGAAGCTGCACGGCGTATGTCTGCATCACGACCTCGGTGCACTCGGTGCGGCGTTCAACAAGGAAGCTGCACGCAGGCAGCTCCTTTCCATGAAGAGGATGGGTGCGAATGCGGTGAGAACATCGCATAATATGCCTGCGATCGGTTTTATGGAGCTGTGTGATGAGCTTGGAATACTCGTAGACAGCGAGGCATTCGATATGTGGGAGCGTCCCAAAACAGAATTCGACTATGCACGTTTCTTTCCCGAATGGTACGAAAAGGACGTGACAAGCTGGGTACGACGTGACAGAAACCACCCCTCCGTCATCATGTGGAGCGTCGGAAACGAGATATACGACACACACTTCTCCGACAGAGGCCGTGAAGTGGCAAAAATGCTGCATGAGGCAGTAAGAAAGAGCGACCCACGCTGTAATGCTCCCACCACCATCGGCTCAAACTATATGCCTTGGGACGGTGCACAGAACTGTGCAAAGGAAGTGGACCTCGTGGGATACAACTACGGCGAAAACCTCTATCAGCTTCATCATGAGCAGCACCCCGAATGGCGTATCTACGGAAGCGAGACAACATCAGGCGTAAAGAGCCGTGGTGTATATCACTTCCCCCGAAACACTGCTTTCCTGACCCACGACGACCTGCAGTGCTCCTCTCTCGGAAACTGCCGTGCAGGAGCGACAGCTGCTATGCCGCAGCAGATAATCGCTGCAGACAGGGACACTGCATTCTGTGCGGGTATGTTCATCTGGACAGGCTGTGACTACATCGGAGAGCCATCACCCTACTCCACCAAAAACGCTTACTATGGTCCCGTTGATACGGCAGGTCTTGAAAAGGACGCATTTGCACTGTATCAGGCCGCATGGACAGATGAGCCTGTACTGCATCTCTTCCCCTACTGGGATTTCAATGACGGTCAGCTTATCGACGTGGTTGCTTATACAAACTACGCAGAAGCAGAACTTTTCGTGAACGGTCGCTCTGTCGGCAAGCGTATTCCCGAGGAATATACCGTCGCATGGCAGGTGCCCTATGAAAAGGGCGAGATCAGAATAACAGCTGCTGATGACAGTTGGGGCACCTGTGAACGCATATGCCGCAGCTTCTCGGACAGTGCTGAGATCAGACTGTGCAGCGATAAGCAGACGCTGAGAGCAGACGGTGAAGATATCGCTGCTGTTGTTATCTCAACTGTGGATGAAAACGGTGTACCTGTTGACAATGCACGTGACAGGGTAAATATCTCTGTCAGCGGTGGCAGACTTGTGGGATATGATAACGGCGACAGCACTGACTATGACAGCTACAAATCACCCTGCAGAAAACTGTTCGGCGGCAAAGCGGTCGCGTTCATCGCCGCAACCGATACAGCAGGTGACATAACCGTAAGAGCAGAGGCACCGGATCTTAAAGCCGCAGAGCTGAAGATCAACGCAGTGCCTGCTGAAGTAAAACGCGGCACGGCTTTTGGATATGAGATTCCCGCTGAAGCTCACAATGGTGAAGTACCGATAAGAAAGATAACTCTCACACGTGAAGGCGGTGCGGAGATAACTCCAGAACACAACAACATACGTATCACGGCTGTTATCTCCCCTGTCAATGCTACTTACAGCGATCTTATATGGAGCGTAGTCACAAACAGCGGTATCACGACAAATATCGCTGCTGTCGAAGCAGAGGGTGACACCGCAGTTCTGACAGCACTCGGCGACGGCGAATTCAGGCTCCGCTGCTCCGCAGCAAACGGAAAGCCTCAGCCTGAGGTACTTTCCGAATACGAGTTTACCGCAAGCGGGTTCGGTCAGCCGTTCACAGATCCGTACAGCTTCGTGACAGGCTGCTTCTACAACGACAGCAACGGTCTTATGGACGAGGTTTCCGGCGGCGGTATCTCCATGACACATGAAAAGAATATCGCAGGCTTCACCAAGGTGGATTTCGGCAAGTACGGAACCGACACGCTGACCATCCGCATGATACACTGGCACACCGATGCCCCCGTGTCGTTCAGACTATGGGACGGCAAGCCCTCCGACGGCAGGCTGATCGGTGAGTTCAGCTATCAGGCTAACTTCATCTGGCAGACATATCAGGACAACACTTTTACGCTTGCTGAAAAGCTCTGCGGCGAACACGATATCTACTTTGAATTCCTCCGGCACGAACAGCGTCTGTATTTCGGCGGCTTCTTCTTCATGCCCAGACAGAAGGCTTATGAGGTCATCGATGCGGCAGACTGCGACCTCGTTCACGGCGACACATTCGAAACTGCCGGCACGAAGATCGAACGCATAGGAAACAACGTATTCTTTGATTTTGACGGCATGGACTTCACAGACGGTATCTCTGCTCTGAAGCTGACAGGCCGCACTCGTCACGACAACGACTCCATCCATGTTCATATCATCGGCGAAAACGATGAGATACGTGAGATCGTGGAGTTCCCGTTCAGCGAGGACTACATCACCGTCGAAAAGCAGCTGCCCGATCTTCGCGGCAAGGCTGCGGTCAAGGTAATGTTCCTGCCGGGATGCGACTTCGACTTCGCGAGCATTCAGTTCATACGTGCATGAGCACACGATATAATAGTTGATCATTATTCAGATAAACAAGGAGAAACACAATGAACATTTCAACAAAACACATTCTTGCGGCTGCTTTATCAGTAACGATGTGCTTTTCACTGATGACAGGCTGTAAGGATAACACCTCTGGCGATCCCGTTTCGACGGGTGATGCAACAAGCGGCACAACGGATATCGGAACCGAACAGCCCGCAGACACCGACTGGACATACGGTCAGGTGGCTGTCGGCGGCGGCGGATTCGTTACCGGTGTATTCAGCACCTGCGAAGAGGGAATATTCTACTGCCGTACCGACGTTGGCGGTGCATACCGCTGGGATGACAGCGAACAGCAGTGGAAATCACTCAACTACTGGGTATCCGAGGAAGATGTGGGACTCATGGGCATCAGTGCTGTGGCTGTCGACCCCACAAACGCTGCAAATGTCTACCTGCTGGCAGGTACAGAGTACTTCAGCGGCGGCAAGACCTGCATACTGAAATCCAGCGATTACGGCGAGACCTTCACCGTTATCGATATTACAAACATGATAAAGGTACACGGAAACGGTATGGGACGCGGCAACGGCGAACGTCTTGCCATTGATCCCAACAACACCGATATCCTGTTTGCAGGCGGTAATTCAGGCGGTATGATAAAGTCCGCAGACGGCGGACTTACGTGGGATCCTGTATACTCCTTCCCTGTTACTAACACCACTAACAAGAACGGCATCAATATCATCATGTTTGATCCCGACAGTGCAGTTGACGGAGTTTCCCAGACGATCTACGCAGGCGTTTCTCAGGCTGAGGACAGCTTCTATGTATCCAACGACGGCGGTGAGAACTGGGCAGTCGTTGAGGGCAGCATCGACGCTATGCCGCAGCGTATGAAGATGGACTCCGAGGGCAATGTATATGTAGTATACGGCGACAAGGAAGGTCCATGGAATCAGAACAGCGGCTCTGTCTACAAGTATGACATCGACGCAGGCACTGCTGAGAACATCGCACCTGCCGCAACTCCTTTCGGTGATATCGTCATCGACCCCACCAACGAGGACCGCATGGTGCTTGTTACAACACAGACATGGTCACAGCAGCCAAACGGATCCTACGGCGACATCTTCTATACCACAACAGACGGCGGAAAGACATGGAATAATATCATGGCGAACATGACGATGTCCAACAATGGTATGCCATGGATCGATGGCTGTGCTATCCACTGGTGCAGCAATCTCGCAATGAATCCTTTCGATACAGACGAGATCATGGTGACAGGCGGCAACGGAATCTTCGCCTGCGACAATATCTGGGACGCAGCTCCCGAGTTCTACTTCAACTCCCGCGGTATTGAGGAAACTGTTCCCATGGATATCGTATCCATCAAGGGCAATCCGCTCATTACCGCTGCACTCGACTACGATGGCTTCGTACACGAGGATATCTTCACTCCCGCAACACGTCATCAGGATATGATCGGCTCCACCACAAGCGTTACTGTTGCGGCACAGAACACAGCATATATGGCGAAGACAGGCGGCAGCGACAGCGAGCAGATGGTGACCTACACCACAGACGGCGGTGTTACCTGGACACGCATGAGAGCTAAGCCCGTCAAGGGAGAGACCTACCACAGCGGTACAGTGGCATTCAACGCTGACGGTTCACGCCTTATCTGGAGCCCCTCCAACAACTATAACGCATACTACACAGAGGACTTCGAGAGCTGGACACAGTGCGAGGGCCTGATGGGTAAGAATATGTATGTCATCGGCGACAACGTTGACCCCAATACCGTATATGCCTGCGGTAACGAAAAGCTGTATGTCAGCAAGGACGGCGGCAAGAGCTTTGAAAAGATCGGCAACGATCTGTTCCTCACAGAAAGAAGGATAGCTGTTTCGCCCGATACAGCAGGTATGTTCTATGTTCCTGCTATCAATCTTTATGTAACCAAGGACTTCGGTGCCACATTCGAGAAGGTGCCCGGCGTCAAGAGCTGTCAGGCAGTGAGCCTCGGCAAGGCGAAGAACGACGGTGACCCCTACGTTATCTACATTTACGGCACAGTTGAAACAAACGACGCACTCGGTCTTTATATGTCCGAGGACAATGGTGCAACATGGGAACGCTGCAACGATGACGCTCACCAGTTCGGCGGCACAGGCAATGGTGGTCTTATCAGCGGTGATATGAACGTATACGGCAGAGTTTACATGACAACAGTTGGTCTTGGTATCTGCTACTGCGACAAAACAGAAAAGTGATAACACCCCCTGCTGAAAGGCAGGGGGCTTCTGTTTGACTTTGGATGTGTGTTGTGATATACTAGGGTTATAATTCTATCGGGCGGTGATGTCATGAACAACAGGATACTCATTGTAGAGGACGATGAACAGATAAGCGAGCTGCTCTCGTCATTTCTTACGCAGAACGGCTATGATACTACAACAGCAGGCGATGGCAACAAAGCTTCTCTGCTTATGAAGAAGCAGGATTACGATATAGTGCTGCTGGACCTGATGCTTCCGAAAAAAAGCGGCGAGGAGCTAATAAAGGAATTGCGTAGATACTCTGATGTTCCTGTCATCGTGTTGTCTGCCCGCTCAATGCTGGAAACACGTCTTGAAATGCTCCGTCTTGGTGCGGATGACTACATATTAAAGCCATTCGATCTGAATGAAGTGCTTGTGCGTATTCAGGTGGTGCTGCGAAGAAGCGGCACGGCTGCTGCGACAGATGAGCTGACCTGTGATGGTCTTGTGCTGAACAAGAACGATAAAAGCGTTTCCTATAACGGCACGGCGATCTCACTTACAGCAAAGGAGCTTATGCTCCTGCAGCTTTTTATGGAGAACCCGAAAAAAGTTTTTTCAAAGGCTAATCTATACGAATCTGTGTGGAACGACACATATTATTATGAGGACAACACTATAAACGTCCATGTCAGCAACCTGCGAAGCAAGCTTAAAAAAGCATCAGGCAGGGACTACATCGAAACGGTATGGGGCATCGGTTACAGACTCAGGGAGGAACAGGAATGATGGTGTATTTCCTTTGGATAGCCTGTATCCTGCTGCTTTGCGTCTGCGTTTATCTGTCGATAAAGCTCTACTCCATCAAGAAACAGCTTCGCGGGATGAAGGCGGAGCTTCCGCTGACAAAACAAAAAGGATACAACAGGCAGCTTACGGTCGCACTGATCGACAAGGATGTTACCGCACTTGCCGCCGAAACGAACAGAAATCTTGATTTCCAGAAGCAGCTCAAGCTTAAAACAGAGGAGATCGAAAGGAATATGAAACGCTCTGTTTCGGATATCGCACACGATCTGCGTACGCCGCTCACAGTTATCAACGGAAATCTGCAGATGCTGGAAAGCAGCGAACAGCTTTCAGCCAAAGGCAGGGAGCAGGTTCGTATATGTATGTCAAAAACGGAATTGATGAAGCAGATGGCTGACGACTTTTTTGAGCTTTCTCTGCTGGAGAGCGACAATACCGATGTGAAGCTATCACGCACTGATCTCACTTCGGTGCTGGTGGAATTCATACTCGACAGCGAGGCTGTGATAACCTGCAGCGGCACCGAGCCTGACATCTGCATCCCCGAAAAAAGCCTGTACATCATGGCTGACGCCACGTTGCTTCAAAGGATGCTCAGCAACCTGCTGAACAACATACTGAAGCACAGCAAAGGGAGCTTCATGCTCTCGCTTGCCGAGGAGGATGATGGCATCAGGCTGACCTTTGCAAATCCCGTCAGACCTGACCAGACACTTGATGTTCAGCGGCTGTTTGACCGCACATACCGCGGTGACAAGTCAAGACATGGCAGCGGTGCAGGACTTGGTCTGTATATAGTAAAGCTGCTGGCGGAAATACAGAATGCCACTGTTTCAGCCGCTGTTTCAGGCGATATACTCAGCATTTCGATACTGTTTTCAAAAGCATAAATAGCCCCCGCTCGATAAGAGCGGGGAAATTTTTTGATTTTTCAGAATTATTTAAGAAATTCTTTAACATTTGATCTTAGAATAGATATCGTAAGATAATTTTAGGAGGCTTATTATGTCTGAAATAATCATTCAAACAAAAGGTCTGGAAAAACAGTACATGAAACAGAAGGCGGTAAAAAACGCAGATCTCGCCATAAAAGAGGGCATGATCTGCGGTCTTATCGGTCCTAACGGTGCAGGCAAGACTACTATAATGAAGATGCTCGGTGGTCTTGTTCTCCCGACAGACGGCAGCATAGAGCTGTTCGGAGGAAGCAGCGAGGATGAGCTTGCAAAGGCACGCTCACGCATGAGCTTTATCATCGAAACGCCATATGCAAAGGAAAAGATGACCGCACGCGAAAATCTCGAAAAGCAGCGTATCCAGAAAGGTATCCCAGACAAGAACCGTGTGAAAGAGGTGCTGGAGCTGGTAGGTCTTACGGATACCGGCAGAAAGCCTGTAAAGGCATTCTCGCTCGGCATGAGGCAGCGTCTTGGTATTGCAAATGCACTGCTGACAAAGCCCGAGATCATGATACTGGACGAGCCGACAAACGGTCTTGACCCTGAAGGCATCGTAGAGATACGAGAGTTGCTGCTGAAGCTGAACCGCGAGGAGCACATCACAATACTGATCTCCTCACATATCCTCAGCGAGCTTTCTCTGCTTTGCACAGATTACATCTTCATCAACAAGGGCGAGATATCACAGTTCGTATCCGCAAATGAACTCAAGCGTATCTGCAAGGAGTATTTCCTCATCGATACCGACAACAACTCTCTTGCTGCGGCTGTTCTTCAGGACAAACTGGGAATCACACAGTTCGATGTTGACAAGGATGGCTCCATACATCTGTATGAACATCTTGATGATATCCACAGCATCTCTAAAACACTGTTTGAAAACGGCATCGTGCCTGTGGGACTTTCCCTGCATGAGGCTAACCTGGAAAAGTATTACATGAACATGGTGGGCGGTGAGCAGGATGAATAATCTGATAAGATCCCAGAACTATCAGCTCTGGCGTGACAACTACATGATACTGGTGATGCTTGGCATAGCTGCGATATCCGTACTTAACATCGTGCTCACTCTCATGAATAATAACTCATTGGATTCCCTGAACGGCGGAACATATACAGCATTCACCATCAGCACATATGCGATCTTATATCTTGGTATATCACTTGCGTTTTCCAGCAGGATATGCGGCTGGGATTTCACCGACAAAACGCTGAATTACGAGATACTTGCAGGTCACAAACGCTCCACGATATTCTGGAGCAGAACACTTCTTACATTCGCCTGGGTATTCATCACCTGTGCGATCGTCACTGTACTCCCTATCGGCGGTGTTACCCTTTTCACGGGCTGGGGCTATAACCTCAGTATCGGCGGTACACTCGTGAGATTTGGTCTGGGACTGCTGATAACACTGAGGCTCACCTGCTTCTTCATATTCCTGTCGTTTGTATTCAAAAACTGCTACCTGACACTGTTCATCGGATATCTTTCATTCATGGTGGGTACTGTTTCCATGCTGATTGAAGTATTCGTCAAGGATTTCAAGGTCACTTATCAAATTGCTTTCAATAACTACCTGATCATAATGGATCTCAGCAATTATAAGCTCGGCTACGTAGAGGGCGAAGATATCGTACAGTTCATCACAACACTGGAACCCGATCTGCTCATTGGCACTATAGTTTGCTCCGTCGTAATGAGCGTTGTTTATCTGCTGCTGGGATATACCATATTCCGCAAGAGCGATATTCACTGAAAGGAGAGCAGACATGAAAAATATAATGAAAGCTCAGCTCTTTCAGCTGAAAAAGGAACGGTTATCATTTATAGTTCTGTTTGCTGTATTTGCCATGCTGATGTACGAAGCATGGTTCACTGACTATGCCATGAAAGGCGAAATCAGCGGTGGTGTATTCTTTGTAGACAGTATCGCTATGATCGTACAGATTTTGCAGCTTCCTGTACTTATGCTGGTGGGACAGATGTGCGTCGGAGATTTCAACGACAAGACTGCAAACTATGAGCTGCTGAATGGCCATAAACGCTGGGAGGTATATCTCGGACGAGCTGTTCCCTGCATCATCGTGAACATGATGATCACACTTCTGGTCATCACAGCACCCGTCATCTTCATGACTATACTGGCAGGCTGGGGCGGAGAAGTCATGCTCCCGCACTTTTTCATGAGACTGGGGCTGATAATGCTTGTACAGCTTCGTATCATATGTATGTTCGTATTCTTCAGCTTCCTTGTAAAAAACCATTATATCGTTATGGGCCTTGGCTATGGTTACTTCGCACTTCAGCTCTCGGGCCTGTTCTCAGAAGTGTCCTCGCCTGTACTCAGCATAACAAATCACAATATGCTTTTTGGAATGGGCGGCTGGTACACCTACGGCATTGAGGATGCGGTAAACCTTACATACGACCTGACGCTCACCGCCCCTGAGATAGCAGGCACAGTGACAGCTTCACTGGGCGTAGCCGCTGCAACTCTGGTGCTTGGCTATGTGTTCTTCAGGAACGATGATATGAACTGAGAAACGAGGCAGATTAATGGAAAAGATAGATATCATACATACGATAATACAGCTTCTTTTTACAGTAACACTGTATTTCCTTGCTGGATATGCGGCAAAAGCCAAAAGCAACAAGTGGAGATTGGCATACTTCATCCCGCTGCTGATATGTGCACTTGTGATGGGATACGGCGGAATCGATATATGTATGCTAGGCGTCTACATCGGACCGGTAGTGCTTATGGCAGGCTTTGTGAAGGATAATGAAAAAATAAGAAAGATCGCCTGCGTTATCGCCGCATTGTGTATCTCCACCGCTGTTCCTGCGTGCATATTTTCCCCGACCTACCGTGCTGTGGACTATGTGGAGGATTTCGAAGCAGGCTTCCGCTCCATGAAGCAGCATTATGTACTGGCTGAACACAAGGATATTGACTGGGATTCGCTGTACGACGAATATCTCCCCATGTTTGAGGATGCAAACCGAAATCGCGACGAAGTTGCAAACTACATAACATGGATGAGATTTACAGCAGAATTCCATGATGGTCACGTGGGATTTAGTCCCGCAGAGGTCGCTATACACGATGAGGCACTTGAGCTTCTATGCGGAAACGACTACGGTTTATCACTGATGCAGCTTTCAGACAGCAGTTTTGTGGCGGTAAATGTGGAGCCTGACAGTGCTCTCACCGAAGCAGGAATCAGGAACGGTACTGTCATTACCCGCTGGGACGGAACGAGCATCATGGAAGCCGCCGAGAAATCAGAAGCTTTCGGCGTTTTGCTCAGCCACGCTGACCTCGACAATGAGAACTTCTACAAACCTTTGTATGCGGCTGGTGTCGGAGGTGACACAGTCGAGGTGAGTTACATCGCAGACGATGGCAGCGAAAAAACGATCACCCTTGAAAAAACAGGCAGCTATTTCACGCGTCTTGAAAGCACACTGAATATACTGAACAAGGGAGTTGACGCAGGAAATCTTCAGTGGACACAGGTGAGTGATGACACCGCCTGCCTGCGTATCAAATCAATGATGAGTACCACAAAGGAAGAAGCTGCCGGTACATATGACCTTATGAAGCGAAGCATTATGGATGAGTTGGCAGCATACGAAGCACTCGGCTGTGACAAGCTGGTGATCGATCTTCGTGAAAACGGTGGCGGCTCGGGTCTGATGGTAAAGTCGATCGCTGAGCTGTTCGCTCCTGTCGGAGAGCACTACTACTGCACGGATGCTCTATGGGATGCAGATGAGGGCAGCTATGCGACCGACACCGAAACAGGCGCCTACATAAAGGGCAAGGATAACAACTACATCGGCGAAGATATCTGGAAGGGCAAGCCCATCGTACTGCTTGTCAATGCACACAGTGCAAGTGCTGCAGACCATCTCACCGAGGTGATGAGCGAATTTAAAAACGTCACAGTTATGGGCTTTACAGAACCGAACGGCTCCGCACAGGGTGTCAACGGTGAATATCTCATGACAGGTACTTTGTCATTTTCCTCCGCTCTTCTGCTGGATGAAAACGGTGAAATATTCATCGATGCGGGTGTTGAACGTGAGAGCGGTAACGACATCGATATACGTATCCCCTTTGACAGCAACGCTGTTGAAGCCATCTTCACAAACGAAGAAGACTATGTTCTGAACTACGCACTGGATTATATGAAATAACAGAAATACCGCTGTCGGTGATAAGACAGCGGTATTTGTTATAATTCCAGTTCACGGCGGATAAGTCCCGTCATTATCGTGGTGTTGAGCGTCATTGCGTCGATCGGATAGATATCACGGATATATCCGTGCCAGTAACGATCCTTAAAGTCGGCTACGATATCTTCCGCCGTCTTCCCTGCCCTGATACGCTCTGCAAAGAAATCACAGGCGTCCACAGCACACTGATACGCATTCCCGAGATAGAATTCTGTCTGTTCTTCATCAAGCAGACCGAGATGCGGTGCTACGACCTGTTTTACAGGCAGCGACATCATCCTTCGGATGGAAGCCAATGCTGCACTGTAACTTACAAGATAAGACGGGAGGATGCTTTTTTCTCCGTCATAAACACCTGTGGTCTCGCAGGCAAGGAGAAGCTGCTTTTCTTCGCAGTAAAACGCCACAGAGCATTTCGTGTGTCCCGGCATATTGAGTACAGTGAAGCTCATATCCCCTGCCTTTACCACATCGCCGTCCTCGCGCGGGATATCCACACGCAGCTCATCACCGAGGAATTCATAGTCGGTAACTCCGCATTTTGCGGCGAATTTCGCATCCAGATCCTTCATCACTGCTTTTGCACCCTCTCGAGGGAAGATGCTTGCGGCATAGCTGCCTGCAACGACTTTCGCTTTCGGATATCGGCGTAATATGTATGCACTGCCGAGAGCATGGTCATAATGTGAGTGTGTGAGAAAAATATAATCCAGCTTCCTCTCGCCGAGCACATCGCATATCTTATCAGCAACGGAATAGCCTGTAAAGCCAAAACCTGTGTCATAAAGAATGGAGGTCTTTCCGTCATCCAGCAGAAAGGCACTGTCGCCCGGCTGGACACGGACATCTGTTATCGTAATATCGTTCATTGTATCGCCTCTTGAAATGAAATCAATATATTATAACTCTTTTCGTCAAAAAAAGCAAGCAGCAGGTAAATATATGGTATAATTCAATGAAACAACTTGACAAAGAGAAAGAACAAGTATAGAATATATGTATATAATTATATCGTTGTGAGGTAACAAAATGCAAACCATCAAATGGAAGACCTGCTTCAGATTAGGATTAAGTGTGGTGCTGGTATATCTGTGTATCTATTACTGGTCATATGTTTCAGGCTTCTTGTCGTCGCTGCTTTCAGCACTGATACCCCTTGTCATCGGATTCTGCATCGCATATCCGCTGAACATCCTGATGACATACTATGAAAGACTCTACTTCCCAAAATCAGAGAAGAAGTTCGTATTAAAGACACGCCGCGGCGTTTCCCTTGTATTTGCACTGATAACACTGGTCGCTATACTCGGTCTTGTCATATGGCTGGTGCTCCCACAGCTCGGTGAATGTATAAATCTGCTGATCGACAAATTTCCTGCCGCTATGCAGAAGATCGTTGAGCTTCTTGAAAAGACTGGCATAGTTCCCGAAGATATCATCGCAACGCTATCGACCGTTGACTGGCAGTCTAAGCTTGGAGAGATCGCAAAGATACTGACATCCGGTCTCGGAAGTGCGATGAATATCGTAATAACCACCGTTTCGTCAGTAGCATCAACAGTTACTTCGACTGTTATCGGCATCATCTTCGCCGTATATCTCCTTGCAAGCAAGGATACACTCTCTGCTCAGCTCACAAGGCTCATGAAAAAGTACATGAAGCCTGCCAAATATGAAAAAACAAGATACCTTATGGACGTTGCCGATGATTCCTTCCACAATTTCATCGTCGGTCAATGTACCGAGGCAGTTATTCTGGGTCTTCTGTGTACTGTCGGAATGCTGATACTTCAGCTTCCGTATGCTCCGATGATCGGTGTGCTGACAGGCTTCACATCGCTCATACCCGTTGTCGGACCGCTTATCGGCGGTGCTGTGGGTGCTATACTGATACTCACACAATCCCCCGTTCAGGCTCTGATATTCCTGATCTTCATCGTAGTTCTCCAGCAGGTAGAAGGTAATTTCATATATCCCAAGGTCGTTGGTTCTTCCGTCGGTCTTCCCGGTATCTGGGTGCTGGCTGCAGTAACCATCGGTGCAGGCGTTGGCGGTATCCTCGGCGTACTTCTCGGAGTACCCGTGGCATCCATCATTTACAGGCTGATACGTGAGGATCTCAACAAGCCCGCGAAGGCTCCCATTCCTGCAACCACCAAAAACGAAAACACACAGCAGGAAACAACGAAAACCGACGCTGCTCCGATACAGGAACAGGTGCAGCCCAAAACAGAAGCAAAGCAGGAAAGCAAGCCTGCCCCCAAGAACACCCCCGCTCCCAAAAAGAATTATCCTCAGAAAAAACGAGGCAGAAAATAAACATCAGACCACCGCTAACACGGTGGTCTTTTCGTATATACAGCAAAGCACGCTGCCTTGCGACAGCGTGCTTCATAATATTGGAGAGGAACGATTTCCATGAAATTGTCGTTATTCTACAAATGTGCTGAGCTCGCTTTCGATAACGCCCTCGTACTCTGTGCGGAGCTGTGTCCAGCTCTTCTGGTTGTCGCCCTGCTCGAAAGCAAGGTTGATCACCATATCGTCGAGGATGGTCGTGAGGTTCTGGCTGATACCGCCGTGAACTGTAAGTACCATATTGTAATCAGCTACATTCTCGAAGGATGTAAGGAATTCGTACTGCTCTTCGCTGTACTGCTTGTCGTTCATGATACTTTCCTTAACGACAGCCTTGAGCTCAGGATCTGTACCGCAGCGACGCATGATATTGATGAAAGCTGCTGCACCCTTTACGTTCTCGGAGCCCTTGGGTACCATGTAACCAAAGGATGTTGTGCCGTAATAATACTCATCTGCACTGGGATCTCTGGGATAAGGAACAAAGCCGAACTCATACTCTTTATACAGCTTACAGAAATCGGTGATCTTCCACTGGCCGACGCCGAGGAATGCCACCTTACCGGAAACGAGAGGTGCAGACTCATTACTCCACATACCGTCACCGCGAACCGCAAGACCCTCCTTACGGAGATCTGTAAGGAAGTTTGTTGCACGCTCAACTTCGGGTGTGTTCATGTTATTTATGATCTTGCTGTCATTGATACCGATGAGAGGCGTGCCTGTGGATGTGATGATATCATGACCAAGCAGACCGTAAACACCACCGACTGCATCGGGATCTCTGTCCATGAAGTCGATCATTATGCCCTTGAATGTTTCCCATGTCCAGTTGCCCTGATCGTAAAGATCCTTGGGATCATCAAGACCGAGACCATCGAACTTGGTCTTGTTGTAAATCAGGCAGTTGGGAAGCGCATTAGCTGTAAAGGGATAGTAATAATGGCCGCCGTTGTATGCGTACTGCTCAACCAGTACGTCGTAGCCTGCCCACTGTGGCTGTGTGAGATCTATGTAGTCGGTAAGATCCTCAAATACGTTCTTGGAGATGAGGTTCGGGAATGTGATGTCTTCCTTATCGAACAGGTCGGGAGAATCACCGCTGGCGATCAGTGTCTGGAGCTTGTCGATACGCTCGCCCCATGCACACTGCAGGTAATCGATCTTGCCGCCGTAGGTCTCCTCAAAGAGCTTTACGCCGGGCTTGATATCGCCCGCAACTCTCATATCATAGTGACCGAAATAAACGAGATTAGGGTTCTCAAGTGTTGCGTTCTCAACGAAATCCGTAATGTCAACGGGGTTCTGGATATCGTCATCCAGAGTATTTGTTGTTGTGGTAGCAGAGGTCGTGGTGTTAAGACCGCCGGGGGAAGTAGTTGCTCCGCCCTGAGGCTGTGATTCATCACAAGCTGTAAGGCTGAGAACCATTGCTGCACACAGGGCAGCCGCTGAGATCCTTTTGAAATTCATAATGACCATCCTTTCAGATAATATTTGATATCGGGTACGCCCCGATACAGAGCACCGTTTCTTACTAATATAATAATATCATTTTTATCGCTCTATTTCAAGTAGAAATTATTAACGGAGTTTCAAAAAACGAACATACACAAAACTCGTCGGCAGTGAAACACGATAAAAAATCAGATGAAACGATGGTTTTGCATTGCCTTGCGTGTTCGTTTTATCGAAAGTGTCGCTGATACCTTTATCGCTCGATATCGGATGATATATTGACAAGGCATTTAAGAAATGATATGATTAAAACATAAGAATTCTGTAAAATATTATAACACTACTGCATATAATCAACATTAACACAACTGACATCATACAGCACAAAACAGACATAAAATGCGGAAAGGAGTACACATATGCCGCTTGAACTGATACGCAATGATATAACCAGAATGCAGGTGGACGCAATAGTTAATGCTGCAAACAGCTCCCTGCTCGGAGGCGGAGGCGTTGATGGTGCGATACACCGTGCCGCAGGTCCTGAGCTGCTTGAGGAATGCAGGACTCTTGGCGGCTGTGCAACAGGTGACGCAAAGATCACCAAGGGCTACAAGCTGCCCGCAAAGCACATCATACATACTGTCGGACCGATCTGGCACGGCGGTAATAAAGGCGAAAAGGAGCTTCTTACGTCCTGTTACAGACGCTCGCTGGAAACAGCCACCGATAACGCCTGCGAAAGCGTTGCATTTCCGCTGATATCCGCAGGCATCTACGGATACCCCAGAGCTGACGCCATACGCGTCGCAGTGGATACCATCAGCGATTATCTGACGGCACACGACATGACAGTATACCTTGTTATCTTCGATACAGACAGCTTCGAGATAAGCTCAAAGCTGTTCAGTGATATCAGACAGTTCATTGACGACAACTACGCCGATGAACACGATGACTTCAAATACCGCAGCAGCAGACTGGACGCTGAAAGACGTATGTTCAGGGCATTCAACAATGCTTCGATGCCATCCATAAAGCAGAAAGTCGCAGCGGATATGTACATGGCGGAGAAGGAAGTACATAATGCATCAGAGACAGTATGCTGCAACGCCGCTGCGTCAAGTCTTGAGGATGCTCTTGGCAAGCTGGATGAGAGCTTCTCGCAGATGCTGCTGAGAAAGATCGACGAAAAGGGCATTACAGATGCACAGTGCTACAAAAAAGCAAACATCGACCGAAAGCTGTTCTCGAAGATCCGCGGAGATATCCACTACCGCCCCAGCAAGCCGACAGTTCTGGCATTCGCAATAGCTCTGGAGCTTCCGCTGAACGAAACTAAGGATATGCTGATGAAGGCAGGGTATGCACTATCTCGTTCCAGCAAGAGCGATATCATCGTGGAATACTTCATACAGCACGGAAACTACAACATCTTTGAGATAAACGAGGCACTCTTTGCATTCGATCAGAGCCTGCTGGGTGCATAAATAAAATGTCGCCTTGAAAGCGACCATTTGTCCCGTGATATATTATAGAATATGGTTGTAAGGAAAACACAGACCATATTTCAGGAGGTATATCACATGAAAAACAACATCACAGAGATCGTATTCATCCTTGACCGCAGCGGTTCCATGAGCGGCCTTGAGAGCGACACCATCGGCGGCTTCAACTCCATGCTGAAGAAGCAGCGTAACGAGGAAGGCACAGCATTTGTTTCAACGGTACTCTTCAACGACCGCAGCGTGGTGCTCCATGACAGAGCTCCGATCGAAAAGGTAGAGCAGATGACCGAGAGAGATTATGTGCCCTGCGGCTCCACTGCCCTGCTGGACGCTATCGGCGGTGCGATCCACCACATCGGCAACGTACATAAGTACGCAAGGAAAGAGGATATTCCCGAAAACACCATCTTCATCATCACGACGGACGGCATGGAAAATGCAAGCCACATCTACTCCTCTGCAAAGGTCAAGAAGATGATAGAACGCCAGAAGGAAAGATACGGCTGGGAGTTCCTTTTCCTCGGTGCGAACATAGATGCAGTGGAAACCGCAAGGCACATCGGTATATCCGAGGACAGGGCAGCAAACTACTGCTGCGACGAGGCTGGTACTGAGCTGAATTACAGAGCTGTCACGGATGCCATATCTCAGGTGAGATGCTCAAAGCCACTCTCGGCAAGCTGGAAAAAGTCCATTGACGAGGACTATAACAGACGCGGAAAATGATAACAAATAGCACTGACCGCCGTAGCTACCGCTGCGGCGGTTTCTGTATGCAAAATAGATTTGTACGATTTTTCTGACGATATATAATATACATTTCACAGGCATGATGATATACTTTACTTGTATGTTATTTTTTAACTGTTCCAAGGTGGTATATCATGAGTTCGAAGAAAAAACACAGTGCATTTGAGGCTGATTCCGAAATAGTACTGGACAGCTTCAGACGCAACAAGGACAACAAGCTGAAAACGCTGCTTGGTCTGTATAAAGGAAACTACTTCCGCCTGTTTATGGCGGTTCTGCTGTTTGCTGTGAAGCACTGCCCTGTCTGGGTGCTTCCTATCGCAACAGCAAATATAATCAATATTGCGACCGACCCTGATGAGAATGCTCTGAGGAACATCATCATAAACGTCGTGATAATGGTGGTGCTTGTGGCACAGAACGTGCTGTCCAACTACTTCCATGTGTCGTTCTATTCAAAGGCGATACGCAGCGTGGAGGCAGGTCTTCGCAGTACCATGGTCACAAAGCTGCAGAAGCTTTCTATGACATTTCACAACGAAATACAATCGGGACGTCTTCAGTCAAAGATAATCCGTGATGTTGAACAGATAGAGGGTCTTTCTTCCCAGATATTCATTTCAGTGCTCAGCATCATCATGAATATCATCGTGGCATTCATCGTTGTGGTAAGCTCGTCACTGACAGTGTTCCTGTTCTTCCTCGGCACGATACCTGTTGCGGTCATCATCCGGACAGTATTCCGCCGCTCCGTCAATGCACGCAACCGTGAGCTGCGTAAGGAAATGGAAGAAACTACTGTCAGCGTTGTCGAGATGGTAGAGCTTATCCCTGTTACACGTGCACACGCTCTGGAGGATGTGGAAACAAGAAAGCTGAACACGCAGCTCAAAAAGACAGCGGAAAAGGGCTTCAGACTTGATGTTATCCAGAGCCTTTTCGGTTCGATAAGCTGGGCTTCGTTCCAGATATTCCAGGTAGTATGTCTCGGATTTACAGGATACCTTGCGGCAAGGGGCACTATCCTCCCCGGTGACGTCGTGATGTACCAGACATATTTCTCCACCATCGTAAATCAGGTGAGTGGTATCATCACACTGATGCCGATAATCGCAAAGGGCATGGAGGCTATCACCTCCGTCGGCGAGGTACTGCTCAGCGAGGATCTTGAGGAGCCAGAGGAAAAGCCCGATATCGGGAACGTAACAGGAAACATCGAATTCAGAAACGTAACATTCCAGTTCCACGATGCAGATACTCCTGTCCTGAAGGATCTGAGCTTCAGCGTAAACTCGGGCGAGACCATCGCCTTCGTCGGTGCATCTGGTGCTGGTAAAACGACGATACTCAACCTGCTCATAGGTTTTCTCAGAGCACAATCGGGTCAGATACTCATAGACGGCAGAAACATCGAGGATTTCAGCCTGAAGAGCTATCGAGAGCATATTGCGGTCGTTCCTCAGAATGCGATCATCTTCACAGGCACAATCCGTGAGAATATCACTTACGGCGAGGAGGATGTGGACGATGAATTCCTCAACGAGGTGGTGAAATCAGCCAATCTCGATGAGCTGATAGCATCGCTGCCAGACGGTCTGGATACAAAGATAAACGAGCACGGTGCAAATCTTTCGGGCGGACAGCGTCAGAGAGTATCCATCGCACGCGCGTTTATACGCAATCCTAAGATACTTATCCTGGATGAGGCTACGTCCGCCCTGGATACGGTATCCGAACGAAAGATACAGGAGAGTGTTGACAAGCTGGTGCAGAACAGAACTACTCTGATAGTCGCACACAGGCTCTCTACCATAAGAAACGCAGACAGGATCGCTGTTATAGGCGACGGTGGTCTGCTGGAATTCGGCACCTTCGATGAGCTGATGGACAAGAAGGGCGAATTCTATCACATGAGAACTTTACAGGGATGATGATATGAGCTATATTCAGAGCTTCCGCAGGTACGAAACAAAGTACCTGATAACGGAAAAACAGGCAGAAAAGCTTCTGGAGTTGGCGGGCGATCTTCTCACGCCCGACCGCTACGGAGATTACACCATATGCAACCTATATCTCGACACGGATGATTTCTACTTCATCCAACGCTCGCTGGACAAACCCAAGTACAAGGAAAAGCTCAGGCTGAGAAGCTACGGGAATGCAGACGATCAGCAGCAGGTATTCCTTGAGATAAAGAAAAAGTATCGCGGCGTCGTTTATAAACGCAGGATCACTCTTCCCTGCACCGAAGCCATGGATTACATACAAAACGGCGTCAAGCCGCCTTCGGTAAATACACCGCTGGCAGAACAGATATTCTCGGAGATAGATTTCCTGATGAAACGGTTCAAGCCTTCGCCGAAGGTATATCTTGCATACGACAGACTGGCGTTCTTCTCGAAAAAATATCCGCAGCTGCGTGTTACCCTCGACAACAGGATCCGCAGCCGCTGGGATGACCTCACACTTGCAAGCGATGAGGACATCTTTTTTCTGGACACGAAAGTAAACGATTACCGACTGATGGAGATCAAATCGGACGGAGCGATACCTGTTGAGCTGACCGAGATACTCTCAAAACTTTGCATCTATCCCACATCTTTCTCGAAATACGGCAATATTTATATGAACGCTGTCCGCAGCGGAAAGGAAATACTGACATGACAGAATTTATCTTTAGCAAGACCGACATACTTTCCGGCTTCCCCACTGTTCTCGCTTCCATTGGAATCACGCTGCTGTGCGGCGTTATCTGTGCTTTGGCATACAGATTTGGTGCTGATCGTCCCTCCAAGTACATGATCATAACATCGCTCATAATGCCGACTATCGTTGCTGCTGTGATAACGATGGTAAACGGCAGCATCGGAGCAGGCGTTGCCGCTGCAGGTGCTTTCAGCCTCGTGCGTTTCCGCTCCGTTCCCGGCAGCTCCCGTGATATCTGTATGCTCTTCATGGGTATGGCGGCAGGTCTTGTTGCCGGCATGGGCTTCATCGGCTATGCACTGGGACTTACGATATTACTGGCAGTGGTTGTGATCGCTGCTGAGCTGCTTCTTCCCGGTGCAAAAAACCGCAGACAGCTCAAAATATCCGTCCCCGAGGATCTCGACTACAACGGCGTTTTCGATGAGGTGATAAAGGAATACACCACATACAGCAGACTTGACCACGTAAAGACAGTACGCATGGGTACCATGTACGAACTTGTATATGAGATACACATGAAAAAAAGTGCTTCCGAAAAGGAAATGATCGATAAGCTGAGATGCCGCAACGGAAACCTTACGATCTCACTCGGAATGGTCCCTGACACCAAGGACGAACTATAAGAAAGGAGCCATCATGTGTAACAGAAAAACACTTCAGATAGCCTCCCTGCTGATAGCGGCCGTCTTGCTGACAGGATGCTCCGACATTGCAACTTCACAAGAAAGCGAAAGCAGCATCTCAACTGACACTTCCACATCACAGATTGGCACCGTTGAGGATGTGACCACAGAAAGTTCCGAGGCTCTGCCCGAGAACGAGGAAAAACCAACTCTTCCGCCGTCTGTTCAGCTTTCGCAGGAAAGCGGCATATACGCTGAGCAGTTTCAGCTGACACTTACCGCACTGGAAGACGGTACAGTATACTACACACTCGACGGCAGCGACCCAGCCACAAGCAGCACCGCGATCGAATACACCACTCCCATTACAATCACTGACAGAAAGGACGCTGTAAACGTAGTGTCCGCTGTTGACCCTCTTGAGATAGCGGGCAGCTTCAACAAGCCAAACAAGGACAGAAACGGCTTTGTCAGCGAACTGGCTGCTCCCGATGATGAAGCTGTTGTCAAGTGCACTGTCATCCGAAGTGCCGTAAAGCTCAGCGATGGCACATTTGCAGGAGAAACAGCCGCAACATATTTCATCGGCACACCGGAGGAACACATTGCAGGTCTTGCGGAGAGCTGTGCCGCATCAGGAACAAGCCTTGCAGTGATAAGCCTTTCCATGAATTACGATGACCTATTCGACGAAGAACAGGGCATCTACGTCAAGGGCAGCATCTTTGACAAGGCACTGGAAGAGTTCCTTGCCGAGAATAAACGTGTCCGTGACGGAGAGACCGCACGCTCACTGGACGCAAACTACAAGCAGCGTGGCAGAGAATGGGAACGAACAGCTTCTATGGTAATGTTCGAATTTGACGAAAACGGTGCAACGCAGGTTCTTAATCAGAACTGCGGAGTGAGAGTACAGGGAAACTACTCCCGTTCCGATGTGCAGAAGGGTCTGCGTCTTTATGCACGCAAGGAATATGGCGACAAGAATTTCCGCTATGCCGTGTTCGGCGAGGATTACGTTAATGACGGCGGAGATGTGATGGACAAGTACAAGACACTGGTGCTGAGAGCTGGTGGCAACTGTGCTTTCCTGGCAAAGTTCAACGATACGTTCTGGCAGTCGCTGCTGCATGAATCCGCCTGCGACACCAAGCATTCAAGACCCTGCGTTGTATATCTCAACGGCGAGTACTGGGGTCTGTACGTGCTTGAAGAGGATTACTCCAATGACTATTTCGAGGATGTACACGGTGTAAACAAGGATAATGTCGTCGTATACAAGGGCGATGCAGAAACCTACGAACTCGGATACAAGCTGGACGAGGGTAAGATACCCGACGGCGAGGATGAGGATTACTACTTCAATGAGCTGCTGAGCTTCTTCGATACACACAGCGATCTGAAAAATCAGGCTGATTACGATAAATTCGTAAAGCTGGTGGACCCCGAATCCGTCCGTGATTACTTTGCTGTAAACGTATGGATAAACAACAAATGGGACTGGCCGGGCAAGAACTGGTCGATGTGGCGTGTTACAGTTCCCGAGGAGAACGACAATCCCTACGGCGACGGCAGATGGCGTTTCACACTGTACGACATTGAATTCGGCGGTGTCAGCGGAGGCGGCGATGCACGTGCCATGACGATAAAGGAGGCAAATTACAAGACGAACGGTCTTCTCGACATGGACACAAACAATCCTGCAGTTCTGTGTTTTGCTTACCTCATGACCAACGAAGGCTTCCGCAACGATTACTACGACCGCCTGCTGGGTCTTGCAGAGAACGAATTTGAAAAGACTGCCGCTCTCGCAAGGTTGTCTGAATTTGAAAGCAGCTACGGTCCGCTGTTCGATCAGTTCTTCCTGAGATATCCTGAAACAGGTTCCACTGAGGACGCACTTAACGGCGGCTACGGAAGTGCAGCCTGCCTGCGTGACTTCATAAGCCAGCGTAGCGGAAACATACAGAGAATGATCGACTGGTGCGAGAAAACACTCAACTGATAATAACTATACCCCGTGGACTCACGGGGTATTTTTGCGTATAAAAAGGTATAAGAGGGGGATATTAACATATACGAACAGAAAGGAGGAGGGCATATGTCACAGGACAGGATACACACTAATCTCCCCTCTTGTACTCAGATAGATACAGACCTTGACAAAAACCTATCCAACATAAAGCTGATGACAGGCGGCTCATCGGATGTGGTGGTGAAGCCTGCACTGGTGTGCGGCAACAGGATAGCAGTGGTGACAACTGAAGGTATGACAGGCGTTACCACACTGGCTGCACTTGTTTACGAAAAGCTGAACGATCTTGATGGAAGAGGATCGCTGCCACCGTCTGAACTGGTCGAAAACTTCTTCAACTCGTATCTTATAGCTGCACAGCAGCTCGACGTCAAGGATCTCGGTGACCTCTGCTGGAAGCTGGAGAGCGGTTTTGCGATACTTCTCACCAACGGAAGTTCACGTGCTATCGCCATCGGAGTACAGGGTTTCCAGTACCGCAGCGTAGGAGAGCCATCTACCGAAAACGATGTGCGTGGCTCGCGTGAGGGTTTCGTGGAGGTAATACGCTTCAACATGGGACTTGTAAGGCGGCGTATCAAGTCACCGACGCTGGTATTCGAGATGTCGCAGTTAGGAGATCGCAGCAAAACGGATGTCTGCCTGTGTTATCTCAGCGACAAGGTATCGCCCGCACTGCTGAAGAACGTCAGGAACAGATTGAAACAGGTAAAGCTGAACACGATTCTTGAAAGCGGATATATACAGCCTTATCTTGAGGGCAAGGGCGGCTGGTTCTTTTCGGAATGCGGCACGTGCGAACGCCCCGACAGTCTTGCAGCCAAGCTGTACGAAGGCAGGGTCGGTATACTTGTGGACGGAACACCGTTTGCACTGGTAGTTCCGTATCTGTTCATCGAGAGCTTTCAGACGATGGATGACTACGCACAAAAGCCTTTTTACGCTACCTTTATACGTTTCGTGCGGCTGGCAGCATATCTTATCACGATATTTCTTCCCGGTGCATATGTAGCGATAGCATCGTTCAGCCCCGAGATGCTGCCGTCAGCCCTGATACTGAATCTTGCGGCAGCGGAACAGACCGCTCCATTCTCGCTGATGATGGAATGTCTGCTTATACATTTCATGTACGAGATACTCCGTGAGGCAGGCATACGACTTCCACGCCCGATCGGCCATGCGATAGGCGTCGTTGGCGGTCTGGTCATCGGAGATATAACTGTTAACGCAGGGCTTGTGGGTGCACCGATGGTGCTTGTAGTCGCATTGTCGGGACTGTGCAGCTTTGTCGTGCCGTCACAATACGAAAGGACCGTTGTGCTGCGTTTTCTGTACATCGTTGCAGGCGGAATATTCGGGCTGTTCGGGCTGTTTCTTGCGGCGGCTGCGGTAATAATCAAGATGTGCAGCATCAACACCTACGGAGTGCCGTATATGTCGCCGCTGTCACCCTTTACGCCATCAGCAAGCCGTGATATGCTCGTGCGTGCAGGATGGAAGCAGCTTGCGGGAACAGATATCTCGCTTGATGACCTTAACGGCTCAGAGGAGGTGTGATATGATCAGCACATCACAGCTTTTGTGTTTACTGCTGCTGTCACGGATATCAGCAGAGATAGTCTATCCTACTGTGGGCGGCTACGATATAACTACACTTGTATCAGCGGCTGTGGCTGAGGCATTACGTTTTACCGTCGCACTTCCCTTTATCCTGTACTCGATACGAGGAAACGATATGTACGCTGCAATAACAAGGAAAAGCAGGATAGCGGGATGGATATTCGCTGCGGCAGCAGCATTTCTGATATCATTCGCTGCCGCAAGGTGTGCACTGTTTTCCGCAGAATATGCACAGAGAACGGTACTTTCGGGTATGTCAGGCGGCGTCATCACGATCCTTATCGGCGTATTTGCCGTGTATTGTGCTACACGAGGTGCCGAGGGCATCGCACGCGGCGGAGTGCTGATACTTGCGGGGGCGGCGTTGCTTACTCTGATTATAGCACTTTCAACACTACAGCACATCCGCCCCCCAGAGCTTGGCACCAAGCCATACAGCAAAGATCTGATATCGCAGGTATATGAACGCATGATGCGTGGCGGTGAATATCTCATGTTTGCGGCACTTCTCCCCTGCACACGCAGGAAGAAAGGAAGCATCGCTCCTGCAGGAACAGCCGTTATCTTTGCTTTGTCATCGTTATGCATCGTTGTACTGATAAACTTATTTTCCATGGCTGTGCTTGGCGAGTTCTTCGGAATTGCGGACAATCCTCTGACCGATATTGCACAGCTTTCCGATATCGTTCTGTTCAAACGTCTTGACGGCTTCGCAGGTGCATTATGGTCAGTTGCGGCGGCTATCCGATGCGGGGCGTTCCTGTTCAGTGCTTATGCGTTCTTCAGGTCAGTTACAACTGCAAGGAAAGGAGCTTCATATGAAAAGATTACTGACAGCCATGCTTCTGGCAGGCACTCTGCTGCTTAGCGGCTGTGCCGATGTAACTGAGCTTGGCGACCGTGCAATCGTCCAGCTTGCCGTGATAGATCACGACGGAAGCAACTATAAACTAAGCACGCTGCTGTTCAGTGCAGGCGGCAGCGGCGGTACGATAGATGTCACAAAGGACAATGTGATAAAGGTGACGGGAAGCGGTGAAACTCTCGGTGATGCAATAGCACAGGTGTCGCTTATCGACGGTAAGGATATCTACATGAGCGAAACAAAGCTTCTTGTGCTTGGCAGCGGATTTGAGCAGGCGGATGTCGTTTCAGTGCTGACGATGCTTTACAGAGATATGCGTTGCAGCCTGAACACCCCCGTATGCTGTTCCGAAAACGCGGAACTGCTGACCGATCTCGAATTCACCGAGGGCATAACAGCAGCCGAAAAGCCATTCAGTATGATAAGAAACGCAGAGCTCATGGGAGCATCGCAGGAAACAACGCTGCTCGATATACTTGCAGGAAATGAAGCCGGAAGATCAGTCATTATTCCAAGCTTCACAGAAAGCAAAAACGGATCGGGTATGACGACCGACACCGAAGGAAGAACAGCAGTCCTTGACGGCTCGCGTTTCATTTCAGGCGGGCGGCTGACAGGTCATGCTGATATGGAACAGACAATGGGGTATCTGATATTATCAGGACTTGCTGACAGCGTTGCCATCAGCTTCATATATGAAGGCGAAGAGTATCGCTGCGAGGCTTACAATATCACCGCCGAGTTCATCTCGCCTGAACGTATCAGCATCGAAGCTGACTACCGCAGCCCGGGCGGCGAACCTCTTTCAGAAAAGCAGGAAACGATCGCTCAAAAGGAGCTTTATAAACTCGCAGCAAAAGCAACACCGCTGATAAACATGGCATAAATTTACCGCCGCACATCGTATGATATGCGGCGGCTGATTATTCAGTTAACGGTCTTTATCAAACCTTGCACTTTACTACCTTTGTAAAGTCGCTGTATACCTTCTTGCCGTTCACTGTTGTGTAGGAACGAACCTTGAAGTAGTATGTCTTGCCAGCGGTAAGACCGGACTTCTTGAAGGATGTGGTGGAACCGCTTGTAACAGTCTTGATGATCTTATATGTGCCGTTCTTGGAGGATGCCATAGCGATCTCGTAACCCTCAGCACCGATGGACTTGCCCCATGTGATCTGGGCTACCTTGGACTTGGACTTCTTAGCGGATACTGTGGAAGGTGCGGGAGATGTAGCCTTTGCTCCGTCGTAAGCACTGCTGGAGGACTGGAGAGTGGTGTTTCCGCTCTTCACATAGGCACGAACCTTGTAGTAATATGTAGCACCCTTTGTCAGACCCTTGTCGGTGTAGGAGTTTGTGATGGTAGTTGCGATCTTCTTATAACCACTGGACTTGTTTGTGGAGCGATATACGATGTAACCTGTAACGTTATCGGAAGCAGTCCAGTTAACGTTGATGGAGCTTGTTGTAGCAGCCGCTGCAACAACACCGGTCACCTTCTTGGGTGTAACCTTGACGTTAACAGACTTGCTTACGCCGTTTACAGTGGTAACTGTGATGGTAGCGATACCGCCGGACTTACCTGTAACATTACCAGCCTGATCTACTGTTGCAATAGCAGGATTGGAGCTTGTTACATAATACACCTTACCAAGAGAGGAGGTATTGGGAGAAACGCTGATCTTGAGAGCAAGCTTCTGTGTTGCAACGATAGTCTTGTTGCCGCTGATAACGATAGTAGTAGGAGCAGCATAGGACTTCTTGGAGGTGCCGCCCTGATTGTAATTATCCCAGTCGGACTTGAGATTGGAGGGATAATAAACAGTGGGAACGTTCTTAAGATCAAATGCATCGTTGATGTTTACATAGCTTCCGCCGAACACTACCTTGCTGAGCTTGGTGCAGCCGGAGAAGATGTTGTCAGCGACCTTGTTTACATTCTTACCAACATATACGGTTTCAAGAGATGTACAATCTCTGAACGCTTCGGTCTTGATCTCCTTAGCCTTGTTGGGGATAGTTACGGATGTGATGCCGCTGCAGCCTGCGAATGCGAACTCACCAACTGTCTTGATATCAGTGGGAAGCAGGATGCTGCCTTTGAGGTTAGCACAGCCAAAGAAAGCGCTGGAATTGATAGTGGTAACGGTAGAGGGAAGGTTGATCGCACCGAGAGATGCACAGTTAGCAAACGCACTGGCACCGATCACCTGAAGGCCCTCGGGAAGAGCAACGTTACCAAGTCTTCCGCAGTCAGCAAAAAGGCTTGCAGGAAGCTCTGTGACCTTGCCTGTGATGGATGCACTTATGAGAGAGGTACAGCCCTGGAATGCAGATGCACCGATGGTGGTAAGAGAGCTGGGCATCTTGATACCGGACAGCTTGGGGCAATCAGCAAAAGCACTTCCGCCGATGGTTGTGATGGTATTGGGAAGTGTTACAGACTGAAGTGCTGTATAACCCTTACAGAGGGAAGCACCGATCTCAGTGATACCGGAAGAAAATGTAACGGAGGTTATCTTGGGCTGCTGTGTAAGTGTAGCAAGACCCTTTACAGCACCAACGGAATAACCGCCTAATCTTGCAGGAACAGTAATAGTAGTTGCAATACCGTTGTATGCAGTGATGGTAGCCTTACCGTTTTCAACGGTATAACGCCAGTCACCCTCAATCTCGGCATATGCTGTCGTAATGCAGAACACGGAGCTCAGTGAGAACACCATGATAAGGCTTACGAGCAATGACAGAAATCTCATTGTCTTTCTTTTGGTCATAATGATCCTCCTATTAAAATACAGATTGCGATGGAAATGCCGCAAGCTTCTGACGGGGCTTATAACACAGCTATTCTATCGACTATACAATACATTTTACCATAATATCATAAATATTTCAAGCATTACAGTATAAAAATTGGAGAGAAAAAACCGTGCAAAATGACGATATCACGACTTGACAAATACTGCGAATTAATATATAATTCTATATAAATATACAAAAAGCAGACGAAAGGAACAATATCATGCCTGTAAAAATCGCAGATGGGCTGCCCGCTCAGAGCATTCTCGAGGACGAGCATATCTTTATAATGACAGAACACCGTGCTCTTCATCAGGATATCAGACCGCTCAAGATCGGCATACTCAACCTCATGCCCACAAAGATAGTGACCGAAACTCAGATTCTCCGCTGTCTTTCAAATACACCTCTGCAGATCGAGGTCACACTCGTGCAGACCTCTACATACACCAGCAAAAACACATCCAGCGAGCATCTCCTCACTTTCTACAAGACCTTTGACGAGATCCGTGATACCAATTTCGACGGATTTATCATCACAGGTGCTCCCGTAGAACAGATGCCCTTTGAGGATGTTGAATACTGGAACGAGCTGTGCGAGATAATGGAATGGACCAAGACACATTCCCACTCCACATTCCACATATGCTGGGGTGCACAGGCGGCACTGTATTACCATTACGGAGTGCCTAAGTATCAGCTCGACAGCAAGATGTCAGGCGTTTTCCAGCACAGGATTCTCACGCCCAAGAGCAGACTTTTCCGCGGATTTGACACCGAATTCCTCGCACCACATTCACGCCACACTGAGGTTCGTATCGAGGACATCGAAAAGGTGCCTCAGCTCAAGCTGATGGCAGTATCCGATGACGCGGGCATCTACGCTATCTGCAGCGAGGACAGCAAGCAGTTTTTCATCACTGGTCATTCGGAATACGATGCAGAAACTCTCGCATCCGAATATTTCCGCGATGTAGACCGTGGCCTTGACCCGCACGTACCCGAAAACTACTTCCCCGACGACGATCCGACTAAGACACCGCTCATGAGATGGCGTAGCCACGCAACACTGCTCTATACCAACTGGCTGAACTACTTCGTTTACCAGACAACGCCTTTTGATATTTCCGAAAACGTATAAAAACAAGCCCGGGCTGACGCCCGGGCTTTATTGCATGAAAAGACCCGCTTCCCACAGGAAACGGGTCTGGTATTCATCAGATATTCTCGTTGATGTGATTGATAAGTCCGCCGATCTGAGGCTTGGAGAACTGTGCATCCGCACCAACACTCTGTCCCTTTACACGCATCTGATCGTTGATGAGGGAAGAGAACAGATATACAGGAATAGCCTGCAGATAAGGATCGTCCTTGATGAGCTTTGTAAGACGATGGCCGTCCATCTGCGGCATCTCGATATCACTGATAAGACAGGAGATATGTGCACGGATATTTCCGCCGAGTGCCTTGTGGCCGCTTATGTAATCCCATGCATCCTTACCGTTATCGAAGTGAACAACGTTCTTATAACCTGCTTCATGCAATGTATTTACAATGAGTGTATTGAGGAAAGGAGAATCCTCTGCAATGACGATATGCTTGTCGCTCTTATCACCGCTGCTCTTTGCGATGCCTGTGGTATCAAGAACAGATGTACGGTTAAGATCGGAGCAGATCTTCTCAAAGTCAAGGATGAGGATGATTCTGTCCTTGAACTTGGCAATACCCGTTGCAATGTTCGTCGCACCGTCACCGGAAATAGCGGGAGGCTTCTGGATATCCTCCCAGGAAATACGCTGGATGCCCTTTACAGAGGATACATGGAAACCGACATCCATCTGATTGAAATGGCATACTACCAGCAGATCATGCTCGGGATCGGGCGTCTGCTTGTTGAGGACCTTGTGCAGGTCAATAACAGAAATAACTGTATCACGGGGTGTGAATACACCTTCAAATTCAGGGGGCGAATCAGGAACGGGGATAACAGGCTGATAATTCATGATCTCTGTTACCTTGGCGATGTTGATACCAAAGCTCTGCTCGCCAACCATGAACTCCAGAACTTCCAGTTCATTAGTGCCGCTCTCAAGGAGGATATTAGATTCCATAGCAAATTACTCCTTTGTATATAATTCTAGATTTATTATACAACAAGCAAAGAGAAAAATCAATAGTTTTTGTAAATTTTGTGTAGATTAATTTAATTATCAGCATGGAAATTATTCAAAATGACATCTTCATACCGCTATACATCATTTCTACCCTGTCACCAAGTGTGTTTTTAAGCAGTTCTATACCACGTTCTCCCGTGCAGTGACCAGTAACTATACGCTGTACACCCGTATCCTCCAGACGCTCAGCCATTCCGATCACCTCGTCATCGCTGCTTCTGAACAGGTGAAGACCGCCTACAATGGCGTAGACCTTCTTTTCAAAGGTCTGCTCGACCTCATGTATGATGACATCCGCACCCGCATGACAACAGCTGTTGAACACGACAAGTCCTTTACTGCTCTCAAGGACAAGGCTCTGCTCATGGCAAAAACGATCGGTGGTCCAACCGTTTTCCGTCAGCAGGTACATATGTGCCCGCCTGCCCGCTGCTTCAAGGTCAGTCTTGTGACCTATGAGCCAGGCACCGTCAAACAGCTTCACATCGCCCGACGCAAAAGATATCCTGCTGCGATGACGCCGCATAGTTCCCTGCTTTATACCAATGTAATGGCGGTCAGCTCCTTCGCCGCTGTAACAGTTTTCCTCCGTTCCCTCACGCAGCCAGAACGATGCAGAAGAATTGGCGGAGAAAAACTCATCCATTCCGTCAGCATGGTCATAATGTGCATGGGAAAGCACGCCGTATTCAACATCGGACAGCCTTTCGCCAAGTAAGACGGCATTCTCCGCAAACTGCGATGACTTTCCCGTATCCAGCAGGATGCATCTGCCGCCGTAGCGGATAATCATCGAAAGTCCCCACTCACACAGCAGCGGAGGCTGTGAAGTATTATCGATCAGAACTGTTGCGTGTATATCCATAATAATCGCTCCTTATACATTTATAGTACCATAATCGCGAGTTTATTTCAAGCCGCTTGACAAAAAGGAATTTTCATGTTATAATATAGAAAATCAATGCAAGGAGGCATGATCTATGGAAACTTCTATCGCTGCTATGTCCATGGGTATGGCAATGGCTAACGTTCAGAATGCACTTTCCGTCAGCATGATGAAGAAGTCGCTTGACGCTTCTCAGGCTAATATGGAGGCGATCACCAAGATGATGGACTCTATGCCTTCACCCGACGGAAGAGGTAATCTTCTCAACGTACGCGTTTGATCCAACGGCAAACAGCACCGTTCATCGGTGCTGTTTTTATGTTTGCAGGTTTTTCGTACGTATCTGCCGTCCGCATACAATAATTAATACAAAATATTCAGAAAATTTCAAAAAAACACTTGACAAATATGCTTTGTCGTGTTATAATAATCATGCTGTTCTAAAGACAGCAGGCTGCCGTAAGGCTTTAATGGTTTGTCCGCCTGCCGAGGAATAGGAATCGAAATGATATTTCTGCGTTCCTTTCTGTCTTTGTTCAGAGAGGGATTTTTTATTTTCCATGCTTTGAAACAGCGTAAATTTAACAAGAAGGAGTGAATTTAATGCCTAGTCAGAGCATACTCGAACAGAAGCAGGCTTATGTAGCAGAGCTGGCTGACAAGCTGAAGGCTGCTGCAGGCGGTGTACTGGTTGACTACAAGGGAATCTCCGTTGAAGACGACACCAAGCTCCGTAAGGATCTTCGTGAGAACGGTGTAGACTACTTCGTAGTTAAGAACACTCTGCTGAAGCGTGCTGCTGAGATCGCAGGAATCGAGGGTCTTGAGCCCGCACTTTCCGGCACAACAGCAATCGCACTTCACACAGAGGACATCATCGTTGCCCCCAAGCTTCTGAACAAGAAGGCAGAGTCTTCCGATGGCAAGTTCGCTATCAAGCTCGGCTTTGTTGACGGTAAGGTAATTTCTAAGGAAGAGGTTGAGCAGTACGCTAAGCTTCCTTCCAGAGAGACACTGCTCTCTCAGCTCGTGTTCATGCTGCAGTCTCCCATCCAGCGTGTTGCTATCGCTATCAACGAGATCGCAAAGAAGAACGAAGAGCAGTCCGCTTAATTCACGGACAAACGCTCCCGCAGCGTAAATTGACGGGAAATAACTACTCTGCGGCTTAACGCAGAAAACAAAATTTTAAACAAACATATTTTAGGAGGAAATTAAAATGGCTTCTGAGAAGATTTTAGCTATGATTGAAGAAGTTAAGGCTCTGTCCGTACTGGAGCTTAACGAACTGGTAAAGGCTCTTGAGGAAGAGTTCGGTGTATCCGCTGCTGCTGTTGCAGCTGCTCCCGCTGCTGGTGCAGGCGCAGGCGCTGCAGCTGCTGAGGAGAAGACAGAGTTTGACGTAGTTCTGGCTTCCTTTGGCGAGAAGAAGATGGACGTTATCAAGGCTGTTAAGGATATCTGCGGTCTTGGTCTTAAGGAGGCTAAGGAGCTCGTTGAGGCTGCTCCTAAGGCTCTCAAGGAAGGTGCTTCCAAGGCTGACGCTGAGGAGCTCAAGGCTAAGCTCGAGGCTGTTGGTGCTACAATCGAGCTCAAGTAATTCAATTACTTCTCAAAACAGACCCCCGTACTTCGGTACGGGGGTTTTTGTTTATGCGTTTTTATGCTCTGACGTCTTATCAGAGGATGACGTAAAAATCTCACGCAGACCGCAGGAGATCAGAAACAGTGAAAACAGATCGCTGAGCATCTCCCCTGCTATTATGTGCAAGGCTGCAGTTCCAAGCACGGCACCAACAACTCCGCCAATGATATACTTCTTTACCAGCGACTTATCCACAAGTCCGCCGCGGAGGTGCATCACCAGCGAGAATAAAGCTATCGGCAGGAAGAATAAAAGATTAATTCCCTGTGCCGTACGCTGTTCAACGTCAGCAAATACTGTCAGCCAGATCATCAGCACAAATCCGCCGCCAAGTCCCATTGAGGCTATCACACCCGTTACAAATCCGACTATTGCCTCTGTCATGTCAGCAGTGACCTCAGCGAAGCGGCGATGATGAGCACTCCAAACACCCTGTGCAGCCACACGGAGCTTATCCTACGCAGGCACAGCGACCCAACGGCAGCACCGATAAGTCCCCATGGGATATACTTCCACGCCGCCGAAAAATCCAGACCGCCGTTAAGACCATACGCCGCTGCCGTAACAAGACTGAGCACGAATATAAGTGCCACAGAGCTTGCGTGTGCCTGCTGCGGTGTACAACCATCCCGCTCAAGCACAGGAACAGCTATAACGCCTCCTCCCGAACCGAATATACCGTTCAGACCGCCGCAGAGCATTCCTTTCAGAAATCGTTTCATGTTATCACCCGTAATACTATTTCCGTAAAAACTGCTTATATTACAGGAATTAACCCCCAGACCGAAATATCCTCCCCGAAGGGAGGATATCCGGCATATATTTTCTTGCCCGGAGAATTTGGGCAGGAGAAACGAATTATTCGTACTCTACGACATCTACCCAGCTTAACAGGAACTCACGCTCTTCGGGCTTGCCCTTAACGAGCTGGGATGCCGCAACGATGGGCATCCACTTCTGGATGTACTGCTTTGCAGTGTCGCTCTTCTTGCTGAAGAGATTGAGATAATCGTATGCAAGCTCAGGCTGGCCAGCAAGATTAAAAAGCAGATAGGTACGGGCTACGTCAGCAGAAGCATTGCCCTGTGTTACGTGGGACCAGTCAAGGATATAGGGTGTACCATCGCTTTTTACAATGATGTTGGAGGGGTTGAAATCACCGTGGCACACCTTGGTGTGCTTAGGCATGCTCTCAAGACGAGTATGAAGCTCGTAACGTGTTGTGGCATCGAGATCAGCCTCGGATATCTTGCGGTTCATCTTGTCCTTCAGCTTGTTCAGCATGGGGCAGGTGGCGGTGTGTATCTTCATCTGCAGATCAACGAACAGGTTGAGATATTCATCCATCTTATCAGGATTCTCCTGCATAAGCTGTGCAAGAGTCTTGCCCTCTATGAACTCTGATACAATAGCCCACTTGCCGTCTGTCATCTTAACTTCGAGTATCTTGGGGACGTTTATGCCGATGTTCTCTACACGCGACTGGTTGAGTGCCTCGTTGAGCACGTCAGGCTTTGCGTAACCCTCGTCGAACACCTTAACAGCAGTATCACCCTCACGGTAGATAGTCTTGCCGTTTCTTACTGCAATAGTATTGTCTGACATTGATTTTTCCTCCTCAAATATCGGTTCTGTTCACGAAACTCACGCGAACACGTAATTATCAGTTGAGCTTGGTGGTCTTGCCGTAGTATGCGTTGAGGTACATCTCCCTGATCTCCTTCATCAGCGGATATCTGGGGTTAGCACCTGTGCACTGATCGTCAAATGCCTGCTCTACCATATCGTCGAGGCGGTCGAGGAAGTCCTTTTCGTCAATGCCGTAGTCCTTGATAGTCTTCTTGATACCGATCTTCTCCTTGAGGTCATCGATCTTTGCAATAAGGCCCTCGACCTTGTCAGCATCTGTCTTGCCCTTTACGCCGAGATAATCAGCGACCTCAGCATACTTTGCGAGGGTACAGGGGTGATCGTACTGGGAGAATGTACCCATCTTTGCGGGAGCTTCCGCAGAGTTAAAGCGGATAACTTCATTGATGAGCAGAGCATTTGCAACACCATGAGGCAGGTGGTGGAACGCACCCAGCTTATGTGCCATGGAGTGGCATACACCGAGGAAAGCATTTGCGAATGCCATACCGGCCATTGTAGCTGCATTTGCCATCTTCTCTCTTGCAACAGGATCGGCGGGAGCATCGGGAGCAGCACTCTCATATGCCCTGGGGAGATAATCGAAGATCATCTTCAGGGACTGCTTTGCAAGACCGTCGGTATAATCTGTTGCCATTACGGATACAAGAGCCTCCAGATCATGAGTTACTGCGTCAATACCGGAAGCGGATGTCAGACCCTTAGGACCGCTCATCATGAGATCGCAGTCAACGATAGCCATGTTGGGAAGCAGCTCGTAATCTGCAAGAGGATACTTGGTGCCTGTCTTCTCGTCAGTGATAACTGCGAAGGGGGTCACCTCGGAGCCTGTACCTGCAGATGTGGGGATAGCTATGAAGTAAGCCTTTTCGCCCATCTTGGGGAATGTATATACTCTCTTGCGGATATCGATAAATCTCATCGCCATATCCATGAAGTCAGCCTCGGGATGCTCATAAAGTACCCACATGATCTTTGCAGCGTCCATTGCAGAGCCGCCGCCCACTGCGATGATGCAGTCAGGCTCGAAGCTTCTCATTGCTGCTGCACCTGCCTTAGCGGATGCAAGTGTAGGATCAGGCTCTACATCGGAGAATGTTGTATGGGTGATGCCCATCTCATCCAGCTTATCGCTTACGCACTTTGTATAGCCATTCTTGTAGAGGAAGGAGTCTGTTACGATGAACACTCTCTTCTTGCCCATTACCTGCTTGAGCTCGGTGAGGGCTACGGGCAGACAGCCCTTCTTGATATAAACCTTTTCAGGTGCACGGAACCAGAGCATATTCTCTCTCCTCTCAGCCAGTGTTTTGATATTCAGCAGATGCTTTACGCCAACGTTATCGGAAACGGAGTTACCGCCCCAGCTACCGCAGCCCAGTGTGAGGGAGGGAGCAAGCTTGAAGTTGTACAGATCGCCGATACCGCCGTGGGAGGAGGGTGTGTTGATGAGCATACGGCAAGCCTTCATACGCTCTGCATACTGCTCGATCTTCTCACGCTCTGTGATCTCGTTGATATAAAGGGACGCTGTATGACCAAAGCCGCCGTCCTGAATAAGTCGGTCAGCCTTGTCAAGAGCCTCAGCAAAATTCTTAGCCTTGTACATAGCAAGTACGGGAGAAAGCTTCTCGTGAGCGAATTCCTCGGAGATATCCACGCTCTCCACCTCGCCGATGAGTATCTTGGTGCTCTCGGGCACCTTAACACCCGAAAGCTCGGCAATTCTATATGCAGACTGACCAACGATCTTGGCGTTAAGTGCACCGTTGATGATGATGGTCTTACGTACCTTGTTGATCTCGTCTTCCTTGAGGAAGTAACAGCCACGCAGCTCGAATTCCTTCTTCACCTTGTCGTAGATCTTGCCGACAGCTATAACAGACTGCTCAGAAGCACAGATCATACCGTTATCGAATGTCTTGGAGTGGATGATGGAGCTTACTGCCTTGAGAACATCAGCAGTGTCGTCGATGATAGCCGGAGTGTTACCTGCACCTACACCGAGAGCGGGCTTGCCACTGGAGTAAGCAGCCTTTACCATGCCGGGACCGCCTGTTGCGAGGATGATGTCAGCCTCCTTCATAACGGTGTTGGTAAGCTCAAGGGAGGGGATGTCGATCCATGCGATGATATCCTCGGGAGCACCCGCTGCCACAGCAGCCTCCAGAACGATCTTTGCAGCCTCGATAGTGGACTTCTTAGCTCTGGGGTGAGGGCTGATGATGATACCGTTTCTGGTCTTGAGGGATATCAGGGTCTTGAAGATGGCGGTGGATGTGGGGTTAGTGGTAGGGATAACAGCAGCTACTACGCCGATAGGCTCTGCCACCTTACAGATGCCGTATGCCTCGTCACGCTCGATGATGCCGCAGGTCTTTGTGTCCCTGTAAGCGTTGTAGATGTGCTCTGCAGCATAGTTATTCTTGATGACCTTGTCCTCAACGATACCCATGCCTGTTTCCTCGACTGCCATCTTTGCAAGGGGGATACGCTGCTTGTTTGCAGCAGACGCAGCAGCAAGGAAGATCTTATCCACCTGCTCCTGTGTGTACTCGGCAAACTTCGCCTGAGCCTTTCTTACCCTAGCGAAAGCGGCTTCCAGCTTTTCAACGCTGTCAACGATCTCGTAGTTCTTCATAGTTGTACTCTCCTTAAAATATATGCTGTGCAGTGCCCTGCACTCTATGCCGTAAACATTTATCCGGAGCTATTATTCGCCCCTTGAGCATATTTTACACCCTTGTTAAACTTTTGTCAATAGCATTTTTCAAATTTGTAAGAATTACCGTTAAACAACGTTTGTCTAAAAAAATATAGTGTATTATGTACAATAGCGTTACATTACACGGAACACCGGAACATTTGACAACAGACGTGATATGTGGTATCATTGAATTACCACAAGAAAGGAAGATCATCATGAAGGCAATCGTATACGAATCAAACACAGGATTTACAGAGCGTTACGCAAAGATACTGAGTGAAAAGACAGGTGTTCCCGCATATTCACTTTCTCAGGCAAAAAAGCAGGTAGAAAAGGGCGAGGAGATCGTTTTCCTCGGCTGGGTCTTTGCAAACAAGATAAGCGGATTTGACAAGGCACGTAAAAGATGGAACGTTGCGGCCGTCGGTGCTGTCGGAATGAATCCCTGTTCCGATCAGAACACACAGATCGTCCGTGATGCAAACAAACCCGAATGTCCCCTGTTCTATATGTGGGGCGGTCTCGACAACAGCAAGCTGAAGGGTCTGAACAAGATGATGCTTGGCATGGTACGTGACAGCCTTATCAAAGAGAACAAGCCCGAATACGCTGACGCGATCAAAGTGTTCAGGGAGGGCGGAGATTTCGTTTCCGAAGAGTATCTCGAGGAGTTCATCGCTTTCATGCTGATGAAGATGTAATATACAAATCAAGGCTTCCCTTATCATAGGGAAGCCTTTTCTGTGTTATAACTGTTTTTTGAACTCCTCAAGAAAGCGGTGCAGCTTGCCAAGACACACGACCTCGGTTCGCTCTATCCCTGCCGCCTCAGTTATCTCGCCGAGAAGTGTACGAGCAATATCTTCATCAGTGAATTCTATCTCAAGTTCGTAGTCGGTCCTGCCGAAATAGCTGCTCTTGTCAAGGTCGATCTCGGCACCGTCTGTTTTCTTTACGCTGCGTCGTGTCGTTAATTCACCAAGGAGCTTTACATCAGGCATATCCTCACGTCCTGTGAGTGTGTTCAGCATTTCTGCTCCGAGAGCTTCGGGCAGTTCGCTGCCAAGCTCCTGCTCAAGCTCCACGCGTGAATAGCTGACGCCCGTGGGCAGCTTCACCTGCAGGTAATGCACTCCGTCTATCCTGCGTACACGGCAGGTGATGTGAGCATCGACCAACTGCAGATCATCTGTATCATAGTAGAAATTGGTCTGAGTTATTTCCCTGTCCCATTCATACATATTTTGGATACATTCGTACTGCTGCTGTGACAGTAACACCTTGAATTCGCTTTCTATCATAGTATCTCCTATATATAGCCGAGAAGTCCACGCACGCTGACCTCTCCCGAATTTACCTTTATACGCTCCTCGCCTATGCGGCAGATGAGCTGTCCGTCCTCTGCGATATCCTCGGCAAAGGCGGTGTGTTCCACCAGCGGAGAGATGATCTTTACTTCCCTGCCAACCGTCACGCTGCGGTTACGGTAAGCTTCAATGTAATGCTCAAAACTCATGAGCGAATAAAACAGTATACTCTCCGTAATTGAAAGAGCAAGCTCTTCCCTATCCGCTGTGACACCTGCCACGGACATCAGCGAGCCGCCGTGCGGTATTCCGCTGCGGCAAAAAAAATCGGCGGACTGGCTAACATTCACGCCAACGCCGCATATTATGTCTGTACCGTCACCATCTGTCACGCTTTCGCATAAAATACCACAGAGCTTATGCCCGCGGAATATGATATCATTAGGCCACTTTATGCCGAGGCTTTCGCCTATCAGCGGCTCAATAGCATCGCACACGGCAAGGCTCACTCCGAGAGTGACGAACTGCGGATAAGGCGGATCTCTCAGCAGCACGGATAGAGGGAGCATCCCCTCCTCGTCCAGCCATTCGTGACCCATCCTGCCCCTGCCTGCCGTCTGACGGAGAGCCGTCACCGCCGTGCCGTGGGGAAGCTCTGCACGATGCTGCTTCAGCCATGTGTTGGTGGAATCCGTCTCAGCGAGCTGTATCAACTTTATGATCATGCCTTTGTGATGTTCATTGCAATGATGTTCATCTTGATCTCACCGCTGCTGGATATCTCAATAACGCCGTAGGTGGGTTTGTTGTGATTCCTGGGAGAATCAGGGCTGCCGGGGTTCATCACAAATATGCCATCAACGATCTCGGTGCGGTAAAGATGTGTGTGACCATACAGTGCGATACGGCAATCATTGGCACGAGCTTCTGCGACAAGTTTGTCAAGACCGCTGTGAACATCCTGATAATGACCGTGGCAGCAGAATATCTTATAGCCGCTTACACTGACGGTCTGGAAGGATTTGTGCATACCGAAATCGCAGTTGCCTGCAACATATATCATCGCCTTGTCGGGATGGAGATTGTGTACGTCACGTGCCTCGTTCTCACCGTCGCCGAGGTGGATGAAAAGGTCTGCGTCAAGGTTTCGGTTAACTATTTCATTAAGCACAGCAAAATTTCTGTGTGTATCTGATACAACGATAATCTTCATTGGTCTGTTTTCCTTTCGAAGGATAAGTTTTTTGTTATTCTGTGCAGATAAATGACAGAAAAACATACTTGTCCAAGTATAACCTTAGATATTATAGCATAAGTTATTAAATAATAAAAGGGGTTTTATAAAATTTACGGTAAATTTTTATTGTTCAGGGGGTATATCTGATGAACGAGAAGGATTATGAGAAGCTGCTTGATTCCGCAAGCAGCAGGCTGGGCACTTCGCCCGACAAGCTGCGTCAGACACTGGAAAAGGGTGATATCGCATCACTGTCAGGCGGTCTTTCAAAAAGTGACAAGGCAAAGCTGCGACAGGTATTAGGTAACAAGGAGCTTATGGATAAGCTGAAAAAGGCATCCACACCTCAGGAGGTAATGAAACTGCTGGGCGGAATGTGACAGGTGCTGGTGCAAAGGAGGTAGTATGGATAACATAGAGGAACTCCTCCGTGCACTGACCGAGGAGGACGATGGTTCACCCGAAGAAGATGAGCAGGAGCAGAATAATTCTGGCGGCGGACTATTCGGTGATCTGGACCCGAATATGCTTCTCACCATGATGAGCCTGTTCGAAAGCATGAACAGACAGGACGACAACGAAAAGCTGCTGCTTGCACTGAAACCGCTGCTTCGCGAGGAGAACAGGGCGAAGATAGATACCGCAGTCAAATTCATGAAGCTGTTCGCATTGCTTCCGCTGCTGAAGGATAGCGGTATGCTTGGCAGGCTGCTGTGACGGGAGGTGTGACATGGTCTGGTATAACGGAGGCTCTGACCTGTATGATGCAGTGGAGCGGCACAACTCAAAGGCGTCTGCACCTGAAACGGAGCCTGTTCACAAAGTCAGCGAGAAGTGCTGTCCGACGCCTGAACGGCATAAAGGACCGCTGGAAATGCTGTTCAAAGACAGGGACGCAATGCTTCTGACTGCGTTGCTGTTGATACTTATGCACGAAAAAGCCGATAAAAAGCTGATTCTGGCACTCGCTTTTGTGCTGTTTTCGTGAAAATTCTTGAAATTGCAGTCAGGTACTTGAAAAAAAACGCAGTATCGTTTATAATAAATACATGAATAGTGATAAAGGCTATCACGCAGTCAGAGTAACCTCTCTCCCGTCCCACAGAGAGCCGCAGCAGGTGGAAGTGCGGCGGACGGAATTGGTGAAAGTGCGGCTGCCAGCCGATGAGGGGAACAGAAGGCTCAGTATCCTCATCCGTATCTCTGCGTTAAAGGGTAATGAGGGACTTTCGGGTTTGACGAAGCAGGTACTGCTCTCCATCTTCGGGTGGCAGGAATGCTGCAGATGCGAGGAAAAATCACCGAAGGCGTACTTTGTGTACGTCGAGAGTGGTTTTGACGAAGCAGGTGCTGCTCTCCATCTTCGGGTGGCAAGAATGCTGCAGATGCGAGGAAAAATCACCGAAGGCGCACTTTGTGTACGTCGAGAGTGGTTTTGACGAAGCAGGTGCTGCATTATTGACAGCCGAAAAAGTCCGAAGCGAAGTGGAACCGTGATCTAGCATCGCCTTCGCACCATCTGGTGCGGAGGTTTTTTTATTGCACTTCTTTACAAGGGAGGTACATTATGTTCAAAAAATTAAGAGAGGAGATAAACTCCATTCGTGAGCGTGACCCTGCGGTACGTTCTGCGTGGGAGGTATACTTCCTCTACCCGTCGTTCAAGGCCGTAAGAGCATACCGGCGTGCACACTGGTGGCATGAACGCGGTTTTTATTTCATCGCACGCTGGATATCCCAGAATGCACGAAACCGAACAGGCATCGAGATACATCCGGGTGCTCAGATAGGAAAAGGTCTGTTCATCGACCATGGTGCAGGCGTTGTCATCGGTGAAACTACCATCATCGGCGATAACTGCACGCTGTATCAGAACGTTACCCTCGGTGGTACAGGTAAGGACGTGGGCAAGCGACACCCCACACTCGGAAACAACGTTATGGTCGGAGCGGGTGCGAGAGTGCTCGGTCCGTTCAAGATAGGTGACAACTCCAAGATAGCCGCAAACGCAGTGGTGCTGGAGGAGGTCCCCCCGAACTGTACGGCGGTGGGCGTGCCTGCCAGGGTCGTCAAGCGTGACGGCATAAAGGTGGGCGTATCCCCGAACAGCGATCTTGACCAGATCCATATTCCCGACCCTGTTTCCCAGCTCCTGTGTGAGCATCTCACTCACATCGAACGCCTTGAAAAGAAGGTCGCAGAGCTGGAAGAACGTTTAGAGAACGATTGACGGACACGGACGCGTGTCCATACATAAGGAGGAAAAACAAATGCAGATCTACAACACCATGACAAGACAGAAAGAAGAGCTCAGACCGCTCACCGACGGCACAGTAAAGATCTATGCCTGCGGACCCACCGTTTATAATCTTATCCACATCGGCAACGCAAGAGCACTGTGCGTATTCGATACACTGCGTCGCTATCTTGAGTTCCGCGGCAACAAGGTGTTCTATGTCCAGAACTTCACGGACGTTGATGACAAGATCATCAAGAAGGCAAACGAGCTTGGCATCACTGCTCATGAGGTGTCCGAGAACGCTATCAAGGAGTACTTCACCGACGCTGACGGTCTGAATGTACGCAGAGCGGATGTTCATCCCAAGGTAACAGAGAACATGGATATCATCATCGATATCGTAAAGACACTCATCGACAAGGGCTACGCATACGAGGCTGACGGCGATGTTTACTTCTCCACAGCAAAGTTCAAGGAGTACGGCAAGCTCTCCCATATGCCCCTTGAGGACCTGCAGGCAGGTGCGAGAATCGAAGTGGGCGACAAGAAGCGTGACCCCATGGATTTCGCAGTGTGGAAGGCGGCGAAGGAAGGCGAGCCTTACTGGGAGTCTCCTTTCGGCAAGGGCCGTCCCGGCTGGCATATCGAGTGCTCCGCTATGTCCCGCCATTACATCGGTGACACCATCGACATCCACGGTGGCGGTGCAGACCTCATCTTCCCTCACCACGAGAACGAGATCGCACAGAGTGAATGTGCAACAGGCTGCCCTCTCGCGAATGTGTGGATGCATAACGGTATGCTGAATGTTGACGGCTCCAAGATGAGCAAGTCCAAGGGCAACTTCTTCATGGTGCGTGATCTCTCCGCAGAATACGGCTATGAACCTATCCGCTTCATGCTGCTGTCCGTACATTACAGAAGCCAGCTCAACTACACTCTCGAGGTAATCGAAAGCTGCAAGGCTGCTCTTCAGCGTATGTACACCTGCCGCGACACGATGGCTCGTGCACTGGACGCTGCTCCCGAGGGTGCTGCCAATGAAACCGTTCTCGCTGACGTAAAGGCTGCCCGTGAGCAGTTCATCAAGGTAATGGACGATGACTTCAACACAGCAGACGGTATCGCCGTAATATTTGAGCTTGTCCGCAAGATAAATACCGCCATCGCTTCCGGAAATGCAACAAAGGGCGATATAAAAGCATATCAGGATGAATTTACAGCATTGACAAATGTGCTCGGTCTGCTGTATAATAATAAGGATGAAGAGATTCCTGCGGAGATCACCGAACTGATCGAGCAGCGTAAGGCTGCAAGAAAGGCAAAGGACTTCGCACTCGCTGATGCCCTGCGTGACAAGATCACTGCTATGGGCTACATCGTTGAGGAAACTCGTCAGGGTACGATCGTAAAAAAGGCATGATCGGGAACTCCCACGCTGAAAGGAAATCGGATTGAAAAAGATACTTGCGGCAGCCTGTGCCGCTGCGATGCTCACCCTGACAGGCTGCTCCCTCTCTCAGGGAACATACAACGTGATGCATGAATATGACTTTAAAGAGATGGAACTGGTACAGCTCGAGCCGCCTCAGGACGGAGATATGATAGCTGTTATCGACACCACTCTCGGCGAGATACGCGTGGTGCTCTACCCCGAATACGCCCCCAATACCGTTGAAGCGTTTACCGAACGTGTGAAGGCCGGATATTACGACGGTCTTGACGTTGCGGGAATAATGGATAATATGTACTTCCTCTCGGGCTACACCAAGAACGAGGACGGCGACTACATTGCAAGACAGAGCAACGACGAACTGATCGAAGCGGAATGCAACGTCAACCTCTGGCCGTTCAAGGGTGCACTGATGACCTTTTCTGAAAAGGGCGGTTTCAGTGACGCACGATGGTTCCTGTGCAATACAGATGACGAAACGCTGACCGAGGAAGCAATAGCGACACTCAAGGAATCCGCCCAGAAGCGTGAGGATGAGGTGGAACGTGTTAAGCTCACGAACCTGTTTGACAAGTTCTACGAGGTCGGTGGTGTTTTCGGTGCCGCAGGCTCATATACCGTATTCGGACAGACCTACGAGGGTATCGAGGTGATCGAGGATATCTGTGCAGTACCTACCGATGACAAGGGCATCCCGAAGCAGCAGATAGTGATCAACTCCATCACTATAACCGAATATTCCACAGAAGATGAAGTAAAGGAATAAGGAGAAAATAAGCTATGAAGATCAGAAATATACTGCTAAGCTGTCTGCTTGCGGCAAGCTGCGTACTCGCTGCAGGCTGCTCAAAGCCGGATGATACCACTGTTGTCGGCGTTACAACGATCGACGGAACATCCGTTTCCGCAGCAGGAAATATATCAGAAGTAAAAGTACAGACAGGCGACATCGTCGCAGAGTTTGAGATCGAGGGATATGGCACGATAAAGGCTAAGCTCTTCCCTGAATATGCTCCCACAGGCGTTGAGAACTTCGTGGCACTCGCAAACGAGGGCTTCTACGACGGACTTACTATCCACCGCGTTATCAAGGGCTTCATGCTGCAGGGCGGCTCCCTCAACGGGGACGGAACAGGCGGCGAGGCTGCTGAAGGCGGAACGTTCGGTATCGAAACAAACGCCGATATGCGTCATTTCTATGGTGCTCTCTGCTACGCAAACGCAATGGGCAACAACTCCTGCCAGTTCTATATCGTAAACAACAATGAGCCTCAGGATCTTGCAGAAATGGATCTGGAGCTTATCAGGAGCAACGCTGAAATCGCAGCTCAGTACGCAACGATGTTCGAAGCAGGCACTATTGAGCAGCAGTACTACGCATATATGGCAGAGTACTACGGCAACCTCGCTGAAATGACCGAGACTGCACCTGCTGATGTCATCGCAAAGTACAAGACAGACGGCGGTACTCCACAGCTTGACGGCGGTTACACCGTTTTCGGACAGGTATACGAGGGCTTTGATGTGATCGATGATATCTCGTCCTGCTCCGTAAAGACAAACGCAGGCGGTGAAGCTTCCGAGCCGATCGAGACCATCACTATTAAAAGCGTAAAGATCATTACCATATAACGGTTTGAAAGGACGTGCGTAATATGAAGATAGGACGTATTATTCTCAGTGCAGTACTGGCAGCAAGCTGCCTCCTGAGCATGGCTGGCTGCAACAAGGTGAAATCTTCCGTGGGAAATATCGAGCCGATGAACTTCGTTGACGGCGATATCATCGCTGAGATCACACTGGACGGATACGGCACTATCAAGGCTAAGCTTTTCCCTGACCTTGCTCCAAAAGCTGTGGAGAACTTCAGGATGCTGGCAGATCAGGGCTATTACGACGGTCTGAAGATACACAGAGTGTACGAGGACAATCTCGTACAGGGAGGCTCGCTCAATGGCGACGGCACAGGCGGAAAGGCTCTTATCAATTCTGATGGCAGTTTTGACATCGAGACCTCCGAACAGGCACGTCATATATACGGTGCCCTCTGCTACGCCAACACCACAGGAAAGAACACAACACAGTTCTTCATCGTGAACAACAAGCAGACACAGGACCTGAGCACATTTGACACCGAGCAGATCAGGGCTGCGGCCGCTGCAAACACCGATCTCATGGCTACTGTCGGCGAGGATGACCCCGCATATAAGACATATGCGTACAAGGAAAAATACTACACAGCACTTTCCGACATGATCACAAATGCAACGCCTGAAACCACAGCAAAGTATGCGGAGGTCGGCGGTCTGCCGCTGTTTGACGGTGGTTATACGGTGTTCGGACAGGTGTTTGAAGGCTTTGATGTGCTTAACGCCCTGAACGATGTCGAGGTCACCACAAACGCTTTCGGAGAAAAGTCCAAGCCTGTTGTTGACATCATTATCCGTTCGGTAAAGGTCACAGAGTACAAGCAGACCACCGGTGAGGCTACCGACGAGTCCGAAGAAAAGGACAAGGAAACTGCTGACACCACTGCCGATGCAGGCACAGGAGATGCCTCCACCGCAGATGCCACAAAATCATCAGACGTATCCATCGACACCACCGATACTGTTGAAGCTGCATGATCTGCAAACACACATAAAACAGCCCCCTGAATTTCAGGGGGCTTGTGATTTATTCAGACAGGTCGTTCAGTCATTGCAGCAGTATCAAAGGATAACTGCGAAGTAGCCTGCATATCCGATAAGCATCAGGATGCCTGCCCAGCGGTGAAGCTTGTTCTTACCGATGAGGCAGCATACCAGCAGCATTACAGCCGCTGCAATAGCAATGATAGCATCAAAGATGAAGTTCTGTGCATAAGGCACGGAAATGATAACAGAGGACAGACCTACAACAAAAAGAATGTTGAAGATGTTACTGCCGACGATGTTTCCGATGGCGATATCTGCATTACCCTTTCTTGCTGCAGAAACGGATGTGAAAAGCTCGGGAAGAGAAGTACCGAGTGCAACGATCGTAAGACCGATAAAACGCTCGCTAAGTCCCATTGCAGATGCGATAGCACTTGCTGCATCTACTGTCACCTTACTGCCGATGATTATCATAGCAAGACCGATGACAATAAATACGATCGATTTAACTACGGAAAGCTGCTGTATCTCCTCGCCCTGATTATCCTTGTCTTTCTTTGCCATGACGAAAAGGTACGCAAGATAAGCTGCGAAAAGTGCAAGCAGAACTATACCATCCACAAGACCGATGCTTCCGTCAAGGCCCTGAAGAAGCAACACACCCGTGATAACGATCATGAAAGGTATCTCGATGCGTATGGTTGACTTTGCCACAGCAAGGGCTGTGATAACAGAAGATATGCCCAGAATGATAAGGATGTTAAGGATGTTGCTGCCGAGGATATTGCCTATCGTGATCTCGGCATTGCCGTTGATAGCCGCAGCAATACTTACAGCCGCCTCAGGAGCACTTGTACCCATAGCCACGATCGTAAGGCCGATCACGAGCTGAGGTATACCAAATCTTGCCGCTACTGCCGACGATCCGTCAACAAACCAGTCAGCACCTTTTATAAGGAGCACGAAGCCCACGACAAGCAAAACTATCTGCAACAAAAATTCCATATGTTCCTCCTTAAGTTGCTCTTTCTTTATGCATTACATTATATTAGGATTATATCATCTGTACGGCTAAGATGCGGTAAATTCAGCCTTTCCTGCCGATATCTTAAACGTATCTTTGCCAATAAAAAGAGCACCGCCGAAACGGTGCTCCCATATACATTGTTTTACTCTTCGTCATCCATGAAAAGTGAGAATTTATATGCATCAATGATATCGATATGGCTGAAAACAGGCGTCGCTCCGTCACGCAGATACCGTACAACTCCTGTGTATTTCGGATTCATAACCTCATGCGGCGGCAGACAGAAAAGCTCCCTGCCCTGCTGTATCGCGTGCTCAGCAGTGTGATGACATCCGCTCCGCTCGCCTGCTTCAACTATGAACGTACCCTGTGCTAAACCTGAAATGATACGGTTGCGATGACAGAAATAATCAGGATCCACACCTGAGTGCGGCGGAAGTTCCGATATTACTGCACCGCCGCCTGCAATGATCCGCTGCTTCAACGCACGACTTGCCACAGGATAATCAACCAGATTTCCGCAGGCAAGAACACCGATGGTAGGAACACCGGAGTCGAGTGCACACTGGTGTGCGATAGTATCGATACCGACAGCCAGACCGCTCACAAGCACCATACCGACCTTTGCAAGCTCCGAACACATCGCACGGGCAGTGTTGACAGAGTAACGGCTTGCCTCACGTGCACCGACAACAGCAAGTGCAGGTGCATCGGAAAGTCCGCACAATGTACCCTGAACGAACAGCACAACAGGCGGTGAAAACACGCTGCGAAGCAATTCCGGATACTCATCGTCTTCTATCGTAACTATACGTATGCCATTAGCATCACATTCTTCGATCATCTGCTGAACATCTCGGGAACGTATGCGATCGGCACGTTCACTCTCAGCCTTATCAAGGGCGTCACATTTTCCGTCGCGGATCGCCTCTGCGGCTGTGCGTACATCGCCGTAGAGTTCAACGATCTGCATCGTCTTTGCGTTGTGTGGCTGCATGACTAACATCAGCCACAGCCATATCTCACGGTTCATGCAATAGCCTCCTGTAACAAATGTATCAAATTAAGTTTCTTTTATTATACAGTATACTTACCATAATGTCAACACTTGAAACAAAAACGGACAGCCGTAAGACTGTCCGTAAACATTATGTCGCAATTCCTGCAAACTGGCTCTGATAAAGGTTGAAATACGCTCCACGTTTTGCAAGAAGCTCCTCGTGGTCGCCCGCTTCGATGACCTTTCCTCCGCCCAGCACGACGATCTTGTCGGCGTCACGGATGGTAGAAAGACGATGGGCGATGATAAGGCTGGTCCTGCCCTTCATAAGTGCGATCATAGCAGCCTGGATATGCATCTCAGTTCTTGTATCGATGCTGGACGTAGCCTCGTCGAGAATGAGTATCTTAGGGTCCGCAAGCACTGCCCTCGCTATCGCGATAAGCTGACGCTGACCCTGCGACAGATTGCTACCGCCCTCTGTAAGCACGGTATCATAACCGTCAGCAAGCTTTGAAGCGAAATCGTGTACTCGTGCGAGCTTTGCAGCTTCAATGACCTCTTCATCGGTGGCATCTATCCTGCCGTAGCGGATGTTATCTGCGATAGTGCCCGTGAATATGACAGTATCCTGCAGTACCATACCGATACTTCCACGCAGTTTTTCCTTCGGGATAGCCATGATGTCATGTCCGTCAAGAGTAATGCTGCCGCCGTCTATATCATAAAAACGGGTGAGCAGATTAATTACGGTAGTCTTGCCGCTGCCCGTTGCACCAACGATGGCGATCTTCTGACCGCTCTCCACCCACAGATCGAAATCCGTGAGGACAGGCTCGCCCTCAACGTAGGAGAACTGAACGTCCTTGAAATTGATGTCGCCCTCGACATTATCTACCTCAAACGGCTGATCGCCGCCCTCATCCTCGGGCTGTGCATCCATTATCTCAAACACACGCTCTGCACCTGCAAGTGCGGACTGAAGCTGTGCATACTGATTGGCGATCTCGTTGATAGGACGAGTGAACTGCTTGGAATAGGTGATAAACGCCTGTATCGTACCGATGGAGATGATGCCCTCAATAGCAAACCAGCCACCGAATGCAGCTATCAGCAGAAAACCGATATTACCGATGCAGTTCATGCAGGGACCCATAGAGCCACCCAGTATCTGAGCCTTGATACCAATACGCTTCAGCTCGTCGCTGGTCCTGTCGAAATCATCGCACACACGCTTTTCACGGGTATACGCCTTGACGGTCTTGTAACCGCTCACCGCTTCCTCGATCTGAGCGTTCAGCTGACCCAGCTTTGCCTGCTGCATGGGGAAGTATTTCCTCATCAGTCTGGAGAGATTTCGGGATACCACCAGCGTCAGCACGATGGTTATCATACTGATGAGCGTAAGCTGCCATGAATAGACAAGCATCATCACAAAGCAGCCCACCAGCATTATAATACCCGAAACAAGCGAGCCAAGCGACTGAGAAACGGAGTTGGATACATTCTCAACGTCGTTGGTCATACGGCTCATGATATCGCCGTGCTTGTGCGTGTCCATATAGCTTATGGGAAGCCGTGAGATACGGGCAAAGAGATCCTTACGCATTATGCGTACTGTATACTGCGAAAGCATAGCCGCAAATATATTCTGGAAATACGTCATAATGGCAGAGATGAAATACGCTCCGCCCATTATTATGAGCCACTTCAGCAGCTCATCGAGATCCACTGTGGGGTGTTCCTCGGTAAAGGTGATGGAATCTATCGCCTTTGCCTGCAGCGATGGTGCAAGGATGTTCAGTAATGTGGCACCCAGCATCACCAGCAGCATCGCAAACAGCAGGTTCTTGTTCCTGCCTATGTATTTCAGTATCCTTGAGAGAGATGCTTTTACATTCTTGGGTTTCTCCTTAGGCATTCCCATAGCACCCGGGCCGCCTCTTCCGCCCGGACGGAGATTTATTACGGGCTGCTGCTTGTTATCAGCCAACCTGCTCATCCCCCTCTCTCATCTGGGAGTTGTAGATATCCTGATAAACATCACAGCTCTTCATCAGATTTTCATGATTATCGAAAGCAGCAAGTCTGCCGTTTTCGATAACAGCGATCTTGTCTGCGTTCATAACGCTTGCGACTCTCTGTGCGATCATGATGACGGTGGTGTCATCGAAATGCTCACGCAGTGCTCTCTGGAGCTTCGCGTCAGTTGTGAGATCCAGTGCCGACATACTGTCATCGAAAATGAGTATCTCGGGCTTCTTGACTATGGCACGGGCGATGGAAAGACGCTGCTTCTGTCCGCCCGAAAGGGATGTTCCCTTTTCAGTTACCATGTCCTTGTATCCGTCGGTAAAACCCTGAATAAAGCTGTCTGCCTGAGCTATCTCGGCTGCAGTCTTTATCTCAGCGTCGGTAGCATCGGGCTTGCCCCAACGGATGTTATTCTCAATAGTATCAGAGAAAAGCTCGCTCTTCTGGAGAACGAAGCCTATCTTGCTCCGCAGTGCATCAAGGTCGTATTCCTTTACATCCACGCCATCCACGAGAACAGTGCCCTCAGTGGCGTCATAAAAGCGTGCGACGAGATTGACAAGAGATGTCTTACCACAGCCCGTAGCACCGAGAATAGCAACAGTTTCGCCCTTGTTCACTCTGAAGCTGATATCCTCCAGAACATTTCCCGCCTGAACGCCGGGATAACGGAAGGAGATGTTTCTGAACTCGACAGTGCCCTTCTCGGCGGTCACACCGTCAAAATCACCACCGGAGATGACAGGGTCTGCGTCAAGCACCTCGCGGATACGCTTTGCGGAAGCGGATGCCCTTGTCACCTGCTGGAACATCATACCGATCATCATAACAGACATGAGTATCTGCGTTATATATGTAATGGCAGCCATGATGCGTCCGACCTCAAGCTCCTGAGCCTTCACCTGCATACCGCCGATATAGATGACAGCCAGCACGGAAGCGTTCATCAGAATGGACAGAACCGGAATAAGCATAGCCATCAGCTTCTGCACACGAAGATTGGTGTTGCACAGATCATCATTGGCAGCCCCGAAACGATCGATCTCATACTGCTCACGGGTATACGCCTTTACGACACGTGCACCCGAAACGTTCTCCTGTACGACTGTATTCACACGGTCCAGCTTGCTCTGAACTATACCGAACAGAGGTGCACCCTTCTTCAGAACTACCGCCACAACGATAAGCTGGATGGGCAGAGTTACAAGAAGGATAAGTCCGAAGCGGACATCGATGTGAAGCACCATATAGATGCCGCCGACAAACTGCATGACAGTACGCACCATCATTCTAAGAGCCATGCCGACGAAATCCTGGCAGGCTGTGATATCATTGGTAAGCCGTGTCACAAGGGAGCCTGTGGTGAACTTATCTGTCTGCTGGAAGGACATCTTCATAACGTGAGAGAACGCATCCTTTCGCAGATCGTTCGAAAAGCTCTGGGCTGCCATATTGCCGAACACGCCGGAAAGTATACCGCCGATGCAGCCGATGAACGTGAAGATCAGCATCTGTATACCGACTTCGAAAATGACATCCATATTTCCCGCAAGGACGCCATCATCAACGATCTTTGACATAAGATCGGGCTGCAGAAGGTCCATGCTCACCTCGAGTATCATAAACAACGGGGAAAGCATGGCGATATACCAGTATTTCTTCAGATACGAAAGCACCTTAATCAACGAAGTCGCCTCCAAGCTCATTCTTGAGATTTGCGATCATCTTATCCATAAGTCCACGTACTGTTTCAAGCTCCTTTTCGGAAACACCGCCAAGCATAACCTTTTCTGCCTTGTCAAATGCTTCAAGCACCTTTGCGTGCATCTGTCTGCCCTTTTCGGTGATGTACACGTGGGTCTCACGGCGGTCGTTGTCGTTCTTCTCACGACGCACGATACCCTCACGCTCCATGTTCCTGAGTGTGATACTGATAGTGGGTGCCTTCAGCTTTGTGATCTTCACAAGATCAAGCTGTGTCAATCCGTCGCCTTCCATCAGAGGCTTCAGCACATGGCGATAAGACGCCTTCATCCCGATACTCTCAAGCTCTTTACCCACAAACTTTGCAAAGAAAAAAGATGCATCGTTCACGCTTCTGATAGTTTCATTGCCTTTGAACATGTAAGTATTGTTGTTACTGTTCTTCATAGATCATTTCCTTTCGCTTTTATTTTGCTTCATCCACTGTGATCCTTCGATTCGATTAACAGATATAATTAAATATAGATATTTTTATATCTAAATATAATTATACCAAATTTTTCGTGATTGTCAATAAATTCAATGTGAAAAAATAATGAAAACATACAACTTACATATTTTACCTATCGAAACAAACGGCATTGCAATACGTATGTATTCGATTTCTTGCTGTTTTTTGAAAAGAAAAGTTTTTTGTAACCATTTTGTAACCAACTTGACATTCATTTGTAACTATTGTATACTATTAGACAGAATGTACCAGAAATGTATACTAAATCGAACGGAGATATTTTATGAAGCTCAGGATTACAGCCCTGCTCGCAGGAGCAGTTGTTGCAGCTGCTGTATCTGTTACAGCTGCTGCGGCTGATACTCACAGATACTCGATAAAGAGCGGCGTATACGAATCGCCACAGTTTGTATGGATAACCGCTGACAAAGATACGGATATCTACTACACGACAGACGGTTCGCTGCCCTCTGACACGGCGACACCTTATGATGAGCAGATGCCGATAGTTGTGACAGAAAACACACGTATCCGCTGTGCGGCATATAAGGATGGCGTACTGACCGAAAACAGTGCACTTTCCGTCAAAATACGCACTGATGCACCTGCAGCATCAGTCTGTGGCGGCTGCTATACAGACGCAGTGAAGGTAAAACTCACCTGTACTGACGAGGACGCCGAGATATACTACACCATTGACGGAAGCACACCCACCGCTTCCTCCCGTAAATACAAGAACACTCTGCTCATCAAACGAGATGTGACTCTGCGTTTTGCAGCTTACAGCAACGGCAAGGCGATAAGCAGGACCGTGACGGAGGAATACAATATCGGTGCTGTATACAAAGAAGCACAGCGTCAGGACCTTTTTGAGCTTGTCAATGAGCTTCGTGAGCAGCACGGTTTAGTGCCGCTGAAGGAGATGCCACAGCTCTCGGAGATAGCACAGCAGCGTGCAGTTGAATGTGCTACGTACTATTCGCACTACCGCACGGACGGCACTAAATGGGACTATCTTCTGGGACTTGCGGGACTTCGCAGAAATGTAAGAGCGGAAAACCTCGCGTACTACTACCCCACCGCAAAGCAGGCTCTCAACGGCTGGCTGAGCGACCCATGGCACACAGCAAATCTTCTGAATCCCGATGCTCGATACATAGGCATCGGCTATTACGATACAGGCAGCACCGTTTACTGGTCACAGCTGTTTATAGGCGAAGAATAATGAGTATTTTCTGCTACACAAAAGAACAGACCGGACTCCTCGCACAACGTGACGGGGAGCTTGGTGATTTTATACGCAGAAAAGGTCATGTCGAGCGTTTCGTGCATGATGATCTTTTCGGCGGAATGTGTTATAATATAATAGGTCAGCAGCTCTCCATGAAGGCATGCGACACACTGTGGAACAAGTTCTCCGAAAAGATCGGAGATATCGTCCCCGAAAACTGTCTTAACGCAGAACTTATACGAAGCTGCGGTCTGTCTGCAAGTAAATCAGAGTGTATCGCTGCCTGTGCACGGGAGTTCATTTCCGGGGAAATATCCTCGGAGAAGCTGTACGGTATGGCAGACGAGGAGATAATCTCGCTGCTGACGAAAATAAAGGGAATCGGCAGATGGACGGCGGAGATGGTGCTGATATTCTGCCTTGCACGTCCCGATGTGCTGAGCCTGTCGGATTTCGGCATACGCAAAGGGCTGTCGCTGCTGCACGACATCGATATGAACGACAGGAAAGCTATGCAAGGATACAAGGAGCTGTACTCACCCTGCGGCACTGTTGCGTCGATATATCTGTGGGAAGCTGCACGCGATCTTGATACAAAGGAGAAATGATATGCTTAAAAAGATACTCGAGCCGAAAAGCTGCGGAAGCTGCAGGATATGCTGCGGATTTGACGAAAGCGACAAGTGGGAGATTCCTCTTGTTTTTGACGAACTGAATGTATATCTGAAAGAGAATTATCCAGAGATAAAGCTCGCTCCCCGTGGCAACGAATATGTGTTTGACATGGAGTTTGACGGAAGCAAGGTCATATTCTGCCCCATGCTCAGTGAAAACGGATGCATCCTTAAAGACAACAAGCCTTTCGACTGCCGAATCTGGCCGTTCAGGGTAAACGACTTCTGCGGAAAGCACGTCATCACCGTTTCACCTGTGTGCGGCACCGTATCCGAGCTGCCGCTGAAGGTGCTGTCTGATTTCGTCAACGGCGATTTTGCAGAGCTGCTGTTCCGCACTGCAAAGGAGCATCCTGATATGGTGAAGCCGTATATAAACGGCTATCCGATCATCGCAACCGAAAACATATAAACCATAGCCGCATCACGTATGCGGCTGTAAAAATATGCAAACAGTTATAAACACTAATCATAATTATCTCACTTTTGCTTACATAATCCGAAAATGTTACGAAAAATATACATAGATGTAATTGTTGGTCGCTTGAACAAGATGAAAACAAGTGATAAAATCAGAATATGAGGTGATAAGATGGCAATCAGATATGACAACCTTAAGCTGTTCCGCAAAAAGAGCGGACTTACTCAGGAGGAGATCGCAGAAAAACTCGGCGTTACTCGTCAGGCAGTAGCCAAATGGGAGCGTGGCGAAACGTCACCGGATGTCGAATACTGCATCATGCTGGCTGAGCTTTACGGCACTTCGGTGGACGCACTGCTCTGCAGCAGCTACATCAAAAACGCAACCGAAGACGGCAGGCATGCTTTCGGCGTTGTCAAGGTGAACGACAAGGGACAGATCACCCTGCCCAAAAAGTGCAGAGAAGTATTCGGGATAAATGCAGGCGATACACTCCTCGTACTCGGCGAGGAAGGCAGAGGTATTGCGATAATCAATCTCGGCAATATGCCGGAGTGATAAGTCGCAACATTTTCGGAGGAACATAATGAACGCACTCGAAGTGAAGGAACTCACAAAGAAATACAAGAGCAAGACCGCCGTGGACAGTATCAGCTTCTCCGTGAAGGAGGGCGAACTGTTCTCGCTGCTGGGAGTGAACGGTGCCGGAAAAACTACCACAATACGTATGTTGTGCTGCCTGTCGACGCCGACAAGCGGCAGTGCGACTGTCTGCGGTCACGATACAGCAACGGAAAGCACAGAGGTCAAGAGATGCATCGGAATATCTCCGCAGGACACCGCCGTTGCAGAAAACCTCACGATATACGAAAACCTGATGCTCATGGCAAAGATACACGGTTTTTCCGACAAGAAATGCAGAGAAAAAGTTGAAGAGATGATGTCGCTCTTTGATATGAACGAGGTCGCACGCAACCGTGCAAAGACGCTGTCGGGCGGCTGGAAACGTAAGCTATCCATTGCGATGGCTCTCATTTCAGAGCCGAAGGTGCTGTTTCTCGATGAACCGACGCTTGGTCTGGACGTTCTCGCAAGACGTGAGCTGTGGAGAGCGATCGAAGCACTCAAAGGCAGGATAACGATCATCCTGACAACGCACTATATGGAGGAGGCAGAAAATCTTTCCGACCGCATCGCCATCATGCTCGGCGGCAGGATAGCTGCGATCGGCGAGCTTGCAGAGATCGAAGAAATCGCCGGCGAAAAGGGTCTTGAGTCTGCATTCGTAAAAATAGCCGATATGTATGCAAGGGGGGAACTGAAATGAAACGTTGTATGGCATTTGCAGGACGCAATCTGAAAGAGCTGCTGCGTGATCCTCTCAGCTACATATTCTGCGTCGGTTTTCCGCTGGTCATGCTCATCGTGATGACGCTGGTAAACGAAAGCATCCCCGCCGAAGCAGGAATGACGATATTCCGTGTTGACAGATTAAGCCCGGGAATCGCCGTGTTCGGTCTGACCTTCATTATGCTGTTCACCTGTCTTTCCGTGTCAAAGGACAGAGCAGGTGCTTTTCTGGTGAGATTATACGCTTCCCCTATGCGTCCGTGGGATTTCATATTCGGATATATGCTCCCCGTTTTCGTTCTCTCCCTTATACAGAGCATCGTTACTTTTGCGGCATCTGTTATCATCGGCATTTTTACAGATGTGACGCTGAATATCGCAGGCTGCCTGCTCGCGGTAGTATCGCTCATTCCTCTCTCGGTGATGATGATATCCACAGGTCTGCTGTTCGGCACGCTGTTCAGCGACAAGGCAGCACCCGGTCTTTGCTCCATCGTTATCTCACTGGCATCATTCCTCGGCGGCGTCTGGTTTGATGTGGAGAACATCGACGGCGTGCTGCATGAGATCTGCGATGCTCTTCCCTTCTTCCATGGAACGATGGCAGGAAGAATGGCTGTTGCAACGGAGATAGGCAGTGAATATCTCACACATCTTGGCATGACCGCTGCGTATGCAGTGGTAGTTACCGCAGTTTCCATCTGCGTTTTCCGACGCAAGATGAAGGCGGACATCTCATAAAAACGAAAGCGGCCATGTGCCGCTTTTCTGTTTTGTGAAAACCTCATGTTTTTTCGATATTGTCCCGTTTTTTATATTGATTTATCTGCGGAAAATTGATATAATATATGTAGCACATCAAGCCGTGAGGCTTTACATAGAAATAACGTGACAGAAAGAGGTAAACACATGAACAAGGTATTACTTATAGGCGAGCCGATGGAGCTTCTGCTGGCTCAGGAAGAAGGTCCGCTTTCCGGGGTCAGGAATTTCTACGCCACCGTTACAGGCTCTGAACTCAACGTTGCTGTGGGAATTTCAAGATTAGGTCTTACTGCGAGATATATGACGCGTCTTGGCAACGATCCCCGTGCGGTACGTATCCGCAGCTTCATGAAAGAAAACGGGATCGATGATGATCTGATCATCACCGATCCCGATCATCAGACAGGCTGCATGATGAAGAGCAAGGCTGCACCGGGAGAGCACGAGATATACTACTACCGACAGAAGACGGCTGCTTCTTTCATCTGCGAAGAAGACATCGATGCACTTGATCTTTCCGATATACGTGCGGTGCATATCACAGGCATCTTCCCCACTATCTCCGAAACGGCTGAGAAAGCCTGCCGCAGACTTATACAGCGTGCAAATGACGAGCACATCACGGTGGTGTTCGACCCCGATCTGCGTGGCATACTCTGGACAACAGACAAGCACGCTCTGGAACTCATAAACGAGTTTGCTGCAAAGGTGGATGTATTCCTGCCTAACCTCAACGAGGCGGAGAAGCTGTGTGGTCTGACCGACCCCAAAGAGATCGCAGAGCATTATCTTGATCTCGGAGCTAAAAAGGTGGTCATCACCATGGGTAAAAAGGGTGCATTCTATAAGAGCCGTGTAGAAAGCGGTATCGTGCCTACCTTCCGTGCGGATGAAGTAATAAATACCCTCGGTGCAGGCGACGCGTTTGCCGCAGGTCTGCTCAGCGGCATCTGCGATGAGATTCCCCTCGGCGAGGCGGTAATCCGTGCGAATGCAGTAGGCTGTATCCAGATACAGAACAACAGCGACAACTCGGGCCTGCCCACCATGCAGCAGCTCAGAGAATATATGCTGGATCACCGTTTCGTGGTTGAACACTGCAACGAATTCTGATACTTTACGGAGTTAATCTATGCCCACCCTTTATGCGACAGATCTTGACGGTACACTGCTTCGCTCGGACAAGAGCATTTCCGACGAGAGTGCAGCGATACTCAATAAACTGATAAAGAACGGCGTGCTGTTCACCTTTGCAACAGCACGCTCCTTTTCCAGTGCAGCCCCGCTGCTGAAAAAACTTGATCTTTCCTGCCCCGCTGTGACCTTCAACGGGGTGTTTGTCATTGACCCCAAAACAGGTGAGCATATAATCGAGAACATCTTTACGGCAAAAAGTCTTGATATCGCAAAGGAATATTTCGTATCCAACGGCATCGCACCGCTGGTTTACTCTTACATCGACGGCACAGAGCGTGTTTCTTTCCTGAAAGACAGGATGGATGATGTCCGAGGTTATGTTCAGCCAAGAAAGGGCGATCCCCGACTTCGTCCCGTCAGCGATTACAAGCAGCTTTTCGAGGGCAGGGTGTTCTATTTCACCGTACTTGACCCCACCGCTGATGCTGCGGAGCTTTATGACGTTTTCAGCCGTGAGAACGGTTTTTCCACCAGCATGATGAACGATACATATGATAAAAATATGGTGTGGTTCGAGGTATTCAGTAAAAACGCCTCAAAATCCGCTGCCATCCTGCAGGTGCTGGAGCTTACCCGTGCAGACAGTCTTGTGTGCTTCGGCGACAACAACAACGATCTGTCGATGATACGTGCGGCGGACACGGGAGTTGCAGTGAGCAATGCCTGTGACACACTTAAGGATGCTGCTGATGTGATCATCGGAAGCAACGATGAGGATGCCGTGGCAGGCTTCATACATTCACGTGAGATGCCGATGGCAGAAACAGACCGTTTCTCCTTTGCACTCAGCAACGCCATGACACGCATACGCGGAATGCACGGCTCTGTCGGAACACAGAACGAAAAGCTCATCCATGCGACGCTGAAGAATTACTATGCTCCCTATGCGGATGAGCAGGAGATAAAGATCGGCAGATATTTCGCAGACGCAGTCAGCGAGGACGGAATATTTGAGATACAGACCCGTGCACTTTACCGATTGAAGGAAAAGCTGGCGGATTTCACCGCAGCAGCAACAGTGAATGTAGTGCACCCGATAGCTTATGAAACACGCACGGTATATATCAATACTGACACAAGCGAGATAATGAAAGAAACAGCGTTCAGGAAAGCTGATCCTAAAGTGAAGATCTTTGAGGAGCTGTACTCCATACGGGATTATCTCGGACACAGCAGGGTGCGTTTCATACTGGCACGTCTGCGTGTTGAAAAACGTATATATTTCAGCGGCGACAAACCGCCCGACCTCCGCAGCCGCAACGCAAGAAAAAAAGTGCTCACGGAAAAGGTGCCGCTGGCACTGCTGAGCGAAACAGTACTCCATCAGCCTGCGGATTACCGCATATATCTTCCTGACGGATTACCGCAGGAGTTCACCAAAAAAGAATTTCAGAAGCTCACCGGAGAAGGTCATACATCGCTGCGGCTTGAGGTGCTGCGTGCGGCAGGTGTGATACGTCAGGTGGGCAAGAACGGCAACAGCTATATCTATTCCGTTTCAGAGGAGGTGTCGGAATGACAGAATTCATCATAGGAAGAGCCTGTGCGGATGTTTCACGCAGAATGCGTGAAAAGCTGCTGAGAAATGTCAGAAGCGGCAGGAATGCACTTGTTATCGTTCCGGATCAGTTTGCCTTTGAAACAGAAAAGACGCTGTACCGTGCTTTTGCGGCAGAGGGCAGAACAGAACTGTTCTCCCGCATATCCGTACGCACGTTCGAAAAGCTGGCGGACGAGCTTATCGCAAAATATGCAGGCGAAAAGAAGCCTGCTGATGATATCACCAAAAATGTTCTGATGTATCGTGCCGTCAGCGAGATAAAGGACGAGCTTTCTGCTTTCGGAAAGGTCGCACTGAAGCCGGGTTTCGCTCCGAAAATGACAGGTACAGTAACGCTGTTCAAGACCTCCGGAATATCCGCAGGCTCCTTTGTAAAGACAGTAGATGCGATAAGCGAGGATTTCAGAGACAACAGCCCTGCCCTCTTTGCAAAGCTGCATGACATCAGCCGCATCTACACAGCATACGACGCTCTGCTCACAGCATCCTACTCGGACAGACTGGACTGCACCCTCACTGCCGCACGTCTTGCCGCTGAATACGGCTGTTTCCGCGGCGAGGATATATACTGTGATGGTTTCAGTGATTTTTCGGGAAGCCAGCTTAAATTTCTCTGCAGTATGATAGACCTTGCGGAAAATATTACCTTTGCATTCACGACCGAAAATACAGAAAACTGCCGCAGCATCTTCACGACAGTGAATTCCACTGTCGCAATGCTGAAGGAGCATTCTCTGAATGCAGAAAAGCCTGTTAGCGGTGCAGATGACATCATCACCGAAAACGAGCGTTTCTCATCCCCTGCATTACAGAAATTATCGGATAATATATTCAGCACGGGCAAGTCGGTGTGTCCCATGGACGGTATCCGCATCGTACGTGCGGATGATGTATACGGCGAAGCTGACTTCATCGCGGCCGAGATACGCAGACTGACTACACAGGAAGATCTGCGTTACAATGAGATAGCTGTGCTGAGTGCTTCTGCCGCCGATTACAGGACACCGATCGAAAGTGCCTTTGACAAATACGGCATTCCTCTTTTCTGCGACATACCCAGAAGCATACTGCATATGCCGATGGTAAACCTTGTGATATCGCTGCTTACCATGCTCAAGAGCTTTACTGCGGCTAATGTACTCAGTTATGTCAAGACAGGTTTTATACAGCGTAATAACGGCAGATCGCTCACTATGCGTGAGGTCAATGATCTGGAGGATTATATCTACACGTGGAATCTGAAGAGCGAGGACCTGAAGCAACCCTTCCCTGATGACAACGGCAGAACTCCCCGTGCGGAGGAGATACGTGCGGAATTGATTCCGCCCATACTTGAGCTTAAAGAACGTCTGAAAAAACGTACAGGCGACGAGATCACCCGTGAGATATGCGATTTCCTGTTTGATACTGTGGGATTACAGCGTGCGGTAGCGGCTCACTGTAAGACCAGCGGCAGCGAAGTACTCTCGGATTCCGACAAAGAACTGATATCGTCCTACCAGACGCTCTGGAATACTATGCTTGAGATATTCGAGGGACTGTTCAAGGGGCTTGAGGGATATAAGATATCCATATCCGATTACTGTGATCTTTTCAGGGAGATCTGTGCCGCAACAACACTTGCACAGCCGCCGCAGACGCAGGACAGCGTGCTTGCGGGCGATATTTCCAGAACAAGGCTGGACAGCGTGAAGGTCATTTTCATCGCAGGTGCCTGCTACGGCTCTTTCCCGAATGAGAACGTGAACAGTGGTCTGTTTTCGGAATACGAGACCGAACTGCTGGGCGAAAGCGTTGTAAAACTCGGAATGAACAGACACGAACGTTACTGCTACAATCGTTATCTTGCTTATCGTGCAATGTCTATGCCGTCATCGGCATTGTATCTCACATATCCCATGCTGGATATCTCCTGTGCAAAGATGTCCCCATCCGATGTGATTCCGCAGATACTTGCGATCTTCAGCACAGAGAACGTCGAAAACGCCGCTGATATGGGCAATGATTTCTATTGCAGCAGTGTGAATGCGACACGCCAGAGATATGCATCCGAAGCTACCGCCGACAGCGAGAACCGCTCCACGCTCAGAAAGGCTCTGGAGCTTGCAGGCGACAAGGAATTCATCAGAAAGCTGGACAAGGTACAGAAAGACCGCATCTATGCATACAGACACAAAATCGATCCCGATACAGCCCGTGCTCTGTTCAGAAACAAGACTATATCCGCAACTCGTCTGGAAAAGCTGAACCTCTGCCGTTTTGAATACTTCTGCTCCAACGGATTAAGGATACGCGAGCGTTCCAGAAAGGACCTCAGCAGCATGGAGATAGGAAATGCCGTGCATTATGTGCTGCAGAAGATGCTGGAGGAATACTGCGACAGCATGGATGTGTTCATCGCATTCACCAGACCACAGCTTTCAGATAAGGTACGCTTCTATCTCGATATGTACAAAAAGGAGTTCCTCGGCGGTGATTTCGCAAAGTCGCTGCGGTTCTCTTACCTGTACAAAAACCTCACCACCGGTGCAACTGATATACTGATACTGCTTCAGGCGGAATTTGCGGCACGCGATTATCGTCCGAAGTTCTTTGAGCTGCGAATCGGAAATGATGACACTGCAATATCTCCTGCGGGAGAAGCTGCGGACCTTGACAGTGTGGTACTCCCTGAAACCGTGCTCAGTGACGAGATAGACGGCGGAAGCTATGTCCCCGAAAAGGAAAACACGCTCGAAAAAACAAACACCGCAGGCAGCAGTCGCAGAGAGATAAATACCGACGCACTGCACATCCATGTGCGTGACGATATCGACGTTGATATCACAGGTATCATCGACAGAGCCGATATCTTCACGGACAGATTCGGAAATGAATATATCCGAGTGGTGGATTACAAGACGGGCTCCCGTGAATTCAGCATGGTGAACCTTTATTACGGCATCAATACGCAGATGCTGATGTATCTGATAGCTGTCTGCGACGCCAACAAGGAGCTAAGACCCGGAGGCGTCAGCTACCTGCCAGCCCGTGTCACTGAACCTGTGGATAAGCTCAGTGCTCCGTTTGCACTGCTTTCACAGGATCATATACAGAGTGGTATGTGCGTGGTCAACGATGCCACCTCGGAGGAAATGACCAGATACGCAGGATATATGGCGGCACGCTCGGGTGCAAAGATGGAAAAATTCCTGCCGAAGGAAGAAAACAATCTTTCTGACGAGGAATTCGCACGCCTTGCGGAAAGCTGCAAACGTCAGACCGCAGAAGCACTTGGTAAGCTGTACAACGGAGAGGTGGAGGCTATTCCCACCGTTTACCGTGAGAAATATCTCGAAAAGAAAGCGTGCAGCTACTGCAGATTTGAACACATCTGCGGACATGATCTTCAGCACGAAGTGTACGCACGCGAAAAAGAAGACGACGGAGAGGAGGTAACAGAGGATGAAGTGGACTGATGAACAGGAAGTGGCGATAAGCTACCCTTGTGCAGACGGCGTCAAGCTGCCTCCTGACAGCCGTTCCGCCACCGTTACTGCTGCTGCGGGCAGCGGTAAGACCGCTCTTCTTGTAGAAAGAGTTATCCGCATCCTCTGCGACACCGCACACCCGATTCCCGCTGACTGTATCGCCATCATGACATTCACCCGTAATTCTGCCGAAGAATTCCGCCGCAGAATGACCGATGCCGTTGCTGAGGCCGCAAGAAAGGATCCGCAGAACTCATATCTTGCCGATCAGCTCGTGCGATTCAAGAGTGCTCCCATCAGCACGATCAGCTCTTTCTGCCTTGGTATAATCAGAGAACACGCCGAAGCATTCGGACTGCCGCTTGGCTTCTCCATAATCGATGAATCCAAATCTGCCGTAATGAAGGCGGATGCACTGGAAACTACGATGGAATACTTCTATTCCGACAAATTCGATCCCACAAGCCGCGATCTGCTGTTCAAGACATTCTCATTCAGGAATGACGATCAGCTCAGCGACACGATAGGTTCGCTCTACAACAGGATCTCATCACTTGCAGACCCTGACAAATGGATGGACGGGTGCATAGAAGCCTACACCTCCGTTGAAGCTGCACAGAAGCGTTTCCTGCCGTATTATCTCGAATATATCGCAAGGACGCTTGACAGCCTGTACGGCAATTTTGACAACTACTACAATACCGTCCAGATGATACACGAAGAACACGAGGACCGTCCGAAGCTCGACAAGATGTTGATGGACGACTTCGACAAGCTCAGCGAGGCACTTGGAAGGTACAAGAAGCTCCCGCTTTCTCCGACGCTTCAGGATGTCTATCACTACGTATCAACGATAGGTCTTAACGACAAAGGTCAGCTGCGATTTGCCAATCTCTCCTGCAAGGACTTATTCATAAAAAAGCGTATCGAAGCATCAAGAAAGCTGTTCAAGGAACAGTACAAGGCTCTCACTGCCTGTGTGCCGTCACCGAAGGAGCTTGAGAACGAGCTTCCCGAACAGCTTGATGTTACCACCTCCATCGTGAAGCTGGTGCGTCTTTACGGCGAGGAATACACACGCCTGAAGCGTGAAGCGGGCTATGTGGATTTTGCCGACTGTGAGCAGCTTCTGCTCACAAAGCTGAGAGCGGACGAGCAGTTCAGAACAGAGCTGTCACGTCGTTTCCGCTGCATCATCGTGGACGAATTCCAGGATACCAACGATATCCAGTACGAGATATTCCGTCTTATCTCAAACCATGAAAACAATCTGTTTTTCGTGGGCGATATCAAGCAGTCCATCTATGCTTTCAGAGGCGGTAACCCATCCATCATGTCGGCACTGTGCGATCCGCTGGTAGGACAAAGACTGTTACGGATAAACAGCGACACCCTTGAACTGCTGCGTGAAAGAAACAGGACAACGCCTGTAAAACTGCCTCGTACACACCGTGTAAAAAGCGGCTGCCGTGTGTTTACCCTCGGTGCAAAGCACACTGCACTGCCGCTCAACAAAAATTTCCGCAGCCGCAAGGAAGTGCTGGACACCGTAAACGCAATGTTCACGGGAGTTATGACGAAGAAATACGGCGACGTCACCTACGATGAAAGCACATCGCTTGTCGCAGGTGCAGATTATCCTCACGCAAATGCGGACTACACCTCCGAGCTGCATCTGCTGCACTACGACGATATGCCTGACAAGGTACTTGCCGAAGCTCGTTATACCGCACACTACATCTATAATAAAATCAGCAAGCGTTTCCCGGTAAAGGACGATGACGGAAATATACGTCCGTGCCGATACGGCGATTTCTGCATCCTGCTGCGTTCCATGACACATGCATCTGTATTTACGGAGCAGCTTCAGGAATTCGGAATCCCCGTGAATACGAGCGAAGGCAAAAACTATCTCGCATCCGAAGAGATAACGCTGATACTGAACTACCTGAAAGTCATTGACAACCCCCTGCGTGACGAGGAGCTGCTGCAGGTGCTGATGTCGCCTGTGTACATGATGACAGCACAGGAGCTTGCTGAGGCAAGACTTGGTATCCTCGGCATGGAAAAGCCCGATAATCTGGACATGACGCCTTTGTACGAGCATTATAAGAACACCACTCTTTTCGGCTGTATCAGTGCCTGTGCAAGAGCATCTGACACAAGAGCTTTCGGTGCGTTCACGGATGAACTTTCCGAGGGTGAGCTTGCCGCTTTCCGTGACCTCAGGAAAAAGGGACATCCGAAGTGTGCGAGATTCATCGAAAACCTCACAAAATTCCGTTCTTTCATGGCAAACAACTCCATCGAAAGACTTATCCGCAAGATATATGACGACACAGACTTCTTCTCCGTCATCTCCACGTACGAAAACGGAGAGCAGAAGCTGTCGAACATCCGCCTGCTGATGAAATATGCGGCGGATTTCGAGAATAACGGCGGCGGCACGCTGGGTGATTTCCTGCGTTATACCGACAGCGTCCGAGAGTGCAACGAGAGCTTCGCCGAAGCTACCCTTGCAAGAAACGCAGATAACAGTGTAAAGCTGATGACGTTCCACGCTTCAAAGGGTCTGGAAATGCCGATAGTCATCCTTGCGGAACTCGGCAAAGATCCCAACAGACGTGATCTTGGCGGTCCGTTGGTGTTCAACCGCAGCGTTGGAATTGGTCTGCGTTACGTTGATATCGAACAGCGTTTCAGATACAAGCCGTTCGGATACACTGCAATAACGATGGCTGAACGTCAGAAGCAAAAGGGCGAGGAACTCCGTCTTCTCTACGTTGCGATGACAAGAGCACGTGAAAAACTGGTCATGATCGGTAAATGCTCCGAAAACAGCACAACGACAGCCAAAACAGATATCTTCTCCGATGACTTTGCCATGAGCGGCGACAGCCATCTCGACTGGATACTCGCATCCATGATGAGATACTCCTTGAGCGATATAATCCCAGACTGCGTTGACGATGACGGAACACATCTTCTGGATGTGACAAGCTGTTCGTTGCTTAAGCCATCTCCCCTGGATTCTCGCTTCTATACCGAGGATTCCGACGAAAAGGAGCCTGCTCCTGCCGATGATAGGATGGCGGAGCGTATCCATCAGATGATGACGGAGGAATATGCATATGCAGCGGATACCACTGCCCGCAGCAAGTTCTCCGTAACCGAGATAGCACATATGATCGATGAGCTTGCAACAGGCGAAGATCAGGGCGGCATAGTGTTCATGCCGAAGCCGTCCTTCGTGCCTAAGGGGACGCTTACAGGCAAGGAGGTCGGTGACGCATACCATCACGTCATGGAGCACTTCCCTCTGGAGCAGCTCATTTCAGGCAGGAGCTGCGATACAGAATATGCCGCTGAGATACTGGAAAAGCTGAAACAGCGTGGCGTTCTGGATGACGCTGAGCACCGTGCTGTAAAAGCACAGCATATCTCCGCATTCTTCAACAGCGAGCTTGGACACCGTATGCTGAACAGCCGCAGGATCGAGCGTGAATACCCTATCTTTGCAGAGGTCCCCGCACGCGATATATTCGTGCAGCAGGACGGAAACACTATAATCCAGGGCCGTGCAGATATGTTCTTCGTTGAGGACGACGGCATCGTTCTGGTGGACTACAAAAGTGACACAAAAGAAAATCTCGAAAAGGAGCTTGAGGCTTACTCAAGACAGCTTTCGATATACCGCACGATACTCCCTGTGATGACAGGAATACAGGTCAAGGAGATATACATCTACTCCTTCTCCTGCGACACTGCGGTTTCAGTATGATGAGGTGATAATACGAAAAGAAATTACTTTTTAAGAGCTGCTGCTTTTATTATGGCAGGTGCGGCACTTATGTCCGCTGCGGGTGCTGAGAGCATCGGTTTCAGGAACGAAGCGGCACTCGTAAGCGAGGCAAAGACCGCATACGACAACAAATACACGAACATCCAGTGGAATACCGATGCAGCAGAAAAAGCGGGTGCACCAGTCGTTTTCGGACAGAGCATCCTGCTGCCCGTAAGCAGTACGATATACCGCTATGCCGAAGAAAACGGCTTCAGGGAAGCCGAGATACGTCTGCCCGAGGAGATATGCTCCTCTTACAGCGGCGTTATGAATAATACTGTTCTGGTGCAGCCCACAAAAAGCGGAATCTGCATGGTGGATTTCAACACAGCCGAAATTACCGCACACAAAAGCTTTGACGGCAATATTGACAGTGATGTGGCAGTAATTGACGACATGGCATATTTCTCAGTGAAAAACGGCAGCACAGAGAGATTCTGCTGCGTTGAGCTGACATCCGATCTGCCGGTGCTTTGGGAGTATACCTCACAGGAGGACATAACATCCCCGGCCGTACAGGGCGACTTCGTGATATTCGGTGCAGGCGATAAGCTGGTGACCTGTCACTACACAGACGGAACAACCAATGAGATTCCTGTGGGCGGAAATATCACCGCTGCACCGTATGCATCGCAGTATGCGGTGTACCTTACCACCGCTGACGGAATCACCGTGAAGCTGCGTCTTAACGATGATGGTACACTGGAGGAGGACACCCTCGTCACCTGCGAAACCGGAAAGAACTCTTCGGCACCACTGCAGCACAACAACAGGCTGTACGTCACATCGGACAGCGGACTCCATATACTTGACAGCATCAACATGGAAAGCATTGCTGTGCTTCCCGATATCGCAGGCGGAAGCGATCCGTTCATGACACGCGGCAACGGCCCGAGATTATACACCGTTGCACCTTACGAAGGCGGACGCTGGGCACTGTACTGCGTATATGATCCCGGCGAGGACGTTGAGCCGCAGACCGAGATACTTGCAGTGATGGAAAACTACGAGGGCGGCAAAGCCGCTGTATCCGCAAACGGTACGATGTATTTCCGTGACGGCATCGGAAGACTTTATGCACTGACACCTGTCGGCTACAATCTGCTGGTAATTATCATAAGGCTGATGATCCTTGTACTCCTGATCGCAGGTGTATTCCTGTGGATACGCATGGTAGGAAAACGCAGGGCGAAAAACAATCCCATGTACTAAGGTGAATTATGAAAAAGATACTTTTTATTGCAACAGGCGGCACTATCGCCTGCGAAAGCACACAGGCGGGACTCGCTCCGAAAAACACCGCAGAACAGCTCCTTGAGCTTATGCTGCACCATTCCTCGTCATATGAGATTACAACAAGGCAGCTGTTCAATCTTGACAGCACAAATATGTCGCCGCGTGAATGGACGGAGATCGCAACAGAGATACAGCGTGAATACAGCAATTACGACGGCTTCGTAATATCACACGGCACAGATACTCTCGCCTATGCGGCTGCCGCACTCTCCTGCCTTATCCAGAACAGCAACAAGCCTGTCGTCCTGACAGGCTCACAGCTACCCATGAGTGCAGAAGGCTCAGATGCAAAGAAAAACCTTCAGGATGCGATCTTCACTGCCTGCAGCGAGCTTTGCGGAATCGCCGTGGTGTTCAACGGACGTATCATGGACGGCCGCTGCGTAAAGAAGCTGCACACCCGTGACTTCGACGCTTTCCGCAGTATCGGCAGAGATGATATCGGAAGTGTGAACTGCGGTACTGTCACACTTTTCGAAGAACAGGATCCCGACGTTGCTCCGATATTCTTCAACCGCATGGACAGTGCAGTATCCGTTGTGAAGCTCGTTCCGGGACTTGACCCGTCTATTCTTGATCATGCCGCACAGAACGGGCGTGCTGTGGTCATCGAGGGCTTCGGCACAGGCGGAATCCCAGACTATGGCAACAAAGAATTCGAAAACAAGATCGCAGAGCTTACGATGAGCGGCGTTATGATCATCATGACGACACAGGTCCTTGAGGGCGGCTGTGATATGTCGCTGTATGAGGTGGGTCGCGAGGTGAAGAACAGATACCGCATAATCGAAGCAAAACGCATGACGACCGAGCTTGCCGTGATGAAGGCGATGTGGGCACTTGCATTCGCATATAGTGCAGAGGATTTCAAGGCACTGTTTGAAAGGGAGATATGACATGAACGATACACTTAAAGTAATTGCCGCACGACACAGCTACCGCGGTGCTTTCAGGGCGGACAGAGTTCCGAGAGAACATCTCACAGCCATCGTGCAGGCAGGTCTTGACGCTCCGTCAGGCTGCAACAAACAGACCACTTCGCTCATAGCAGTGGACGAACCGGAGCTTCTGTCAGAGCTGCTTTCGATGATCGATCCGCCGATATGTCAGAGTGCACCTGCTGTCATCTGCGTGCTGACACAGCGGATATGTGCATACCGTGACAGATGCTTTGCCGTGCAGGATTACTCCGCTGCGATACAGAATATGCTGCTTGCGATCAGATCACTGGGATACGAAAGCTGCTGGTACGAAGGACACATCACAGATGAGGATGACATCGGCGGTAAGCTTGCAAAGCGGCTTGGCGTGCCCGACGAATATGAACTCGTATGCGTTCTCCCCGTTGGTATTGCCGCGGATGAGGTCAAGGCTCCCAACAAGAAGGAATTCTCTGAACGTGCATGGTTCAACGGATTTGGCAGATAATCAACATTTAACAGAAACGAGGTACAATCATGGATATAACACTGAAAAACGGCGATGTCAGTGCAAAGATCATCTCAAAGGGTGCTGAATTAAAGTCGCTCATCGTAAACGGCAGAGAGCTTATGTGGAGAGCAGACCCTGCTTTCTGGGGCAAGACATCTCCCCTGCTGTTCCCGATGATAGGAACTCTTAAAGCTGGCAAAACGATGATAAACGGCGAGGAATACAGCATTACAAAGCATGGCTTTGCCCGTGATATGGAGCTTACGCCTGAGGATATCAGCCCGAACAGCGTTATGCTCTCACTGGAGCAGAACGATACCACACTGGCAATGTTCCCGTTCGATTTCCGCTTCACTGTACGCTACACAATCAAGGCTGACGGTCTTACCATTACATACCGTGTACGCAACAACAGCGATAAGCCGATGCCTTTCTGCATCGGAGCACATCCTGCATTCGCCTGCGACGGCGACATGACCGATTATCGTCTGGAGTTTCCTAAGCTTGAGAGTGCCGCTGTGCCGAATTACAACCTGGGCACAGGTCTTCACGAGGAGAACAACCGCCGCGTGCTTATGAACGAGGATACCGTGCTTCCGCTCTCTCATGAAATGTTCTACGAGGACGTCTGCTACTTCGACAAGCTGCGTTCACGCTCTGTTCAGCTTCTCTGCAAGGACAACAAGGGCGTTCGTGTGGATTTCCCCGATTTCACCAGCCTCGGTGTATGGCAGGCAAAGGACGCTCCTTTCCTTTGTATTGAGCCATGGTGCGGCTCTGCAGACTTCGACGACTGCACGGGTGTATTCGCGGAAAAGCGTGACATTGAGATACTTCAGCCCGACACAGAAAAGGCATTCACCTACTCCATCACCGCTGTATAATCCTCTATATACATACAAAAAGGCTGCCCATAACAGGGCAGCCTTGCTTTGTTCAACGCTTATCCATATCTATATACGCAGTTTCCTGCTTTACGCTTACATACTGCGGACGTATGATCTTTCCTGCATTCTGTATCTCTTCGATACGGTGAGCACTCCAGCCGGAGATACGAGCCACTGCAAAGAGCGGTGTGTACAATTCGCACGGAAGCTCCAGCATACGGTAGATAAGACCCGAATAGAAGTCTACATTGGGGCTTACGCCCTTGTACATCTTGCGTCGATCGGAGATGATCTCTGGAGCCATCTCAGCGACCATGCTGTATAGCTCGAATTACTCCTCGCAGCCCTTTTCGATAGCAAGATCTCTCGCACAGCCCTTGAGGATGTCTGCCCTCGGATCAGAAAGAGAATAGATCGCATGACCCATGCCGTAGATAAGACCAGCCTTGTCGAAGGCATCCTTGTTAAGCAGACGCACAAGGTAATCACGCACTGCTTCCTTGTCCTTGACGTTGATATTCGCCTTCATATCCTCGAACATACGCACTACCTTGATATTCGCACCGCCATGTCTGGGTCCCTTGAGAGAACCAAGGGCAGCAGCAACGGAGGAATATGTATCGGTACCGGAAGATGTTACAACGTGCGTTGTGAAAGAGGAGTTGTTACCTCCGCCATGCTCAGCGTGCAGCACAAGAGCAAGGTCGAGTATCTTAGCCTCAAGAGGAGTATACCTGCCATCCTCTCTCAGCAGGCTGAGGAGTGTTTCCGCAGTGGACAGACCGGGCTGCGGCTGATGGATGACAAGGCTCTTTCCGAGGTGATAGTGCTGATAGGAATGATAGCTGTATATAGCCAGCAGCGGGAATATGGATATAAGCTGCAGGCTCTGGCGGAGAACATTCGCAACGGAGATATCATCGGGGTTCTCATCGTAGGAATACAATGCAAGCACGCATCTTGAAAGGATATTCATCATGTCCTTTCCGGGTGCCTTAAGTATCATATCACGAACAAAAGACGGAGGGAGAGTGCGATATTCTGTCAGCGTCTTGTTGAAACGCTCCAGCTTTTCCGCTGTGGGAAGCTCCGAAAACAGCAGGAGATATGTGATCTCCTCAAAACCGAAACGGTCGTCCTTGCGGAAGCCTGCAACTATATCACGCACATCAATGCCGCGATAGAACAGTCTGCCGTCGCAGGTGATCTCGTTTCCGTTCTCATCATGATCCTTCGCCTTGATGCGTGAGATCTCGGTAAGTCCTGTGATAACACCGTTACCGTTCATGTCACGGAGTCCACGGTACACATTATAGGACGGGTACATTTCAGGGACGATGTGGTTATTATCTGTGGAGAGCTTTGCCAGCTCCTCGATGTACGGGGTGATTTCGGAATAGTTCAAATTTATTCTCCTTTCGTTCTTCATTTTTTAAGTATAATAATTTATTATACACTATTTTCGCAGATAAATCAACCACTTTTTTACTGCACTAACACACAAAAACACAAAAAACCAACAGCCCACGATAACCGTGGGCTGTGACTTTAATTAAACAGATCCTTGAGCTTATCAAAGAAGGATGTACGCTTTTCATAGTTCTTGGCGTCAAGCGTATCCTCGAACGCCTGAAGAGCTTCCTTCTGCTTCTTGCTGAGATTTCTGGGCACCTCTACCGTTACCTTTACGTACTCATCGCCCCTGCCCTCACGCTGGAGCTTCTGTACACCCTTGCCTTTCAGCCTGAACGTGGTACCGGGCTGTGTGCCTGCGGGTATGTTGTAGGTGACATGACCGTCTATCGTAGGCACCTTGATCTCTGCGCCGAGAGTCGCCTGCATATACGTGATGGGGAACTCTATCCAGATATCGTAGTCCCTGCGTTCGAAAACAGGATCGGGACGTACCTTGATACGAACATTCAGATCACCTCTGGGACCGCCGTTGGTACCCATGTTGCCCTGTCCACGTACAGCCATCGTCATGCCGTCGTTGATACCTGCGGGAATGTTGATGGAAATGGTCTTTTTCTTCTGGGTACGACCGCTGCCCGAGCACTTCGTACATGGAGATTCGATGATCTTTCCCTTGCCCTGACACTTGTTACAGGGGCGTGTGCTGGTCATCATACCGAACATACTACGCTGCTGGAAGTTGACCTTACCCGTGCCGTGGCATTCGGTACAGGTCTTGACATCGGTACCCTTCTTTGCACCTGTGCCGCCGCAGTCATCACACTGCTCCATACGCGAGATCTCGATATCGTGCGTAAGACCCTTGCATGCTTCCATGAAGCTGATGCTGAGGGACGCAGCAATATCAGATCCCTTTCTGGGTGCATTGGGATTGGAGCGTGTACCGCCGCCGAAGCCACCGCCACCGAAGATGTTGTCGAAAATATCACCAAGATCGATGTTGCCCTCAAAGCCGCCACCAAAGCCGCCAAAGCCACCGAAACCACCGCCCTGACCTGCTCCGTAGTTCGGATCTACGCCCGCAAAGCCGAACTGATCGTACTTTGCACGCTTGTCAGCATCGGAGAGCACCTCGTTTGCCTCATTGATCTCCTTGAACTTCTCTGCTGCCTCGGGGTTATCGGGATTGAGGTCGGGATGGTACTGCTTTGCGAGCTTCCTGTACGCCTTCTTGATGTCAGCCTCGGTTGCTCCCTTCTGCAGACCAAGCACCTCATAATAATCTTTTTTAGCCATATATAATCAGTCCTTCATGTGAACAAATGTTTGCGACTACTCATTATCAGCAGCCGCAAACGAAATGATTCTGCACAGTGACCGAGTGACCGTAAACGGACACTCGGTCATTCGATTAATTCTCAGTGAAATCTGCGTCGATAACGTCGCCGTCAACGGGACCGTTATTTTCAGCAGCGGCGGCTGCAGCCTCTGCTGCTGCCTGCATATCGGCGGGGTTGCCGCCCTGTGCCTGATATACCTTGCCTGCGATCTCATAGAACGCATTCTGCAGCTCTTCCTTAGCTGTCTTGACAGCCTCGATGTCTGTGCCCTTGAGAGCTTCCTTCAGAGCATCCAGCTTGGGCTGTACCTTAGCCTTGTCGTCCTCGGTGACCTTGTCGCCGAACTCATTCATGGACTTCTCGATCTGGTATACCATCTGGTCAGCCTCGTTGCGGAGGTCTACCTCTTCCTTACGCTTCTTATCCTCAGCAGCGAAAGCCTCAGCTTCCTTTACAGCCTTGTCGATATCTTCCTTGCTCATGTTGGTGGAAGCAGTGATGGAGATGTGCTGCTCCTTGCCTGTGCCGAGATCCTTAGCGGTTACGTTAACGATACCGTTAGCGTCGATATCGAATGTTACCTCGATCTGGGGAATACCTCTGGGAGCGGGAGCGATACCGTCAAGGTGGAACATACCGATGGACTTGTTATCTCTTGCGAACTCACGCTCACCCTGCAGAACGTTGATCTCAACGCTGGGCTGGTTATCGGAATATGTGGAGAACACCTGAGACTTCTTTGTGGGGATAGTGGTGTTTCTCTCGATCATTCTTGTGCAGATGCCGCCGGCTGTCTCGATACCGAGGGAGAGAGGTGTTACGTCCAGCAGTACCAGACCCTTTACTTCCTGATTGAGAACGCCGCCCTGGATGCAGGCACCGATGGATACGCACTCATCGGGATTGATGCCCTTGAAGGGATCCTTGCCGATGAAGTTCTTAACAGCTTCCTGAACAGCAGGGATTCTTGTGGAACCGCCAACCAGCAGTACCTTGTCGATCTCGCTTGTGGAAAGACCGGAGTCGGAGATAGCCTGCTTCAGCGGACCCATTGTAGCTTCAACGAGGTCTGCGGACAGCTCGTTGAACTTAGCTCTGGAGAGAGTAACGTTCAGATGCTTGGGGCCTGTTGCGTCCGCTGTGATATAGGGGATATTTACATTAACGGTCGTGGAGTTGGAGAGTGCGATCTTAGCCTTCTCAGCCTCGTCCTTTAATCTCTGCATTGCGAACTTGTCG
>JAZURJ010000036.1:0-81967 GCA_045606085.1 Oscillospiraceae bacterium
CACTGAAGCTGATAAGGTTACAAGCGACAATATTTTCAGCATATTGATGCATTTTGAAGAAATGTATTGTCTGATGAACGAAATTGAAAAGAGACAACTCATCGAAGCACTTGTTTCAGAAGTTCAGATTTATGAAGAACGCCAGTCTAACGGACAGTGGATAAAGTCCATCAAATTTAGGCTCCCCATTATTGAGGAAGATATAAGCGTTTGTTTGGACAATGGACATCAAGCTGAAACAGTCGTTCTTCTGGAAAAAAGGCCGAAAACAACATCCGACAAAAACACTTCCGCATGATCGTTCACTTCTCAACAACAAGAGCCGCAGAGGACATCCCCCTGCGGCTCTTCGTTTTAATTACGCTTTATCTGCAATGTTCTGTGTACAGCTCCGTCGTAGTAGCGTATACGCAGGTCATTTCCTACCCAGTCCAGCGTATAGCGGTCGTCGTTCTTTGAAAACTCCGTTATGGGAGTGGAGGTGAGGTATGCCACGCTGTAATGATCGTGCTCCTCGCCTTCGTGATGCTCATGCTCGATAGCATCCACACTGAAGATCTCCAGCACACCCGAATTTTCGGTATACTGACGCTCCTGCACCGCTACCCTGTCACCGTTGGTATCCTCAAACAGGAAGCACTGTATGTTCTTTACGGGAAGTCCGCACACAAAAACATGGCTGAACAGGATCGCTGCCACAGAAATGATCAGCAGCAATACCGCTCCGACAATGCGTGGCGTAACTTTCTCCTTTCCGCCGATGACCGCCGCCGCGATCATCACACCTGACAGTGCCGCAGCAGCCACAAGAGCAACGGCTGTAAATATTCCGAACAGCTCGTACGGATGCGACACCTCCACAAGTACGTGAATATCATCGAAATGATATTCAGCTGGCACCAGTCCTCTGAGCATATTCAGTACCGCCGCCAGTATAAGTGCCAGAATATCAGTCACTATCACTATAGTTGCCGCTATCTTAGGTTTGCGTAATATCTTCATTATCGCTGTGCTCCTTTCAGGGCTTGTCACCGAATATCACTTTTCCGTCACGGCTGATGACGATGTGCTGTGCATTGCCTGCGGAATAGTCGTTGCCAAGTGCGAAATCCGTCCAGTCGGAACGTGTAAGGCGTACCTGTACAGTCATGGAATCGCCTGCGTTCCAGACGCCGTCAGAGAAGCTGATGCGGCAGCGTGTATCGCAGTTGTCACCTGTTGCGGAAGTGAATGTACCTGCCACTGAGCTTGTAAGTGCAACGTACCCTGTGCCGTTGGTGGCAGCATGATCGCACCAGAAATTGAGGCTGTTGTTGCCGTCGCTGGTGAAGAAATAGTCCATCGTGAATTTGGAGAGGTCTATCGCAGAGCCTGTGTTGTTCACGATATCAATCGTAAACTGGATGGTGTTGCCCATACCGCTGACAGACTGCTGATTAAGACTTACGGATATGCCGTTGTCCTGTGCGGAGGGGTTCTGCGGAAGTGCGGGAGAAGGAGTATTATTGCCTGTATTTCCGCCGCTGTTTCCTCCGCCCGTAGACGGGGATGGCTTCACTGGTTCAAGATTTCCTGCTGTCCTGCCGCCCGGTTCCGTACCGAACACCAGTTCATCACCTTCATAAAGAGCCATGTTCACCGCTCTTATTTCAGACGAACCGTTTGTGCCGATGAGGTCCTTGTAGGACGGATCATTGGATGCGTCCCACGTGCCGCTGTTGGAGGTTATGCGGAACTGCACTTCCTTCTTGTACGCACTCTGACCTCCGGGGTATATCTTCGCACCCGAGAAGTCGATGGAAACATAGTAGATATGCTTATCCTCGTTCCAGCAGTAGATACCGCCTGCCTTGCCGCCCTCAGTGTAGTTTGTGGTGACGGAAAGCTGACCTGCGTTGCCGCCTGCCGCATATACCTCGCTGAGATCCATGAAGTATCTCAGCTCAAGATCCTCACAGACCCTTGCAGGCCAGGACGTCTTGTTGTATACCAGTGCCTTTATCTCGGTGAAACCGTTACCCTGTGCGTTGGTGCGGTACGCAACATAAAGCTCCTCGCCCTTTTCCTCCACCGCTCCGAAATCGATGAGCGTCTGACCGCCGTACTTTGAATACATCCTTGCCAGCACTCCTGTGAAGCCTGCGTTGTAGTCGCAGGCGACCTCGTTGCAGTTGTAGTCGGAAACTATATCAGTGTAGCCGTCGTTCGCATTGGGACCGCCAACCAGTGCACCGTACAGTGTGTGACGATGATAGTTCGGCTCGTTCATGTTGTCTGCCCAGCTTCCCTGTGCGGTACGATGATGCGGATGCTCAGGCGGATTTTCACCGAAGCCCACGACAAAGCTCCTGCCGCTGCTGCCCAGTGCATAGTTTATCTGGCTTTCGTAGAAGTCAGTATATGTCTTCTTTTTGGCGGAGGGACATCCCTTCCAGTCGGAATATACTGCCGCGATGAATGCGGAGGTCGTCGCGTAACGGACGCTGCCCCAGCTATCTATCCACGCAAGTCCCTTGGGTGTATATGTAACACGCTCGCCGCCCGTGCCTGTGGTCCACCAGTCGAGGTTCTTTTCCACCTTGTCCTTGTAGGTCTGCTTGCCCGTCAGCTTTGCAAGCATCGTGCAGGCACCGATGGAAACATCATCCCAGCACATGGTCCATTTATAGTCGCAGGAAGCGTTGACGATGTATTTCTCGGCCTTGTCAAGATATGTGCTGCTGTCCGTCGCAAGATACAGCCACACACCTGCCCAGGCAAGCTCGTCATAAAAACCGCTCCAGGAATTATAGAAGCCGTTTGCGGCAGTGTAGCCGCTGTCGCTCTTGGTTCGTTCAGCGAAATCGTAAAGCTGCTTTGCATGTTCAAGGCACTTCTTTGCATAAGCGGGGTCTGTGTCCCCGAACACCAGTGCACACGCTGCCAGTGACGCAGCAGCCTCGCCCACGACCGCAGAACCGGGGGAATTCACCGTCACTTTGTAAGAGGGACGGTCCATCTGCATTACTTCGGCAGCACCCCACCATGCGTGGTCCTTATGGCCGTCGCCGACCTGATAGTAATACACGTCATCCTCGGGATGGCATCTGATGAGATAGTCGTTCACCCAGCGGATGGTATCGAGGATGTATTCAAGCTGTCCGCTTTCTTCGTAGGCTTCCCTGTCCTCGTAGACAGACCATGCCAGCACAGATGCGGTATACGCCATGGGCAGGTTGAACTTCACGTTGTCGCCTGCGTCATACAGACCGCCTGTGAGATCAAGACCGACATCCGCTCCGTCATTCATACCCGAATCACCACGCCAGTTTGTACGATCGTTGTTCTCGTCCAGATCGCCCGAACGCTGCAGCTCATAGAACATCAGCGATTTCTGCAGAGCCTCGCCATAATTGAAATCACCTGTGCCCTTTCTGCCCTCATAGCCTCTGCCCGTTTCGGTAAGACCTGTTGTGTCCTCCTGCGGCTTTGTCTGAGGCTTCGCAGCAGTCGTTGATGCCGTGGTGGCAGGCGTGGTGACAGCCGCAGTTGTGCTGCCTGTCGTAACTGCCGCTGAGGTGCTTCCGGTGGTCGCAGGCGGAACGTCCTCCACGGGAGCGTCAGTGCTCACGGAAGAAGCCGTGCTGCTCTGTTCGGGCACCGAAGCTTCGCTGTTATCAGGCGAAACAGTGCCGGTGGACGCAGTGGCAGCAGAAGTGGTGACAGCCGTACCTGTCGATGCGGTGGTCTGCTCTCCCTGAGTGTCTGTCGGGGAGGACGGAAGCTCCTGTGCACAGCCCGTCAGTAATATCACACCCGCAAGCAGTGCTGCGGAAAGATTTCTGGTGATCTTCATATAAAATACCTCCGATCCGATATACCTATATAATACCGTAATATGCCGAAGTTGTCAAGAATTTAATATTGACCTGACGTTGTATTTGATGTATAATCAATATGGATATACACGAAAGGGGCGATACTATGGGACTTAACTCCACACCCTCTGCAAACAGAATACATATCGGCTTCTTCGGCAGAAGAAACGCAGGCAAATCCAGCCTGCTGAACGCCGTGACAGAACAGGAGCTTGCACTTGTATCCGATGTCGCAGGCACCACCACCGATCCCGTATACAAGGCGATGGAGCTGCTGCCGCTGGGTCCCGTTATGCTTATAGATACCGCAGGCATAGACGACGAGGGCGAGCTTGGCATGATGCGTGTGCAGAAGACACGTCAGGTGCTGAACAAGACCGACATCGCTGTTCTGGTAGTGTCCGCCGCGGACGGCATGACACAGCAGGATACACAGCTGCTCGAGCTGTTCAGGGCGAAAAGCATCCCTCACCTCATCGCATTCAACAAATCTGATATCACACAGCCGCAGACACTGCCCGAAAACGCCATCGCTGTCAGTGCGGCAAGCGGATACAATATACACGAGCTCAAAGAACGGATCGCTTCCCTTGCAGCAGCGGACGAGGACAAAAAGCTGATATCGGACAAGCTGTCCGCAGGAGATATGGCAGTGCTGGTAGTGCCCATTGACGAAGCTGCTCCGAAGGGCAGACTGATACTGCCGCAGCAGCAGACGATACGCGATATACTGGAAGCAGGTGCGATGTGCAGCGTATGCCGCGACACGGAGCTTGTGCAGACGCTTGCCGCTCTCGGAAGGAAGCCTGCGATGGTCATCACGGACAGCCAGGCATTCGGCAGAGTCGCAAAGGATACTCCGCAGGACATACCGCTGACATCCTTCTCCATCATCATGGCACGTTATAAGGGCTTTCTCCGTCAGGCGGTGCAGGGTGCCGCAATGCTGGACAGACTTCGGGACGGTGACAGGGTGCTGATATGCGAGGGCTGCTCACATCACCGCCAGTGTGAGGATATCGGAACAGTAAAGATACCCGCATGGCTCAAAGAATACACGGGCAGGGAGCTGCAGCTCAGCTGGACCAGCGGCACGCAGTTCCCCGAAGATCTTACGGGATATTCCCTCATCATCCACTGCGGCGGCTGTATGCTGACAGAGCGTGAGGTCAGCTACCGCATGAAGTGTGCCGCTGATGCGGGCGTTCCCGTCACAAATTACGGAACAGCCATCGCAATGATGAAAGGCATACTGAAACGCAGCCTTGAGATATTCCCCGATATCGCTGAATTACTGGAGCGATAACACAGATTTCATGACACTTTCAGGAGGACATCATGTTCAGTGAGATAAACAGCGTAGGTCTTTTCGGACTAAATGCATTCGCAGTAACCGCTGAAGCAAGCGTTTCCCCCGGGCAGCCGATGTTCGACATCGTTGGTATGCCCGATGTTGCCGTGCAGGAGAGTAAGGCACGAATCCGTGCCGCACTGTCACACATGGAGCTTGGCAGCCTTCTCGGCGGCAGGGTGACGATAAATCTGGCTCCCGCCAGCGTAAAGAAGATAGGCTCCATGTTCGATCTTCCGATAACGGTTGCACTGTTAAAGCTGGGTCGTGTGATAGACAACGATCTCAGCGACGACGTATTCATCGGCGAGATATCCCTCAACGGCTCGCTGGCACCTGTGAACGGTGCTCTCAGCATGGTGCTGAACGCAGCGGCTCAGGGCAGGAAAAGGATATTCCTGCCCAAGGCAAATGCCCGTGAAGCCTCCGTGGCGGAGGGCATAAAAGTCTACGGCGTAGAGCATCTTGACCAGCTTATAGAATTTTTCACCCGAGGCACAGGACTTACCGCCGAAAAGCCGTATGTGCCGTCCGGACAGGACATCCGCCATGCAGCGGATTTTGCGGAGGTCATGGGTCAGCAGAGTGCAAAGGCGGCTATCGAAACGGCAGCGGCAGGCTCACACAATATACTCATGGTGGGACCGCCCGGCTCGGGAAAATCCATGCTCGCCAAAAGGATACCGTCGATACTCCCGAAGATCACATTTCAGGAGAGTATCGAAACCACACAGATACACTCCATCGCAGGACTTATCGACCCCAACGAACCGCTCGTGATGCATCGTCCGTTCCGCTCTGTCAGCCACACAGCCTCGGCTGTTGGTCTTGTGGGCGGCGGCAGCATACCCCGTCCCGGTGAGATATCCCTTGCCCACAACGGCGTGCTGTTTCTTGACGAGCTTCCCGAATTCGACCGCAAGGTACTCGAAACGCTCCGACAGCCGCTGGAAAACGGAGAGATAAACATCTCCCGTGCGAGCGGCTCCGCCTGCTATCCCTGTGATGTGATGCTGGTGGCAGCGATGAACCCCTGCCCCTGCGGAAACTTCGGAAACCCCGTCAAGAAGTGCATATGCTCCCAGACGGCAGTGGCAAACTATCTCGGAAAGATATCTCAGCCCGTGCTGGACAGAATAGATATCCAGATTGAAGTTAAACCTGTTGAGTATGATGATCTCAGCCGCCGCTCACCGCAGGAAAGCTCCGCCGCCATCGCAGAGCGTATCCAGAAGGCACGCGACATTCAGGCAAAGAGATTCGCAGGAACAGGAATCCGCTCCAACAGCGGCATAACTTCGGATATCATCGGAGAAGTCTGCACACTTACATCAGAGGCAGAGCAGATGATACGACGTGCCTTCGATAAGCTGGGACTATCCGCAAGAGCCTACGACAGGATACTGAAGGTCGCACGCACCTGTGCCGATCTCTCAGGCAGCGAACACATCGAAAAGGAGCATATCGCTCAGGCGATAAGCTACCGCAGCCTTGACAGAAAATACTGGAACAGATAACAAAAACCGCCGTCGGTCTGCACCCCGATGGCGGTCGTTGTATTATTCTGCTTCCACGACGAATGCGGAGTATCCGTCAGCCTTTACCTTCTGTGCATAAGCCAACGCATTGGCATAGCTTTTAAATGCACCTATCTGCACACGGTATATCCTGCCTGATGCTCTCTGCTTCTCCACCTTGTGCCTGAACCAGTTCATGTCCTTTCCGAACCTGCTCAGCCAGTTTTCGGGGTCGCCGTGATTGCTGGCAAAGCCGAGTGCGTGAGCTTCCTTGTGACTCACGACTTTTTCCAGCGGGATGCCGAAATCGTCACACCATTTCGCACACAGCCCCGCCGCAAGATCGAACGCCTCATTGAAGTAGCTCTCATCCTGCAGATCATCCTCGCACATCTCGAACTGGAGATACGCAGGTGCGAAGTTGTAGGAACCCTTGCTGCCGCTGCCACTGTTCCAGCAGCAGATGTTATACGGCAGAAGCTGTGCCGCTCTCACCTTTCCGTACTTATCCTTGCCGATGACAGCGTGCGGACACGCATCAAGATCGGAGCGGTCGTAGTAGTTGCGGTTGACGTTCACACCACAGATGGCAGGTGAATTCACATAACGCTTCAGATTCGCGTTGTTCGCACCCGTACTGTGCACTACGATGCCCAGTGCCTTGCCGCCCGGAATGAGAGTATGTGCCTGATAGCAGCGGTTATTCACCGCATATGCTTCAAATGTTTCCACCATTGTCATTCTCCTTTTCCGATGCTGCCGCCGCTCCGTCCGCAAAGCCCTCGCCGACGATGTATGCGACCACCGACGCACCTGCCATCATGCAGCCGCTTACGGTATCCGCAACGACATCTTCTCCGCCGAACGCAACGATAAGGCCGCTTACAAATGCCGCAAGAGCCAGCCAGAATTTGCGTGACGTCAGCTTTCTGATAATGTGACTACGCACATTACACACCTCCTTCTAGATCACTTATGCGATGATTGATGACCTTTATCTGTTCCTCAAGCACGGGCATCCTCCTCGCAAAATTGTTGTGCTCCGCAACTCTGTTTTCAAGCTGCTGTATGCGATACGCTGTCAGCTTGCCGCTGACGAGTATTCCGCCAAGCGAGCCGATGAGCGTACCCGCCAGTGAGATGAGAGCAACTATCACGGATTGATCCATGCTTCCTCCTTTCAGGAGCAGTTTGTTTTGTGCGGTGATCTCCGCAGCTGCTCCCTGTAAGGATGATACCGCATGATGAACTGCAGAAAACTGCAAACTTATTTCCTGCAACGATTGACACCTGCAGCTTCAGGGTGTATAATTGAATTGACAAAACAGATACAGAAAAGGAGAAGATATATGAAGATGAAGAAGATGCTGCCGCTGCTGCTGGCAGCGGTAATTGCAACGGGCTGCACATCTGACGGCGTGACATCCGTGCCTCAGACTGATACCCCCGACACCACCGCAAACAACACCACTTCCGCTGATACCCAGGAAAATACACTTCCCGACGAGGACAGGACCGTTCTTCTGACAGGAACATGGGAGCTGTACTCCGTCAGCGAGGATGATACCCGCATCCAGATAGGCTACGGCTTCACCGGGGATGACGGAATGTCGGGAGAGATAGTACTGTTCGAGGATAAGACCACCTTTCAGTTCGGATACATGATAGGAATAAACGAGATAGATGTCAGCATCGGCAGCGAGATGTATACGTTCCCGATAGCAGGCGGCGATCAGTCGTTCCTGATGCTCGATATCCCCGATATCGGCAGGATAGATATGGCGTATATGTCCGATGTCACCAGAGAGGATATCCCGGAGTTCTACTCCAATGAGGAGCTGGGGCAGATGGCACAGCAGTATTACACCGCACTGTACGATTACACGCCCTCCTGCGTCGGCACAAGGATGAACCCAGACAACACCGTCACCATCCAGCTTTACGACAACATGGGCGATCATAATTCCACCAGCGCATGGTACACCGTTGACCGCTGGTCCACGGAAGGCACGGACGATATCTCGGGCGATGCCGTCAACTTCCTGCACGTGCTCATCCAGGAGTAACAGCAAAATATATCCGCTCCCGAACAAGGAGCGGATCTTTGTATAAAACGGCGAAAAAATAGGGTTGTATTTTTTCGGAAAATGTGTTACAATAAACTGTATTAATAATTCGGCATGACCGAAAAGATCAATTAAAGGAAGTGAGTTCATGAACGCAGACCCCGGGCAGGCGCGAAGTTGGCTGTCAGATAAAACCGCATACAGATCTGCTTCGGATGCGTTCGTGATATCTGCGGCAGGTCTCTTTGCGTAAAAAGCAAGGAGAGTGAAAACATTGATCAAGTACTACAAGAGCTGCGACAACCGCCTGTGTGAGATAGATTCCGCAGAGCAGGGCAGCTGGGTATACGTGGTAAACCCCACGGAAACAGAGATATCAGAGCTGGAGGAGACCCTCTGCATCGAGCGTGACTACATCCGTGCCGCACTGGACGAAGAGGAGCCTTCACGAATCGAATCAGATGACGGCGTTACACTTATCGTCGTTGACTATCCCGTAGCAGATACAGACAACAACCCCGAAAAGACCCTGACCTACACCACCACGCCTATGGGCATAATAATCACCGCGACAAATGTCGTAACGGTAAGTGCCAAGGAAAACCCAATCGTGGATGATATGGCAAGAGGCGTAGTAAAGGGAGTATTCCCGCACTTCAAAACACGTTTCGTGTTCACGATACTTCTGCGTATCGCGGCACGTTACCTGCAATACCTCAAGCAGATCGACAAGCTGACCGGCTATGTCGAGGTAACTCTGCACAAATCCATGCAGAACAAGGGGCTTTTACAGCTTCAGGGACTGGAGAAATCACTGGTATACTTCTCCACCTCGCTCAAATCCAATGAAGCGATACTTAACAAGCTGATGCGTGGCCGTTACCTCAAGCTGTATGAGGAGGATCAGGACCTGCTGGACGATGTTATCATCGAGGTGCGTCAGGCAGCCGAGATGACAGGTATCTACAAGGACATTCTGAAGAGTACCATGGATACCACCGCAAATATCATCTCCAACAACCTGAACATCGTCATGAAACGCATGACCACTCTGACGATAATCATCGAGATCCCCACCATCGTGTTCAGCTTCTACGGCATGAACATCAACGCAAACTCGGGCGGACTTCCGCTGGCGAACGTGTGGTTCCCGCTTGCGATAAGCGGACTTCTCGCCGCACTGGTAGGAATCGTCATCAATATCACACAGAAATTCAAATAATATAAAACAGGCGGATACAAATTGTCCGCCTGTTCTGTTTTTTATACTGTGACAGCCTCTTTCTGCTTTGCCTCAGCAACTGCGGCACTGCTCTTGACGCTGTACTGTGTGACGTTGAGAAATGTTTCGCCGTCGATCTGAAGCGCACACGGCTCGTCAAATCTGACAGTGACATCGTGTCCCTGCAGGATGTCGATGTGCTTTGTGTATTTCACGTGTCCGCCCTTGAAGATGGTTGGGAATATCATCAGTGTTCTCAGCCTGCCTGTGCCGTGCCATACGATAACAGTGACCTTTCCGTCAGCGGAGTTTCTGTCCTGCATGGGAGCTGCATTCATGCCGCCGCCGTAAAATCTGCCGTGCATCGCAGGACACAGCCACACCTTGTCGAAGGTACGCTGCACGCCATCCACGATAACGGTGGCTTTCTTTGTCCTGTACTTGCCCAGAACGCCCTTTATGGCGATGGAAGTGTAGTTTACGGGCTTTCCGCTCGCTTTCTTTCTGACCTCATCGCCTGCCTCGCAGCAGTAACCGTCGATACCATATCCCACCGCGTTAATGAAGCGTCGTGTTTCGCCGTTTACGGTAGCCTCGGGAAGAGATTCTATGTATCCGCTGATATCCACAGGGGCTGCACCCTTCTCAAGTCCTATGTCGTGCAGGAAGTCGTTTCCGCTGCCCGCCGCATAATACAGCACCTGATTCTTCAGCTCGATATCCTTGATGTCGTTCACGAAGCGGTGCAGTGTGCCGTCGCCGCCGCTGATTATAACCTTGTCATCCGCAGACAGTGTACCAAACAGTTCTGAATAGCTGCCTATGTCTGCCACGCTGCGGAATATCAGCTCCTCGCCATTCAGGATATCGCTCAGTTTCTTTGTGCAATCCTCGCAGGTGCCGTTACCTGCCGCAGGATTATACAGTACATACGTGCTCATTCTCTTCTCCTTTTAACGTCCTGTCCATCAGTTCCCTTGCGTATTCACCGAGTTCGGACGATTTCATATCGATTACCCTTTGTGCATCCACAGTCTCAATGATGGTTATCACGACCTTTGAACGCCTTAATCTCAGCAGGTTGCGGGCAATGCTCTCCGTGCCCGTCACCACCGCTATAACAAGCGGCTTCTTCGCCTTCTGGGCTATCTTCAGCACACCGCTGTGAAATGGCAGCAGCACGCATTTCTTGCTTCTTGTGCCCTCGGGATAAACTCCTACGCAGTTCTCCGTGTCGGTCAGCAGCTTTGCCGCCCTGTTTACGGTCTCCATTGCCTTTCTCGGATTGCTGCGGTCGATCTCCATAAAGCAGCACTTGCGGATTATCCTGCCAAACCACGGGATGCGGAAGTTAGCGGATTTCGACACGAAGGATATCCTGTACTTTCTGAACGCATACCACTGCACGATGGGATCGTAATTGGAACGGTGATTGCTTATGAAAAGGAAATTGCTGTCCTTCGGGAGCTTTTCCTCACCATCAACGATCACCCTGACACCCAGTACCCACAACGCAGCCGCTGTATAGGAATTAAGAACACCTCTGTAAAAAGGACTTTCACGGTCGTACTGCTTTTTCGGGGAAATGGTAAGAGCCACCACCGTCACGAACAGTATCGCCAACAGAAAAACGCCCACCACCGCAAGCAGCGTATAAAGCAGAATATATAATAAGATCTCGATATATAACACCCCCATTGTAGCATATACAGACAGTTTACACCACAAATATTAACAAAATGTTAACAACGGGAGCAATTCCGACATTTTTCAACATTACAGCTCCAGCTTTTCGGGAAATGCCTCTTTCCTCATTACGCCCCACATTCTGTCTATATAAGAAAGCGTATAGAAATTCTCATAATAATGATAATAGAACGCACCCTTGTGCGTCATTGTGTAGACTCCGTCCTTTTCGGTGATGTACCCCAGCAGCTTTGCCGCCTTCAGCTCCATACCGTACATCTTCCTGAGCGGCACGCCGAAGAAGCTCTCGAAATCCGCACTGTCCACACGGGTGCTGTAAGCAGTCCAGAACAGCCAGTACACCATCCTCTGCCTTTCGCTGAACCTCAGCGTCAGCGATGTGGGCAGCCTGCCCTCCGAAATGCGGCGGCAATACTCCTCCACTGAGAATGTATTGATCTTGAACTGATCTCTCAGCAGCGTAGTGGCAGAGCAGCCGAAGCCGAGGAAGTTCTCTCTGGTCATGGAGGAATAGCGAGCCTCCGGCTCGGAGGAGAACGTCCAGATGGAGCTTCTTGTGTAGCCCATGCTCTCGCAGTAGGCAGTGATATCATCCAGCAGACGGTGCTTTTCCTTTTTCTTCATCGCCTTCACCCTGCTTTCGGTGAAGGTGAAATCAATGAACGGATATATCGCCACATGATTTGCCCCCGACGAAAAAGCACACTCAAGGTCCGCACGCAGATCGTCGTAGGTCTGCTCAGGCAGAGCGAAAATGAGATCCATCGACACTGTATCAAAATGCACCTGTGACAACGCCGCTTTCATCGCAGCAACGTCTACGCTCTTTCTGCCGAGGATGCTCTGATACTTGTCCTGAAACGACTGTATTCCGATGCTTATCCTTGTGACGCCTGCCGCTCTCAGCGTTTCCAGCCGTCCGACCGTGACGTCATCGGGATGCAGCTCCAGACCTATGCCGTCGGTTATCTCAAAATACTTCTGCAGCTCGTTTATTATCTCGCCTATCCTGTCCGCCGCCAGCGCGGGGGTGCCTCCGCCGAAATACAGGCTCGTAACACGCTTTCTGCCGCTATGGCTCCCGCCCACCATTCGTATCTCATCAAGAAGTGCATCTATGTATTTATCCATCTTCTCTGCCGACCAGATGGTCTTGCAGTAGGGACAGAAGCTGCAGATGCTCCTGCAGAAAGGGATGTGCACGTACAGCCCGAGGCTTTCGCAGTCACTGTATGGCAGTGTATCATTATATTCGCTGCGGAATGTGAACGGCTTTGCGGACCTCGTCAGCCATGAGCGTGTGATGTTTGTTATTAATCCCATATTTCTCCTATATGTATCTCAGATATGTTGTAAGCATCTCGAATATGATGCGGATGTTGCCACGGAAAAGCAGAGTGTACTCCGCCACAAAGAAATATCCGCACTGCTCGCACAGCCCGGGAACATCGATACACCTTCCGCAGGTGCTCAGGCGTCCGTTTTCCATCACAACACACTGATGGCAGGGCGTCGGAAAGCTGTTGTTTATCAGATGCCTGAACGCACCTTTGAGATTAAACACAGGTGCCCCCTGCTTCATCATGTATCGTATATCTTCACAGCACTTGGCTTTTTCCTCTCTGCTGAGGGCAAGCTCCTTTGTATCGGGATACGGCGTGTGAAAATTAAAGGACACCGCACGCACATTCTTCGTATCCCTTGCAAGAGCACATACGTCACGCACTGCGTCCTTGTTGATCTGGTTTATCGCCATGTAAAAGCAGATATTGTCCGATGTGGCGGACGCGATGTTCTCCATTATCCTGTCGTAAGTATCTCCACGCACGGCGTTGTGACGCTCCTTGTCGCCGTCAAGACTGAGCAGTATCAGATCAGCCTCGGGAAGATCCAGCGGAAATGTGCCGTTCGTGACAACGTTCACTATCATGAAGCCCATGTGCTTCGCTTCGATAACAAGATCACGGATGTTCCTGCCGCTGTCCTGCCACATGAAGGTCTCGCCCCCGCAGAAGAACAGGATGCGTACGCCCATGTCATACAGCGTGTGCATCTCACGCTTTATCTGCTCGTAGGGATGTATTACCGCAGTGATATTGTTTACAGAACAGTGCCTGCAATGCAGGTTGCATTTATCGGTAACTATGACAGTACCCAGTATAGGCTTCTTCTGACGGAACAGAATCGTCTTTATGCCAAAGCCTGCAAGGTACATAAAGGATGAAAATCTCACGGGACACCTCCTGAAGCAAACTGTATCAACTGTATTATATCACCGCGGTATAGATTTGTCAATACGACCGACCGTGCAGCGGTCTGCTCTCTTTCATCTGCACCACGGAAAGGTTATCCCTTGTAACATCTCCCATCGTAATCTCCGTCACGCTGCAGCCGTTGTAGGTCCGGAACAGATATCTGCCACCGCTCATGCAGGAGGAATACGCCGTATGCTCCTCCCTGCCGTCCTCGGTGTACACGCTGCCCCTTGTCATGGAAACACACCCCAGCAGATGGAACATATGTGCTATACGCTCATACTCATCTGTCATTTCGGGGGAATTCAGCTTCAGGAATGCCGCACGTACATATCTCGACGTCGGACTTGCATCCCCCGGAAGTCCGATAGCACCGAAACCTCTGCCGAAGGGCGGAAGCAACCGCTCTGATACGTCGGGATATCCCGGCGTGAGATGCGTATACTGCCGCAGATTTTCACGGTGGAAAGGATACCTCGGTGCATTCGTGAGCACTCCGATATCGTCCTGATAAAGCTGCATCCCGTCAACAGTACACTCCAGCACCAGCGAGCTATGTCCGTCGGAAAAATGCCAGTGCAGCGGCGTGTTCGGGAGATCGTCGCTGAAGGGGATATCATGCAGCACACTCTCGTTCAGAAGAGCCATCACCTGAGGGATATCCGCACACTGCGACAGCACCCACGGTATCACCTCGAACGGTGCTATCTCCGCCAGACCGTCATAGCTCCCCCGAAGATACGCACAATCAGGAAAGCTGAGAGCTGCGGCACACAGTCCTTTTTCATTCATCCCGTCACAATACAAGGCACTTCCCGCACGCATCGCCGCCGCACCGATGAACGCATAGTGCTCGTTCAGCTCGCCCGTACGCCTGAACTTCAGCGGATAGTAACGAGGAGTGGTGACGACATCTGCAGCAAGCGGAAACTCGATATCCATATTACGTCCGTAGCAGAAGCCGCCGTTATCTATCGAAATCACAGTACACATAACTGACCTCCTTTTCTTTTTAATATCTGCAAAAAAGCTCATATAATACAAAACGACCCGTACTATAACGGGTCCCTTTTTGTTATTTCAGCATCTTCCTGAGATAGGAACCTGTATAGGACTTGTCGCTTGCGGCTACCTCCTCTGGCGTGCCCTTGGCTATGACAGTACCGCCCTTGTCGCCGCCCTCGGGACCCATATCGATGATGTAGTCCGCCGTCTTGATGACGTCAAGGTTGTGCTCGATCACGAGAACTGTATTGCCGTTGTCTGTCAGCCTTTGCAGGATATCGATCAGCTTGCGTACATCAGCCGTGTGCAGACCTGTCGTCGGCTCGTCAAGGATGTATATGGTCTTTCCTGTGGAACGCTTTGCAAGCTCAGTGGCTAGCTTGATACGCTGTGCCTCACCGCCCGAAAGCGTCGTGGAGCTCTGTCCTATCTTGATGTAGCCAAGACCGACCTCCTCCATAGTACGCATCTTGTTGGCGATCTTCGGGATGTTCGCAAAGAACTCAGCACCCTCGGAGACTGTCATCTCCAGCACGTCATAAATGCTCTTGCCCTTGTACTTTACCTCCAGTGTTTCTCGGTTATAGCGATGTCCCTTGCACACCTCACAGGGAACATAAACATCGGGCAGGAAATGCATCTCTATCTTCAGGATACCATCGCCCTCGCACGCCTCACAGCGTCCGCCCTTGGTGTTGAAGGAAAATCTGCCCGGACCGTAGCCGCGGGTCTTTGCGTCCTGCGTCTGCGAAAACAGCTCACGGATATCGTTGAACACGCCCGTGTAGGTCGCAGGATTGCTTCGCGGCGTTCTTCCGATGGGTGACTGGTCTATCATGATGACCTTGTCGAGATACTCTATGCCCTGCATATCACGGAACTTGCCGGGACGCGTCCTTGCACGGTTGAGCTTCGCCACAAGATGCTTGTAGACGATCTCGTTCACGAGCGAGCTCTTGCCGCTGCCCGAAACGCCTGTCACGCAGGTGAATATGCCGATGGGGATGTCAACATCGATGTCCTTCAGGTTATTCTCCGCTGCACCCTTTACATTCAGCCATCTGTCCGAAGGCTTGCGTCGGTTCTCGGGCACGGGTATCTTCATCTTTCCGCTGAGATACTGTCCCGTGAGCGATCTCTCGCACTTCATCAGGCCCTCCACATCGCCGCTGTACAGCACCTCACCGCCGTTCACACCTGCGGCAGGTCCGATGTCAACGATGTGATCCGCAGCACGCATGGTGTCCTCGTCATGCTCCACCACGATCAGTGTATTTCCAAGGTCACGCAGATGCTTGAGCGTGCCTATCAGCTTGTCATTATCACGCTGGTGCAGACCGATACTCGGCTCGTCAAGGATGTACAGCACACCCATCAGCGAGCTTCCTATCTGCGTTGCAAGACGTATACGCTGGCTCTCGCCGCCCGAAAGCGTACCTGCAGAACGGGACAGCGTGAGGTACTCAAGGCCGACGCTCCTGAGAAAGCCAAGACGCTCCTTTATCTCCTTCAGAAGCTGCTCCGCTATCATCTTGTCCCTGCCCGAAAGCTCCAGTGTGTTCACGAAATCCAGTGCGTCCACAACGGACATACAGCAGAACTCGTGGATGTTCTTTCCGCCGACAGTAACGGACAGTGCCGCCTTGTTAAGTCGCATACCGTTACAATCGGGACACTCCACCTCGCTCATCAGCTCCTCAAGGGTATCACGGGAATACTGGCTGGCAGTGTCGTGATATCGGCGTTCAAGGTTGTTGATGACGCCCTCGAAATCGGTATAGAACTGTCCGCCGCCCTGTGTTTTCGGTCGCTTTATGAGTATTTTCTCGCCTTTTGTGCCGTAAAGTATCTCATCCATAGCCTTTTCGGGTATCTCGCCGATGGGCTGCTCCACGGAGAAGCCGTGTTTTTCCGCAAGGGCGTCAAAATACATTGCAGCGATGCTGCCCTCGGTGTAATTCCAGCCGAAAGCCTTTATCGCATTTCCCTTGATGGAAAGGCTGAGATTAGGCACGATGAGGTCAGGGTCCACCCTGAGAGAGCTTCCGATACCCGTGCACTTCGGGCAGGCACCGAACGGATTGTTGAACGAAAACATCCTCGGTACCAGCTCCTCGATGCTCACACCGTGCTCGGGGCAGGCGTAGCTCTGGGAGAAATGCAGCTCCTCGCCGTCGATTATATCGATATAGACAAGACCGCCTGTCAGAGAGCCTGCCGTTTCAATGCTGTCCGTAAGTCGTGAACGTATACCGTCCTTTATGACAAGACGGTCCACTATCACTTCGATGCTGTGCTTCTTGTTCTTCTCAAGAGCGATCTTCTCAGAAAGGTCGTACATGATGCCATCGACACGCACTCTCGCAAAGCCCGACTTCCTCGCCGCCTCAAACTCCTTCTGATGCTCGCCCTTACGCTGACGGACAACGGGAGCCAGCACCTGAAACTTCGTCTTTTCGGGAAGCTCCAGCACCTTGTCCACTATCTCATCAACGGTCTGCTGACGTATCTCGCGTCCGCACTCGGGGCAGTGAGGGATGCCGATTCTTGCGTACATCAGACGAAGGTAGTCGTATATCTCGGTAACTGTGCCCACGGTGGAGCGGGGGTTCTTTGATGTGGTCTTCTGGTCTATGGAGATAGCGGGGGATAATCCCTCGATGCTGTCAACATCAGGCTTCTCCATCTGACCGAGGAACATTCTTGCGTAAGAAGAAAGGCTCTCCATGTATCTTCGCTGACCATCCGCAAATATGGTATCGAACGCAAGGGAGGATTTTCCCGAGCCCGAAAGTCCCGTCATGACTATCAGCTTGTCACGGGGTATCGTGAGATCGATATTCTTCAGGTTATGCTCACGGGCACCCTTTATCACAATCTTATCGTTTGCCAATTTCTTTTGTCCTTTCAATTATCCAAAACATAATAATCGCCGTATTCCGTGCCATCATGACCCACTATTTTTTCGCAGTAAGGCACAAAACCGAACTTATTCAGTGCAGCTATCCTTTCGGTAGCTGACGGCACTGCTTTTGTAACCACTGTATCGAAATGATCGAACAGCACATCACAAAGCCACAGCAGATCAGATATCACATCTTTTTTCTCATAATCGCTGCGAAGGTCAAGGCGTAGTATTCCACGCTCCTTCCCACCACAAAGCTCAACTGTGCCTATCGCCTCATTGATAGTCTTGTCCGTTATCGTCCAACGCACAAAGTATCTGTTTTCATGCGAAAAACGCCAGAAATCCAGTGCCTGTTTCATTCGTTCCATGTTGGTATAGTGGAAATCATCGCCGTTGCAGTTATCGCTGTTGAACAGCGGCACCGCCTTTTCGTCGGAGTACACGTTCAACAGATCGGCACAGTCCTCTGACGTAGTGTAACGCAGTGAAAAATGTATGTCATCAATGACAGGAAAGTTTTTGTATAATATTTCGGTCATAGCCGCTCCTTTTCGAAGTGCGACAGTGCATCCCTGAAAAACCTGGCAAAGCCGTTCTTTTCTTCATACAGCGGTCTTTCGGAGTCATAACAGTATTCGCCGTTTTCAATGTATTTCGAAAGGCTGTCCAACGGATATCCCTGCACACGCTTCGGATGCGGAACAGCGGTTATCAGAAACGGGTTCCAGCTTATATCATCCGAAAACTCTGTGTAGATATGCTGCTCGTCCAGCACGAAGCAGATGGCATTGCGGTATCTCGCCACGATGTCACCGTGTTTTGCCGCCAGCCCGCCATAGTATTCTATCATCTCATCGTCTGTAAGGCACTTGCCGCCCACATTTCTGACGTGCACCTTCGGTGAAAGCTCGGGCAGGCTGTCAAAATACAGTCCGCTGTCACAGGAGAAAACAGGCATACCGAACGCCTTGTAGTAGGCTCTTGCCTTCAGCTCGGCGTTTTCCTGTGGAGTATCACCTGTTTCGGGGACATCGGGTATCTCGCCATTGATATCTCTCAGCGAGATAAGCTCGATATCAAGACCCGAAAGCCACTCCCGCATACTCTGCAGCTTTGCGGGGTTTGTAGTACCGTATAATATCTTCATATCAGTCGCCCTGCAATTCCTTTATCTTGTCACGCAGGAAAGCCGCATGCTCGAAGTCAAGCAGCTTCGCCGCCTTTTTCATCTCTGCGGTATACTGTGCTATGAGCTTCTCCCTGTCCGCCTTCGGCATCCACTTCACGCCCTTCTTGCCATGTGCGGAACTGCCGTCCGACTTCTTGGTTATCTCCAGAACATCTCGTATCTCCTTGATGATGGTCTTCGGGACGATACCGTGCTCCTCGTTATACTTCATCTGTATCTCACGGCGGCGTGCGGTCTCGGTGATGGCAAGCTCCATCGACCTTGTCACGCTGTCGGCGTACATGATTACCGTGCCCTCCGCGTTACGTGCGGCACGGCCTATCGTCTGCACAAGGGATGTCTCACTTCTGAGGAAGCCTTCCTTGTCCGCATCCAGGATAGCCACCAGCGACACCTCGGGTATATCCAGACCCTCACGCAGCAGGTTGATGCCCACAAGCACGTCAAACTCGCCTGCACGCAGGTCGCGTATTATCTCCATACGCTCGATGGTATCCACATCGTGATGCATATATCTGACCTTTATCTCCGAACGCTCCAGATATGCGGTAAGATCCTCCGCCATCTTCTTTGTGAGCGTCGTCACCAGTACACGCTCTTTCTTTTCGATGCGTGTGTTTATCTCTGAAATAAGGTCCTCTATCTGTCCCTCGGTGGGCTTCACGATGACCTCGGGGTCCAGCAGTCCCGTGGGACGGATGACCTGCTCCACGATCTGCGTGGAACGCTCCTTCTCGAAGTCGCCGGGGGTCGCCGAAACGAACACCACCTGATCCAGCTTACCGTAGAACTCATCGAAATTAAGCGGTCTGTTGTCGTATGCAGAGGGCAGACGGAAGCCGTAATCTATCAGGTTCTTCTTGCGTGCGTGATCGCCGCCGAACATTCCACGCACCTGCGGCAGAGTAACATGGCTCTCATCCACAAGCAGCAGGAAATCCTCGGGGAAATGATCTATCAGCGTTATCGGTGTAGAGCCTGCAGGGCGTCCCTGAAGCACACGGGAATAGTTCTCGATGCCCTTGCACATACCTATCTCACCCAGCATCTCCATATCGTAACGTGTACGCTGCTCGATACGCTGAGCCTCGATCAGCTTGTTCTGCTCTGTGAAGAACTTCACCTGCTGCTCCATCTCCTCGGTGATATCCTCCAGTGCACGGCGAAGATGATCACGTCCCACGATGTAATGTGACGCAGGAAATATCATTGCGTGCATCAGGGTGGATTTCACGTTGCCCGTCACGACCTCAAACTCGCTTATGCGGTCTATCTCATCACCGAAGAACTCCACACGGATGGCGGTCTCATTCGTCGCACCTGCGGGGAATATCTCCACCACATCGCCCTTGACGCGAAAACGGTTTCGCTGGAAAGCGATCTCGTTGCGTTCATACTGCATCTCCACAAGACGTGCGATGACCTCGTCACGGTCTATCTCCTGACCCTGACGGATGGACAGCGTATTCGAACGGTAATCCTCCGGCGAACCCAGGGAGTAGATACAGCTCACGCTGGCTACGATGATAACGTCCCTGCGTTCAGCAAGTGCCGCGGTCGCAGAGTGACGCAGACGATCTATCTCGTCGTTGATGGCGGAATCCTTTTCGATGTACGCATCGGTGGACGGGATATACGCCTCGGGCTGATAATAGTCGTAATATGAAACGAAATACTCAACTGCATTGTTCGGGAAGAACTCCCTGAACTCGGTACAGAGCTGCGCCGCAAGGGTCTTGTTGTGGGCAAGCACGAGCGTGGGTTTGTTCACGTTTGCGATGATATTCGCCATGGTGAAAGTCTTGCCCGAGCCTGTAACGCCAAGCAGCGTCTGCTCCTTGTCGCCACGCAGCACGCCCTCACTGAGGGCTGCGATCGCTTCTGGCTGATCCCCCGTAGGACTATACGGAGAACGAAGTTCAAATCTATCCATAATATTTCCTTAGTCGCTCCAGATATCCGGCATAACACGTGCCGCACGCATGGAATACGCACTCTCCTCGTTTACGATGATGTGGTCAACAAGCTCTATGCCAAGCTCCCTGAAGGCATTCGCCATCCTCCTTGTCGCCGCCACATCCGCAGATGATGCAATAGTCACACCTCTGGGATGATTATGCACCAGCACGATATGCGAACACTGATTTTGTATAGCCTTCGCAACGATCTTCTTCAGATCGAACTCAACATGATTGGTAACTCCGCTTGATATCTGTGCCTCGCTGATAAGAGTATACGTGTCGTCCAGAAAAAGAGCGTGAGCCACTTCTATCCTGTGTCTCGAAAGCAGCGAATGACAGAACTGACGCAGCTTCTCGGAATCACTGAGGTCAACGCCGCTGTGGTCCCTGACGCTCTGACGCAGTGCGAAATCCCTGAAGAAAAGCAGCATCGCAGCAGCATTCGGTCCGACGTTTTCCACCTCGCACAGGTCCTCATAGCTTGCATTGAGCACGCCGCTAAGGCTGCCGAAACGCCTGATGAGAGCGTGTGCGATATCGTTGGTATTGCGTCGTGTATATGCCGAAAACAACAGTATCTCAAGAATCTCATGTTCCTCGAAGCATCCGATTCCGTGTTCGGTAAATTTCTTCAGCATACGCTGTCGGTGTCCCTTGTGGGGATTGTCCTTTTCAGGCATGGCACACCCTCCGTCCAATAGTAGATAGTATACCACCATTATATTGCATTATAAACGCTTTTGTCAAGGTGCAGGGTAACGATAAAACCTCCCCCTCGATCAACGCATCGTGCACTTTTCACAAAAATATGAACAAAACACAAAAACAGAAAAGTCCGTGATATCAGAACACGGACCTTTCACGATATTCGGAATAACCTGCGACTTCAGTGAATAGTATAAATTGAAAGCAGGAATACAAAAGGTGCTGTCGCAAAACAGCACCCTGATATATCAACCAAGCTTCTGGAGATCGCTGAGACATTCAGCACATACGTTCTTACCCTTGAACACTGTGATGCTGCTTGCATTAGCACAGAAAGCACATGCGGGCATGTACTTCTTCAGGATGATCTGATCGTCCTCCACATAGATCTCAAGACTGTCCTTGACACCGATATCAAGAGTACGTCTTAATTCTATCGGAATTACGATCCTTCCCAGCTCATCTACTTTTCTTACGATTCCGGTGGATTTAACCATTTTTCATTCCTCCTGATGTCATAATTTTTATCACACACTTGTGGTACAGTTTGTCTATGCTTCGATTATAACATACGATTTTTTATTTGTCAATTTGACACGAGCAGTAAAATACCATTTTTTGTGTCTTTTTGACAGTTTCTTAATAAACAAAAGTGTCGCTTATATCCAAAAAGCAGCAGGTTCTTTGAAAATATTTGCAAATCCAAGGATATAGTCAGCATTTTTTTGATAACAAAACGGAAAGCAACAGATTTTTAGATAAATTTCGACATATGTTTTTGTATGTTTTTATGGGAGTTTTTGCTAAATGAAGTATTTACTGGGTATTATTCCGATGATTTCCGTGCTATTCGGACTGTTTAACGGAAGATCGTCAGACATGACCTCCGCAATACTGGAAAGTGCAGGCGATGCGGTTACTCTGGCGATATCGCTCTGCGGCATAATGTGCTTCTGGTGCGGAATGATGAAGGTGGCGGAAAAGGCAGGCCTTGTCAGTACCGTGGCAAGGCTTCTCTCGCCCGTGCTGGGACTGCTTTTCCGAGGTCTGGAAAAAGGCGGCAGGGCTATGCAGCTCATCTCCATGAACATCACCGCAAACATCCTCGGACTTGGCAACGCAAGCACTCCGCTCGGGATCTCGGCGATGCAGGCGATAGCCGAAGAGGAAGGCAGCAGCGACAGTGCCTCGGACAACATGATAATGCTCACTGTGCTGAACACCGCAAGCCTTCAGATAGTCCCCGCAACGGCAGCCGCTATGCGTACCGCTGCCGGTGCCGATGACCCGATGGATATACTTCCGTGCGTGTGGATAGTTTCACTGTACTGTGCAGCGGTGACGATATCCGCCGTCAGGATAATGGGTAAGCTCAGCAGGAGGAAGAATGCAGCTCAGTAACATCATCGTGCCTGCTATATTTGCGTTCGTAATGCTGGCAGGTCTTTTACGCAGGGTGGACGTTTTTTCGGTGTTCTGCGAAGGTGCCGCAGAGGGTCTTCGTACCTGTGCGGATATCCTCCCTGCCCTTGTGCTGCTGATATGCTTCATCGGCACGCTCAGGGCAAGCGGTGCAGTAGAGGCTCTGACAGCACTGCTCACGCCATTGTGCAGACTTGTGCATTTCCCGTCGGAATGTATGCCGATGGTGCTGCTACGCCCTTTTTCGGGCAGCGGAGCCATTGCGGTATACGACAGCATAGCCTCGCAGTGCGGTGCAGACAGCCTCGCAGAGCGTATTGCGGCTGTGCTCCTCGGCTCTTCCGAGACAACTTTCTACACCATCGCGGTGTATTTCTCAGCCCTCAGGATACGCAACACGCGTTACGCTGTCCCCGCCGCCCTGACAGCCGATCTTACCGCATGGCTGGTGTGCGGAGTGACCGTGATGCTGTTCTTCGGTAACACATAAAAACGGCACAGGCGTGTGAGATGCTCCCGTGCCGCTTTTTATTTACAAAAAAATTCAGTTTTCGTCGCAAAATCCCTTGCAATTATTGAAATATGTGATAAAATATAAGATAGGGGAATTATACGCTGCCATCGACGGCGTTTCAGAAAGAAAACGACCCTTATCTTTTGTTTAAGGAGTAATCACATTGGATATTATGACGTATATTTCGGACGTATTCCAGAACTTTGTGCGAGTGGTACTGTCCATAACTGTTTTTGATATTATCGATATACTGCTGCTAACGTACCTCGTGTATGTTGTAATCAAGCTGATGAAGGAAACGAGAGCAGAGCAGCTTATGAAGGGTATTCTGATACTGCTGCTGATATTCGTGGTGGTACAGATATGCCAGCTCAAGGTAATGAGCTACCTGTTTGAAAACTTCTTCCAGGTGGGAATCATCGCACTGGTGGTAGTGTTCCAGCCTGAGCTGCGACGCATCCTCGAAAGAGTTGGACGTGCGAAGGTCCCGAACCTCACTCTTGGACTTCAGAGCGACAACGGCACGAACGCCGCACGAGAGGCTGCCATCAGCGGTATCGCAGAGGCTTGCCACCGTCTGCACGAATCCAAAACAGGTGCACTCATCGTCATCGAAAGACAGGGCAGACTGGGCGACATTGCGGAAAAGGCAACTGTCATCAATGCCGATCCCGCTCCCGATCTTATCTGCAACCTGTTCTACAACAAGGCTGCACTTCATGACGGTGCGATAATCATCCGTAATTACCGCATATATGCCGCAGGCTGCTTCCTGCCGAACACCACCAAGGATCAGTACATCGCCAAGGATCTCGGCTCCCGTCACAGAGCTGCCATCGGAATGAGCGAGAACGCAGACTCTCTCGTTATCGTGGTATCCGAGGAAACAGGTACGATCTCTGTCGCAGAGAACGGCCAGCTTACAAGAGGACTTTCCAAGGAGTCGCTGATAAAGATACTCCGCAAGAAGATGCCTGAGGCTCAGCAGCGTACAAAGAAAAAAGAAAAGAAGCCGAAGCAGGAAATAACAGGAACAGAAAACTAAGGGGGCACCGGAGTGAACTTTTTTGAAAATATAGGAAGCAGATTCAAGGAGAATCTCAAAAATATACTGATCTCCTTTGCCATCGCATTGGGTGCATGGTTCTTTGTGTCCATCCAGATATTCCCGATGGTAGAGGAAAGCGTAAAGAACATCCCCATCGAGGTACAGCCCACGGAATACATGATACAAAACAATCTCCAGATAGTGAGCACTCTGGATCAGACCGTGAACATCCGCATCGAGGGCAAGCGTTTTGATATCTCAGGTGCTGACGCATCCAGCTTTTACGCTTCGCTGGATCTTTCCTCGGTAAGATCCGCAGGCTCGTTCACAGTACCCGTGAACGTTTCCAGAAAAACAGAACGTGAATGTGAGATAATCGATACCGATCCCCTGGCAGTCACTATCGAAATAGACAAGATCATCTCCCGTGAATTCGACATAACCGCAACGGCACCCTCCATCAGCCTGCCCGACGGCTACTATGTGGACGAGATAACCGCAACGCCCTCCACTATCACAGTGACAGGCTCCGCATCCATCATCGACAAGATCGACCGAATCGAGGCACGCTCCGCATACAACGGTGCGATCAGCGAATCCCACGAAACGCAGAGCGAGATATTCATCTACGGCACGAACGGTGCACGTATACTGAACGATGCACTTACTCTCAGCAGCGAAAACGTTTCAGTATACATCCCTGTGTACAAGCAGAAGGTGCTGCCGCTGACATTCTCCTATGCAAATGTACCCAGCAATTTCGATATCAGCAGCCTGAAATACAGGATACAGCCCTCTACACTGACAGTTGCCGCTCCTGACAGCTCCATCGATTTCATAAGCGAGCTGGATATCGGCACCATCGATCTTTCGGATATCCGACTGGATCAGATAGTATCCGTGCCCATCGCACTCCCCGAGGGCTACAAAAACCTTTCCGGCAACAACACCGCACGCATCGAGTGGGATCTTGAGGCATACGGCAAGCTGGACTTCACCACAAGCAATATCAGCATCAAAAATGCTCCCGATAATTATGCGGTGTCCCTCATCACGAACGAGGTCATCATAAGCGTGATGGGACCCTCCGAGCTGCTCAGTGCACTCGGTCCCGCAGATCTGTATGTAACAGCAGACCTCCTCGGCGTTACCCTGCGTGACGGCTCACAGGATGTGGCTGTCACCGTAAGGATAAGAGGCGTGGATCTGAAATGCTGGACATCAGGAAGCTACAAGGTAACTATTAATGCCGTACCAAAGACGGCGGAAGAGGAATAAATGGCGATAATCGTATCACAGATAAAGACATCGCTTGACGAGGCCAAGGATAACGCTGTTAGCAAGGCGTTATCCTTGCTTTGTGTAAGCAGGAAAGAGGTAAAAACAGCAAGGCTGTACAAGACCTCAGTCGATGCCCGCAGGGACATCTGCTTCGTAAGCTCGGTGTATATCGAGCTTGAGAGCAAAGCCAGAGAACAGAAGCTGGCACAGAAACACAACAACGTCCGCCTGCACGAAAACGGTGAGCTGACCGTTACATACGGCTGTGAAAAAGCAGACGGCGACATCTATATCGCAGGTTTCGGACCGGCAGGTATGTTCTGTGCACTGACGCTGTGCGAATTCGGCTACCGCCCCGTCGTGCTTGAACGCGGAGCGGCAATGGATGAACGTATAAAGGCGGTGGAGGGCTACTGGAACGGCGGCAGGCTGGACAGCTCCACGAACGTGCAGTTCGGCGAGGGCGGTGCAGGCACATTCTCCGACGGAAAGCTCACCACACGCATCGGCGACCCGCTGTGCTCAAGAGTTCTGGAGCGTCTGTACGAATTCGGTGCACCCGAGGAGATACTCACCAAAGCGAAGCCGCATATCGGCACCGACAAGCTGCGTGCGGTGGTGAAAAATCTCCGCAACAGGATAATCGAATACGGCGGTGAGGTGCGTTTCCTTTCCCCTCTAGAGGAGCTGAAGCTCAGCGGCGGACACATCTCCTCCATAACGGTAAACGGTGTGGAAGAAAAATGCGGTGCTCTGGTGCTGGCAGTGGGTCACTCGGCTCACGATACGTTTTCCATGCTGCTGAAAAACGGCGTGGAGATGGTGCCCAAGCCCTTCTCGGTGGGTGCCAGAATAGAGCACCTGCAAAGCGATATAGACACGGCTCTTTACGGCAGATACGCAGGTCATCCTGCACTCCCTCCCGCTGAATATCAGCTTTCCTATCGCGAGGGCGAGCGTGGCGTGTATACGTTCTGTATGTGCCCGGGCGGATATGTGGTGGCTTCGGCAAGCTCCGACGGTACTATCGTCACCAATGGCATGAGCTACTTCGACCGTGCAGGCGAAAATGCCAACAGTGCCGTTCTTGTATCGGTAACACCTGATGATTTCGGAAATGCTCCGCTGGCAGGTGCGGAATTCATACACCGCCTCGAACAGCGTGCCTATGAGATGGGCGGCGGCACAGGAAAAGCCCCTGCCGCTCTCACAAGGGAGTTCATTTCGGGCGGTGACGCCTTCACCCTCGGCAGGGTCACTCCGACCTATCCCCTCGGCGTGCAGCAGGCTGACCTCAGGCAGCTTTTCCCCGGGCATATCAGTAGCATCATGGCAAGGGGCATCTCCTATTTCGACCGACGCATAAAAGGCTTTTCCGACAGCGACAGCGTGCTGACAGCCATAGAAACACGCAGCTCCTCCCCCGTGAGGATACCCCGCTGCGAAGAAGGCTTTGCAGCCTGTGCGGATAACCTTTTCCCCTGCGGCGAAGGAGCAGGCTATGCAGGCGGAATAATGTCCGCAGCAGTGGACGGAATACGCACTGCGATAAAAATAATGGAAAAATACGCAAAAAAGTAAAAATATTGTGAAAAAATTATCACTTTTTATTGCATTGGCGGTAAATATGTGCTATACTGATAAAGTATCCGAAAAAGACGAAAGGAAAAGAATATGGAAAAAGTACAGTGGAAAGGCGGTACGCTGCTTGCACCCGTGCCTGCAGTGCTCGTATCCTGCGGCACAGTAGAAAAGCCTGCCGCAATAACGATCGCATGGACAGGAATAATCAACTCCGATCCGCCAAAGACATATATCTCCGTACGCCCCAGCAGATATTCCTATGATATAATCAAGGAGAGCGGTGAATTCGTCATCAACATGATGCCATCCTCCTTCGTGCGTCAGGTGGATTACTGCGGTATAAAGTCCACCAGCAACGAGGATAAGCTGGCAAAGATGAAGCTGATTCCCACGGCGTCGAATATTGTAAAAGCACCGCAGATCGCACAGTGCCCCATCTCGCTGGAATGTAAGGTAACGGACATCCTGCCGCAGGGCAGCCACGATATGTTCATCGCCGAGATAGTATCGGTGAACATCGACGAAACGCTTATCGACAACAAGGGCAGACTGATGATAGAAAAGGCAGGCCTTATGACCTATGCCCACGGCACATATTTCGCCCTCGGCAAGAAGATAGGCAGCTTCGGTTTCTCTGTGAAGCCGAAACGCTCCAAGAACCCCCACTACAAGAAAAAGAAGAAGTAAGCTATGGTGAATATAGAAAACGAATGGGATAAGCTGCTGCAGGATGAGTTCAGAAAGGATTATTATCTCCGCCTGAGGGAATTCCTCAAGTCTGAATACTCCTCACGCAACGTCTTCCCGCCCATGAACGATATCTTCAACGCACTGCGGTACACCTCGTACAGCGATGTGCGTGCAGTTATACTGGGTCAGGACCCCTATCACGGAATGGGTCAGGCACACGGTTTGTGCTTTTCTGTGAAAAAGGGCGTACAGCCTCCGCCCTCGCTGCAGAACATCTTCAAGGAGCTTAATGCCGATCTTGGCATCACGCCTCCGCAGCACGGCGAGCTGACACAATGGGCGAAGAGCGGCGTACTGCTGCTGAACACCGCCCTCACTGTCAGAGAGGGTCAGGCGAACAGCCATCGCGGTCAGGGCTGGGAGATACTCACCGACCGCGTGATAGAACTGCTCAACGAGCGTGAGGCTCCGATAGTGTTCCTGCTGTGGGGCGGTAATGCCCGTGCAAAGGCAAAGCTCATCACAAACAGAAAGCATCTTGTGCTCCAGTGTGCCCATCCAAGTCCGCTGTCGGCGTACAACGGTTTCTTCGGGTGCAAGCACTTTTCCCGATGCAATGATTTTCTCGTATCGCAGGGAATGTCGCCCATTGACTGGAGGATCACCTGAGAGAAGCAGCACATCACATAAAAAGATAAATACAGCAAAACAGGAGATAACTACATGACATCGACACTCGCCGCTGTGAAAGCGGTAACGTTCAACGAAATACTCAAAAAGATAGACGATGCAGTCTGGGGCATCCCGCTCATCGTACTGATACTTGCCTGCGGAATCTGGCTCACCATCCGCACGAGAGGACTTCAGGTACGCCATCTTGGCAAGGCACTTAAGTACATGGTGAAGAATGAGGAGGGCGGCGACGGCGACGTCACCAGCTTCGGTGCACTTTGTACGGCTCTTTCCGCAACCATCGGCACAGGCAACATCGTAGGCGTTGCGACCGCCATCACCATCGGCGGTCCCGGTGCACTGTTCTGGATGGAGGTTGCCGCATTCTTCGGCATGGCGACAAAGTACGCCGAGGGTCTGCTTGCGATCAAATACCGTGTGACCGATTCAAGCGGCAACAAGCTCGGCGGCCCGTTCTACTACATCGAAAACGGTATGGGCAAGGGCTGGAAGTGGATGGCGAAGCTGTTTGCTGGTCTCGGCGTGTGCGTGGGTCTGTTCGGCATCGGTACGTTCACACAGATCAACGGTATAACATCCGCCGCAAACAACTTCTTTAATCCCATGTTCAGCAACCCCATAAGCGTAGATCTTTTCGGAAATACATATTCTCTCGTGACCATCATCGCAGGTGCGATAGTTACTATCTGTGCAGCACTCGTTATCATCGGAGGTATCAAGAGGATATCCAACATCTCGCAGATAATTGTACCGTTCATGGCAATAATCTATGTGCTCACAGTGCTGATCATCCTTATATGCAACGTTTCCTCTATACCCGCTGCTTTCGCAGAGATAATCACAGATGCATTCGATTTCCAGATCGATGAGGCTGCAGGCGGTGTCATCGGTATACTGATAGCAATGCAGAGCGGTATCTCCCGCGGCATCTTCTCCAACGAAGCCGGTCTTGGTTCCGCCCCCATCGCATCCGCTGCAGCAAAGACCAACAACGCTGTCCGTCAGGGTCTTGTTACTATGACAGGCACATTCATCGACACCATCGTCATCTGTACCATGACAGGTCTTGCGGTAGTCATCGGCGGCGGCTGGAAGCCTGAGCTGGGACTTGAGGGAGTTGCAGTTACAACCTATTCCTTCCAGGAGTGCCTTTCCTTCCTGCCATCTCAGATACCTGCTTTCATCCTGATGATCTGTCTTGTGTTCTTCGCATTCACAACGATACTCGGCTGGAACTACTACTCCGAACGCTGCCTTGCGTACCTTGCAGGTGCAACCCCCGTGATCACAAAGATCTTCCGCTGGGTGTACATACTGGCAGTGGCTATCGGTCCCTATATGACAGTATCCGCCGTATGGACCATCGCCAATATCTTCAACGGCCTTATGGCTATTCCAAATATCATTGCCCTGCTTGCTCTTTCGGGAGTTGTGGCGGCTGAAACAAAGGCGTTCAACAAGATGCTGAAGGAAAAGAAAAACACATCCGCATAAGCCTACGATAAATAAGCCACTTTCGCAAAACACGGAAGTGGCTTTGTGTTTTATTGACTTTTCCGCTGCGTGTTGCTATAATAAAATCAACAGCAAAAAGAGTTTACAGGAAAAAGATATGAAAAGAATTATGGTGATCGGCTGCCCGGGAAGCGGCAAAAGTACATTCTCACGGGCATTGCATAAAAAAACAGGAATCCCGCTCTTTCATCTGGATATGATGTACTGGAACCCTGACAGGACTACGGTGGAGAAAGATGTTTTCCGCAAGCGGCTGTCGGACACGATAGCAAAGGACGAATGGATAATCGACGGCAATTACGGGTCTACGCTGGAGCTGAGATTACAGACGTGCGATACGGTCATTTTTCTGGATTATCCGTCGGATATATGTCTTGACGGTATCATGGAAAGGCGAGGAAGACCGCGGTCCGATATGCCATGGATCGAAGCCGCAGACGAAGAAGATGCTGATTTCATCGGATTTGTCAGGGATTTCAGCAGCCAAAGCAGACCGGAGATAATCAGACTACTGGAGAAATATCCGCATAAGGACATCTGCATTTTCAAAGCCCGTGAAGAAGCGGATGAGTTTCTGAAACAGATACAGAAAGATCTATGAATAACAGGAGGTACGCCACGATGAAACGTTCACTGGCACTATTATCTGCCGCAGCTATGCTGCTTGCAGTGGGCTGCAGCGATATCACGGACAGCAGCTCTGCACTGCCGACACAGGAGATAAGCAGCGAAGCCACTGTCCCTGCATCCGATACCGCAGAAGCTCCCGAAACATCAGAAATGACAGAGGAAGAGCACGTGCTGCGTATCCTGTCCAACAGCGACCAGCTGAAAAATCTCATAGAATCCTGCTACCCCGATTATATCTATATCGACGAGTATACAGGACAGATCGGCGAAATGCAGGTAGTGTGGATGTATTGCCCGCCAAACGCTGACTGGGATTTCAGCAGCGTTGTAAAGCACGAGATAGGATCGCAGGACGAGGCCTCTGCTTATGACAAGATAGATATCATAATAGCCGATGATGAGCTATTGCCGCTTTATATCGAACGTGGCTATACACTGCCGCTTGACAGTATCGGTATCAGCACGGAGGATACCGCGGAGATGTACCCGTATACACTGAATGCAGGCACATACGATGACGAGCTGATGGCTCTTGCGTTGGAGGTCACGCCCGTGGTGTTCACATACAGACGTGATATCGCAAGGGAAGTGATCGGTTCGGATGACCCCGAAACCGTGGCACGCTACATTGACGATATAGAATCGCTCACATCCACAGCAAAGCTCATGCAGGAGAACGGATATCACATCCTGTCAACGGCGGAGGATCTCTATTATGCGTACAAGAGCGATATCTCGCCTGCCGTGATATCTGACAGCGAAGCACTGCTGGACAGCGATATATTCCTCTGGGCGGAGCAGGCAAAGCAGTACGCCGACAACGGATATATCACCCAGAGTTCCATGTGGATGGACGAATGGGCAAACGGCATGACCATGGACGGCGATGTTTTCGGATATCTCCTGCCGACATGGGCGGTATTCTGGACGCTCCCAGAACAGGCAGGCGAAGCAGGCTCCGCCAATTATGCCGTCTGCACTCCGCCTTCATACACCTACTGGGGCAGCCAGTTCATCTGTGCTGCTGACGGCACAGACGACCCTGAGCTTGTTGCGGAATTCATGCGGTTCCTGTTCAGCAAGGAAATGTCCACAGCTCTTGCCACAGGCGAGCAGAAGCTCTTCACGAACCATATGACGGCGATGGATGAGCTTGCCGCCGTTTCCGAGGGAGAAGAGTTCTTCGGCGGACAGAATGTGCTTGCAGTGTTCAGCGAATGTGCAAAGCATATCGAAGAGCCTGCACAGACCCCTGCCGGTGTAGCCATCGGTCAGTATTTCAGAGGAAGTATGCGTAATTACATACGCGGCAAAGCTACTTATGACGAAGCATTAGCTGAGTTCAGAGATAACACCCACAGATTTATCACATCATACCAAGGAGGATAACACCATGCCATTCATCAACACAAAGTACACCGCAGAGATCACCCCTCAGCAGGAGGACGCACTCAAAACAGCCCTCGGCAAGGCACTCACGCTTATCGGAAAGAGCGAACAGTGGCTGATGCTCGGCTTTGAGCAGAACTGCTCCCTGTACTTTCAGGGACAGAAGTCAGAAAAGATCGCATACGTTGAGGTAAGCCTTCTCGGCGACGCAGGAAACGACGCATACCGTGCCCTCACAGCAGAGATATGCAGGCAGTATGAGGATATCCTCGGCATCCCCGCCGACAAGATATACATCAAATACTCCCCCACATCCTACTGGGGCTGGAACGGAATAAACTTCTGATAACGAACAACGCCATCCGATAATACGGATGGCGTTTTGTTATTTCTTTTCGTTATTGTTGCGAACGCTCCACAGGCTCTGCTTCTGCGGCTGAGATTCTGGCTGTGCCTGAGGATCAGGAGCTTCAAACCAGAAGGTACTGCCCACGCCCACCTCACTGTCAACGCCGTACTCAAATCCGTGCAGCTCCAGAATATTTTTTACGATGGAAAGACCGATACCGCTTCCCATCTTCGCACGCTTGTGCGTCTTTCCACGCTCGCTCGCCTTGTAGTATCTGTCCCAGATGTAAGGCAGGTTCTCCTGCGGGATACCATCACCGTGATCCGTTACCTCAAAACGCACCGTACCGTTGGTGGTTCGGTACAGCCTCACGATAACGGTGTTGTCCTCTCCTACATACGTCACCGCATTGTTGATGAGGTTATACACCACCTGCTCCAGCTTCAGCGGATCTGCTTCCACAGGTATGTTCGCACCCGCGTGCAGCTCAATGACTATACCGTCCTCACGCAGGATATCGAACCTCTGCACAACGCCAGTCAGCCTTTCTCCGAAATTGAAAAGCTGCTTGTCTGTATCCGCAACGCCTGCCTCCAGCTTGGAAAGATCCAGTATATCATTTACCAGCGACGAAAGCCTGTCCGTTTCATCGATGATTATCTTCAGGTGACGTTCCCTCTTTTCGGGATTATCACCTGAAAGGTCGCGTATCATCTCCGCATACGCTTTTATCATGGTGAGCGGAGTACGCAGGTCATGGGAGATGTTTGCGGTAAGCTCACGCCGGAGATCGTCGGATTTCGCTATCTCCTTCGAGGCACAGGTGAGCGTTTCGGAAAGCTGTTTTATCTCAGCATAATCAAGCTCTCCGACTGTATTGTTGAATTTGCCCTGCGGCAGCTCCTTTGCCGCTTTGTTCATGCGGATGATGGGGTCGCTTATCCTCACCGCAAACAGCACGGAAATCAGCGTTGTGAGCGTGCCCACCGTTATCGCCACAAACAGGAACTGCCTGTGGAATATCGCCATGGTGGTGCCCAGCGGCTGAAGATATGAACAGACAAAGATGTACCCGTCAGGACTTTCTGCATTTCCGAGGTGCGTTCCCGCCATCATCACCTTGTTGTTCTCACGCTCATCAATGAACTCACGGTATATCACGCCGGTTTCGGATTCCGTGATATCCTCGATGTACCTGTACTTGGAGATATTGGTGATGGAAAGACTGCCGCCCATGTTGTTTGAACGGTATACAGGCAGCGGAGAATGCGGACTGTATATCTCGACATACAGCTTGTTGTCCAGCACAGTATCCTCGATGACATCCTGCACATCGTCGTCATACCAGCTCGTGCGGATCGTCACAAGAGATTCACCTATCTCCTCCACCTTCATCCACTCATAGAACACGGGGAAAAGAAGTATCAGGAACACATAGATGAACGCCAGCATCGCTGCCGCTATCAGCTCAAACTTCAGCCAGACCTGAAATTTGATACTACGGAAAAAATCCATATCAGACCTCGAACTTGTAGCCCATGCCACGCAGCGTCACGATGAACTTGCGGTACGGACCGAGATTGTTTCTCAGCATCTTGATGTGGGTATCTATGGTGCGGTCATCCCCGAAGAAATCATAGCCCCACACCTCCTCAAGCAGACGGTTTCTTGTGAGGGCGATGTTCTTGTTGCGTACTAGGAAGAACAGAAGATCGTATTCCTTGGGCGTGAGATTCGCCTTAGTGCCGTCGATGAAAACATCACGGGATGTGAAATTGATCTCCAGCCCCTCGTACTTCACGGCATCAGCCGTGCTGATATCGGAAGCGGCACTGTTTCTCTTTACGATGGCATTGACACGTGCCATTACCTCCTTCGGCGAAAAGGGCTTCACCACATAGTCGTCAACGCCCAGCTCAAAGCCAAACAGCTTGTCATATTCCTCGCCGCGTGCAGAAAGCATGAGCACGGGAGTGTTCTTTATCTTGCGGATCTCCTTGCAGGCGGAATAGCCGTCCAGCTTAGGCATCATCACATCCATGATGATGATATCGAAATCATGGTTTTTCGCCATCTCCACAGCCTGCATTCCGTCGCAGGCTTCGCTTACCTCATGCCCCTCAAACTCGGCATATTCCCTGATGACCTCACGGATATGTTCTTCATCGTCTACAATAAGGATATTGTACATAAATATCACCTCTGAAAAAATCAGCGTCCCAAGAATATTCCGAGAACGCCGAATGATTTGCTGATATAAGTTTAATATAGCAATATGATGATTATGTGACGGAGTACTGAACGTTTGCTGTCTTTTCCTCATCACGGTACATATCCGCGACCTGAAGCATCTGCAGCTCCACGTAATCGGGACCTGCTCCCTGATACTTGTACAGACCGGTCTCCTCCAGTGCATATTCTGCGATCTCCTGTGCGGATATCGTGGGGATGCTCATTACGACGGACGCCGTACTGCTCTCAAGATCAAGCGTAAGCTCGCCGCCCGTTATGGATACGAAACGCCTTATCATGGGTATTCCATAGCCATTACGCAGTGTGTATACAGCAGTAGCGTCATCCCTGTATTTTCTTTCGTTTTCTATGATGACGAACAGCTTTCCGCCACCGCTCTTCACTTCAACAAGCGGAACACTGTCCTTAGGTGAATACATAAGTGCATTCTGCATGGCGTTCAGCAACGCCGCAACAGCGTGCCGCACATCCGCACGGATAAATATTCTTTCCTCCATCGGAACTTTGTATTCAATGCTTCTGCCCGTCGGCCTCAGTGCCTCGTTGCAGCGGCAGACAAGCTCCCTGCAGAGCTTTGCCATGTCCACAGCGACACGGCGACCCGTGGCACGCAGCATATTCAGGTACTCATAAACGTTCCTGTTGTTTGCACTTACTCTGTACAATGAGCTTTCCAGCTCCCGCATCAGCTCACGGACTTCAGGTGAACTGTCAAGAAGCAGCCTGTCAAGATCACGCTGCTTTTCCCATGCCTTCGCAAGCTCGTGCTCCATCGTGCCGTATGCGGTCACATGGTTGCCCACGCCATCCGTGAGGTCTGCAAGGAATGATACCTCGTTCGTTCCGAGAATCTCGCCGATGTACAATCCGCCTATCGCCATATAACGGATGCAATACATGTGTCCGTGCCTGCAGAAAGTGCCCTCATAGCAGCCGCCCGACCTCTGCGATAAGGTAGCAACGTGCTCATCGACACATTCGCTCTCCGCCAGCCTGTCCCTGCATCCGCTGATGAGGCAGACACGCCTGTTGTCCAGCAGAATCACAGGGCAGCCGTCTTCGGCAGCAGCGTGAAAAGCGTCATATATCTGATGCTCTGTCATTTCCATAGCGGTCATTCCATAAGCTGTTCCATCTCATCCAGCAGAGTGCCGAAGAGAGCCAGTGCGTCGTTCACAGGCTTTGCGGAAGTCATATCCACGCCCGCACCCTTGAGCAGAGTGATAGGGTCTGCGGAGCAGCCGCCGCTGAGGAAGCCGATGTAATCCTTCACTGCCTGCTCACCCTCATTCAGGATACGCTGCGACAGTGCGATAGCCGCAGAGAAGCCTGTTGCATACTGGTATACATAGTAATTGTAATAGAAATGGGGGATACGTGCCCACTCCATGTCAAGCTCACGGTCGATCACGATGTCCTCGCCGTAATACTTCAGGTTGAGCTCACGGTACATCTCGCACAGCACGTCCGCAGTAAGGCTCTCGCCGTTCTCTGTCCTGCGGTTTATCATCAGCTCGAACTCAGCGAACATGGTCTGACGATAGAGCGTGGTGCGGAACTGCTCCAGAAAATAGTTGATGAGATATGCTCTGCGTTTCTTGTCAGTGGTGGTCTTGAGGAGATGCTGCATGAGCAGGCTCTCGTTGCAGGTGGAAGCCACCTCTGCCACAAAGATTACGTAATCAGCGTAGACCACAGGCTGTGTCTTGTTGGAGAGATACGAGTGGATCGCATGACCCATCTCATGTGCCAGTGTGAACTCGCAGTTGAGAGTATCCTTGTGATTGAGCAGCACGAACGGATGCACTCTCGCACCTGCGGAGTACGCACCGCTTCTCTTGCCCTCGTTCTCATATACATCTATCCAGCCGTTCTCACAGCCTTCCTTGTAGATGGCACGATACTCCTCACCCATGGGAGCCAGGGATTCATATACCTCCTGCTTCGCCTGCTGAAAAGGTATCTCGAAATCCACATCGGACACCATGGAGCAGTACAGGTCGTATGCGTGCAGCTCCTCAACGCCCAGCAGCTTCTTACGCAGCCTTACATAGCGGTGCATGAGCGGGAGATTCTGATGAACAGACTCGATAAGCTGCTCATATACCTTTACAGGCACCTCGTTGTTGCTGAGAGCAGCCTCAAGGGTAGAAGCATACTTTCTTGCCTTTGCGGTGAAGTTAAGGCACTTTGTCTGGGACGCCAGAATGGCAGCGGATGTGTTCTTGTAGTCCTCATAAACATGATACAGCGACTCGAAAGCGGACTTTCTCAGCACTCTGTCATTGCCCTGCATGAGAGGGATAAAGCTGCCGTGTGTCACCTGATGGGCATTTCCCTCGCTGTCGATGGCATCGGGGAATTTCATATCCGCATCGTTGAACATAGAGAATATGGAATCGGGGGAGCCTGCCATCTCTCTTGCCATAGCCATGATACGCTCCTCGTCCTCGGACAGGATGTGCTCACGCTGGCTGCGGATACGGTCCAGACTTCTGCGGTACAGCTCCAGCTTCGGCTCCGCCTTATAGAACTCCTCCATCGTTTCATCGGAGATGGAAAGCAGCTCCGGCGTAACGAATGCCGCTGCTCCCGCAATATCGATATACGCCGCTTCGACACGGTTGACCATGTCCTGATACTCGGAACGTCTTGTGTCCTCGTCGTTCTTTCTCTGGGCGTAATTCACAAGGCTGTCCAACAGCACTGCCATCTCACTGTCGTACTCAAGATATTCGTACAGCTTTGCTGCGTCAATACACAGCTTTCCCTTGTAGGATATGATCTTTTCGGGCAGTGCCTTCGCTTTCGCATAGTCGCTCTCCCACGCCTCATCGGTGGGATATATATCCTCTATGCTCCACTTGTATTCAGCGGCAACATCCGCTCTCTGGGGTATTCTTTCAGCCATATCGTTCTCCTTATCAGATTGATTTGTCACTTCATTCTCTTTTGTATCTTCGGCTTCAGCACCAGCTCATAGAACGGTCTGTATATGCCAAGGAATATGTCATACAAAACAAATGCCACCGCACCCATGCCAAGCAGTATCAGTGCACCGTATTCTCCGAATTCGCCGATGTCCTCCAGAAGCTGCTTCATGTTGAACAGATTTATCAGCAGCCAGTAGCATACCGTTGCGGTCAGTGCATACACCGCCAGCTTCACTATCCAGCGGACTACGGCAAAGCGTGCCTTCATGATTAGATCCCTCAGCATCGGATAGTATCCCAGCAGGAAGATGAACATCAGGCTCGCCTCGTAGTTCGGTGTGAACATCAGACACAGCAGGCTTACTGCAATATAGCTTATGATACCGTACTTTGCTCCGAGCCGCTCATACACGACCCACAGCAGCACGCCCGAAACAGCGGGGCTTATATACTCGAACGCAGGTATCATGCTCAGAAAGAACATCATCACAAGTGCCAGTCCGCTCATAATGCCGCATAACGACACTATATAGCTGATATGCGGCTTCTGCTTTGCTGACATTATTTATGCTCCTGTCCGTAAAATTCCATACTCTTTTCTTTTCGCTCACGTCCGATACGCAGGATATCACGCAGGGTATCGATATCGTTGTTCACCATCGCATCACGGTATTCGCCCAGACTGTCGATGATGTTGTTTATCTCCTTGAGCAGAGCGTCCTTGTTGCACAGGAACAGGCTGGACCACATCTCCTCATTCAGCTTCGCAACTCTTGTAAGATCAAGGAAGCTGCCCGCAGAGAAGCCGTCGGCACTGAACAGTGCAGGGCTCTTTACATATGCGTTGGATACAACGTGTGCAAGCTGCGATGTGTATGCGATATTTGCATCATGCTGCTCGGGAGTTGCGATGACCACCTGACCAAAGCCCATGCAGGCACCGAGAGTCGAAACAAGATCGATGGCGATCTGGGGTGTGGATTCAGTGGGTGTGAGTATGTAGCTTGCCTTTGCAAAAAGGTCTGCCGTAGCGTAATCAAAGCCGCTGTTCTCCGTACCCGCCATGGGGTGAGTACCGATAAAGATAACGCCGTGCTCGTCCAGTACAGGTGTGCAGGCATTGACGATGTAGCTCTTTACACCGCATACATCGATAACGATGCTTCCCTTGCGGAATTTGTCTGCGTTCTTTTTGATGACCTCTACGGTAGGGATGGGGTACAGTGCAACGATAGTGAGGTTAGCCTCACCGAGGCGGCTCTCGTCTATCTCCTCGTCGATCGCACCACATTCAAGTGCCTTCCGGATAGCATCCTTGTTGGTATCGATGCCCATGATATGATGGAAAGTATTAGCCTTCAGAGCTTTGCAGATGGAGCCTCCGATAAGGCCAAGACCTATAACCGCTATATTCATTTTTTCTTTTGTCCTTTCGCCGGATATTTTACTGCTGTAAAGCACAACATTACATATATCATTATACAACATCCGTGTGGAAATTGCAAGAGTATTTTGCTGATATATCTGCCCGTTCAGACCGCATCCGCACCATATTGACATACCCGATATTTTTCTGCCTGATTTCGATAAAATAATACTAGACAAAACGGATTTTTTGTGATATCCTATATATAAGCGGTGGAAGGGTACAACTATATGCTTCTGTGAAAACGTTTTTACGACTGCTCCGAAGCCCCCTGACGCCTCATTAAAAACGAAAGGAATCAAAACCAATGAACAACGTTCCTGAAATTAAACTGGGCGTAGTTGCGGTATCCCGTGACTGCTTCCCCGAATCCCTGTCCGTAAACAGAAGACAGGCACTCATCAAGGCTTACACAGAAAAATACGGTGCAGCTGAGATCTACGAATGTCCCATCTGTATCGTTGAGAGCGAGATCCACATGGTACAGGCTCTCGAGGATATCAAGGCTGCAGGCTGCAACGCACTTTGCGTATACCTCGGCAACTTCGGTCCCGAGATCTCTGAGACCCTGCTGGCAAAGCACTTTGACGGTCCTGTAATGTTCGCAGCCGCTGCAGAGGAAGACTCCAACACCTCCCTCATTCAGGGCAGAGGCGACGCTTACTGCGGTATGCTGAATGCATCCTACAACCTGAAGCTGCGTAACATCAAGGCATACATCCCCGAATACCCCGTTGGCACCGCTGCTGAAGTAGCTGACATGATCCACGAGTTCCTGCCCGTTGCAAGAACGATCGTTGGCCTGTCCCAGCTCAAGATCATCAGCTTCGGTCCCCGTCCCCTCAACTTCCTGGCTTGCAACGCTCCCATCAAGCAGCTTTACAACCTCGGCGTTGAGATCGAGGAGAACTCCGAGCTTGACCTGTACGAGTCCTTCCTGAAGCACGCAAACGACCCCAGAATTCCCGAGGTCGCTGCTGATATGGCTAAGGAACTGGGCGACGGCAACAAGATGCCCGACATCCTGCCCAAGCTCGCTCAGTACGAGATCACACTGCTTGACTGGGTAGAGGCTCACAAGGGCTACAGAAAGTACGTTGCTCTCACCAGTAAGTGCTGGCCTGCATTCCAGACAATGTTCGGCTTTGTTCCCTGCTATGTGAACTCCAGACTTACAGGCAGAGGCATCCCCGTATCCTGCGAGGTAGATATCTACGGCACTCTGTCCGAGTTCATCGGCACCTGCATCACTCAGGACGCAGTTACACTGCTGGATATCAACAACTCCGTACCCGCTGATATGTACGAGGAATCCATCAAGGGCAAGTTCAACTACAAGCACACAGACACATTCATGGGCTTCCACTGCGGCAACACCTGCAGCAGCAAGCTCGTAAAGGGCACAATGAAGAACCAGATGATCATGGCAAGAAGCCTGCCCGAGGAGGTTACCATGGGTACTCTCGAGGGCGACATCGTTCCCGGCGACATCACATTCTTCCGTCTTCAGTCCACTGCTGACGCCCAGATACGTGCATACGTTGCACAGGGCGAGGTACTCCCCGTAGCAACAAAGTCCTTCGGCGGCATCGGCGTATTTGCTATCCCCGAGATGGGTCGCTTCTACCGCCACGTACTGATCGAAAAGAACTATCCTCACCACGGTGCGGTAGCATTCGGTCACCACGGCAAGGCTCTGTTCAACCTGTTCAGATACCTCGGCGTAGAGGACATCGGCTTCAACCAGCCCGCAGGTATGCTGTATCCCAGCGAGAATCCCTTCGTTAAGTAATTCGTAATTACATAACTGCTCCCCCTGAGAGATCAGGGGGAGTTTTCGTATATAACAAAACTCCCCGAAGCATGACCTCGGGGAGCGTTTTTATCATCTTGTGGAGAAGGTGTAAGTAGTTGTGTAGTGATAGGTCTCTCCTGCCCTCAGCACGCAGTCGGGGAATGTGGGCTGGTTGGGAGAATCGGGCGAATACTGGCTCTCCAGACAAAGACCTGCATACTTCTTGTACTTTGCACGGTTCTTGCCTCTTTCCTTCAGACCGATGCCGATATAGAACTGGATCGCAGGCTTGTCGGTGGTAACTGTCATTACTCTGCCTGTGGTAGGCTCATACACCTCTGCCGCTGTACGCATAACGTGCGGCTCACCCAGAACGAAGTTATGATCGTAACCCTTGGGCAGTCTGCCGTTGTCCATGTCCTCGCCTACCCTCTTGGGTGTGCGGAAATCGAACGCTGTGCCTGCAACGGGTGCCAGCTCTCCTGTGGGAATGAGCTTATCATTTACAGGGGTGTAATTTTCGGAATTGATCTGGACGATGTGGTCCTTGATGTCGCCATTGCCTGTACCCTTGAGATTGAAATATGCGTGGTTGGTGAGGTTGAGAACAGTATCCGCATCAGAAACTGCGGTGTAATCTATCTCAAGACCGTTGTCGGCTGTAAGTGTGTACTTTACCGCGATCTTAACTGTGCCGGGGTAGTTCTCCTCGCCATCAGGACTGATGTAGCCGAGAGTTACGGAAGGCTCGTCGCCGTCGCACAGTGCATCCACCGTCCATACACGCTTATTGTATCCATACATACCGCCGTGCAGGTGGTTTACCTTGTTATCGTTGGGAGCAACATTGTACTGTGTACCGTTGATGGAGAACTTCGCACCGCCGATACGGTTTGCGTAACGTCCCACCAATGCACCATGCGAGCTTCTGCCCTTGATGTAGCCGTCCAGTGTGTCATATCCGAGCACTACATCCGCAACGTTGCCGTTCTTGTCGGGAACATCAAGCCCCACGACAGCACCACCGAAATTAGTGATGCGTGCGGTCATGCCGTTCTTATTTGTAAGGGTCATCAGCCAGCACCTGAAGCCGCAATAAGACCCGAATTCTGCCTTGGTTATCATTTGCTATATTCCTCCGGAAAATTATTCTTTCTCACACTGGGGAAGCAGTGCGATACACTTCTGCGGACAAGCCGCCATACAAGCTCCGCAGCCGTTGCACAGCATGCCATCGATGACAGCATGGTTGTTCTCCACTACGATAGCAGCCTTGGGGCACTTCTTCTCGCAGATCTTGCAGCCGATACAGCCGTTCTTGCAGACTGCACGTGTGATCTTGCCCTTGTCGATATTGGAGCAGCGTACGCCGTACTTCTGATCCACAGGGATGATCTCGATCAGCTTGTTGGGACACGCCTCAACGCACTTTCCGCAGGCTCCGCACTTGCTGGGATTTACCACAGCAACGCCGTTTATAATAGAAATAGCGTTGTTGTCGCATACTGCTATACAATCTCCCAGACCATCGCAGCCGCTGCGGCAGGTGCCCTTGCCGTTATAAAAACGCTCCGTGGCAACGCAGCTCTGTGTGCCGGTGAAGATATATCTGTCCTCGGTCGCTCCGACACAGCCGTTGCAGCGTACAAAAGCCACTCTGCGTACCGTTTCCAGAGCCTCCTGACCCATTATTTCAGCCAGCTTCTTTGCCACCTCATCACCTCCGGGATTACAGAGGTTGGTCAGTGCCTCGCCCTTTGCGATGGCAGCAGCATATCCCGAACATCCGGAAAATCCGCAGGCACCGCAGTTTGCTCCGGGGAGAGTTTCGGTGAGCTGAGCAACAGTTTCATCTGTGTGTACATACAGGAACTTCGAGCACACCACGAGAAGTCCGCCTGCCGCCGCACCTATCACGAGGAAGATGATAACTGGGAGTATGTAAGTCATGAATATCTCCATCATACACCTCCGAACAGGCCGTCAACAACTCCGCCGAAGCCGAGGAAGGACAGCGATACGATAGAAGCAGCCACAAGCGTGATAGGCATGCCCTGGAAAGCCTTGGGAACATTGCATCGTTCGAGTCTGCCACGCACGCCCGAGAATATCAGCATAGCCATCAGGAAGCCGACGCCTGCACCAAGAGCGTTCACGATGGATTCGAGGAAGCTGTAATCACTCTCAATGTTGAGCAGTGTTACGCCGAGTACGGCACAGTTGGTGGTGATGAGCGGCAGATACACGCCCAGCGTCTGATACAGAGCGGGGACGTACTTTTTCAGCACCATCTCCACAAGCTGAACGAACAGTGCGATGATAAGGATGAACAGGATGGTGTTCATGTATTCCAGACCCATCGGCACAAGGAACGAATGATAAAGCGGATACGTCACGGCAGTTGCACCGATCATTACCGCGATTACAGCGAAGCCCATACCAAGTGAGCTGCTCGCCTTTTTGGAAACTCCGAGGAACGGACAGATACCCATGAATTTCGAAAGCACGAAGTTATCGGTCAGGATGCCCGTCAGGAGGATGATCATCATACTTCTTGCAAGCTCCATTATTCATCCCCCTCCTTTGCCTGTGCAGCGGAAGGACAGCTTATGCAGCCCTCTCTGTTGGGACAAGCAGCACAGCCTGTTGCAGCCGGCGGCTTCTTGCCCGATATCTTGTTCACCAGTGCGATAACACAGCCCAGCACGAAGAAACCGCCCGCGGGCATGATGAATATCGACATCGGCTCGATGAAATCGGGAGCCAGAGGAATATCAAACCAGGTACCGCAGCCAAAGATCTCACGCAGGGAGCCGACTGTGAGCATGGCGAGTGTAAAGCCTACGCCCATTCCCGCACCGTCACAAACGGATGCGAGGGGGCTGTTCTTGCTTGCGAACATCTCCGCTCTGCCGAGGATGATACAGTTTACTGTGATCAGCGGCAGGAAGATGCCCAGAGCATCATATATCGGCGACATATAACGCTGCATGATGAATCCCACAACGGTAACGAAGCCTGCTATGATGACGATATACGCAGGTAATCTCACCTGCTTCGGGATAAAGTTCTTGAGAAGCGAGATAACAAGGTTGGAGCATATCAGCACGAATGTCGCTGCGGCACCCATACCGACCGCGTTTGACGCAGAAACGGTAACGGCAAGCGTGGGGCACATACCCAGCAGCGAAACGAGCGTGGGATTCTCCTTGACAAGACCCTTCAGGAATTCCTTCATGTAACTCATCCGGCAGCACCTCCCCCATTCATTCTTGCGTACGCATCAAGTGCGATATTAACTGCACTCGCAACGCCCTTGGAGGAGAAGGTGGCACCTGTAACTGCCTGTACCTCTCCGTCGGCTGCGGGAGCATTCTTAACTATTACTGCTTTGCCTGCAATACCCTTGAACTGTTCAAGGAAGGAAGGCTCCGCTGTCTTTGTTCCAAGCTTCGGTGTTTCCTCGCCCGTGGACACCACGGAAACGCCTGCAACAGCACCGTCCCTGACGCCAACGAGGATGTCATAGCCATCCTTGTAGCCTTTGACGATGACCTCAAATGCAAGGCTTCCGTCCGATTTGCGGATGACCTTTTCGATACGCTGAAGCTCGCTGTCCTCCTCGGTGAGTATGAGCGGCTGCCATTCATCGACAGGCACAACGGAATAATCCTCGGCAGTGCCGCCGTAGACCGCAACTGCCGCTGCGGACTGCTTGTCAGTCAGGATAGCGGACGTATCAACGTAAGTTATATTATATGTGACGATAACGAGTGCGGAAACCACCGCAGCGATTATCGCCAGCACGATAACGGGCTTCATTGTGTTCATCATTTCTCACCCCTCCTTGCTCCGAGAGCTCTCGGCATGGTGATCTTATCGATATAGGGAGAGAGAATGTTCATGAGCAGGATGGAATAGGATACACCCTCGGGCAGTGCCGCAAACTCGCGGATAAGGAACGTGAGCAGACCGCAGCCAACGCCGAATATCAGCTTGCCACGGTTGGTGAGCGGTGTGGTGGAGTAATCAGTAGCCATGAAGATCGCACCAAGCAGCAGACCGCCGGAAAGCACCTGATAAAGCATATACTGGACATCGCCGCCGCTTATCATCAGTGCACACGCTGCCACAGTGCCCACAAAGGCAACAGGTGTAACAGGAGTTATCAGACCCCTTGCCACAAGGTATATACCGCCTATCAGCAGTGCAAGAGCACAGGTCTCGCCCATACAGCCTGCACGCACGCCGAGGAACATATCCATCAGCGAGGGAAGCTGCTCCTCAGCAGCCACCAGAGGCGTTGCGGATACCACAGCGTCCACACCGTCCTTGTAGGAGAACGGAGCGACCCAGCTGCTCATATAGGATGTAAAGGACAGCATCAACACGATACGTCCTGTGATAGCGGGATTTGCGAAATTCTGTCCGATACCGCCGAACAGCATCTTCACGATAAAGATAGCTGCAAAGCAGCCGATGACAGCCATGTACTCAGGCAGATTTACAGGCAGATTGAATGCCAGCAGCATACCTGTTACAACAGCAGAAAGATCCGAGATCGTGTTCTCCCTTTTCGTTATCAGGCAGAACAGCCACTCAAAAAGCACACAAGCGGTACAGCATATAACTGTAAGCGTAAGTGCTCTCAGACCAAACAGTACTATCGCAGCCACCAGTGCAGGAAGCAGAGCTATGATGACATTCAGCATCACACGCTGTGTCGTCCAGGCACTGCGTATATGCGGTGACGGCTCTATAATCAGCTTATTCAACACTTACACCTCACTTCTTTTCCTTAGCCTGCTGCTGACGTACAAAGTCCTTCGCAAGCTGGTTCTTCTCCGCCAGCGAACGCTTGGCGGGACATACGAAGCTGCACGCTCCACAGTTCATGCACAGACCGACCTTCAGCTTGTCAAGCTGCTTTGCGTCACGTGCATCATATGCGTGCTCCAGTTCGGTGGGCATGAGGTTCAGCGGGCACGCCCTCACACATCTGCCGCAGCGTATACACGGAGATTCCTTGTATACGGGCGAATCCGAGAACAGCAGCACAGCATTGCTCGTCTTGCCGACAGGAGTATCGGGATCAAACGCACAGGCACCCATCATCGGACCACCCATGATGATGCGGTCAGGATCCTTGCGTGTGCCGGTCTCCTTAAGTATCTCATGAAGCTGTGTGCCGACAGAGATGTAGATGTTGGAAGGAGAATTGACAACGTTGCCGTCAATAGTCACTCTACGCTTCACGAGGGGCATGCCTGTACGTGCGTAAGTGTGGATAAAGCCTGCTGTGGATACGTTCATCACCATGCAGCCAACATCAGATGGCAGCTTGCCCTCCTTGACTACTCGTCCCGTAAGCGAGTAAACAAGAACCTTTTCAGCACCCTGCGGATACGCAGACTTCAGCTTGACGATCTTGATGGCAGGCATTGGAGCAGTAAGCTTCCTCAGCTTCTCGATAGCCTCGGGCTTGTCAGCCTCAATACCGATAATACAATGAGGTATCTCAAGATGCTCCATGATGAGCTTTACACCACCGATAATAGCATCGGTGTTCTCCATCAGCTCGCGATAGTCAGATGTTATGTACGGCTCACACTCTGCACCGTTCAGAAGCAGAGTGTCGATCTTGGTCTTTTCAGGATCAAAAGCCAGCTTAACGTGTGTCGGGAAGCCTGCACCACCGAGGCCGATAACACCACTCTCACGCACAGCCTTGATGAAATCCTGACGGTTCCGGATAACCGGCGGTGCAATATCGGGAGAAAGCTGCATTCTGTTATCGCTCTCTATAACAACAGTCTTACAAAGCCTGCCGTTGATAGCAACAACATCCTTGATATCTGTCACAGTACCGCTGACACTTGCGTGGATAGGTGCACTGACAAACGCCTCGCTGTCACCGATCTTCTGACCGAGATACACGTAGTCGCCCACCTTTACAAGCGGTTCGCAAGGTACTCCGATATGCTGCGACATACTTATCGCTACGGTCGCGGGAGGCTTTAACCTGCGTGTCGTCTGGTCTGCGGAAGAGCTGAAATGCGGCAGCTTGATCGAATGAAGTCCAAACATTTTATCTCACCCTTTCGGAAGTAATTACATAATTGGCCGCCCTTACCTATACGAAGGCAGCAGTATATTAAAATTATACAACATTTCGGTTGAAAAATCAATACTTTTTCGCATTTGTTACAAAACTAACAAAGATTATTTGTTAAAACTTTAATTTTAAACGACTTACTAATATTTATAGTCGAAAAACAAGCACTGTTTTTTGTCAACACTACAATATATGCTGAAATAGTTAAAAGAAAAACCACGATATTGTAAAAAAACAGTTGACAAATACTATATATTGTGGTAGAATATAAATACAACACAAATTATGATATGAGGTGATATTATGATCGACATCAGAGTTACAAACGGAACCCTTTCTCAGCATGAGATCGACTACTACGTTGAACAAGCCCGGAAAAAGTTTCCAGACAAAGAGATCACTGCCATCGATTTCGAGGTTGACGGCGAGTATGTAAACTGTGCCTACTACTTTGAAACCGAGCCGTTCCAGCGAATCAGACGTATCACAGGATATCTTGTCGGCACACTGGACAGATTCAATAATGCAAAACGCAGCGAAGAAGCTGACCGCATCAAGCACAATCTTACATAAACACAATGCGTCCCAATGTGGGACGCATTTCTCTGTTAACAACTCATAACAAAAGCCTCCCTTTTCAGGGAGGCTATATTGTTAAAATTAGCCCTTAACTGCACCCAGTGTTACACCACCAACGATGAATCTGGAGAGGCAGAAGTAAATAATCATTACGGGCAGAATAGATACTGTAATAACCATGTAGATGTGACCCATAGAAATGGACGCAAAGTCCTTACAACGCCACATATAAACCATGATAGGCAGGGTCTTCATATTAGACTTTGTGATCAGCAGGTTAGGTGTGAAATAGTTGTTCCAGGAAGATACAAAGTTGAAGATTGCCTGTACAGCGATTGCGGGCTTCAGAATGGGCAGGATGATGGAGTTGAATGTTCTGAACTCATTTGCACCATCGATACGAGCAGCCTCAACGATATCCAGAGGCAGCGAGCTGTCCATGTACTGCTTAATGAAGAAGAAAACAGTAGGAGAAGCAATAGAGGGGATGATCAGGGGAATAAGGTTGTCTGTCAGGTGGAAGTTTCTCATCATATCAACGAAACCGAGTGCAGTAACCTGACCGGGGATCGTCATGATCAGAAGGATGAAGTGGAAAGCAAACTTTCTTCCCTTGAAGTCGTAAACATGGCAGCCATAAGCGGTCATGGAGGAGAAGTATACAGAGCAGCATACAACGCCTGCAGAAACGATAAGGCTGTTGAAGAAACCCTTTAACATAGGAATGTTAGGGTCGTTCATGATAGCTGTAAGGTTATCAAGGAACTGGTCACTCGGCAGAATAGCAAAACCGCTCTGCTGAATCTCAAGATGAGAACGAGTACAGTTGATAAGCATGATATAGAAGAAGAACAGACAGAGGATGCACATCAGAGTGAGCACGATATAAGCAACAGTTCTTCTGAAGTTGAGCCAGAACTTACGCTCATTATGTACAACATCATATTTATTAGCCATTGCTTACACCCCCTTCTTCTTTGTCTTCTTGCCAGCGAAGGACTTAGCACCGCCGAGCTTTCTGTCAGTGAAGAAGTAATAAACGATCAAGCTGAACATAGCACATACTACGAACAGGATAACGGAGATCGCACCTGCTGCACCGTAGTTCTTGGAGTACAGGTTGTCGTTAAGATACATGATGAGGGTCTTTGTGGTGTTGTTAGGACCGCCGACACCTCTTGTAATAACCTGAGGTACATCGAACATCTGCAGACCGCCGACAAGAGAAGTGATGAACACATAAACCATGATAGGTCTGATAAGCGGGATAGTGATCTTCCAGAAGATCTGGTTAGGAGTACAACCATCGATATCAGCAGCTTCGATGAGGGATTCATCAACACCCATCATTGCAGCCATCAGCAGAATAGTAGTGTTACCAAACCACATCAGGAAGTTCATAAATGCGATAATACCTCTTGATGACCATGTATGAGCAAAGAAGTCGATCTTTTCGGTAGTAGCACCGAGAGAAATGAGCAGGCTGTTAACGGGAGCGGTTTCTGTGTTGGAGAAGAGTGCGAAGATCAACAGTGAAAACGCGGAAGCCATGATCAGGTTAGGCATGTAGATAATAGACTTGAAAATGCTTGTGCACTTCAGATCCAGACGCTTGTTAGTGAACCAGTAAGCAAACAGAAGTGATGCAGCGAGCTGAGGAATAAAGCCCAGCAGCCACATTACGATCGTGTTGTACACGAGAGTTCCTACAGGTACACCCTTTGCACCGGTAAAGAAGTCAAGATAGTTCTGCAGACCTACAAAATTAGGACCAATCTGATTAAGACCGGACATGTACTTCTCGAAGAAGCTGTAATAAATTGTTGTGATCAGGGGCCACAGCTGGAAGATTGCATATACGATAAAGAAAGGTGCAATAAAGAAATAGCCCCACTTCGCATAGCTTATAGACTTGCGTTTCACAGGTTTATCACCATCACTTTCATCTTATTTCCCGGCCAGCTCAACATCCGGAAACGCCCCGTCACAGGTGACGTTCCTAGGTATGTTAATACCGATTTAAACCAAATAAAAGGGCATTAACATACCGGACTGCGGCTTTTACACCGCAGTCCGAAGATGTTAAGTCAGACCTTAATAATTGCTATTGTCAGAAATTACTCGGGCTTCTTGAGCTCAGGATACTTAACAGTAGCGTTGGTGTAGAAGTTAGCAAGAGCTGTATCGTAATCAACGTTGCCATCGAAGTAATCCTTGAAAGCAGCCTGGAATGTCTCGTTCAGACCCTGGTCGTAAGCAGAGATATTGGACATATCGATCTTCTTAGCGTTCTCTGTGAACAGAGCAACGTGGTTCTGACCGCCGAGGAACTCGGAACCGTAGGAAGCGTCAGTAGCGATAGCTTCCATAGCAGCCATGTTGTTGGTGTAATCCTGAACAGCCTGATCACGTGTGATCTTCTCCATGATCTCGCCGTTGCATGTCAGGTTGTACATGATGTCCTTAACGAGGGACTTGTTATCGGTCTGGTAGGATGCACAGATCCATGTACCGCCCCAGTAGTAGGACTGAGGACCGTAGCAAACTGCCCAGTCACCGAAGCCAGCCTCACCTGCGTTACCGAGCAGTGTGAAGTTGATACCCCATGTGGAGTAGAAGAAGCCGAATACCTTACCGTCAGGACCCTGGTCCTTAGCCCAACCATCAGACCACAGAGAGTTCTTGTTGTTGTAACCGTTGTCTGTGTATGTCTTGGTCTGCTCAACCCACTTGAGGATGTTAGCGTCGATAACGATCTCGTTAGCGTCGTTTACCCAAGGAGCGGAAACGTTGTTGGAGAATGTACGGTAAGCATCGTCGTAACCGGAGAGCATGAAGTAACCAGCGTCCTTCATCTTCTTAGCGGTCTCGTCGAACTTAGCCCAGTCAGCAACATATGTCTGAACCTGATCAGGATCGTCTGTGCCGAGAACTGCAGTAGCGATAGATCTCTTGTATGCGAACAGACCAGGAGCAGCCTGCCAAGAAACAGCCTTCAGATTGCCGTTAGCGTCTGTAGCGATTTCCTTTGTGTACTGATACATCTCAGCTGTGTCAGCATCTGTGATACCAACCTCAGATACAGGCAGAGAGTAGTCAGAGTTAACGTACTTATCAGCGTAGTCAGCCTCGATCAGGAAGATATCGATCTTCTCATCAGCTGCAACGTTGTCCTGATCCAGCAGAGCTGCATCGAGGGGGATCTGATAACCGTTATCAGCGTTGGGGTTGATTGTCCATACTACCTTAACATCACCGATCATGCCAGTGCCATCATCGTTGTGTGTGTAGCCGGGGTAGAAAGACTTAACTCTCTGCTGGAACTCGTCATTCCAGCACCAGATGTTGAGGACCTTGCCCTCTTCAGCAGCATCAGTGTTGCCAGCGTCGCCGCCGTCTGTAACTGTGGAGCCACCATCGGTGTTGCCAGCGTTACCAGCATCGGATGTGGATGTCTCGTCGTTAGTACAGCCAACAAGAGACAGAACTGTAGCAGATGCGAGCAGAGCTGCTAATACTCTTTTCTTCATAGGTTTTTTCCTCCCATAAATAGGTTTTTCGTTCCGATAAACGGAATCGGTTTACTAATCAGGTTATGCAATATTATTCAGCAATATTACATTTGCCCTGATTTCATATGTTAGTTTACCATAAAACAATCCAATTTTCAAGTGTTTTTTTTGAAGTTTTTGTTTCTGCAGACCGCGAAAACGTTTTCAATGCCCTTTCATTGTTCATAATTACAACACTTTTTGTTAATAACTTAAAAAAGTTACACAAAAAATGAAAAACTTGAAATTTCGCATAATCAAGCCGTTTTCGGGAATACTTAATAACTCTTTTAACGAAAACGAACAATTCTGTAACCTTTTTGTTACCAAGTTGTAACTTTTGATTTGGTGAAAGTGACGAAAAATCAAAACTGCCGTTTTGTAAACGATATCAGTAATTTTTCACAGTATTTTTCTCGTTTTTTTATGTGTATTTACTCATTTTCAGCTCTTTATCACAGTGAAGAACTCCGATATTGCCCTGACCTGACCACAAAATAGGTAGTTATGATAAATTTCACTCCATCAGACGGTATTTCTCAACAAAACCCGTTTATACAATTTGTACAAACACATATATACTATAATAAAAGGCCCCTGCAGAAAACCGCAGGGGCCACAGCAATTAAACGGGATGTACCTTGTTTGCCTTGTCGGCGTGATCAGCGTCGATTCCGATCTTTCTGTCGCGACGCTTCTCAAAGTACTTGGGAGCTACCTTCGGGAACATAGCGTAGGTCAGGATATCCTCCTCCTGCTCGATCCACTCGGCAGCCTCAGCCTTCATAGCCTCGAACTCGGGAGAGAGCTGATCTGCGGGACGGCAGGTGATAGGCTCCTCATCGCCGAGAATCTTCTTCTGGAACTCGGGATCGATAGCCACGGGGGTCTTGCCGTATTCGCCCTTTACAAGGCCCTTGAACTCCTTGGTAACAGTCTTGTAACGCTCGCCTGTGATTACGTTGAATACAGCCTGTGTACCAACGATCTGGGATGTGGGTGTGACCAGAGGGGGGAACCCGCTGTCTTTACGCACTCTGGGAACCTCTCTGAGCACCTCGTCAAGCTGATCTGCCTTGCCTGCCTGCTTAAGCTGAGAGAGCAGGTTGGAGAGCATACCGCCGGGAACCTGATAAATGAGTGCGTTTGCATCGGTAGCGAGCATAGAGGGATCCAGCAGACCGCTTTCGATGTACTTCTTACGCAGCTTCATGAAGAAATCTCTTACCTCTGTCAGAGCCACCAGGTCGATACCTGTGTCGTACTCTGTGCCCTGGAATGTAGCCACGATGGACTCTGTGGGAGCATGGGATGTACCAAGTGCCAGAGGGGACATTGCTGTATCAACAGCATCTACACCTGCCTCGACAGCCTTGATGATACACATGGACGCAAGACCGGATGTGTAGTGAGTATGAAGCTGTACGGGAATGTTTACAGCACTCTTGATGTCGCGTACGAGGGATTCAGCCTCGTAGGGTGTCAGCAGAGCAGCCATGTCCTTGATACAGATCGAATCTGCACCCGCACTCTCTACCTGCTTTGCGTAGTTCATGTAATATTCGTGTGTGAATACCTCACCGAGTGTGTAGGAGATAGCCACCTGTGCGTGACCCTGCTCCTTCTTGGCAGCGTTGATAGCTGTTTCAAGGTTGCGGATATCGTTCAGTGCATCGAAGATACGGATGATATCGATACCGTTTGCGATGGACTTCTGAACGAAGTACTCAACGAGATCGTCTGCATAGTGACGGTAGCCCAGCATATTCTGTCCTCTGAACAGCATCTGGAGCTTTGTATTGGGCATCTCCTTGCGGATGGTGCGGAGTCTGTCCCAGGGACACTCATCCAGGAAACGGATGCAGGAGTCGAATGTAGCACCACCCCAGCACTCAGCGGAGTAGTAGCCGATCTTATCCATTGTGGACAGGATGGGACGCATTTCGTCAATGGTCATTCTGGTGGCGAGCAGCGACTGGTGTGCGTCACGCAGAACGGTTTCTGTAATGTTAAGCTTAGCCATTTTTGCTCTCCTTATAATCAGTTGATGGTAACTACAACAGCACCTGTATCTACGGAATCGCCCTTGTTTACGTTAACGGAAGCAACAACGCCGTCCTTATCGCATACGATGTCGTTCTCCATCTTCATAGCCTCAAGAACAGCTACTACTGTACCGTTTGTTACCTTGTCGCCAACCTTAACCTTTACATCAACGATAGTGCCGGGCATAGGAGCGTTGATGGAGGTAGCACCTGCAGCTGCAGCAGGAGCTGCTGCCTTCTTGGGAGCTGCCTTGGGAGCAGGAGCAGCAGCTACAGGAGCTGCGGAGCCGTCTGCTTCTTCAACTGTTACATCATAAGCGTTGCCATTAACTGTGATTGTGTATCTTTTCATGTCAAAAACCTCTCTGTGATTTTTATTATACTAATTTAAATATCCGTACTGTCAGTGCTGTAAAAGCACTGTCCCTGAATGTGCCATTATCGTCAGCCGCTGTTTCGATCAAAACGCAAAGTTAACGTGCTTTCTTGTGGGAGCAGTCACTCTCTTGCCGCTGCACAGATCAACTGCGGATGCGATAGCGTCCTTGGTATCCTCAGCAGCGATAACGCCGTCGATCATGCCGAGAGCCGCAGCATTGAAGGGAGATGCGTCGATCTCCTCGCCCATGAATACCTTTGCAGCCTCAAGGGACATGGGAGCGATAGCAGCGTTCTCCCATGCATAGGAGATATCTGCACTGTCAAATGCCGCATAAGCAGCACCGAAAGCCTTACCCTTGATGAGATTTACCTTTGTTGTGGTAGCGGAAGCGTAAACCTGTGCAAGCTTTGCACAATCTCTTACGCTGCCTGCAAGCTCAGCCTCGCTGGAGGGTACGAAGCCCTCTGTATCGAGAACAGTTACAACAGGGACGGAGAATACATCAGCAAGCTGAACGAAGCGTGCGATCTTTGCACAGTCAGCAGCAGTGAGCTTCTCAGCCTTGTCGGTTGCAACGAATGCAACGGTAGCCCAGTTGATGCTTGCGATAGCTGTATAAGCAGCAGTGCCGAAATCAGCACCCAGCTCAATAACGGAATTCTTGTCTGCAACTGCAGCGATAACATCTGCGCCCTTCATGTCCGCAGCAACGAATGCGTCATTCTCTGTAAAGTCATCGTTACCTGCAAGGGAGATGTTGTTTGCGGGCATTACAGCAACCAGCTTCTTAGCCTTAGCGATAGCATCAGCGTCGTCCTTTGCGAGGATATCGCAAACGCCTGCCTTGGCTGCATTTGCAGCGGTGCCTGCACCTGCGAGCTTGCCATCGGGTGTATTAAAGGGAGCGGTCATAAACAGCTCAGCCTTTTCGGTCATGATAGTGATATCAGCCATGGATGCGAGCATAGCAGCAGCACCTGCACATACACCGCATACGACAGCGATCTGCGGAACAACGCCGGAGATAGCAGCAGATGCCTTAACGATATCGCCATAAGCGGAGAGAACAGCCATTCCCTCGTTGATATCGCCGCCCTTGCTGTCAAACACAGCAACAACGGGAGCACCGTTCTTTGCAGCCAGCTCGTAGATCTTTCTGATCTTCATAGCCGCACTCTTGTTCACTGCACCACCCTTAACGCTTACATCCTGTGCGAATGCATAAGCGGTAGCACCGAGAACTGTGCCGTAACCTGCAACTACGGAACAAAGTTCGCCGTCAGTGGATACGAACTTGTCCAGTTCCCTGAAGCTGTCCTCATCGAAGAGGGCGGTCAGTCTTTTTCTTGCGTCGCTGTCAGGAACGTTCTGTTCCATCTCAGCCAATGTCTTGATTGCCATTTTAGACCTCCATAAATCAAAGGCAACGAGATGCCATTAAATGACATCATCCACCTTTATATTAAAAATTTCTCCATATTAATTATACTATATTGTGACGAAAATAACAAGCCAAAATCACATTTTTGTGCAATTTTTATTCTCGTCAAAGAAAGCGGCGATATTGTCGATGGTCTTTTCGGCGTTTTTAACAAATCCCCATCTTCTCAAACGGGTCAGGGCCTCGCCTTCTTCGAAATCAAAGCGTGCTTTTTCAATACCCTTGAGATCCAGCAGGTTGAGCAACGCTCTCACCAGACCATCTACGAAGAATTCATCACATTCCAGCTCGTCAAACACGAAGGTGTCGCCCTGAAGTGTGCCTGCACACTTACCGAGGCTCACACCCTTTTCTGTGGCATTGAACTCGATCTTGTCAAGGTTAGCCTTGTTCTGAAGTATCTCTATCATATGCGCCCTCCATCACTTTCCCTGTCTTGTGCTCTTGCCCACTGCGGTGCGGAGCTTCTTCAGCTCCTCCTTGGTGAGGTCACGGTACTCACCGGGCTTTAACATACCCAGCTTTACGCCACCGATGGCGATTCTGCGAAGTCTTCCGACCTGTAATCCCACCGCTTCACACATACGTCTGATCTGGCGGTTTCTGCCCTCCTTGATGACAAAACGAAGCACAGTACGCTCAGGCTCCTCCGTCAGTACCTCTACGGTACAGGGAAGCGTCCACACGTTCTCCTCGATCTCCACGCCTGCCATAAGGCGGGAAAGCTGTTCCTCCTTTACCCTGCCGTCAATGGTTACACGGTAGGTCTTTGCCACGTGGCGTGAGGGATGCATGATGTCGTTGGCAAACTCACCGTCGTTCGTAAATATCAGCAGACCCTCGGAATTTCTGTCCAGACGGCCTACGGGATACACTCTCTCGTGCACATCGGTCAGCAGCTCTGCTGCGATCTTTCTTCCCTTCTCGTCAGCCATGGAGGTCACGTAACCTCTCGGCTTATTGAGTATTATGTAGCGTTTTTCGGCACGCTCCGCAGGGATGACATCATCCCCTACCTTGATGAGATCGTTTCTGGGATCAGCCTTGTCGCCAAGCGAGCAGCCTCTGCCGTTCACTGTAACCATGCCTGCGGAAATCAGTTCCTCTGCCTTTCGTCTGGAACAATAACCGCTGTCCGCAATGATCTTCTGAATCCTTATCTTTTCCATAATATCCTCCTTCGTCTCCCGACGATAATATTTATCGGCACAGCGGATCAGGCTGTGCCGCTTTATACTATATTAATATATCATACATAGATGCCCAGATGTGACAGCAGCTTCTGCCAGACCGTCAGCTCCTGCCTGTCGGACGTAACACTGCTTGCAGCGTACAGCGGACAGGTCCTGATAACACTGCCGTCGATGCAGAATTCTATGCATCCAAGCACATCGCCCTGACGCACATCTCCGTACACGAATTTCGGCAGCAGTACCCGCCGTGTTAGCCTCTCACGCTGTTCAGGAAGCAGTGAGATGCACGCCTCCTCAGCGTATACCCCGACGCTCTGCCCCGTTCCCGCAACAGCCACCCTTTCAGAGCAGTTCAGCTCCAATGGATAACTGAACACGCAGGAAAAGCCATAGTCCAGCATCTTGGTATGATCATTCCAGTCGTCACCTGCATTGAGCGTCACCGCAATAAGCGTGACGTCATCCCTTTCAGCCGCCGACACAAGACAACGCCTTGCGTTATCTGTAAATCCCGTCTTGACGCCTATCGCACCGTCGTAGCGTGTAAGCATCTTGTTGGAGTTGCTCAGCGTACGCAGGTACGGCGGATTTCCGAACTCCACCTGTGCCGATGTACAGCATACGATGCTCCGGAATATCTCGTTCTTCATGGCATATGCAGTCAGCGACGCCAGATCGCGTGCGGTGGTACAATGCCCCTTTGCATCAAGTCCCGACGGCGTAACGAAGTGCGTGGATGTCAGCCCCAGCTCCTCCGCCTTTGCATTCATCATCTCCACAAAACCGCCCATGCTGCCGCCCACATCCACCGCCGCCGCATTTGCGGCATCGTTGCCGCTGGGCAGAAGTATTCCGTACAGCAGGTCACGCCGTGAAACACGGTCGCCCTCCTGCAAGCCCATGGACGTACCCTCAACACGTATAGCGTAGCTGTCCACCACGAACTCACGGTCAAGGTCGCCTGCCTCGATGGTGAGGATGGCGGTCATGATCTTTGTGGTGCTTGCCATGGCACGCTTCTCATCTGCGTTCTTTTCCCAGATGACCGTGCCGCTGTCAGCCTCGATAAGTATGGCACTGACCGCAGATATATCCTCGGGTGCAGCCCATACGGAAGCCGCAACGATCTGCCCGACCATTGCGGCAACGATAACTGAGATCAGGGTCCTTATACGCTTTTTCATACAATGCACTCCTCCGTTGTTTTTTCAGCGGTAGTATATGCAGAGTAAGGAAAAATAAACGCCGTTTTCTGAAAATTATTCTGCTGCGGTCTCGCCTTCAGCCTTCTTCTTGTCAACCATGGTCTTGATCTTGTCGATAAGACCGGGAAGTGCATCGATGACAGAATCAACAGGGCTGCCCTTGCCGCCAAGCTCCAACAGCTTCACATCGCCGTCCTTCTTGATAACGATGAATGCCACAGGCTTTACAGTAACTCCTGCACCGGAGCCGCCCGCAAACTTCTCGGGGCTCTGTGTGGGAAGGTCGCTTCCGCCGGAAACGAATCCGAAGGACACCTTGGATACGGGAATCACTGTGGTGCCGTCAGGGGAACTGATAGGATCGCCGATGATGGTGTTTACATCTGTCATCTCATGGATCTTGTCCATGGAGATACCCATTACATTTTCAATAGGATGCTTGTCTGCCATAATTTTTTCTCCTTTCGATCAGACGCAGTATAATAATTATCGTCACTTGCTGTTTTTAACAGGCTTACCGCGGACCCTGCCGAGATACGCCTTGATCTTTTCGCTTCTGAAAGCACGTACTATCAATCTGCCGATAAACGCGAACACGAACGCCAGAGCCGCAAGGGCACTCAGCTTTACCTTGCAGGAACATTCCGTCACCGTTTCCTCAGACTGAAAATCAACATTTATATCAATGTGCGGAGCTCTTAGTGTGAATGCACTTCCGATCCAGCCCAGAGCATTCGTCACCAGCAGGTTCATCCTGCCGAAATTCAGTGCCGCCTTGGCTGCATCATCGCCGCCGCATATCATCCTGAGATCGAGATCGCATATCTTTATCCGCCTGCACAATTTCTTCAGTGGCTTTGAAAGACTGTCGAACGCAACCTTTATCATCTCAAGTATCTCAGATAAAGTGGGCTTCTCCACCACCCTCGGCAGCTTCTGCTTCCCGCGACGTTTTTTCGGTCTGCTTGCAGCAGCGGCGGAAGGCTTGCTTTCTGCTGCGATGTTCTTTTCTGTCGGAACATCTTTAACGACTTGTGCAGCCTTGTCCTTTTTCCTGACCTTTTTCTTCTTACGCTTTTTGGGTTTGGAAGGTATCTGATACAGCGTAAAGAAAAGGTATCTCACCCTAAGATGAAGGCTATCTCCGTAGTCAAACAGTATCACCACGGGAATCATCAGCAGTATCAGTATAAACAGCAGGATACCGCCTGCAATCAGCCAGCCCGTAGCAACCACCGTCCTTTATGGGTGGAGTGGCTTAATCTCCGCCCGAAAATGCCATGTCCTCGTATTCGTCAAAATCTATCTGACCGCTGCTGTCGGGAATCGGCGGAAGTCCGCTGATATCCGTCACACCAAAGCAACGCAGGAAGTTCTCCGTTGTCTTGTAAGCAATAGGTCTGCCGGGAAGGTCAAGTCTGCCGTATTCCTCCAGCAGTCCTCTCTCCACAAGGGAATTCACAACGCCCGAGCTGTCAACACCACGTACCTGCTCAACAAAGCCCTTGGTGACGGGCTGGTTATACGCAACGATCGCAAGCGTTTCCAGTGCAGCAGGAGAAAGCGGAGCCTGTCGTCTTGTTTCCAGTGCCGCTTTTATCTGCGGTGCGAAATCGGGTCTTGTCATCATCTGATAGCTGCTGCCCAGACGATTTATCACGAATGCACTTCCCTGCTCGGAATAACGGTCATTCAGTCGGTCTATCATCTTCGCCACCGTTTCCGATTCTATCTCGGCAGCGGCCGCAAGCTTATCCAGTTCTATCGGATCACCGCAGGCGAACAGTATCGCTTCGATGGCCGCCATTCCATCACTGAATTTCATCTTCATCCTCCTTATTGGCAAGGTCAGCACGGGTCGCCATGCGGACGCTGCAGCCGTCCTCAGAAATAATTATACGACCCTGCTTTGAAAGCTCCAGTATCGCAAGGAAGGTCGCCACCTCACGGGAACGCGGCTGGTCAGCGTAAAGCTCAGCCATGGTAACGCTGCCCTTCCTGCGAAGACTCTTGAGCACCGCAACGATGCCTGTAAACACAGTAACATAGCTCTTCGCAACGATGGGCTTGATGGATCTCGGACGGTACTCCGCCTTTTTTCTGCTCCTGTCGGCTACTGCACCGTATGCCAGAAGCAGCTCCTCAGGCTCGTGTCTGCCGTTGTAGGAACGGTCTATCTCAAGCTGCACAGGCTTTCTCACGAATATGCAGTCGCCCTGAAAACGGGTACGCAGCTTTGCCGCCATAGTCTTACAAAGTGCAAGCTCAATAAGGGCACCCTGAAGCTCCTTTTTAAGCTCCTCGACCTCTTCCTTGGGAAGTAATGCGGCAGATTTAATAAGCACCAGCCTTGCCGCCATCTCCAGAAAATCCGAGGTGACCTCAAGATCCGCCTCGGTCATACGCTCAAGATACAGCATGAACTGCTCCAGCAGAACGCCGATCTCGATGTCGTAAATATTCAGCTTGTGCTTCTGTATGAGGGAGAGCATGAGGTCCAGCGGACCCTCAAACACCTCCAGCTTAAAGCTCAGTTCACTCATTTTTCACCTATCACAAAAAGAACGATGCCTTGTCCAAAAGCCAGTAGATACCGTTAGATACGAAGCTCAGCGGAATATCCAGTATTCCGAAAATGAGCAGCAGGAGAAATCCCCAGTGCAGATACTGACTGTATCTCTCCATGAAGCTGATGCCCTTCGGGGGCAGGAAGCTGTACAGTATCTTGGAACCATCAAACGGAGGGATGGGAACAAGGTTGAAAACGGCAAGGTAGATATTGATGATTATCACCTGCTGTATTGCAAACGCAACATAAAAGCCTGTATCCGAAGCCACGACCGCTGTGTTGAGAAGTACCTTCAGGATTATCATCATAATATATGACAGGATGATATTTGCAAGAGGTCCTGCAAAAGATGTCAGTGCAAGAGCCGTGCGTGCCTTGACCTTGTTGCAGCGTGAGATATTCACGGGAGTGGGCTTCGCCCAGCCGATACAGCAAAGGCACATACACAGTGCTCCCATGGGATCGATATGATCGAACGGGTTGAGGGTAAGTCTGCCCTCACGCTCCGCCGTATCATCGCCAAGCAGCTTCGCCATAAGTCCGTGGGCACATTCATGTATCGGAAATACCACGAAGATCACGACTGCCACTGAAAACACGGAAATGATGGCGGTTATCATATCTCCTCTTCCTGTCATCGCATCGATGACGTCAAAGATGGGGCCCTTTATTCTATCCATAATTGCTCCTTCATGTCTGTAAATGCCTGTATATAATGTTGGCAATTTTTAAAATGGTATACTTTATTATTATACCCTATAATGCAGTTTTTTTCAAGTAGCTGCGGCAAATTACACATATCTTTCTTATTTCTTTTACATATCCAAAACAAAACGGCGGCATAAGCCGCCGTATGTTATTCATCGGGATGATTTTTGCGGTATGCAAGATAGCTTTCGAGAATGATAGCCGCCGCAACTGCGTCAAGCGTTTCCTTGCGTTTCTTGCCACGCTTGTTGTTTTCGTTCATGATTCCGATAGCGGATACTGTGGAAGAACGCTCGTCCCACATCTTCACCTCAACATCCACAAGTTCACGCAGCTTTTCTGCGAAAAGACAGCATTTTTCGCTGCGGGGACCGTATGTACCGTTCATGTTGATGGGGTTTCCAACCACGACCATCTCCGCCTTGTTGAGCTTCACTTCCTCCGCTACCATTTCAACGCAGCGGTCGAAGTCCTTCATGGTGATTATCTTCAGCGGCGATGCGAGAAACTCGCTCTTATCGCACATTGCGAGTCCTGTGCGGGTATCGCCGTAATCTACTGCCATTATCTTCATAGTGTTCTCCTTAGTTTCTTTATTCTGTAACTGTGCCGCCCCACTCAACTACCGTGAAGCCGTTGCGCTCAAAACTGTAAAGCCGCTGCTCAGCGATATCCACATATTTTTCACTGGGATAATACGCCATGAAAACACGCTTGATGTTATCGTGCTGCGGCGTTATGCTCAGTCCTGCGATATCGGTATAGCTATCCCCCTGAAATGAGATGACATTGTACTCGTTGTCCTGCATATACGGTAACCAATAAAGGATGAAATCGTTGCTCTCCTGCTGCGTCAAGCCCTGCTCATCCAGCGCCCACTGCAGGAACTCCACTGTGTCCTCGCCTTTTACGCAGAAGCCCTCCGAAAAATCAAACTCCATATATGCCTGAGCCTCCCAGAAAAGGCTGTCATATTCCCTGCCGCTTTCATCATACAGCGTTCCATCGGGCAGAGCGGTGATCTCCCAACCACCGTTATACTCAGGGTAGGTACAGGTAAGCTCTCCGTCGATATCAAGCGTTACTGTGATTTCTGTCCGTTCCTCGGGATAGAGGTAGATAACAGGCTTGCGAATCATGCATTTCATAGGATCTCTGTTTACACGGGCATCTACTATCTCGAGCATCATTGCCACACCAACAGCAAGAAACGCACCTACCGCAACTGCCATAATGCTACTGAGCCGCCATTTTCCGTCCGTCTTTCCTTCGGCTCTGCACTTGTTTCTAAGCATGGCGATATGGCTGATAAGCTCCGTAGAGCAATCACGCTTTGCAACTACCATAGCCTGCTTTTTCGTCACCATGAAAAAATAGTTGCTGCGGGTTTCGATGACGCCGTACAACAGTGCATACTCCGCAGACAGAACGTCCTCTGTACTCTCCTGCTCCAGCCTATCCTCATAAAATCGGGTAACGACAAGAGGCACGCTGCTCAGCGGCGACTTTCTATATGCAGATTTCAATCGCATAAAATGCACAGTAAAATACACAACCGTCAGCACTGCCCCGAATATCAGCACATACAACGGAAAATATGTCTGTGTCACAAGCAGATCTATGGCGAAATACGCCATGAGCACTGAAAGAAAAGCTATCATACACCAAAAACGCCAGCCGTTATGTAAGCGGTATCTGTCTTTAAAATCACCGTATTCAATACTGCTCTCTGCAATGTGCAAGGGTTTCATAGTCTCTCCTCCAATACCGAGTTACATTTTCGGGCGGATATATGACCCGCCCGTTTAATATAGTTCACAAATTTACCAGGGCTTTACCTGTCCTACTATTTCAGAGAGGTTCTTGATGCCGTTGTCGTCCATATACTTCTCCAGACCCTCTATGACCTTGAGCGGTGCATAGGGATCGGTGAAGATAGCTGTACCCATCTGGATAGCGGATGCACCTGCGAGCATCATCTCAACAGCGTCCTCCCATGTTGCAATACCGCCCATGCCGATGATGGGGATGTTTACAGCATTGTGGCACTGCCATACGCAGCGTACAGCCACAGGGAATATCGCAGGACCGGAAAGACCGCCAACGTTGTTGTGGAGGATAGGTCTGCGATTGCGGATGTCTATTCTCATGCCAAGGAGAGTGTTGATGAGAGAGATAGCGTCTGCACCCTCTGCCTCAACAGCCTTTGCGATATCAGTAATGCTTGTGACATTGGGGGTGAGCTTCACCACCAGAGGCTTCTTTGTTGCAGCACGCACAGCCTTTGTGACTGCTGCCGCACCCTCACAGGTAACGCCCCATGTCGCACCGCCTGCCTTTACGTTGGGGCAGGAGATGTTCAGCTCGATCATGTCAACACAGCTTGCTTCAAGTGCCTCGGCCGCTGCGATGTAATCGTCGAGAACTGCACCTGCTACGTTTGCGATGATGACAGTGCCCTCGCCCTCCTCCTTGAGATTGTCGAGGTAGTAGTCGATAAAGCCACGTACGCCGATGTTCTGAAGACCAACGGAATTGAGGATACCGGAAGGAGTTTCAGCGATTCTGGGAGGGATGTTGCCCATCTTAGGCTGGATGGTCATGCCCTTGCAGGAGATACCGCCAAGTCTGGAGATGGGATAAAGATCGGTGTAGCACTCACCGTTGCCGTATGCACCGGAAGCCATGATAACGGGGTTCTTGAAATCAACGCCCGCAACTCTTACAGAAAGGTCAGCCATCGAATCTTACCTCCTTCGCATCAAATACAGGTCCGTCCTTGCAGACTCTCGCATAATATTCCTTTCCGCCGCGTACTGTCATGCAGCTGCACACAACACACGCACCCACGCCACAGCCCATTCTCTGCTCAAGAGATACACGACAGGGGATGTTGTTGTCCTCACATTCCTTGACAACAGCCTTTATCATAGGCTCGGGACCGCACGCACATACCAGTCCGACATCGCCCGAAGCCAGGACCTCCGTGAGAGGTGTGGTGACTACTCCGTGATGTCCGACAGAACCATCATCTGTGCAGACGATGGTCTTTGCACCGTAAGCTGCGAACTCCTTGTCGAGGATGATCTTGTCATAGCTGCGGAAACCGAGGATAGCTGTGCAGTTTTCGCCGAACTGCTTTGCAAGTCCCAGCAGAGGAGGAACTCCGATACCGCCGCCAACAGCAACTATCTTCTTGCCCTCGGGAGCCTTGAAGCCGTTTCCGAGCGGGCCGAGGATATCGAGATTGTCACCCACGTTCACACGCGATATGACCTCTGTGCCCTTGCCTCTTACCTCAAACACGAAACGCAGAGTGCCTGCCTTCTTGTCGATATCACAGATGGAGATGGGGCGACGGAGCGTATAGCCGTCTGCCATGATATTCGCAAACTGTCCCACTTCGGCTGCTGCCGCAGCATCGGGACACTTCACTGTTATGGAGAAAATTCCGCCTGCAAGCGTCTTTTTCTCGATCACGGGATACTTATCGCAAAAGTAACTCATGTCTGTTATTCCTCCTTATTCACGGAAGACACATCGCTTCCGCTGTTATCGTTATTGGTCACAGCAACTGCCTTTACCTTTATCGCAGAGCTGCTCTCCTTTGTTTCCGGCTGTGCGGTGATATTGGTTATCCTGTGCATAGTCCAGCGGATCACGATCGCAAGAAGTATTCCGTACAAAGCTATCGGAAGTATGGTATCAAATCCGAACCAGCTATAACCGTATATCGGCACAGGCAACAGCTTATCGTGTGCTACGCACATGAGATTTATCAGGATTATAAGCACAGGAAGCTTGCACAGAGAAACACAGAACGCATACGCATCATAGCATTTCTGTGCGGTCAGCTTTGTTACATTCCAGCGGCTGAACTTATGGCTCTTGCAGGTGAGAACGATATACACCACGAACACCGCCAGCGTCAGTGCAGGGAATATCATCGACAGCCACTGCTTCCACTCGTAATTGGGGTTGTTCTCCTTTAGCGTTGCCACAGCCTCATCGGTGAGCAGCATGAACTGGTCGATATATGCCTGATACTGCTGCATGAACATCACGGTAGCAGATACTATCATCACTGCAAGTCCGAGCGACAGTACATCCGCCACGAGCCTTGCGATCTTATAACTATGTTTTACGGGATACTTGCCGATCTTCATAATATATCCTTTCAGAAAATGCCCGAAACGGCGAGATACAAGTCCCGCCGTTGGGTTATGCTGAAAATTTCAATAGAACCTGATAATAAACAGCGTCAAAAGGGTGGGTTTCCCCAAGCCTTATCAGATCTTGGTGATATCTACCATCTCTACATCATCCACGCTCTTGTGCATCTCAAGACACTCAAGCAGTGCGTTTGCGGTATCGATGGAGGTGAGGCAGGCGATGGAACGCTCAACAGCCTTACGACGCATCTTTACGCTGTCACGGGAAGGACTTCTGCCCGTTTCGGATGTGGAGATAACGTAGTTGATCTTACCGCTCTCAAGCAGGGAGATAACATTAGGCTCGCCCTCAGAGATACGGAATACGTGATTTGCTGCGATCATGTTACGGTTGAGCACGGATGCTGTACCGCCCGTTGCGTAGATCTCGAAACCAAGCTCCTCGAAGCGGCTTGCGATCTCGATGACCTCACGCTTGTCGCTGTCACGTACGGAGATGAGCACGCCGCCCTTGTCGTACATCTTGTAGCCTGCGGCTGTCAGACCCTTGAGCAGAGCCTCACCAAAGGTCTTGGCGATACCAAGGCACTCACCTGTGGACTTCATCTCAGGACCGAGCTGATTATCAACGTCATGCAGCTTCTCGAAGCTGAATACGGGAACCTTTACTGCGATATAATCCGCAGAGGGGTACAGACCGCTCTCGTAGCCCATATCCTTCAGCTTCTTGCCAAGCAGGATCTTTGTAGCAAGATCCACCATGGGAACGCCTGTAACCTTGCTGATGTAAGGAACGGTTCTGGAAGATCTGGGGTTGACCTCAATAACGTAAACCTCGTGGTTGTATACAACGTACTGGATGTTGACAAGACCGATAACGTGCAGAGCCTTAGCCAGCTTTTCAGTGTAGTCGATGATAACTCTCTTGATGTGAGGCGTGAGTGTCTGGCAGGGGTATACGGAAATGGAGTCACCGGAGTGAACACCTGCACGCTCAACGTGCTCCATGATACCGGGGATAAGGAAGTCCTCGCCGTCGCAGATCGCGTCTACCTCGACCTCTGTACCCATCATGTACTTATCGATGAGCACGGGGTTTTCAAGTTCGGTAGCGGTGATGATGGTCATATACTCCTGAACGTCGTTGTCACAGTGTGCGATGATCATGTTCTGACCGCCGAGAACGTAGGAAGGACGCAGCAGGACAGGATATCCCAGCTCGTTCGCGACCTTCAGAGCCTCCTCTGTTGTGAATACCGTGGAGCCCTGGGGTCTGGGGATACCGCACTTCTCAAGCAGCTCGTCGAACAGCTCTCTGTCCTCCGCAGCGTCGATATCCTCAGCGGATGTACCGAGGATCCTTACGCCGAGATCTGTGAGGTGCTTTGTCAGCTTGATAGCTGTCTGACCGCCGAACTGCACAACGCAGCCGTAGGGCTTCTCTGTTTCGATGAGAGCCTCGACATCTTCACGTGTGAGGGGATCGAAGTAAAGTCTGTCGCCTGTATCGAAGTCAGTGGAAACTGTTTCAGGGTTGTTGTTGCAGATAACTGCCTCGCAGCCCTCTTCCTTCAGGGACCATACGCAGTGTACGGAACAGTAGTCGAACTCGATACCCTGACCGATACGGATAGGACCGGAGCCGAATACGATGATCTTCTTCTTGTCTGTGGGATGCTGCTCGATGAACTCCTTGGCCTCGTTCTCCTCGTCAAATGTGTTGTAGAAGTAAGGTGTTTCAGCAGCAAACTCTGCCGCACAGGTATCTACCATCTTGTATACAGCGAGCTTTCTGTTCTGTACCTTCTGACCGGAGATACGCTCGATGGTGCTGTCAAGGTAGCAGTACTTCTTTGCGGTGTTGTACTTCTCCTCAGTGAGCTCGCCCTCAGCAAGCCACGCCTCCAGCTTTACGAGGTTGTTCAGCTTGTTGATGAACCACTTGTCCACCTTGGTGATATCGTTGATCTTATCAACGGAGATGCCTCTCTTGAGTGCCTCGAAGATGCAGAAGCAACGGTCAACGTCAACATCGTACAGCTTCTTCTCCACTTCCTCGTCTGTAAGCTCAAGGAATGCCTTCTTTGTGAGAGTATCCATGCCAAGCTCAATGGAGCGTACAGCCTTCATGATGCCAGCCTCGAAGGAGGGAGCGATGGACATTACCTCGCCTGTTGCCTTCATCTGTGTACCAAGGGTCTTCTTGGCATAAACGAACTTGTCGAAAGGCCACTTGGGGAACTTTACTACAAGATAGTCGATGGTAGGCTCGAAGGATGCATAAGTCTTGCCTGTTACCTGATTTACGATCTCATCCAGCGTGTAGCCGATAGCGATACGTGTTGCAACCTTTGCGATGGGATAACCTGTTGCCTTGGATGCAAGTGCGGAGGAACGGGAAACTCTGGGGTTTACCTCGATAACTGCGTACTCGAAGCTGTCGGGCTTCAGTGCGAACTGACAGTTACAGCCGCCCTCTACGCCGAGAGCCTGAACGATGTTCAGTGCAGCGGAACGCAGCATATTGAACTCCTCGGGAGCAAGGGTCACTGCGGGAGCAACCACGATACTGTCGCCGGTATGAACGCCTACGGGGTCCATGTTCTCCATGGAGCAAACGGTGATAACGTTGTTCTTGCTGTCACGGATGACCTCGAACTCGATCTCCTTCCAGCCGCTAATACACTTCTCAACAAGGATCTGTGTGATGGGAGAAAGACGCAGACCGTTTGTTGCGATCTCGTGCAGCTCATCAGGTGTGTATGCAATACCGCCGCCTGTGCCGCCCAGTGTGAATGCAGGGCGAACGATAACGGGGTAGTCGATAACGGTTGCAAACTCCATAGCATCCTCAACGGTCTCAACGACCTTGGAGGGGATACAGGGCTGGTTGATGGATTCCATCGTATCCTTGAACGCCTGTCTGTCCTCAGCCTTGTGGATGGTCTCGGGAACAGCACCCAGCAGCTTTACGTTGTGGCTTTCAAGGAAGCCCTCCTCGGCAAGCTGCATGGAAAGGGTCAGACCTGTCTGACCGCCCAGTGTGGAAAGCACGCTGTCAGGCTTTTCGATCTCAATGATACGCTTAACAACGTCAAGTGTAAGCGGCTCGATGTAGATCTTGTCAGCCATGTGCTTGTCTGTCATGATGGTTGCGGGGTTGGAGTTGATAAGAACTACCTCCAGACCCTCCTGCTTAAGGGCACGGCATGCCTGAGTACCTGCGTAGTCGAACTCAGCAGCCTGTCCGATAACGATAGGACCGGAGCCTATCACGAGAACTTTCTTTATATCACTTCTTAAAGGCATTACTTTCTATCCTCCATCATCTTAATAAAACGATCGAACAGGTATCCTGTATCGTGAGGATTGCCCGTCATTTCGGGTGCGAACTGTGTTCCGAATGCAGGAGCATTGGTATAGCTGATGCCCTGAACAGTGTTGTCGCTTGTGATAACATGGATTACCTTGCCGATGCTGTCGTTCACGCTGTCGGCAACCACCGCATAACCGTGGTTCTGACCTGCGATGAACACTCTGCCTGTTTCGGTATCTCTTACTGGCTGAGTTGCACCTCTGTGACCGTACTTCAGCTTCTCAACCTTTGCACCGCTCGCAAGAGCCAGCACCAGATGACCAAGGTTGATGCCGTAAACAGGAACGTTCTTTGTCAACAGAGCCTTTACGGTGTCGATAGCCTCGGTGTTCTCAGCAGGATCACCTGCGCCGTTGGAGATCACAACTCCATCGGGAGCACACGCCATTACCTCATCTGCTGTTGCGTTATAAGGCAGCAGTGTAATGTTGCAGCCAAGCTTCAGCAGTGCGTTCTTCACAGCGTTCGTAACACCGAGATCGATCACAGCAACGTTGTACTTGCCGTTCTCTGCAAAGATCGTCTGCTTCTCCTTTACGCTGATCGCAGGAACTGCACGCTCGGGAGTGTATGCCTTTACCTCTGCAAGAACAGCGTCCTTGTCGAAGTCGCCGCATACGATGCAGCCATTCATGGTGCCGTTCTCACGGAGTATCCTTGTAAGTCTGCGTGTATCGATATCATAGATACCCACTGTGCCGTTATCCTTCAGATATGCATCAAGAGTACCCTCGCAGCGGAAGTTCGAAGGATTCTCGCAGTGCTCACGAACGATGTAGCCTGCTGCTGTTACCTTGTCAGAGGAAACATTCTCCTTGTTCACGCCGTAGTTGCCAACAAGGGGGAACGTCTGTACCACGAGCTGTCCGCAGTAGCCTGTATCTGTCAGTATCTCCTGAAAGCCCACAACGGAGGTGTTGAATACTACCTCTCCGAATACCTTGCCCTCAGCACCGAAGGACTTACCCTCGAGCACTGTACCGTTTGCAAGAACAAGGCTGGCTTTTTTGTTGTTCTCAAATATCATATATTGCCTCCGAAATTTTAATATTTCCTTTTATTTACTTATTGATAACGATCTTGCCAACGAAGCTCATGATATCATCTCTCATGCGGATAGCTTCTCTGCGTGCTGCCTCAGCGTATTCACGCTCGTCGCACTTCTCCTTCTGGTATGCACACATGATACCACGGGAGCTGTTCACGATACCGCCGAGACCGTTCTTGTCAAACGCTGCTGCGATATCCTTTACACCTGCACCCTGTGCACCATAGCCGGGGATGAGGAAGAATGTAGTGGGCAGTGCCTCTCTCAGATATACGATCTGCTCGGGATATGTCGCGCCTACAACTGCACCTACGCCGCTGTATCCGTACTTGCCGGGAAGCTCCTTGCCCCAGCCCTCGCACATATGACCCATTACCTCATAGATGGGCATATTCTCGATCTTTCTGTCCTGAAGCTCGCCGGAGGAAGGATTGGATGTCTTTGCCAGCACGAAGATGCCCTTGTCGTTCTCGCGGCAGATGTTCAGCAGAGGCTTGATGCCGTCGGAGCCGAGATAGCCGTTTACTGTCAGAGCGTCACCGATGAAAGGCTCATACTCCTTGGAGCCTACCTTTACCTTGCCCAGATGAGCGGTAGCATATGCTTCCATGGTAGTTCCGATGTCATTTCTCTTGCCGTCTGTGATAACGAACATACCCTTCTCACGAGCATATTCCTGTGTCTTCTGCAGTGCCTTCATACCTGCGGGACCATACATCTCATAATAAGCAGCCTGAGGCTTTACAGCAGGAACGATATCGCACAGAGCGTCGATAAGTCCCTTGTTATATTCCAGCAGTGCCTTCGCAGCACCCTTAAGGGTCTCGCCGTACTTCTCAAAGCACTTCTCTCTGATGTACTCGGGAACGTAATCCAGCTTGGGATCAAGACCTGCAACTGTTGGGTTCTGAGTCTGTTCGATCTTTTCGATAAGTCTGTCAAATGACATGGTATTCTACCTCTCTTTATATTAATTTTATTGTTACCTTATTTATCCTCGTAGACTACTTCGCCATCTACGATCGTGTACTTAACTCTGCCTGTCAGCACCTTGCCCTTGAAGCAGGTATTCTTTGACTTGGAGTGCAGCTTTTCAGGAACCACCTTCCACTCCTCATTGGGGTCAAAGATACATATATCTGCCACATCGCCAGCCTGCAATGAGCCGCCGGGGATGGAAAGTATCTTTCTGGGATTTACACACATCAGCGATACTATTCTGGAGAGCTTCACCTTGCCTGTATGGTAGAGAGCTGTCAGCGTAGCCGCAAGGGATGTTTCCAGTCCCACAACACCATTGGGAGCCTTCAGGAAGTCTGCCTTCTCCTCTGCGGTATGGGGAGCATGATCGGTCACTATACAGTCGATGGTACCATCGCAGATGCCCTCGGTTATCGCCTTGACATCGTCTGCCGTACGCAGCGGCGGATTCATTCTGTAATCCGCGTCACGGGTGCGGAGCTTCTCGTCTGTCAGCATGAAGTAGTGCGGACAGGTCTCGCTCGTTACCATCGTGCCGTATCTGGATGCTATACGTATATTCGACATACTTGTCATTGTGGAAACATGGGCAATATGGATGGGCATCTCAAGGTCTGTTGCCATGGTTATCTCACGGGATGTCACTATGTCCTCGCTTAGTCTGTGCATACCGGGAACGCCGAGATCCTTGGAGACCTTTCCGCTGTTCATGATACCGCCTGCGATGATATCCAGATCCTCACAGTGGGAGATCACCTTCAGACCTGCGTAATGTGCCTTTACCATAGCCCTTGCCATGGTCTTTGCATTCTTTACGGGTCTGCCGTCATCGGATACCGCAACACAGCCCGCTCTTCTCAGCTCCTCGAAATCGCAGAGCTCGTCACCTTTAAGACCCTTTGTGATACAGCCCACGGGATACACCTTTGTCTTGGACTGCTTGGCCTTTTCGACGATATACTTTACAGTTTCTGCATTGTCCACGGCAGGGGTCGTGTTCGGCATACATGCAACTGCGGTAACGCCGCCCGCAACAGCCGCCTCGCCACCTGTGATGATGTCCTCCTTATGCGTCTGACCGGGATCACGGAAATGCACGTGCATGTCACATATGCCCGGGATAACCGTCAGGCCCTTGCAGTCGATGACCCTGTCAGCCTTCGCACAGCTCAGACGCTTGCCGATACGCTCGATAACGCCATCCTTAATGACGATATCAGCCTTTCCCTCAAAATCATTTGCACTATCCACCACATAACCATTCTTAAGAAATAAAGTCATTACATCCTCCATATTCCCGTAGTTAAAAGCATCTCAAAATGCATCAGAAATAGTTACCCGTAAATTACCACCTTGTCGCAGCCGTCAAGCTCTGCGACCATTACCTTTACCTTTTCTTCTCTGGAAGTAGGCAGGTTCTTGCCGATATAATCAGCTCGTATCGGAAGCTCTCTGTGACCTCTGTCGATGAGTGCTGCAAGCTGGATAAGCTGTGGACGCCCTCTCGTCATCAGTCCGTCGATAGCGGCACGTGCCGTTCTTCCCGTGAAGATAACATCATCCACGATGATAACACGCTTGCCCTCAATGTCGAAGTTTATCTCGCTGTTGTCCGCAACATCCGTCCTGGGCTTATCATCTCTGAACGGAGTTATATCCAGAAGTCCCACAGGAACTTCACTGCCCTCGACCTCGGCGATCTTGGCAGCTATCCTCTTTGCAAGGACTGCACCACGTGAAAAAAGCCCGATCAGACAAAGGCCATCAGTACCCTTGTTTCGTTCAAGTATCTCAAACGAAATACGGGTAACAGCCCTTGCGATCGTGCTTTCATCCAATATTTCAGCCTTAAGCGTAAGTCCTTTCGTGCAGCACATGGCGAGCTCACTTCCTTTCCCGAAAACCGCACTAAAAAAGCCTCCCGCCGAAAGGCAGAAGGCTTGTTTTCTCGTCTGATCCTGCTTTTGTATACAGTTATAGCTATACCGCAGGAACGAAAACATCTCAACCTTGCCGACCTCTCAGTGCCGCCTTAAAGGGTGCTGATTTTCGCAATTTTTATCACTGCAGATATTATATCTCATTTATCGTTTTTTGTCAATAGTAATATAGCCACACCGTACAATTTTTTCGCGGAAAATTTCTACAAAACGCACAAACCGATCTTCCTGCAACATACAAAAACGCCCCCGAAAAACGGGGGCGTAATTTGCTTAGTGTTTAACTATCGAATTCGTCAAGTTAATTACTTTCTCTTGCGGGAAGCTACAACAGCAGCACCAGCGAGAGCTACAACGCCAGCAACAGCAGCGATACCCTCAACGCCTGTGTCAGGGGACTGCTTGTCACCTGTTGTGGGAGCTTCTGTATCAACAGCGGGCTCGTCAGCAACGGGCTCGTCAGCAACAGGCTCATCCTCAACAGTCTCTTCGATCTCCTCGGACTCTACAACAACGATATCCTCAGACTCTTCGGACTCAACGATCTCGATTGTCTCTTCAACAACAGGCTCGTCCTCAACTGTCTCCTCAACAACGGGCTCGTCAACAACGGGCTCATCAACTACAGGAGCGTCAGCCTTGATATCTCTGATGTCAACGCCGTCAGCGTTCAGCAGCTGGAAGTCAACGATCTCGAACTCGAAGGGCTCGTGATCCCAGGACTGGATCCAAACGTGAGCATATGTATCAGTTGTAGCAAATACGGGAGCACCGTTGTCTAATGTGATTGTGAATGTCTCATCATCCTCATTAGCAACCCATGTCAGCTCCTTAACGCCATCCTGGAAGGACCACTCGTGCTGTGCCCAACCGGTAGACTCAGAGTTGAAACCGATACCGCCGCCCATCCAAGTAGCATCCTTGAGGTCCATAACGTCCTCAAAGCTGTCTGTCTTGATGGTCAGAACAACCTTCTGCAGTGTGTGAGCTACAGACATGTCAGCGAACAGGGATCTGTCAACCTGCTTGTCGTCACGCAGGAAAGCGAAAACGCCGCCTGCACCAGAGTCAGCACCGTTGATTGTGATAGCGGATGCGGTAGCAGCAACAGCAGAAGCAGCGATAGCAGCTGCAGCGGAAACTGCAATAATTCTTCTTAACTTCATAAGAAATAATCCTCCTAAAAAATAAGTACGGGATAGTAAACACTAAATCCTCACAATCAATTATACAACATAAATGTAATAATTGCAACTGTCAATTTACACACAAATTCAATGTCAATTTAGGCATTTCCGATAAATTAACAGGAAAATGACGGAAATTGTACGCTCCCGACCAAACGGGAGCGTATCTTATGACTGTCAATCGTCCCGACGCATAGTCAGTGCCATACCGACACCGCCGATAGCCAGAGCAGCCACCGCACCATATGCAAACGGAATTCCCGTACTCGGGTTATCTGTGGTTCCGTTATCTGTGATGATATTGTCCATTTCCTCTGTGGGAGCATCCTCCGTAACATCAGGAAGCTCATCAGGGACATCCGTCGTACCTATGACATCGGCAGCATTGTCGTCGCCTGTCACTGCATCAGTAACATCATCAACGACATTTTCACCTGCACGCACCACATCGTTTACTATATTTTCGCCTGCATCCACCACATTGCCCACGACACCGCCGTTGGATGCAGATGCCGTAAGTCCCAGCACTGCCGCTGTCGCAGCCGCTGCTGAAACGAGCATAATTCTTCTGAGCATAGCTTTACTCCTTATAATATATTCTGCGTATTGCACGCAGAAGTATTTTCGGCTTTTTTCATCAGAAATATGCTTTTTTCTTTTCAGGTCGATTTTTCCATCAAAAATGCGGCACCGTTTCCGATGCCGCAGGAATATTTATTTTTTATTGCGGATGTACTCGTCGATGGCTGCTGCCGCCGTCTTTCCTGCACCCATCGCAAGGATAACTGTCGCCGCACCTGTCACAGCATCTCCGCCCGCGTATACGCCCTCACGGGATGTCAGACCGTGCTCATCAGCTATAAAGCAGCCGTGCTTATTGGTGAGCAGACCCTCGGTCGTGTTCCTGATAAGAGGATTGGGACTTGTACCTATCGCCATGATGACGCAATCCACATCCAGTACGAATTCACTGCCATCTTTTACAACAGGCTTTCTTCTGCCGCTCTCGTCAGGCTCGCCGAGACACATCTCAACGCACTTCATTCCTGCAACAGACTTGTGTTCGCTGCCGAGTATCTCCACAGGATTGGTGAGCGTCCTGAACTCTATGCCCTCCTCCTTCGCGTGGTGTACCTCCTCCTTGCGGGCAGGCATCTCCTCCTCGCCGCGACGGTATACTATATATACATTCTCCGCACCAAGCCGCTTTGCACAGCGTGCCGCATCCATCGCAACATTTCCGCCGCCGACGACAGCTACACTGCGGCTGTTCTTGATGGGAGTATCGGAATCGGGGCGGTACGCCTTCATCAGATTCACTCGTGTAAGGAACTCGTTTGCGGAATATACGCCCTTGAGATTCTCGCCTGGGATGTTCATAAATCTTGGCAGACCTGCTCCCGAGCCGATGAATATCGCATCGTATCCCTGCTGGAACAGCTCATCCACCTCGATGGTCCTGCCGATGACTACATTGGTCTCCACCTTAACACCGAGAGCCTGCAGATTCTCTATCTCACGCTGAACGATGGACTTCGGGAGTCTGAACTCGGGGATACCATATACCAGCACGCCGCCTGCAAGATGTAGTGCCTCATACACTGTTACATCATAACCCATTCGTGCAAGATCGCCTGCACAGGTAAGTCCGCTGGGACCTGCACCGATAACGGCACATTTATGACCGTTGCCCTGCGGCTTATCAGCAGCTCCCTCAAAATGGGAATTATGCCAATCGGCAACGAAACGCTCAAGCCTGCCGATGGCGACCGGCTCGCCTTTGATTCCACGCACGCATCTGCTCTCGCACTGAGTTTCCTGCGGACATACTCTGCCGCACACTGCGGGCAGAGAACTGCTGCGGGATATTATCTGATACGCACCCTCGAAATCACGTTCCTTTATCCTGGCTATAAACTCGGGTATATCAATGGCAACGGGGCACCCGCCAACGCAGGGTCTGTTCTTGCAGCCAAGGCAACGCTCCGCCTCGTCCACCGCCTGCTCCTCGGAATAACCGAGTGCCACCTCGTCGAAATTGCCGCTGCGGACGATAGGGTCCTGCACAGGCATCTCGTTTTTCTTAAGGCTCATGTTAGGCATTATTCTGCCTCCTTCTTGTAGAGATTGCAGGTCTCCTCACGCTTGTGGCTCTCAAAGTCCCTGTACATCGCAGCACGCTCGATGGCCTCGTCGAAATCAACAAGGTGACCGTCGAACTCAGGACCGTCTACACAAGCGAATTTCGTTTCGCCTCCAACGGTCAGTCGGCAGCCGCCGCACATTCCCGTGCCGTCGATCATGATGGGATTCATGGAAACCACTGTTCTGATACCGTATTCCTTCGTCAGCCTGCACACGAACTTCATCATCACAAGCGGACCGATCGCAACTACCTCGTCATACTCGTTGCCAGCCTCGATGAGCTTCTTCAGAGCATCCGTAACAAGTCCCTTAGTTCCTGCTGTACCATCATCGGTAACGATCTCCGTAACATCGCTTACTGCTGCAAACTCCTTTTCCAGAATAACAAGGTCCTTGCTGCGGAAGCCGATGACGCTGTGCACCTCGGCACCGAGGCGGTGCAGCTTCTTCGCCACAGGATATGCAATGGCACATCCGACACCTCCGCCGATAACAGCGACCTTCTTCAGCCCCTCCGTATGGGTAGGTGTACCGAGAGGACCAACAAAATCATGGATATTATCGTCCTCATTCAGATGATTGAGCTTTTCGGTAGTGGCACCTGCTATCTGGAATATGATGGTGACGGTGCCCTTTTCTCTGTCGAAATCAGCGATGGTAAGAGGGATACGCTCGCCCTCCTCATCAACACGCAGTATGATAAACTGTCCCGGCTCCGCTTTTTTCGCAACGAGCGGTGCCTCGACATCCATTAATGTTACATAGGGATTGAGTATCTCTTTTCTGACTATTCTGTACATAAAGCCATCCTCCCGTAAATTCTACATAGTTCAGTATACTCCTTTTAGTGCCAAATTGCAAGATTGCATAACAGAAAAATCAAAATTTCGTCAAATCACATCATTTACATAACACAGAAGTAAAATTTGTGTATAATTCGGCAATAACTCATGCCATTTATCATCGGACAAACTTTCATTTTGTGCGTCACCACTTATATGGTATCCGCATACAATATGACAGCAGGAAACGGAGGTAGTGTATGGACAACAGATTTCTTTTTCTCGGCGGTGACCGCCGTATAATATACACAGCACGCAGAATAGCAGAACATTACGACGTCAGTGCACTTGGCCTGACGACGGAGTTTTCGCCGCCTGCCGGAAGATACAGGTACATCGTGCTGCCGCTGCCTGCTCTAAAAGGTGAGCACATCAATGCACCGCTTTCAGATGAGTCGCTGCCGCTTTCCCTGGTGGCGGAATACTCCGAAGATGGAGCAGTGGTGCATACGGGCGGTACACCGCAGCCGCTGCGTGAGCTTTGCTCGCAACGTGGTCTGACGCTGTGCGACTACTATGCAGACGAGGCACTTACTCTGAAAAACGCATCCCTCACCGCCGAAGGAGCCGTGGCTCTGCTCATACAAAATACAGAATACTCTCTGCACGGCACTCCTGTTCTTATCACAGGCGGCGGCAGGATATCGCTTATGCTTGCACGGCTGCTGAAGTGCTTCGGTGCAGATGTTGCGGTGTGTGCACGCGATCCCGTACAGCGTATGCGTGCATCACTGGAGCACTGCAGCACCGCGGAATTCACTCGGCTCACCGCACTTTGCCGACGTGCATCAATAGTAATAAACACCGCACCGGCAACGCTCTTCAGCGAGGAACAGTTCAGTGTCTTACAAAAAGGAGCTGTTTTCATGGAGCTTGCAAGCCGTTCTCCCGAAGGGGAACAGATACTTGCCGCAAAATACGGCGTGCAGCATATCATGGCAGGAGGTCTGCCCGGAAAACTCTCGCCAAAGACCGCAGGCGAAGCCATCGCACAGACGATACTGACGGAGGTCTGCACCTGACGAAAGGAGGAAATCCGCATCTACCGTGCGGATCTGATATATGACCGATGTAACCAGATTTCAGGGACTTCGGGTGGGAGCTGCTATCTGCGGCTCGTTCTGCACCTTCGAAAAGGTGTTCACCCAACTGGAGCAGCTTCGTGATATGGGCTGTGCCGTAACACCGATAATGTCCTACAACGCCGCCGCCACTGACACTCGTTTCGGAGCGGCAGAACAGCACAAAGAACGCCTGAAAAAGCTTTCAGGAAATATAATAACCGACCTTACCGCCGCAGAGCCCATCGGACCAAAGCATATGTTCGATGTACTTGTGGTCGCACCGTGCACAGGAAACACGCTCGCAAAGCTGGCACTTGGTATTACCGACACACCTGTGTGTCTTGCTGTCAAAAGTCACCTCAGGAATCAGCGTCCTGTCGTCATCGGAGTATCAACGAACGATGCACTTTCAGGCTCCGCAAAGAATATAGGAATGCTGCGTAATTACCGCAACATCTATTTCGTGCCGCTGCGACAGGATGACCCTGTCACAAAACCGTTTTCGATGGTGGCGGATTTCACCAGACTGCCCGATACGATCATCGAAGCTCTGGACGGCAGACAGATACAGCCGATGATATTATAACATAACGGGGGCACGTTCAAATGTGCCCCTGCCGTTGTTATATAACCGTTAATGTGTCGTCTGTTACTCCGATCTTTATTGTATCACCCTGCTTTACCTTGTCGGAGAGTATCTCCTTTGCGATGAGCGTTTCCAGATTTCTCTGCATATAACGCTTCAACGGACGTGCTCCGTATACAGGATCGTATCCTGCGTCCACGATGAAGCTCTTTGCTTCGTCTGTCAGCTCCAGTTCAAGCTGCTTTTCCTTCAGACGCTTTCTGAGGGACGCCGTCTGCAGCTCGATGATACCGAAGATCTCCTTCTTCGTCAGCGGCTTGTAGAACACGATCTCATCAAGACGGTTGAGGAACTCGGGACGGAAGGACGCCTTCAGCATACCCTCTGCCGCCTCTCTCGCTTCATCGGATATCTCGCCGTTTTCGTTGATTCCGTCAAGGATGAACTGGCTGCCGAGATTGGACGTCAGGATGATGATGGTGTTCTTGAAATCCACAAATCTTCCCTGGCTATCTGTGATGTGACCGTCATCCAGCACCTGCAGAAGTACATTGAACACATCGGGATGTGCCTTCTCCACCTCATCGAAAAGGACAACGGAATACGGCTTTCTGCGTACGGCTTCCGTGAGCTGACCGCCCTCCTCGTAGCCGACATATCCGGGAGGTGCACCGACAAGTCTGGATACGCTGTGCTTCTCCATATATTCACTCATATCAAGACGGACGATGTTGTGCTCGTCATCGAACAGTGCCTCGGCAAGTGCCTTTGCAAGCTCTGTCTTACCGACACCTGTCGGACCGAGGAACAGGAACGAACCAAGCGGCTTCTTGGGATCGTTGATACCCGCACGCGAACGCATGATTGCTTCCGTCACACGATCAACAGCCTCCTCCTGACCAATCACACGCTGATGCAGAGTTTGTGCAAGTGTGAGTATCTTCTCACGCTCGCCCTCCACAAGCTTCGCCACGGGAATTCCTGTCCATCTGCCTACGATGCGTGCGATCTCCTCGTCTGTAACTGCGTCACGCAGCAGTGAATTTGCCTTCGCCTCTTCCGCAAGCTGCTCTTCTTTCGCAAGCTCCGCCTGAAGCTCAGGCAGCCTGCCGTACTGCAGCTCGGCAGCCTTATTCAGATTATATTCACGCTTCGCCTTTTCGATCTCGCCGTTTGTGATCTCGATCTCCTTACGCAGCTCCTGCACCTTGTTGATGGCAGTCTTTTCGTTGAGCCACTTTGCTTCCATGGAGCTGTATTTCTCACGCATTTCTGCTAGCTCTCTGCGGATATCCTCAAGATGCTCAAGTGAGAGTGCGTCCGTTTCCTTTTTCAGAGCTGCCTCTTCGATCTCGCTCTGCATGATGCTGCGGCGTATCTCATCAAGCTCCGATGGCATGCTGTCCATCTCGGTACGTATCATAGCACAGGCTTCGTCGATGAGGTCTATCGCCTTATCGGGCAGAAAGCGGTCTGTGATATATCGGTTGGAGAGCGTTGCTGCTGCGATTATCGCATTGTCGTGGATCTTAACGCCGTGGAATACCTCGTAGCGTTCCTTCAGACCACGCAGAATGGAGATCGTGTCCTCCACCGTAGGCTCATCCACCTGCACCGTCTGGAAGCGACGCTCCAGAGCAGGATCCTTTTCAATGTACTTGGAGTATTCGTCAAGTGTGGTAGCACCGATACAGTGCAGCTCGCCCCTCGCAAGCATTGGCTTCAGGAGATTTCCTGCGTCCATAGCACCGCCGTTCTTTCCGGCACCTACGATCAGATGCAGCTCGTCAATGAACAGCAGCACCTTGCCGTCGCTCTTCTTGACCTCCTGCAGCACAGCCTTAAGTCGCTCTTCAAACTCACCCTGATACTTCGCACCCGCAATAAGTGCACCCATATCAAGAGAGAACACCTTTACATCACGAAGGTTTGCAGGCACATCACCACGCACGATACGCAGTGCCAGACCCTCTGCGATAGCGGTCTTACCAACACCAGGCTCACCGATAAGACAAGGATTGTTCTTTGTCTTTCTTGAAAGGATACGGATAACGTTACGTATCTCCGCATCCCTGCCGATAACCGGGTCAAGCTTGTTCTGACGTGCAAGCTCAACAAGGTCCTGTCCGTACTTCTTCAGTACATCATATGTGTCCTCGGGGTTCTGCGAAGTAACTCTTGCACTGCCCCTTATCTCGGAAAGAGCCTGAAGCAGCTTGTCCATGGCGATATTGAAGCTCTTGCAGATACCTGCAACTCCACCCGCCGCCTTTTCCACAAGTGCAATGAACAGATGCTCCACAGAAACGTATTCATCCTTCATACGCTCCGCCTGAGCTTCCGCCGCCGTCAGCACCTTATCAAATTCGGGCGATACATATATCCTGCCCTCCTCGCGGCCGCTTCCGCTTACTCTCGGCAGGCCCTCAACGAACTTCAGTGCAGCCTTTGTCACTGCGTCCGCATCTATCTTCATTCTGGTGAGTATCTGAGGAACAAGTCCGCTCTCCTGAGAAAGCAGAGCATACAGCAGATGCTCCTGCTCCAGACGATTGTTCTGATAGCTTATAGAGAGATCCTGTGCGGACTGTATAGCCTCAAGCGATCTTTGTGTAAACTTATTGGGATTCATAAACATCACTCCTTAAATAATGACCTTCTGCCTTACGATGTTTGCAGTATAGCTTCTTTCTGCAGCAACGGAGGCTGTCGCCACATCGGGCAGGCACGCAAAATAATCCTTCATGGCAAGGTCGAACATCGCCATGTAATCTGCCACCGCCTGTCCGAGTGCGTCGTCCGAAAGCTGCTCCGACGGCATATTGAGAGTACGTGTGAATCTGCCGCTGTCGATGGTGTACAATATATCCTGTGAAAGTTTCGTGCTGATATACTTCTGCTCCAATGCAGCCCAGCAGCGGAAAAAACCTGTAAGATCATTTATTAGCTGGACATTCTGTGTACGGAACGAAACCTTCAGCTCACCAGCCTTTACTCCGCCGCGGCTGAATATCTCAACCGAATAACGAACAGTGGGCTTGTAACGGTATTTCAAGGCAGTACGGCAGGACAAAGTCGCTGCAGTAGGCTGCTCAAGGTAGAAAAATCCGTCATTCATGGAACGCTGCACCGCCGTAAGCACCTGACGCAGACGCATCTCAGGCGTAGTGTATGCCACCCTCTCCGCAAGTATCTGGTTTATCATAGCAGAACGGCTCAGCCCTGCGGCACGGGCAAGCTCGTCAACAGCCTCTACAACACTGTCGGACAGCACAAGGCTGTATATATTCTTTTCCAAATCCTCAGCTCCTTTCGGTTTCTCTGTTAATAATCGTACCATAAAATTATTAATTTGTCAAGCGGTTTTAATAATTTTCTTTGCAAGTTTCAAAAACAGGCAAAACAAAAAGCCTCGTCAAAAGACGAGGCTTAAGTTGGCTCCCCCGACTGGACTTGAACCAGTGACACCCTGATTAACAGTCAGGTGCTACTACCGACTGAGCTACGGAGGAATAGATAGGCTCAGCGAAAGAAATATTCACTGAGCCTTCCTTGGTGTCGGCACCTATCTAT
>JAZURJ010000037.1:0-14225 GCA_045606085.1 Oscillospiraceae bacterium
TGACTTCCCCAGACTTTTTTCTCTTTGCATGGAATATATATGCTTTTTCCGCAAATATACTGCTGAATAGTTTCTATTAATTCTTTTGGCAGAACATCTTCTGCACTGATATAGCTCATTTTAATCCTCCTGTTATTATGCGGGGATTCATCCGAGCTTAACTATTTATCTTATTTTAAGCTCAGACTACTGAGCAATAACATATTTTCTGCACATAAAAGCACCCTCCTTCAACACCACTATTCAAATTATACAGCTTACACCCAAAAATTGCAACCTCAATCTTAATTATAAACGAACTTGCTCTGCATAAAATTCCGATTTTTTCATTGAGTTGATTATAACAAAGTTTCCACATAAAGTCAGTGCCATAAACAACGCATAGCCACTTTTGACACAATATCAAAAGTGGCTATGTAATACTTCTATATGACTATCTGTCTTAAGGAGAGGGGTTTTGTTATGCAAGAATTTACTTAATGATAGTATCCAACCAGGCGATAGCCTCAGCCTCGGTCTTGAAATGACCCTCCTGAATACCTGCCTGCGACTGTTTCTGATGGTTTTTGGCCTGAGCGTCGGTAAATATCGAGCTGCCAACAACGAAAGCCATCGCCTTGCAGTTGGAGGTTTCAAGCGCCTTGTGCAGATTTACGAGCTCTGTGCTGATATCGGGAGTTACAGGCGACATCTTGCTGATATCGGAGATGTAGCCCCAGCCGCTGAGCTTCCATGCGGCAGATGCCGAGGAAAGAGTTTTGGTCAGCCATTTGATCTCGTCAAGAGTAGTAGCACCGACCGCGCCTGACTTGATGTATTTTTTGCCTGCAATAGTTTCAACTGTTTGTGCGCCCATTTTCTGAATCATAGTAACAACTCCTTTGATATGTTTTGAGGGTATTTGCTTAATAGCATTATAGCACATCAAAACTAAATACACAATAGTTTTTGCGGGTGCAAGATGGTTTTTGTTGATATTGCACAATGTTGTTCGTTTATATAGACGGAAAAAAGAGGCTGTATCACGGCCCTAGGTGGCGTCATACAGCCTCTCTCAAATAAGAGGTCACTTGATCTTAGTTATCTATGCTGAGGAAACAAAACGCCGTAAATCAGCGGTTTTACCCAACCGATACGGTGAACTTCGACGGGAAGCCGCCTGGCTTACCGTGTCGTGCTGTGCTAGAGACCAATTTCTTTGCGTTTGATTGATCAGCTCTAACAAGAGTGACGATGCCGTCATCGGCTTCACTGGTGGATCTGTTTTCACATGCCCTGTGCCTTGACCTCAGGGCGGGACTTTGCACTAAGGTTGTGATAGCTGAAAATCAAAGTTGATTTTCGGCACTTAATGTGATAACATTTCCGCCGGATCAGAGATTCGGGCGAAAGTTTTTGGATGCATCCGCTTGGTTTTGTTTTCTGCAACATTCCCGATAATGTGCAGGCACCGCCGCCGCACAGATTTATCCGACTTTATTGTAACTGATTTTAATTAACTTGTCAAGAGTTTTGGCGAAAAACAAGAAATATTTGGGGATTTGATTAGTTTTGTATATGTGTTATGGGTGATTATGACGAATTGACTATCACATAAAGTTGTGCTAGAATTAAGTTATACTTATTCGGGAGGGCTAAATATGATCTTATCAGATATAACACTGACACAGATGCTTAAAACCGGGGAGCTGAAAATGTCGCCGCTGACAGAGGGGCAGGTCCAGCCCGCCAGTATAGACATACGACTTGGCAATACATTCAGCATTGTGGAGGATTCATCTTCCGGCATCATTACGCTGGAAAGCGAGATAAGCTACAAGACGATAAAAACAGATACCTATCTGCTGTTGCCGGGTCAGTTCGTACTTGCCACAACGATGGAGTATATCGAGCTGCCCGATGATCTTACCGCCTTTGTTGAGGGCAGAAGCTCCCTCGGTCGCATGGGGCTTTTCATTCAGAATGCGGGTTGGGTAGACCCCGGCTTCAAGGGTGAGATCACGCTTGAGTTGTTCAATGCGAACCGTTGTGCTATCGAATTGCGTGCGGGACGTCGTGTGGGTCAGCTTGTGTTTGCGAAGATGGACAGGGCTGCACAGCACCCTTATCGCGGCAAGTATCAGGGACAGATCGGTGCAACAGGTTCAAGAGTGTTCATGGACAGCGACAAATAAGCAGACAAGGGGCGGAGAGATCCGCCCTTTTTACATTGCTATCAATCGCGAAAGTATCTCTGTGAGACAAAACCAGAAAGAGGTCTGTTTCACTTCGGCAGCAGCAACGATGTCCGAGCGGAAAACGGCGATACCGTCCACCAGCACCAGATATTCTCCAAGAAACTGTCCCTGTTTTACGGGTGCCTCTACCTGCTCTACGAATGTGTATTCGTATTCCACATCGGCCGCACGTCCTTTGCGGATGACACATTCGCTGCTGTTCATCGCCACAACAGGCGTAACAGAACTTTGTCTGCCGCCTGAAACAGGAATGGGCAGCAGCTTAGAGCTGTCGGTGACGGGTGTGTATTTCTCGTAGTTCTGGAAGCCGTGGTCCAGCAGGGCTTCTGCTTCAGAAAAACGGGAGTCATCGTCTTCGCAGCCAAGGACCACAGCAATGAGCCGCATATCGCCGCGTTCTGCACAAACGGACAGGCAGCAGCCTGCGTTGTCTGTTGTGCCTGTTTTGCCGCCGAGGATTCCATCGTACCAACGTATCATTCTGTTGGTGTTGACAAGCTGAGTTTCTCCTCCTCGCAGGTAATCCATCCATGTCAGGAACCAGCCGCGGTATATTTCGTGCTTCATGAGTTCTGCTGTAACGACTGCTACATCTCTTGCGGTGGTATAGTGACCGCTTTCGTCGTAGCCGACACAGTTTGCGTAGTGTGTGCTTTCCATCCCGAGTGCCTTTGCACGAAGATTCATCTGCTTTACGAACTGTGCTTCGCTTCCTGCAGTGTGTTCGGCAAGAGCGACACAGGCGTCGTTTGCAGAAGCGACGATGACAGCCTCCAGCAGTTCTGCCACGGTCATCTCCTCGCCCGGAACGAGCCATATTATCGAGCCGTCTGTATCCTGTACGGCAGAGGTCGCTTTGACGACTTCGTCCAGCGACAGCGTGCCCGCCTCAAGCATTTCAGCCCACAGCAGCAGTGACATTGTCTTTGTAACGGATGCCATCGGCAGCTTTTCGTCGGGATCGGAGGACGACAGCACCTGCATGGTGCCGGCTTCTATCAGTATCGAGGCACGTGCTCCGCTCTCTGCACGGACAGGGCAGAGGGGCATTGTCAATGCGAGTGAAAGGCTTATAAAAAAACACAGTATCTTCTTCATCTTTACCTCCTTTGTATCAGTATATTTTTATAGTGACTGCGGACAAAATATGCTTGATTTTAGTGGTGTTCGGGGTTATAATTATATAAAGCTTAACATAAGGAGAAACGCCATGCTTGATAACGAACTCAGAAACAGACTTATTGCTTCGGCTCTTGAAGCGAGGAAGAACGCATATGCACCGTATTCAGGATATCTTGTGGGAGCGGCTCTGCTGTGCAAGGACGGGGCTATCTTCACGGGCTGCAACGTGGAGAATGCGTCCTACGGTGCGACAAACTGTGCCGAGCGTACGGCAGTGTTCAAGGCGGTGAGCGAGGGTAAGCACAGCTTTACGGCTATTGCGATAGCAGGCGGCAAGAGGGGCGATGAGGTTACGGATTACGCCTTTCCATGCGGCATCTGCAGACAGGTCCTGAGAGAATTCTGTGTTCCCGCGGATATGGTGGTCGTTGTTTGCAGGGGCATGGACGATTATAAAGAGATGACCCTTGAGGAGCTGCTGCCTTGTTCGTTCGGACCTGAAAATCTGGATTAAAGGAGATACTTATGAATAATAAATTCTATACGGTGTGTGGCATCGTTGAGATAGACGGCAAGGTGCTGTTGGTGCGGCACACTTACGGAGCTGCAAAGGACAGGATCCTTTTACCTGGCGGATTTGTGCAGGAGAATGAGCTGGCTACGGCTGCAGCGGAGCGTGAGATATACGAAGAAACAGGTGTAAATGCGATAGTCAGATCGTTGATCTCTATGCAGTTCAAACCGCAGCAGTGGTGTGCGGTCTTTGTGATGGATCATGTGTCGGGTGAGCCGAGGTCGGACGGATATGAGAACAGTGAGGTGCTCCTTCTTACGCCCGAGGAGGCCGTTGTGCGTGATGATATCACTAACATGAGCAGAGAGCTTCTGAAAGCATACATCGCGAATAAGGCGGACCTGTCCAGAAGCAGCTATGTGCCGGCTTCTGCGGACAAGGATAGTTATGCGATATTTGGTATATAAAAAAAGACCTGAGTTTTTCTCAGGTCTTTTTTCAAAATACCCCTTGACAAATTTAAAACATAGGTGTATAATACAATCAAACAATTGAACAGTTGTTCAATTGTAAATGAAATGGAGGCATATATGGAATACGAAAAGCACGAATGTGATCTTCTTCACGCACATCCTGATGATATCGGAGCGATAAAAGCGGCAATGCCCGATGAGGACGAACTTATCGACCTTTCGGAGCTGTTCAAGGTCTTTGGCGATTCTACTCGCATAAAGATACTCACAGCATTGAGCGGCGGCGAACTTTGCGTATGTGATCTCGCAGGTGTTGTGGGCATGACGATGTCGGCGGTGTCCCATCAGCTTAAGATACTCAAGACCGCAAAGCTGGTAGGCGTACGCAGAGAGGGCAAGGCAGCGTTTTACTCTCTGGCCGATGACCATGTTATGACGATACTTTGCATGGGTCTGGAGCATATTAACGAATAACGGAGGAAATAATGGATTTCTGGGACAGATTTGCGGGACTGTATGATATAGGACAGTCTGTTAACGGCAAGGTTCGTGAGGAGATGGCAAGGCTGGTGGCTGAGCTTGTCCCCGAGGGAGCAAAGGTTCTTGACACTGCGGCAGGCACAGGTGTGCTGACATTTGCGGCAGCAAAGAGAGCTTCAGAGGTGGTGTGTACCGATCTTTCGCTGCCGATGCTTGCACAGGCAAGAGGAAAGGCGGAAAGAAACGGCGTGACAAACGTTCGTTTTGAAGCGAGAAACATATTCCACCTTGAGGATGATGACGAAACATACGATATAACGATGGCTGGAAATGTTCTGCATCTTCTGTCGGATCCGCAGGGGGCGGTGAAGGAGCTTGCCCGTGTGACAAAAAGGGGCGGACTTCTGATACTTCCCACATATACGAACATCTATGATTCGGCTGCAATAAAGCTGTATAAGAAGCTGGGCTTCAGACAGGAGCAGGATTTCGACCCCGCATCATATCGGGTAATGCTGGAGGGCTGCAACGTCGGCAGAGTAAAGGCAAGGCTGATAAAGGGAATGGTGCCCTGCTGCTTTGCTGTCATAAAAAAAGACTGACAGGAAGGAATAACTACGATGAAAAAGACATATAAGCTGATAGACCTTGAGTGTGCTAACTGTGCCGCAAAGATGCAGGCAGCCATTGAAAAGCTGGCTGGCGTAAACGCTGTGAGCGTGAACTTTATGACTCAGAAGCTGACGCTTGACGCAGATGATGAGCGTTTTGACGAGATACTGAAGCAGGCGGAGGCGTGCATCAGAAAGGTTGAGCCTGATTGCAGGATAAAGAAGTGAGGATAAGATGACAGCTAAACAAAAGAAGATGCTGCTGAGGATAATCGCAGCAGCGGTGTTTTTTGTCGGAGGTATCGCTGCTATGGCGTTGCTGCCGGAGATCAGCAGATATTCATGGGCAGTGGAGCTTGCGTTCTTTGGAACGGCATATCTCCTGATAGGCTGGGATGTAATATGGAAAGCACTGCGTAACATCCTGCACGGGCAGGTGTTTGACGAGAATTTTCTGATGGCAGTGGCATCGATCGGTGCGATGATCGTGGGCGAGTATATCGAAGGTGCAGCGGTAATGCTCTTTTATCGCGTAGGAGAGCTGTTTGAATCTGTTGCGGTAGGAAAATCCCGCCGTTCAATCGCGGAGATGGTGGATATCAACCCCGATCATGCAAATCTTGAGCGTGACGGGGCAGTCGAGGAAGTGGATCCCGAAGACGTGCAGTGCGGTGATATCATCGTAATCCGTCCGGGCGAGAGGATACCTCTTGATGGCGTTGTGGTGACCGGAAGCTCAGGAGTTAATACTGCGGCACTTACAGGTGAGAGTGCACTGCGTGATGTATCAGAGGGCGATGAGGTAATCAGCGGATGCCTGAACACCACAGGACTTCTTCGTGTGCGGGTCAGCAGACCGTATTCCGATTCCACTGTTGCGAGGATACTTGATCTTGTCGAAAACTCTACTGAAAACAAGGCTAAAACGGAGAATTTCATCACGAAGTTTGCGAGGGTGTATACTCCTGTGGTGGTGTTTTCGGCAGCTGTACTCGCAGTGCTGCCGCCGCTGTTCATGATGCTCATGGGCGGCGATGCACAGTGGAATATATGGATATACAGAGCACTCACATTCCTTGTTGTGTCCTGTCCCTGTGCACTGGTAATATCTGTTCCGCTTTCTTATTTCGGCGGCATCGGCGGAGCGTCTAAGCATGGAATTATGGTGAAGGGCGCGAATTATCTTGAGGCACTCAACAAGGCGGAAGTGTTTGTGTTCGATAAAACGGGTACGCTCACAAAGGGCAGCTTCGTGGTCAGCGAGGTACATCCCGTCGGCATGACAGAGGATGAGCTGTTGGGGGTTTGTGCTGCTGCGGAGAGATATTCCACGCATCCGATAGCGGTATCCATCGTAAGTGCGGCAGAGGATGTACAGGCTGCGGATAACACCGAAGAGCTTGCAGGGCTGGGTGTACGTGCCAGCGTTGGCGGACGTGAAGTGTGCGTCGGAAACGAGCGGCTTATGGCGAAATGCGGTGCAGAATGTGTAACGCCTGAAAGTGCGGGTACGGCAGTGCATTGTGCGGTGGATGGCGTGTATTGCGGATACCTCATCATTTCGGATGAGATAAAGAACGGTGCGGCCGACGCAGTTGCTGATCTTAAGAGACAGTGTGGTGCCAGGACAATTATGCTTACAGGTGACAGGCGGCTCACTGGCGAGATCGTAGCAAAGGAAGTCGGAATGGACGAGGTGCATACGGAGCTGCTTCCCGACGGAAAGGTTGCAATGGTGGAGGAACTGTATAGCAGCAAGCGTGACGGACGAAGCCTTGTGTTCGTCGGCGACGGCATGAACGATGCTCCTGCTCTGGCGAGAGCGGATGTAGGAATCGCGATGGGCGGACTTGGCTCGGATGCGGCAATAGAGGCTGCGGATATCGTGCTGATGAACGACAATATCGAAAAGCTGCCTGTGGCTGTGCGTATTGCGAGAAAAACGCATAACATCGTTGTTCAGAACATTGTATTTGCACTGGGTATAAAGGTCCTGGTGCTGCTGCTTTCCGCTGCGGGACTCACGAATATGTGGGCTGCGGTGTTTGCGGATGTCGGCGTATCGGTGCTGGCTATACTCAATGCCATGAGGGCGATGAAAGCATAAAAAACGATCCCATACAGCAATCTGTATGGGATCTTGTTGTTTATTAGTGATGGATATCAGCCCTGCATCTCGTCGAGAGTGTTGTTAAGCTCTTCAAGAGAACTGTTCAACTCGTTCAACGCGATAATTATGCTGCTTTCTGCGTCTGTCATCGCATTTTCGATGATCTCCTGAATGTCGTCGGCCGAGAGAAACTGATTGCCTGCAAGTGCATTTTTAAGCTGTTCACGCAACTCGGTGAGGTCGAACTCATGCAGATCGTTAATGCTGCTCTGAATATCCTCTATGGCATCGGTTATCTCGTCGATAGACGAAGTATCACGGCTTTCCTGAACGATCATATCTGCGGTGTTCTGCGGTGCCTGTGCGGCCGCCTTGCTGGGGGAGTGCGTTGCTTCGAGGCGTTGTGTGCTGTACCATGTGTTGTTGGGCCAGCCGTCGTTGAATACGATGTTGTGGCGTTGCGGACGGTACTCCTCGTAGGGATCGGTGGTGTCGGGTAGTTCCGCATATTCGGGTACATCTTTTGCTGCGAGGACCGTCATGTATGCTCCCTGTGCAACGAATCTCAGTTGAGTGTATTCGTTGTTTCCTGTACGGAAGGGTATCTCATAAAGCTCCCAGCCGTTCACCTTTTTCAGCGGCTTTATGAAGTTGCGGTTGAGATTGTAGGTATAGCGGTTTTCGTAATCGTTGTTGAATACGACCTCGAAGCGGCAGACCTCATTGTTGCGGTCGTTCTCTCCGCCGTTGAGCCAGAAAGTGAAAGTGTGCAGAGTGTCTTTCGGTAAAGTAAGCTGTCCTGATACGATCTCTGTCCAGTTCCAGCTCCAGTCGCCTATCATAAACGCTTCGTTGATGATGCCGTCGGGTCCCTGCATGAAGGAGCGGTTACCTACATTATCTTCACAATCAGGATTGAAATGCCATTCTCTGGCCGAGAAATACAGCTTGTTGACAATTTCTGTTGCTTGTGCCGCAGTGGCGTTTGTTGTGATATTATTATCCATCTTTGGTTCCTCCGTAATGTCAGTTACTTCGGACACGATAAGACAAATATCCGAGCCGTTCACATATCGTGCCCGACCTTTTGCGACCAGCCCCTTTGCCCGTTTCGGGTAAGTTGTGCCGATCTGTTCTCCGTCCGCCGAAAAAATGCGGATCGTCTGTTTCGCTTGTGCATCGTTTTTTGTCATGGGTGTCCTCCCCTCAGTGCGAAACGCTGCGGTTGCTGTTTTTTGTTATGGGTGCCATCCCCGCAGATATTGTATCATAATTTCAGCCTGCTGTCAACACAAAGGGCGAAGGGTACACGTTTGACCGTGTACCCTTCTGTTTGTTTATAACTTATTCAGACCCACACTCCTGAGTGTCCTCGGGAGTGGCATAAGCAAACAATCTCGGAGTAAGACCAGGAATATGGTCCTCCGTTATCGTGTAGTCCGAAAACCGCATGGGAACAACCACGCCATTTTTCTTGTGTATCTTTACCGTATCGAACAACACTGCGGACGGATGATCCCCGTGCAGGGAGTGATGATTCCACCAATACAGCCGTTCCAGCTTCATGCTGCCGTCGGGACGTGCCGAACTGGCGTCATTCGTGAAGATGCTGAAAAGAGCTTCTCGGAAGCTGATGGAGTCCTGCTCGGAAAAGCCTGTTTTCTGGGCAATTCCCGCACATATCGAGCCTTTCATGATATATAATCCGTATTGCACATAGCTCCTTGAGCCAAGCGTATCGGAGGCACGCTTCTTCTGGGCTGAGCTGTTGATGCAGCGGGTGGTGAACACCTCTTCGATGACAACAGGATCAGCACTGAATGCGTGCTGGATGGTTACGGGGCCACGGACGCTGACGGTGCCTCGTCTGCCCGAAAAAGCAAACACCTGACCAAATGTACGTACATCGAACCACTTTCTGCACGCAGCGGAGGTAAATGCAGCTTTTGTGCCAGCTGTTATGGCAGAGGCTCTGCGTTCCAGGGTATCGTTTTCCTGCTGCGGAGGACTGACGAAAATGCGTTTGTTCATATCTGCAAGACGGTTTCTCAGCTTTCGTTTAAGGCAGACATCAGTAATAAATCCGTAGCCTGCACTGTCGATGCGGGGTCTGCCGCCATTGAGCGGATCGCCGTTGGGGTTTGCGTGGGTCACGGATATCAATCCCATGAAATCGACCTTGTAGTTAAGTGCGTTCATATTGTTCTCCTATATGTATTCGATGAGTTTTTTCAAAACATGGGGAGAGCGACCTGAAAGGGCGTAAAGCATATCGGACGGGAACGGTGTGTCATCCAGAATACATCCAAGCAGGCGTTCTGCGGTGTTTCCGTACAACTGTTCACTGCATACATATCTTTTTCCGACGGGATGTCCGAACGCAGCATTGGCGAGTGCATATACAGAAAGTCCTGTATTGTGCCATTTCTGCACAGCCGCCTGATATCTTTGAGCAGAAATGATACGGATAAATGTAACGGATATCCTTCCCTTGGTTGCTTCCGTCAGACCTAACACTGTGATGCTACCTTGCAGATCGGGGAGCTTCCCTGCGAACGGCAGCGGTACACTGTCGGTGTCATCCCATGCAACGAAAACTCTGTTGCCTGTTTCCATGCCATGTTGTTCTATCAGCCTGCTGAGGACAGCGTGAGCTTTGAAAGAGGCATCGCTGCTTATCGGGAATACATCGGTCGGGGATGCGAATCGTCCCTGATGTATGATGCGGCTGCGGTGTTCGTGTGATATCAGTTTTGCACTGCTTGAGGGAGAGAGTACCTGTTTTCTGTGCGAACTGCACAGAGGCAGTTCTGCACCTGTTATGCAGCACAGTCCATGGTTGATCTGACAGGCTTCAGTGTTCAGTATGTGGTTTTCGATAAGCTCCCGGTCTTCCCACAACGGGACACCGTCCACCACAAACCTTATTGCGGTGTCTGCGTCGACTGGCATATCTTTGATGTCTTTGCACAGAGAATCGCTGAAGATATAGTCCCTGACAGCGGTAAGCCGCGGCGTGGAATATTCTGAATCTGCCCATTGTGACAGAGTTTTCAGGTAAGCGTCATGGTGGAGCTTGCCCAGACCCGATGCGAGGTATCGCAGTCTGTCTGACAAAGGATGAGCCTCAATGGCGGATGTACGGTACAGGGAGCGTTCCGTGACAGGCACCTGAGTGTGGTGACGTCCCTGTTTTATTTGCAGCAGCTTGCCGCAGATATCCAGGTGCAGTTCGATATCTGTATACATCATAGTGTGATAGAGCGGTATGTCCTTGGGTCCGTAGAGTGATGCAAGCTGTTCAAACCAGTGCATGATGTTTCTCCTGTGTCAACCGATGAACGACGGTACATTCCTGTGGTGTGGGGAAGAAGATGCTTCCGTTTTCCATGCGGCATCTGAAGTATCTTGCGGCTATTGGCATATCTGCGGTTTCACTGTATGTAAATCCGTGGAACATCAGACCGAAGTCTGTGGCTGTGTCATCGTAAAAGCCGCTTCCTTCGGCAAAGCTGCGGCATGAGATGCTGCAGGCACAGTCCCTCGTGCCAAGGAATATATCGCGTCTGCCGCCACGGGCTGCCATGCGTTGTGCGGCAATATAATGATGGTGCTCGTCGGCGGGGAGAAAGCCGTCCTCGTGTCGTGGGATGAAATGTGCTCTTATACGGTAGCTGACATCTCTCAGGTAGGTGTATACTGAAAGCTCTCTGCCTGCTTTGAAGTATCTTAGTGTCGGTACGGTCATTGACTCTGTGCGGATGGGATTCATGATGCGGACGGCATCTATCACCCAGATGATATCGGGCACCCAGTACACAGAGGAAAGCATACCTTTCAGTGCTTCGTAGGTAGGGATTGGGTAGGAGCATTTTTCGCCGCCGGTTTTTGTAAGGGGATCGGTGAATAATGCGCGTCTGCCGCTTACCTCCAGCTCGATTATGTTCGGATATTTCATGGTGACCTCCGTGCCTTGTGATAGTTCAAGTATAACTTAAATCCGCGGCATGCACAATGTACAAGGCTACAAAGCTGTCGGAAGGTGGAGAGATGCGGAACTATGCTGTAAAGAGGTTTTTTGTGCGTTTTGCTTCATATATGAGGTGTGATGTGTGCAGAACAGACGTACAACAATGAAAAAAGCCCCGAAAGGATATGGCATAGTATACAAATCCGATGTCGTAATTTGTACACAGCCACCTTTCAGGGAGATTAAATATTTGGCATTTACAGCGTTTCGGGCATTATAAAAGAGGAAAAATGCAGCGGAAAGACGGAAAAGCACGAATATATCTGCATTATGACGAATATCTGTTGTTGCATATTTGTCGTGCCGCAGCTTGCGTCCATTAACAGTGGAATTAGCTGTAAATACAAAATCCCGCAGCGATTACTGCGGGATGATTATTATGTTTATCAATATCCTTCGCCCTCGGAGAGAACGTAGATATCTACCTGAACAGCACCCCAACGGCAGCTGTCATAGTAGTGGTCATACTTGTTGCCGAAGTAAAGGTCAACTGCAACTGTACCGTCCATCAGAGCGATGCCCGTATCGGCTGCGATCGCATAGCCGTAAGCTCTGCTGCCATCCTGTGCAACGATGTAAAGCTCGCTGCCGTAGGGAATGACATTGGGGTTTACAGCAACAGTGCCGATCTCAGCCTTTCTGCCGCTTGCAGTCTTGGCTGTGTATCCTGCGGTATAAGCGGTAGCCTTGCCGGATACGATTCTGGTGTACTTGTCGGGAAGACCGTTTACCAGAGTAAGTGCAGAGGGATCGTCCATCTTGGCGTAGGGTTCTGCAAGTGCGGTTCCACGCTCGATCACCATTGCAACAGGCTCCTTTGCGATGCTGTCGGAATTAAGCTCCTGACCACTCAGAACGCCGTCGATGTACTTTTCCTTTACAACATAAGTTCTTACACCGTTTTCACCCTGCGTTACAATGTTCTCTTCACCGATGACCATATTGGAGTTGTCAATATATATAGTCTCGTAAGGGATGACCGAGGTGTTTGCACGGAGCTGGTAGTTGATGCGGGTGATGCTTATCGTCATTCCTTCGCTTACCTGCTCTGTCAGCTCGTGGTCGATAAGGTCGTGTTCTGATATTCCGATGTTCGCCTTATCAAGAAGCTGTTCAACGGTCTCATCGATCGCAGGGACGGTGATCGTCCTGCCGTCTACGCTGATGTTCACATCAAACGCACGCAGGATTGTGATGTATGCGGTGTTTTCGTCCTCCATGCGGTAGGACACGCGGTCGTGTTCGCCGATAGTGTATTCGCCGTAGCTGAGTATTGCGTTCACGTTTGTTTCAGAGGTCATAAGCTCTCTGGTCACGCCGTTGTCTGTGATGTATACACGGTCACGGAAATAAAGCGAACCGCTTATCATAGCAACGAACATGATAGTTGTCACGAACAGTACCGCCTTGATGAGCGTGCTCTGTTTAAGGAGCTTGTTCATCCTGGAATTAACTATTTGTGGTTTCATGTTTCCTCCTGATGTTCCTATGCAGTAATTTTTACTGCTTTACAGGGCATTTTTTCTCTTGTACAGTATGGTATACTGCCGCCCTTTAGTTTCCGTTGGCTATTATACACTTTTGTTTCGTAAATGTCAACCGAAAACACGTATCTGTTTTTGTGAAAAATGCACAACTTAATTTTGTAACCGTTTTGTAACCTTTCGAATTTTCGAGTGTTAACTGTAAAATAATGTAAAAATATGCTGCGGTTTTTGTAAAATTAGCCGAATCGCCAGGGTGAAAAACCTACGGCAAAGTTAACAAATCTACTGTTTAAGCCATCTGAGGGGTTGGGCGAAATCACAACGAAACTTTATTCGGGTAAAGCGTTGCCTTTCGTGACGCCTTTTATAATGCGATACGACGATGGACGGGAAAGCAGTAAAATAAAAAAAGTTACCGTATATCAAAAAAAGCGTGACAAACTATAAAATCTGTGCTATAATTAGATTAATATATCATTATGAAAGGAAAACTGGCATGAATTATGAAAAGTCATGCGGTGCTATTGTTTACCGTAAGCATTACGGAAACACAGAGATCCTGTTGATAAAGCATATCAAGTCAGGCTACTGGTCTTTTCCCAAAGGGCATATGGAGGACGGGGAGAGCGAGACGGATACTGCAGTCCGTGAGATCAAAGAGGAAACAAATATCGATATTTCCATCGACGATTCTTCCTTCCGCGAAACGGTGGTGTTCAATCCCCGCCGTGACACCCGCAAGGAAGTGGTGTACTTCGTCGCCCGTGCCACCAGCTTTGAGAGCAAGCCTCAGGAAGAGGAGATATCTGAGATACGCTGGGTAGAGATAAGTCAGGCGGCATCTCATCTGGCCTATGACAACGATAAGCTTATCGTCAATAAGGTGCGTGCGTTTCTTGCAATGTCCAAGATCTGAACACATAAAAACAAGGGAGCTTTTGGCTCCCTTGTTTTTGTTTGTATGTTTTATTGAGCGTTGTTGTCGGTGTACTGTGTCTGAGCAGGCTGCTGTGTCTGAGCAGGCTGCTGTGTCTGGGCAGGCTGCTGGTACTGAGCAGGCTGCTGTGTCTGGGCAGGCTGCTGGTACTGAGCGGGCTGCTGGTACTGAGCGGGCTGCTGGTACTGAGCGGGCTGCTGGTACTGAGCGGGCTGCTGGTACTG
>JAZURJ010000038.1:0-12968 GCA_045606085.1 Oscillospiraceae bacterium
AAGGGCTTCTCCCCCAACGAGACCATCGACGTCGTTATCCGCCCCGAGGATATCAAGGTCATCCCTGCGGCAGAGGCGAAGCTGACAGGTATCGTCACCTCCGTTGTATTCAAGGGCGTGCATTACGAGATGATAGTTGACGGCGTTGACCACGAGTGGATGATCCACTCCACCAAGGCTGAGCCTGTCGGCAGCATGATCGGCATGACCTTCGATCCCTTCGATATCCACATCATGAAGAAGACCAAGGAGGAAGACTGAAATTGAAGAAGCTCAGATTTCTTGCCGCTCCCTACCTTGTGTGGATGGTTGTGTTCATCGTGGTACCGCTGCTGATGGTGGCGTACTTCGCATTCACCGATCAGGAGGGACACTTCACCCTCGCTAACGTCGCAAGTGCAGGACAGTACACGAACATCTTCGTGCGTTCCATCTGGCTTGCCGTAATAGCCACCGTGGTATGCCTCATCATCGCATATCCGCTGGCGTTCATGCTCTCCCGTATGAAGAAGCATCATCAGGGCACAATGCTGATGATAGTGATGCTCCCCATGTGGATGAACTTCCTGCTGCGTACCCGTGCATGGGTGACGCTGCTCGGAAACACGGGCGTTATCAACACGCTGCTGGGACTTATCGGTATCGAGCCGCTGAAGATGCTCAACACCGAGGGTGCCGTGGTGCTGGGCATGGTGTACAACTACCTGCCGTACATGATACTCCCGCTGTATTCCGTAATGGTGAAGATCGACCAGTCCGTGCTGGAGGCAGCGGATGACCTCGGCTGCAGCTACATGACAAAGCTGTTCCGCGTCATCGTTCCGCTGAGCCTTCCCGGCATCACATCAGGCATCACGATGGTATTCGTGCCTGCCATCAGTACGTTCATCATCTCCCGTATGCTGGGCGGCGGCTCCAACCTGCTCATCGGTGACCTTATCGAGATGCAGTTCCTCGGCAACGCCTACAACCCGCAGCTCGGTGCGGCGATATCCCTCGTGCTGATGGTCATCATCCTGCTCATCATGACGATAATGAACCAGTTCGACCCTGACGATCAGGTGCTGATGTAAGGAGGTGCGGTAATGAAGAAATTAGGTAAGATCTATATCGCACTGGTGCTGCTGTTCCTGTATGTGCCCATCTTCGTGCTGATAGTGTTCTCTTTCAACGAATCAAAGAGCACGGCGTTCACGGGCTTTACGCTGGAATGGTACGCAAAGCTGTTCAGGAACGAGATGATAATCTCCTCCCTCATGAACACCGTTATCATCGCCATCGCAGCAAGCATACTCTCCACGATACTCGGTACGCTTGCCGCCATCGGCATCCATACGATGAAGAAAGTCCCCAAGGCTGTCGTTATGAACGTTACGAATATGCCCGTCATCAACCCCGAGATCGTAACGGGTGTTTCGCTGATGCTGCTGTTCGTGTTCTTCGCAGCAAGAATGAACCTTGAGTTCGGCTTCTGGACGCTGCTCATCGCTCACATCACGTTCAACGTGCCTTACGTTATCCTGAACGTTATGCCGAAGCTCCGCCAGATGGACCCCAACCTGTTCGAGGCGGCTCAGGATCTCGGCTGCGGACCCTTCACGGCGTTCCGCAAGGTCATCCTGCCCGAGATAATGCCCGGCGTTCTCAGCGGCTTCCTGATGTCCTTCACATATTCTCTGGACGACTTCGTAATAAGCTACTTCACCTGCGGTCCCACATCGCAGACCCTCCCCATCACCATCTACTCGATGGTAAGAAGAAAGGTATCCCCCGAGATAAACGCACTGTCCACCATCATCTTCGTTGTGGTAGTCATCGTGCTTATCGTCAAGAACTTCATCGAGAACCGCAAGTACAGACCTGCAGGCTCGGGAAAGGCGGATGTGTAATGAAAAAGAGAAGATTTTTCGGGACCGCCGCTTCCCTGCTCCTGATGCTCTCACTGCTGTGCGGATGTTCCGGCGGCGGTGCCGCAGACGAGAGCGGTGAAAGCTCCGAGAGCGAAGAGGCATACGAGCAGACGCTCACCGTCGAGGACATGGATTACTACACACGCTTCAAGGATGACGGTCTTTCCATTAACGTCTACAACTGGGGCGAATATATCTCCACAGGTGCCGACGAGGGCACTCTGAACGTAAATGCGGAGTTCACAAAGCTTACAGGCATTCAGGTGAACTACACCACCTACCCCTCCAACGAGGACCTTTACTCAAAGCTGAAGAACGGCGGTGCAAGCTACGATGTCATCATCCCGTCCGACTATATGATCTCCAAGATGATAAAGGAGGAGATGATACAGCCCGTTGACCTCGATAACATCCCGAACTTCAAATATATCATGGATAACTTCAAAAATCCTGCGTACGACCCCGAGAACCTCTACTCCGTGCCCTATACCTGGGGAACGGTGGGCATCATCTACAACACCACGCAGATAGATGTTCCGGAGGAGGAGATCGACTGGGATATCCTGTGGGATGAAACCTACGCGGACCAGATACTGATGTTCGACAATCCCCGTGACGCATTCGCCATCGCCGAGATAATGTGCGGCTTCTCGCTGAACACCGAGGACCCCGATGAGCTGATAATCGCGTCCGAACGTCTGAAGGAGCAGAAATCCGTCGTTCAGGCGTATGTAATGGACGAGATATTCGACAAGATGGCAAGCGGCGACGCATGGCTTGCCCCCTACTACGCAGGCGACGCTCTCACCATCCTTGAGGAGAACGAGGACCTTGCGTTCGTGGTTCCCGACAGCGGCACCAACCTTTTCGTGGACGCCATGTGCATCCCCGTCGGTGCAAAGCAGAAAGAGGCGGCAGAAATGTACATCAACTTCATGTGCGAGCCTGACATCGCCTTTGCGAACATCGACTACATCTGCTACTCCACACCGCACTCCGCCGCATTCGATATGCTGGACGAGGAGGTACAGACAGACCCCATCTCCTACCCCGGCGATGAGTACCTCGAAAGCAACACCACGGTATTCGTGAACCTCTCCGATGAGGCGAACGCAAAGATGCAGACGCTGTGGACAGAGATGAAATCCGCACAGCCCGAAAATACAAACCAGTGGATCGTGCCTGTTTTCCTGTTGCTGTGCGTTGCCGCAATGATAGGAATACTCATACGCAGATATATCAGAAACAAGAAGGATATATTCTGATATAACGTGACCAAAGATGACAGCCGCCCGTGGATGTGACAGGCGGCTGTTTTGTTTGTGAAAGCAAGCGAAAGATACGTGAAAGAACGGCGGTTTCTGCGAAATATCCGTAAAAACGGCTCTGTTATGCGGTCTGACGCTACGCAACCTATTTTTTACACACCGTCAAGCAATAGTTGGTGGCGTTTTCTGCGGCGTTGTTGTATACTGAGGTCACGAGATATGAAAGGAGAATATTTCAATGAACATGACACTCAATCTTGCAGGTATCCTTGGATTTGGTCTGTTCCTCGCACTGGTCGTAACAGCGGTGATAGTGGTAGTGATCATCGCAGTTTCACGCAGGTCAGACGGTGCAGGCGTGCAGGAGGTACAGCCCACGCCGATGCCCGTGCAGGCGGTACCGACAGAGGGAACGGAGATACAGGAGCCTGCCGAGGAAGCACCCACACAGCCGCACACCCTCGGTGAGAAGATAAAGAGCCACCGCATCAGATGCGGCATGACGCAGGAATACGTCGCCGAGGCTCTGGACGTGACACGTCAGGCGGTGTCCAAGTGGGAAACGGACAGCTCCGACCCCAGCACATCCAACCTGCTCGCCCTCGCAAAGCTGTTCGGCATCTCCCCCGCCGAGCTTCTGGACGGGCTTGAATAACACAGAACACAGAAAAAGCTGACCTTTCGGGGTCAGCTTTTTGTTATCTCTCCGACAGCGGGGCGTGGAAAAATTCCGCCTGCTCGTTGTTGCACTTCACCGCCTCGGGGCTGATGATGTTGATGTGGAACACGTGTCCGTCGGCAGGGTCGCTCTGTCCGTATTCACGGTAGATATGCGGCACGGAAAGCTCCTCCAGCCGCTTACGCATGATGTCTGTGCAACCCTTCAGACCGTCGTTCACGCTCAGCATAAGGAACGTTTCGGGGAAGTCCTCTGTCATGCAGGACAGGATGTCCGTGACGCTGTGCTGTTCGTTGTCCGAAAGCACCTCGGGCAGATACCACTGTGCACAAGGGTCGGTGCCCTCGCCTATGACGTACACACCGCAGTTGAGTGCGACCTTCGCAGGGACTGGTGCGGCAACCCCCTCAAGTGACGGAAACAGTGCACGGTAGCTCCTGTTCGTTGCGTAGACGCTGTACTGGCTGACAAGCTGTGCTCCTGCGGAATCGCCCACCATGTACAGCCGCTTCATATCTATGCCGTACTTTTCTGCGTTTTCAGCAAGGAACGCCATCATGCGGCAGATATCCGAAAAGCCGCTCGGGTACTTGTATTCGGGGGCAAGGCGGTAATTGAAATTCACCACCGCAAAGCCCTTTGCGGCAAGGTGCTTCGTGTACAGGCTGTACAGCTTCTTGTCGCCGTAGAACCAGCCTCCGCCATGCACGCTGACGATCACGGGAAGCACGCCCTCAACGCCCTCGGGACGGTAGATATCAGCAAGGTGCCACTGCTCCTCTTCGGGAGTATCTGACGTGGTGTACGGGATGTCCGTGTACGCTGTCACGCCCTGCGGCTTGGGTATGCGGCTGTCACGGCGTGCATCGCCCTCTGCCCACTGCCTGCGGAGCTTTTCTGCTGCTGTAATCTGTTCCATGTGCACCTCCGATGTACTGCCATACAACGTCTTGATAAAGGAGAAAACGGCAGAACATCACTGCCCTGCCGCTTTCCGAACGGAAATTATTTTGATGGAGAAAATCGAATTAATAGTTGTCCGCATCGTATTATGCAATGCAGGACCATTTTTTGCCACACTGCGGAGCTTCCGCATGGGCAACATATACAAAATCTACAGCTATTATATCATGATAATCACCAAAAGTCAAGGGGTTTTGTAAAAAAATATCAAATAAAGGATACGTCCTCGCCGAGAGAGGTCATGTAGTCCTTCCACTCCTGGATCTCGCCGTCCCATTCAGCCTCATACCACTGTGCGAATTTATCGAACATATCAGGCTCCGTCACGGAGATGAGTATCTTCTTCATATGCTCAGTGTCCGCTGCAACGGACGCCTTCTCGTCGTTCGGATCATAGGATGAATCAAAGCCGTCCGCTGTGGCTGCATTCAGCAGCTTTCTGAATATGTCCTCGCCGTAGGTGTCTGCGAGGAAATTGCAGAGGATGAAGCCGTATGCGTAATGGAAGCTGCGGTCGGGGGCGTCGTCAAAGATGATATCAAAGCCGTCCGCACCCTCTCTTATGCAGGCAGGATCGAAGATGTAGTCATCGTAATACATCACCCAGTTCCATGTTTTTATGCCCTTTTCCATCATGATGATCTCGCTGAAATATTCCGCGATACCCTCGTCGATAGTGCCGCCGAGCATCACGCCGTTGTTAATGAACACAGTGTGGATAAGCTCGTGATACGCAGCATGGGGAACTTCGCAGTCGGGATAGGGATCGTTGTCATCCAGCAGGAGGAAATTGTCCATCGCCCATTCTATCTCACCATTTTCGAGGGGAGTTATCACGATGTCGATACGCTCCATGCTGTCGTTGACATTCACGAAGCTGCCCTTGTTGAAGCCGTAGGCCTCCAGAGTGCTCTGCATGAACATATCGTGATATTCATTCAGCTCTCCCTTGAAGGAGGGGGTGAGCTTCGTCAGCCCGCACACCGTTGCAAGCATATCCTCAACGTTTTCTGCGAGGTCGCCCCTGACATAAGAGCCGTTTCTGATGTACAGCACGGTGTTCTCCGTAAGCACATAGCAGGCTTCATCTATCGTGTAGAGGTCGGTGGGGTCGCCGCTGAGCACAAGCTCCAGTGCATCGCCCTGATTATAGGGCAGCTCCACTGGCTCCTCGGGGACGGGTGCGGCGGTGGTAGTGGTTGCCGCTGTGGTGACCTTTACTGTCTTTGCAGAGGTCGTAGCCGCTGTGGTCTTTGCGGATGTGGTGACGGCGGCGGTCTTTGCGGTAGTGGCTGCAGTCGTTGCCGCCGTTGTTACCTCGGGGACTTCCTCGGGCTGTGTATCCGCGGTAGTAGCCTTTACGGTCTTTGCGGCGGTCGTAGCCGCTGTTGTGGTGGTAGCCGCTGTCGTCACCTCGGGAGCAGGCTCGGTCTGTGAGGTCGCGGATGTCACGGATGTATCGGGCGTGCTGTCCTGCTGTGACGAGGTATCGTCGCTGCAGCCTGCGGATAACAGGCAGCAAGCCGCAAGCAATACGGAAAGTATCTTTTTATTCATGTGTTATCTCCTGTAAGTCATTTCAGTGTGCTGTCGATGCCGCAGATGGTGAGCACAGCGTCCTGTGCGTCCCTCATGCCTGCAGGGGGCATATATGCGGTGATGTAGCAGTAGTCCTCTGAGCCTGCCTCAGCCTGCTCATCGTACCAGATGCTGCAGTGGCGGTCCTTGTCAACGGTGTACTGTACGCCGTCCACGGTGAGGACTATCTCGTCCGTGAATTCCTGCCAGTTGTCCATCAGGCGGTCCTCCAGCTTGTAGAAATCCGTTTCGCCGTCGGCAAGCTCGCTGCCGAGGAACCTGAAGCGGAAGTTCAGCTCCGTTTCGTACTCGCCCGTGGTGAAATGCAGCAGCTCATACTTTATGCCGCCGTATTCGTAGTGCGTCATGGTCGGGTAGTAATCCATAACGGGCAGCAGCTTTATGTCCTCCGAGAAGATATCAAAGCGGATGCTCGTTTCGTGCTGCACCGCCTTGTCGGTATCCGGGGCGGTGACGATGCCGCAGACATCTATCACGATGTCCGTGGGGTTGAGAAAATAGCCGTAGGGAGCGTCCAGCATGACGTGGTAGATGTCCGGGAACTGCTCGTCACGGTAGCCGTAGGCGTCACAGTACCAGTAGTTTTCAAGGTCGTTCTCGTAGACCTCCTTTGAAAGCACGTACGCCATCATGTATATCCTGTCGCTCAGAAGGCTGTCGTCATCGATGTGAACATCAAACAGCAGCTTCGGTGAGTTCCTGTCGCCTGTGCCTGCGATGAAGTCCACGGTGAAGGGACCGTCGCTGCCACGCAAGGAGAACTCGCTGATGTAGCCCTCGTCCGCGATGTCTGCCGTTGTCTTGTCGCCGAAGAGCGTGTTGATGAACGCTCCCCAGCCGCCCGAAACAGCCACCGCCGTTGCTCCCACGATGAGGAAGCAGGCAGCCGCTGCCGCCACAAGCAGCATTGGCCGCAGACGTCTTTTCGGCTTTGCGGGCTGAAGAGCCATCGGCTGTGCCGTCCTTGCTTTTCTGAGGATGTCCTCTGCGGATATGGTTATGTGTTCGTCACAGAACAGGTCGGTCTGTCGTTTGTATGTCGTATTCATACAGACACCTCCATTTCAAGCGAGCCTCTCAGCTTTTCCCTGCCACGCATCAGGTGCACCTTCACGGTGGACACGGGCATTTCAAGTATCTGAGCTATCTCGCTCACCTGATATCCTTCGTAGTAATGCAGATGTATCGGTATCCTGTATTTCTCGGGCAGAGCAAGCACGAGCTGAAGCAGGTCGCTGTCGGTGCTCTTGTCGAAATACGGGATGTCCTCGGTCAGTACCTCAGTCTGCCGCCGCCTGTTATCTCTGAGAAAGTTTTTGGAAAGATTTGCGGCAACGCGTATGAGCCATGCCTTCATGTGTTCATCACTCTGGAATTCGGTGTCCGTGTTGTACAGACGGATGAACACCTCCTGCATTATGTCCGAAGCATCATCGGTATTCTTAAGATAATTGAAGATAACGGAAAACACGGTGTTTCGGAACATTCCGTATTTTTCGCTGAAGCATATTTCTGTCATCTTTGTGAATCTCCCATAAAATGCATTTTCTGAGCCGTTCGTACATAATACACGCAGTTGCCGTCAATGGTTTCATTTCCGCGGAAATATTTTTTCGTGCTGAAAAGTTCTGCACGCAGAAAAGTTCTGCACGCAGAAGTTCTGCCGCAGGGGGTACTGCGGCAGAAGCGGTATCAGTTGAATTCGTGTTTTGTGTCGGGGATGTCGTCGCCGTTCTTTGCGGCAAGGGCACACTCGATGTTCCAGCGGATATGCTCACGCATATCGTCCCAGCCGTCGAAGGATAATCCGAACACACGCTCCATCTTGTCAACGCAGTAATACCAGTGCTCGCCCTCCTCATCGGAGGCGGTGATGGTGCTCTTTGATTCGGGGTACATCTCCTTTGCGGCAAGTGCGATGTCATACCAGGAGATGAAATTCCTGCCGAGTGCGAAGAATATCTCCTCGTTGAGGTCGCTCTCGATGAGCTTTACGTAAAGCTGTGCTATCTGGTTGGAGGACAGGAACTGCGTGCCGTCGTTCCTTGAGAACACAAGGTCACGGTCGTTCACGATGGCGTCGGCGATGTCACGGAAGCGTCTGTCCGACTGCGACGCACCGCCCTTTACAGCGGGCACGGAGAAGGTATATCCGGGGCGGATGATGTTCCTGCGGAGCACGGTGCTCTCGCCGTAGCCGCCCTGCTTGCTGTAATACTGCCTGAAGCCGAGGGTGTACATCTCGCCTGCCGCCTTGGTGGAGCCGTAAAGGTCCGTGGGCATACGCAGGGCAGTGTCCTCGTCCATGCCGTTTCTCAGCGGACCGAGAGCGGCGGTGGAGCTTGTGTAGATAAAGCTCTTCACGCCTGCACGCTCGCAGGCATCCAGAAGATACGCCGTGACACGGGTGTCGTTCTCCAGCATCTTCACGGGGTCGTTGCCCCAGCCGAGTGCGATATGTATCACTGCGTCACAGCCGCGGACGGCTCTTTCAAGCACCTCGTCGTCAAGGATGTTGCCCTTGATGAGGTCCACGTTCTCCATGGCGAAATACGCAGGGATGCGTTCGGGGGTGCGTGTCAGCAGACGCACACGGTGTCCACGCTCAAGCAGAGCCTTTGTCACGTACTGTCCGATGTTGCCTGTGCCGCCTGTCAGAAATATCTCCATTTAGTTACCTCCTGAAAATAAATATCATTTCCCATATTGTAGCACATCCCGAGGATATTCGCAAGCGGATATGTGGCAGATACATAATAATAGTAGCAAAAATTTAACCGCAAAAGTCGGACAGCTTCCCGTCCGACTTTCCTGTTATCTGTTCTTCTTTGCGATGTCCGCAAGGATATCTGCGGCGTCGTAGGCGTTAACTCTGCCGTCGCCGTTGTAGTCAAGGCGTGCGTTGCCGTTCACGATGGCGTCAAGCAGTGCCTGTGCGTCCTGCTCGTCAAGCTCGCCGTTGCCGTTGAGGTCGCCTGTTACGGTGTTGCCGAGCATCAGTGCATACTCGCCTGCATCGGAGAGCGGAAATACTGCGTTTCCGTCCTCGCCGATGACCGCCATGCCCGTGAGAGTGAGGCTGTCGCCGTCACGCTTGTAGAGGTATGCGTTAAGTCCTGCGTACTTCCTGCCGAAGCTGTAAACGAACTTCGTGGGAAGCTTCGTGTCACCGATGCGGAAGGTCAGCTCCTCCCTGCCGCCAAGGGAAGATGTGTCAAGCGTTACTGGATATGTCACATCAAGGTCAGCTTCGCAGGCGGTGAGGATGTCCTCGCCGTCCACAAGCCAGCTTATGAGTGCGTTCAGCTCAAATGTGGCGTCCGCACCGCTGTCCATGAGTGCCTGTATGAATTCGGCAGGGATATCTGTGCATCCGTTCATGTCGATATGCACCTTGTCGTCCTCCGAGAGCTTCGATACGATATATGCGGCACTGCTCCAGTTCATCGGCTCGCCGTTTATAAGCGGGATATCGCCGATGCCGTCAGGGGGAATGTAGTTTCCGGGTATGTAGGGTTCGCCGGGTCCGTCCGATGAGCCGCCTGAGCCGCCGGCATCTTCCTTATCAAGCTGGGTGGTGGTGACGGTGCTGTCCTCCCAGCCCTCCTTCACTGCGATCGCCTTTACCGTGGTCGTATCGGAAACGGTGAAGCCGCCCTCGTACAGAGTTGATTCGGGTGTGGGGTCGTTGCCGTCAAGGGTGTAGTATATCTCCGCACCCTCGGTGTCACAGCTTATAGTCACCTCCACGGTGTCCTCGAAGGTGATGTGTCCCGTCGGTGTGATGACGGGAGCCGCCACAGTTCCGACAGGCAGGATATCACCATATGCGGTGATGGTGTTGTTTTCAAGGAAATAGTTCGTGCTGTTAAGGGTGATGATCACCTCAACATCCTTGAGAGTACCCGGAAGAGCATCCGCGAAAACGCCCTCGGCGGTGTAGTCAACGCCGCTGTCCCCTGCAACCAAGCCGCGGAACGTGACGGATGACACCGTGGCGTCCCTTGTGCCGTCATAGGACTTCTCCTCAACTGCGACGGACGCAACGGATAACTCCGCAGGCTCAATGACAACAGCGATATCATACTTTTCGGTGAATGTTATATCCCCCAGCGTAAATGTGAAGGGCACATCGGCAAGAACAGACATTCCTGCGTCCTTTTCGCTGAGCACGGCGTCCGTGAGATCGGGCACGGCTGTCATGCCGCCCGCCATGATGAACTCGCCGTCGGCTGTCAGCACAGACGCATCCGTGGTGCCGTCATATACCTTCTTCAGCTTGTAGGAGCCGAGCTCGGGGAATACGGTGAACTGCGAATAAACGTAGCAGTCGCGGGTGCCGTTGCCGACCGCCTGTTCTGTCTTTGTGACGGACGCCGCAAAATACTTCGTGCCGCCGACAGTGACAGTGGTGATGCCGTCCTGCGAAGGGAGCGGCAGGAACGTTTTAAAGCATCCGTTTTCGTCTGTATATGAGTGGGAAAAGGTCTTTCCGTTCAGCTCGGTGAGCGGTGCATCCGCAGGCAGACCCTCGAACGCGGCTGCGTACAGCGTGTTTCCGTCCGTGTCAGCCGCAGTGACCGCATTCGGGACATCCACATATCCGCCGTCAACGGTGAGATCAGAAATAGCCGTAACATTCTCCCACACGAAGCTTCCGTCGCTTACCGTCACTTCGTTCCTCGCGATCTCGGTGCTGTCGAACACCAGACTTCCGCCCGCCACGGTGACGTTATTCCCAAGCGGTCTTTCAATATAAAGCTCAGCATCGCCCTCGCTCTCCATGATGTTTACACGGGCATTACGTATACTGTGGTCGGTGGTGAGCGTATAGGTCGGCTCGCAGGAGCAGTTTTTCAGGCTGGAATCGCTCTTGATATAGAAGTTTACGACACTGTCCATTCCCATCGCCAGAAGACCGTCAAAGCCATTTCCATCAGCCACAGGCTCTCCGCCCCTGAGGTGCAGGTCATCCAGGATAAGGTTAACCTCGACATAATCGGGGATCTGTATGATCATATCCATATGGCACTCGTTCTGCGTGCCCTCGTTCACCACGTTGGTTCCCGTCAGATAATACGTGCCGCTGCCAAGGAGTGCTAAAAGTTCTGTCCGGTTCTGTACGATGGCGTCCTCAGTCATCTGCGTGATGTCAAGGCTTGCAACGATGTTTTCCAATGCTTCTTCGGCAGCGTCAGAAAACGCCGCTGCGTCGGCATCGGGTATGATGCTTATATCGCCGCCCGTCAACACATCCGCAGTGGCAACGGACACCATCAGTGCGGCTGCCGCCATCCCTGAGAGCAGCTTTTTCCTATTGATCCTCAAAAGTGTCATCCTCCTTGATAAAGCTGTCATAATGATCCTGTTATCTGTACGCAGAAGCACTCGCCTCCGCCTTTTATCCCGATATTAATTATACTACACCGCAGTGCGGATGTCAACATTTCAGGGTCAGAAAAAAGGCAGGAAACGGTAAAGAAAGCTTGTGTGTAAGGGCGTAAAATGTCCCGTTCCGTGCTTGATTTCGGGCGGCGATGTGTGATATACTGTATACACAGAAAACTACTCAGGGAGGTACTTATCATGGGAAAGATATGCGTTAACGGAAAAGCTGAGAAGCAGTGCACCTGCGACATAATGGAGATCACGCTGGAGTTCACCTCCAGCCGCTCCCGCACTAAGGAGGCGTTAGACACAGCCACCGCCCAGTGTGACAGGATGCTGGAAAGGCTCGCAGAGAAGGGCGTGGACATCAGCCGCATACGTCTGGACGGTGCAGGCATCGGTCGTGACAGGTACTCGCACGACAGAGAGGACAGGATAAACGCAAGCAGGAGCATCACGCTTGCCCTGCCGTTCGATATGGGCGATCTCAACGGGCTGACCGACCTCATCAGGCAGGAGGACTACGACATCGTGATGACAGTGGAGTTCCTGCTGTCAGACAGCGAGGCGGTGCATAGTCAGCTCATCAGGGAGGCTGTGCTGGATTCGCAGAAAAAGGCAGAGCTGATCGCACAGACGACAGATCAGAAGGTGGTCGGCATCGACGAGGTCAGGGCAGGAAACAGCTTCCGTGACGACGAGCTTTGCGAGCAAAGGCTGATGTCGCCGATGTGCCTGCGTGGCGGCGGTATCTCGGACAGCCTGTCCGCCCCCGTCACTACGCACAGCGAGAGCGTTGAGGTGGTCTGGCTTATAGAGTGACGATATGCGGGATAAGATCCGATGAATACAAAAGCACCGCCGCAGGTACACTGTGGCGGTGTCATTCTTATTCGGGCGTCCGCAGGGTGACAGCGAAGCTATCACTCCATTACCTTTCAAACTTCGTGCCGTGGCGGACAGAGGGGTTTCGCACAGCGAAATCGGTTTTCCTTAAGGGAAAACCGAAGTGGCGCACGCGCCAGTTTCTGCGGAGCAGAAACACGGGATATAGTTCCCTATGAATTGCTGTAATAAGCACCTCAGCGTGCATAATGGTTTCGCGAAGCGAAATCGGTTTTCCTTAAGGGAAAACCGAAGTGGCGCACGCGCCGGTTTCTG
>JAZURJ010000039.1:0-13636 GCA_045606085.1 Oscillospiraceae bacterium
TCCGTAAAGCTGCTATTAATCTTATTAAACTCTTCAAAGAACGCACTAAAACCAAACGTGCCATTTCCAATATTATGCTTGACTGCCTTATCGATTCCAATTGTATTGTGAGAGTCGTTGGGGAAAATTGATTTGCGTGTGCAAGGGCGGTCAATACTTGACAAAAATCGCATAAAATGGTAAAATATTAAAGGCATCTCTAAAGGACCGTTTGATTAAAGACAAAGCAGATGTCATGCATATCTGCCTTTTCTCAAAATTTTTTTAGAGATGCCCTTGATGTATTGCTGCAATTCTTATGGGATAATTTAAAGAGCAATAATTTGAAATTTCGGGTGATTTTATGAAAAAAGATTCAGGTTATAATACTGCACAAAAGGAAAAACTCCTTGATTTTCTTATAAATAACAAGGACAAGCATACCAGCGCACAGGAAATTGACAATTATCTTCGTTCTGTCGGCTCTCCTGTGGGTATGGCTACAATTTACCGCCAGCTTGACCGCCTTGTAGAGGCAGGTACTGTGCGAAAATTCGTTATTGACGGCAAAACAAGCGCCTGCTATCAGTATATCGAGAACAAGCAGGAATGTCAGGAGCATTTTCATCTGAAATGCCGCAGCTGTGGAAAGCTGATACATCTCAACTGCAACAAGCTTATGGATATAAACAACCATATCGCACAGCATCACGGCTTTATCATTGACCCGTCACAAACCGTATTTTACGGCAGCTGTGCTGATTGTGCGGCTCTTTCCGAGGAGTAAACCTTTACCTCCTCCGATTCCTCGCCGATTTCCGTTAAATTTGTCGGTCTTGGAATGTATATTTTCATATCCTCATCTGCCATTTTTCTCACCTCGTTGGTATTATTCCACTACGGGGCTGAAATATACAAGTGAAAGGAAAAATTATGTCATCTAACAGCAAAAATCTTGAACCTTCGGAACTTCTAACCCTTTACTGGAATCACTATCAGCTTCACGCTGAACAGCGAATGAAAATCACCGAGCTTTTCATCGCTGTGGAAACTGTGCTTTTCGGTGTTTATGCCGCTACATTCGGACAAAATCTTCCCCTTTCCATAATTATTTCAATTGCAGTCTTGATAATTGGTATGATTTGTTATCTTCTTGACGTGCGGTCAACTATGCTTCTCCACGACTGCCGCATTGCAATAAGAGAACTTGAAAGCCGATTTATGCCCAATTATTCGCAGAATATGCGGCTTTTCACCTGCATCAAAAATCACGAGGGGCTTATCCATTATGCAAGGCTTATCCGTGGCTGTTATCTCTCGGTAAGCCTTGCTGGTATTATTATGATTGTTATTGCGGTACTTGCGTAGATGTGCATTTATAGCAAACGACAAAATCTTTTGGCGTTTGCTATTTGCCGATCCGCACGGAGCAAACTTTAGTTTGCGGATGTGCGAGGCACTTTAAATCATTAATTATAGTGAATGTCAAATTATATTTGACGTTCACTATAATTTTCTCCCCAACTCATAAGAGTCAGGGAGATTGCTTTTTAGTCCGTGTGTGGTATAATGAGAATGAAAATCAAAATACAGAGGTGTAATGTGAAGTGAACAGCCAGCTTGAAGAGTATATTGTAAAGCATAAAGTTACAGTTTCAAATACGCTCTTGTTCCGTGACTGGGAAGCGTTTTTAAAACGACTCTTTTCCGCAAGTGGTCGTGTGGAAATGATCGTCTGGTACGAATATTGCGAGATCAATGCGCAGAAAATCGGAATGGGCGGATATAAAGACCCCGTAAACAATAGCTACATGTGGGCAGAAACATCGCTTTATCAAGAATACTTGCAGGAGAAATCCATGGCGGAAATACTCGAATATATCTGCAAAGTAAGAGAAGCCTATCCGGACTGTGATTTGTATCCGGAATTCTATATCTGCTGAAGCCCGATTTTCAGACAACTGTAATTGCCAGCCGCCCCTCATTACAGGTGTGGCTTTACTATACGCAAAAACCCTCCCCATTCATAGAACAAGGAGGGTTATTTATTATTCAGAAATTATCAAAAGCCTAAAGCTTTAATTATCTGAGTGCAGCCTGAGCAGCAGCAAGTCTTGCGATCGGCACACGGAAAGGTGAGCAAGATACATAGTCAAGACCGATCTGGTGGCAGAACTCTACAGATGTAGGATCGCCGCCGTGCTCGCCGCAGATACCGCAGTGGAGGTTTGGATTAGCAGGTCTGCCAAGCTTGAGAGCTGTTTCCATGAGCTTACCAACACCAGTCTGATCGAGCTTAGCGAAAGGATCGTTCTCGAAAATCTTAGCGTCATAGTAAGCGTTGAGGAACTTACCAGCGTCATCTCTTGAGAAGCCGTATGTCATCTGTGTAAGGTCGTTTGTACCGAAGCAGAAGAAGTCAGCGTTAGCAGCGATCTCGTCAGCTGTAAGAGCAGCTCTTGGGATCTCGATCATTGTACCAACTTCGTACTCAAGCTCAACGCCAGCCTCAGCGATAACAGCGTCAGCGTTAGCGATAACAACAGCCTTAACGTACTTAAGCTCCTTAACCTCGCCTACGAGAGGAATCATGATTTCAGGCTTAACATTCCAGTCTGGGTGGTTCTTCTTAACATTGATAGCAGCCTTGATAACAGCCTTTGTCTGCATAGCAGCAATCTCAGGATATGTTACAGCAAGACGGCATCCACGGTGACCCATCATTGGGTTGAACTCGTGAAGTGAAGCGATGAGAGCCTTGATAGCCTCAACGGACTTGCCCTGAGCGTCAGCAAGAGCCTTGATATCAGCCTCAGTTGTAGGAACGAATTCGTGGAGAGGAGGATCGAGGAATCTGATACATACAGGTGTACCCTCAAGAGCCTCATAGAGAGCCTCAAAGTCAGCCTGCTGCATAGGCTCAATCTTAGCAAGAGCAGCCTCTCTCTCAGCAACTGTATCTGAGCAGATCATCTCACGGAAAGCAGCGATTCTGTCAGCCTCGAAGAACATATGCTCTGTACGGCAAAGACCGATACCCTCAGCACCGAGTTCACGAGCCTTCTTAGCGTCAGCAGGTGTATCAGCGTTTGTTCTTACCTTGAGAGTTCTGTACTTGTCAGCCCAAGCCATGATTCTGCCGAACTCGCCAGCGATCTGAGCGTCAACTGTAGGAATAATACCGTCGTAGATATTACCTGTAGAACCATCGATAGAAATGAAGTCACCCTCAACGAATGTCTTTCCGCCGAGCTCAAACTTCTTGTTCTCTTCATCCATCTTGATGTCGCCGCAGCCTGATACACAGCATGTACCCATACCACGAGCAACAACAGCAGCGTGAGAAGTCATACCGCCACGAACTGTGAGGATACCCTGTGAAGCCTTCATACCTGTGATATCCTCAGGTGAAGTTTCAAGACGAACGAGAACAACCTTCTCGCCCTTAGCGTTCCAAGCCTCAGCGTCCTCAGCTGTGAATACAACCTTACCGCAAGCAGCACCAGGTGAAGCACCGAGTCCCTTGCCCATAGGAGTAGCAGCCTTGAGAGCCTTAGCGTCGAACTGTGGGTGGAGAAGTGTATCGAGGTTTCTGGGGTCGATCATAAGAACAGCTTCCTGCTCTGTTCTCATACCCTCATCAACGAGGTCACAAGCGATCTTAAGAGCAGCCTGAGCTGTTCTCTTACCGTTTCATGTCTGGAGCATATAGAGCTTACCGTGCTCAACAGTAAATTCCATATCCTGCATATCTCTGTAGTGGTTTTCGAGAATACCGCAAACCTCTGTAAACTGCTTGAATGCCTCAGGGAACTTTTCTTCCATCTGAGCGATAGGCATAGGAGTTCTTACACCGGCAACAACGTCCTCGCCCTGTGCCTTTGTAAGGAATTCGCCCATGAGCTTCTTTTCGCCTGTAGCAGGGTCACGTGTAAATGCAACGCCTGTACCGCAGTCGTCACCCATGTTACCGAAAGCCATCATCTGTACGTTAACAGCAGTACCCCATGAATAAGGAATATCGTTGTCACGTCTGTAAACGTTAGCTCTTGGGTTGTCCCATGAACGGAATACAGCCTGAACAGCACCCATGAGCTGCTCCTTAGGATCTGTCGGGAAGTCTGAACCGATCTTAGCCTTGTATTCAGCCTTGAACTGGCCAGCGAGCTCCTTGAGGTCGTCAGCAGTAAGCTCAACGTCCTGAGTAACGCCCTTCTTAGCCTTCATCTCGTCGATGAGTTCTTCAAAGTACTTCTTACCAACTTCCATAACAACGTCGGAGTACATCTGGATAAATCTTCTGTAGCAGTCGTAAGCCCAGCGAGCATTGCCGGAAGCCTCTGCCATGTACTCAACTACGTCCTCGTTCAGACCGAGGTTGAGGATGGTGTCCATCATACCGGGCATGGATGCACGAGCACCGGAACGTACGGAAACGAGCAGGGGGTTTGTCTTGTCGCCAAACTTCTTGCCTGTAACCTCTTCCATCTTTGTGATGTACTCGTTGATCTCAGCCTGGATCTCGTCATTGATCTTGCGGCCGTCATCATAGTAAGCTGTGCAGGCTTCTGTGGAAATTGTGAAGCCCTGGGGAACGGGAAGACCCATGTTGGTCATCTCTGCCAGGTTTGCACCCTTACCGCCGAGGATCTCACGCATGTCAGCGTTACCCTCGGAGAACAGATAACAATACTTTTTTGCCATTGGAATATTCCTCCTGAATTGTAATTTACGCTACAGCCGCCGTGCACGACGGACAGCAGCATTTTTAACATCTTTTGTGGCAAATCGCTCCATATCTCAGGGCAGATTTCGCCACATTCTCTATTATAACAGATTAAAAAGAAAATTGCTAGTGTTTTTTGAATTTTTCATAAACTTTTTTAAATATACTACACGTCAGACAAAAAACAGACTTTTCAACCGCTGTTTTCTGTTGTGGTCTACATATATGTTTGTCAAAAACAAGCATATTAATCACAATGACCGCTGTCTGTAAAACAAATATCCGCCCACAGGCCGCGTGCCCATGGGCGGATGTTTTATTTCAGTACGATACCTCTCGGAGATATCACAACGCATACATTGCCTGTCGGAGCATCGTCGTTTCCACTGTACATTCCACTGAAATCACGGAACGCCAGCCACTCTCTCAGCTTATCGATGGAAGCAGGAAGCGCTGCTTCAAAATCCTCTCCATGATGATATACCGAAACAGGACTGCCGCCCAGCACCAGCTTATCCGCAAGTGCAAGCGCCTGTTCCGCACAGGTGCTGTCAGCGTCGGGCGATAATATGATCTTGGTGCTTTCGGTACCGCCGCTCTCGTCCATGCGTACCATCAGACGACGACGTTTCGCAGACAGCTTGTAGTTGATACGTCTGGGAGAATCACCTGGGACATACTCTCTGTGCTCATAGCCTGCCGTGCCTCCGAATGCTACTGTAATGCCCTCTTCCCTCTCCTCACTCTCAGAGGGCAGAAAGCTGGGAACGACATCCGGTCCCGAATACTCCACTTGTCGCGGAAGCACCGCCACACTGCCACTGAGATCAGCCGCTGAACGCCTTCTGAACATCCCGAAAAAGTCATATGCGATACATCTTGTCACCTTTATGCGGTTCAGACCGCAGCGCTTAGGACGAAGCTTAACGACCGCCTCACTGCTACCCCTGAACAACAACGATGCGTGCACCTGAAAACGCATCTCTGACATCTCGCCCTCCACCACGATCGCCGGCAAAAAACAGAAGCCGGTTTTCTTCAATATCACCCGGACGGAACATTCGCCGTCCACCTCGGTCACGCCCGCAAATTCATCTGTTTCCACGGTGAAATTCTTTCGCGAGAACCACCACACCACAAAGGATATCACCAACGCGGCGATGATCGTATAGGCCAGCAGCCATCCTATGCCGGCATTTATAAACACCAGAAACAAGGCGATAAACATTGCAGATTGAAGGATGCCTGATATGTTCATCGTTTCATCCTCCTTTTCTGCTTTACAATATCCGCAAGACAACGGTAAAGACGCTTCCTGTCGATGTCCGTCGGTGTCGTGCCCGAGTACAGAAGCTCATCCGCAGCCGCCCTGAGCTCAGCCGCACGACCGCCCATATTGAGCTGATTCGCGATGATCTTTTCCGCTTCGCCTGTCGTCATGGATGCAAACTCCGTACCGCTCAGCCTTGCCGCTATTTTTCTCATACGCTCAGACAATGCCCTTACGGCAGACGCTTCCGAACGCAGATGATAAGCCGCCGAAAACGCCATCCAGCCAAGCCGCTCACGGAATATCACCGCAAGCGCGATGAGCATCAGCACGACCGCAGCCGCAACGCATATCATTATGATCTGTGCGGTAGTGAGATCATTGTTTTCCGCCTGAGGCACAAACCTCGTTGCGTCGAAATTCACCCAGCCGCAGCCCTCTATGTATATCTGTGAATAGGCGTGGGCGTTTGCGGCTGTCACATTGTAGATGCCGTTTTCATCCTTCATCTCCTCGCTGAGCGCGAAGCCCTCTACGTATCTTGCAGGAAGTCCCACCGATCTTGCCATAAGAGTGAGTGCGGTTGCATAATCGCTGCATATGCCACGCTTGCTCTCCAGAACGAAGTAATTTACCTCTGCGTATCTCGGCACGAAATCCATATCATACACAAAGCCGTTCTCACCGAACCATTTCTCAATGGCACAAGCCTTCTCATAATCCGTTGTGCAATCCTCGGTTATCTCCAACGCCAGCATCATCAGATCAAGGCTCATGCTGCTGTTGTCGCCTGTGCGTCTGAGATAGCTCTGTGCTCTTTTGTGTTCGTCCATGTATGCACTGTAGGTTGAGTTGTCTATAACTCCACTCGCACCTGCGTCGTATATCAGCTGCGAAAAATCGAGCTCCCCGAAAGCATTTGCAAATCCCACATTCACATCCTCTGCATGGTACTTCACAAGATACTCTGCCGAGGCTATATTGTCATCCGTAAACAGCTCGCCCTTCGGCGTGCGGTATATGCCGCCGTCATAGCCTGTGATATCCACCTGCACTGTTGTAAGGGGATGCAGCACGACACGGGTAGCCGAGCCATCCATAACACGTATGAACATATACTGCGTATCTGTCATGACACGTGACACATCCGCCAGCTGCTCGTAGCCTTCCAGTCTGTCATCTTTCACCGCTCTTCGCAGAGTATCGGCAAGCTCCGCGGGACGACACAGAGATTCGGTCTTTTCCCATCCCGCATAGCCCGTGTTATAATCCTCAAGGTACGACCAGCCGTTTGCACCGTCATACACATCAAACGCCCAGCGATCTATCAGCACAGGAGCTTCTGTCTGCACAGTAAAAAGTAATGTGTCGCTGGGATTGTTATCGCCCGTGTTCACCGACGAACGGGACACGAAATTGCTGAGCCTGTCGCCGCCCTGATAATAACCATCGCCCTGTATGAACACCTGATTAAGGAACTCTCCCATCGGGGTCTTGTGACTTCTCGGCACCACCGCAGCAACGAACACTGATAACGCCGCAAGGAATACAGCGGCTGCCGCACGCTGCTTTTCCGCTCTGTCATCACGGTACACCGCAACATCCTGCGGCGGACACTGCTTTGCCGAACCGCACACCGCCAGAATAAACGCACCGAACATCGGCACCAGCAGCCACATCGGGAGACCGCCTGCAGTCCTCGCAGAAAGGATAAGCGGCACGAATGCGACCAGCATGAGAAAGCACATCCTCGGCATGACCGCCGAAAAATAGCAGCAGACAAATCCAATTATCACAGAAAATATCACGATCGATATCGCTGCATACAACGGGTTGAAAAATGTGGACGCCGTGAACATAAAGTCCATAAAACCGTTCTCTGCGAAAACAGGGCGTGCCAAAAACAGTGCCACGCCGCACACCGCCTCAAGAAGCATAGTGACCAGCACGACCGCAACAGGTCTTTTGCGGAAACGATATATCAGCATATATACAGCACAGGCGAATATGCCTATTGCCACTGAGCATATCCACATATAGTCGCGGCAGATGGTGTACATAAGTGCCGCTCCCGTAACTATCACATACGGCAGCACCAGAAGCGGTTTGGCACCGTCGTAACGTATCTTTTCTTTTCTCTTCATTTATTTGAAATATGAATACAGACGGCAGAGCATCATTCCGTTGTATAACTTCCTGTTCTTGTCCGCCTTTTGTCCGAAGGTATCCTCAAATTCCTCGTCGGGAGTGATGATATAAAGCTGATTGCCGTCAAGCGGCAGTAGCTTCTCGCCCATCGCGCGGTATATCTCTCGTGCCTGCGACACCTCCAGCATACGCTCTCCGTACGGAGGATTTGTGATGATCTTGAGCGGCTGTGCAGGCAGCTCGAAATTGCGGATATCACGCTGCTGACAGGTCACCTTCACACCTGCTTTCTTCGCGTTCATCTCAGTGAGCACCACACATTCCTTATCAAGATCGTAGCCGTATGCCATGAACTGCGTATCATGCTTCACCTGCTCCGCTGCCTCAGCCCTCGCCTGCTGCCACACCTTTTCAGGGATGAAGCCGAATTTCTCCGCAGCAAAGCTCCTGCGAAGTCCCGGGGCGATGTTCAGTGCCTTCAGACCTGCCTCGATAAGCAGTGTACCCGAGCCGCAGAACGGGTCACAAACGATGTCGTTCTCACGCACCCTCGCAATGTCGATGATACCTGCCGCCAGCGTTTCCTTGATGGGAGCAGCATTGCTGTCACGACGATAGCCACGCTTGTGAAGACCTGTGCCGCTGCTGTCCAGTGTCAGGATGACCTCATCCTTCATGACGGAGAAGCGTATCTGACATACCGCACCGGTTTCCGACATGGTATTCAGCTTATATGCGTTGCAGAGATTCACCGCCATGGCTTTTTTTATTATCTTCTGGCAGGCAGGAATACTCCTCAGCACGGAATTGAGAGAGTGTCCCGTGTTCGGGAAAGCATCGTATCTGCCGATGTAATCCGACAGAGGGAGTTTTTTGACGCCCTCGAACAGCTCGTCAAAGGTCTTTGCCCTGAACTGTCCCAGCACGATTCCCACACGCTCTGCGGTGGAAAGACCGATATTGGCTTTCGCACAGACGGATGCATCTCCGCTGAACATAACTCGTCCGTCGCTGACAGCGATGTCCTCGCCGCCTATCTTCTTCACCTCAAACGAGAGTGTCTTTTCAAGTCCGAAATGGCAGGGTGCCATGTATCTGTATTTAGTCATCTGTTGTTTCCTTTCAAAGTGTTTCGCAGTGATATATTATCTCTTTGCCGCTCTTTTCGGCATACTCTATTTCTTTTTTCACAGACTCTCCGATATAGCCGCCGATATTCACGATATAGATTCCGTCGCTCAGGTCTATCTTGCGATAATGAGCGGCTTCAAGGCACTTTAATTCATCATCGGCAAGTGTGCCCTCGCAGTATACGCACTGGAGGATGTTATATCCCTGCTGCGTTTCAAGCAGATAGGCTATCTCTTTCATTTCCTCGGCAAACCTCATGCTGCCGCAGATGGTGTAGGTCTTCATGTATACGCTCCTCAATCGTAGTGCGACTCTTTCGCAGCGGATGATCAGCAGCTTGAATTGCGGATATTCGTTTTCGCAACCAAGCCATAATTACCTTAGTATATTGTACCATATAAATCGGAAAAAGTCCACACTTAACGCAATCGCAGCATTTTGTGAATACTGCCCAAAATCACGCAAAAACTTCGTTGCGATTTGCCAAAATTGACGGGTTGTCTTAAAACTTGTTGCAAAAATAGAAAATATAATATATAATAGATGTACAGATATATGTGCGGGCATTCATCTGCCCCGCAGATGAATGTTTATACAACAAAATATCCGCACTGCTGAAAGGAGAAACTTCATAATGGGCATCAAATTTGATGACAAGCATTTAGAGAGCTTTATCTCAGCTCACGAGCTGGAAAACATTGCTCCTCAGGTAAAGACTGCACACGATCTTCTGGTCAACAGAACAGGTGCAGGCAACGATTTCCTCGGCTGGATCGATCTCCCCGTTGATTACGACAAGGACGAGTTCGCACGCATCAAGAAGGCTGCCGAGAAGATCAAGAACGACAGCGAGGTGCTGGTCGTTATCGGCATCGGCGGTTCCTACCTCGGTGCAAGAGCGGTTATCGAAGCTCTTAAGTCCACACTGTACAACAATCTCAAGAAGGACACACCCGAGATCTACTTTGCAGGCAACTCCATCAGCCCCACATACCTCAGTGAGCTGGTATCCATCGTTGACGGCAGAGATTTCTCTGTTAATATCATCTCCAAGTCCGGTACTACAACAGAACCCGCACTGGCGTTCCGTGTATTCCGCGACCTGCTCATCAAGCGTTACGGCGAAGAAGAAGCAAACAAGCGTATCTACGCTACAACAGACCGTGCAAAGGGCACTCTGAAGGAGCTGTCTGACAAGAAGGGCTACGAAACTTTCGTTGTTCCGGATGACATCGGCGGTCGTTTCTCCGTTCTTACAGCAGTAGGTCTGCTGCCTATCGCTTGTGCAGGCTGTGACATCGACGCACTCATGAAGGGTGCCGCAGACGCACGCGAGGAATACTCCGTATGCGATCTTGAGAAAAACGCAAGCTACCGTTACGCAGCACTCAGAAACATCCTCTACCGCAAGGGCATGAAGGCTGAGATGCTGGTTGCATATGAAAACAGCTTCGCAATGATGAACGAGTGGTTCAAGCAGCTGTTCGGCGAGTCTGAGGGCAAGGACAACAAGGGCCTTTACCCCACTTCCGCAGTATTCTCCACAGATCTGCACTCCCTCGGTCAGTTCATTCAGGACGGTTCCAAGATCCTGTTTGAGACAGTTATCCAGTTCAAAAAGCCCCAGAAGGAATTCTTCCTGGAGGATGAGGCTGAAAACCTCGACGGTCTTAACTTCCTGTCCAATCAGAATATGTCTGTTGTAAACAGAAAGGCATTCGAGGGCGTTGTAATCGCACACACAGAGGGCGGCGTTCCCAACATCGTACTGGAAGTCCCCACACTGGACGAATACAACCTCGGCTACATCATCTACTTCTTCGAGAAGGCTTGTGCTATCAGCGGATACCTGATGGGAGTTAACCCCTACGATCAGCCCGGTGTTGAAAGCTACAAGAGAAATATGTTCGCACTTCTCGGCAAGCCCGGCTACGAAGCAGCCAAAGCAGAGCTGGAAGCAAAGCTCGGCATCAATTAATCAAGGAATTCTTCAGAATGCCGCATAAGCGTCCGATGCTGTCGGCACTCTGATCAATAAATAACGGAGGTCACTATTATGATTAAACTTATCACAGGCAGAAGAGGTTCCGGCAAGACTAAGGTTCTCATCGATGCTATCCACGCAGCAGAAAAGGCTTCTAACGGTAACGTAGTTGCTATCCAGAAGGGCTCTTCCCTGAATACAGACATCACCCATAAGGTGCGTCTGGTAAACATCGAAGACTACAACGTTGAAGGCTATGATGCATTCTATGGCTTCGTTGCAGGTATCCTTGCTTCCGACCACGACTGCACTGATATTTTCGTAGACGCAACTCTCAGAATCACAGGCAGAGATTACGATAAGGTTGGCGAGATGTTCGAAAAGCTGGCTAAGATTTCAGCAGATACAACAATCACCTGCACAATTTCCGCTGACAATTCTGAACTTTCCGACAATATTAAAAAGTTTGTTGACTGATTTTTAAAAAACTCTTGACAAATCGAGATCCTCATGATATAATGTTAAGCGTGACTATAAAAGAGTTCGTGTATACGACTCCTAGATTATGATTAATGTTATATGGAGGAGGTGCAATAATGGCAGTTCCGAAGAGAAAAGTTTCTCGTGCAAGACGTGATAAGAGACGTTCCCAGGTATGGAAGTTATCCGCACCTGCATTCTCTCGCTGCAAGCAGTGCGGTGAGCTGAAGCTCCCCCACAGAGTTTGCGGAAATTGCGGTTATTACAATGATAAGGTTGTTATCGCTAAGGAAGCGTAATCAATTTATTTGAGTAAACCAAAACGAGATGGCCCCCGACGCTTAGTCGGGGGCCTATTTTCATGCTTATCCGGTGACGAGCTGATTGAGATCGTCCATAAAATTCAGCAGTGCCGCCATCGGCTTGCCGCTAAGGGCGAATTCGGGGAGCGAAGAAGGCTGCCCCTGTGTGCCGCTTGTATCAGGCTTGCTGTCAGGTATCTTCATCAGCTTTTTCAGAAGCTTTGCGTCGGTCATCTTACAGGTGCTGCGGTCGTATCTTCCACCGGGAGTATCCCACAGCACGGGACACGCACCCACATCGTACGCCGTTTCACAGACGGCGGCGAGGAACTTCTCCACCGATTCAGGATCCTTGTTTTCGTAAGGACAGCCATATTCGCCGATGATAACGGGGATGCCCTTGTCGATAAAGGACGTCTTGACAATGTTCATGTACTTTTCAAGCTCTGCGAGGTCTTCCTCGTCGCCCCAGTAATACTCGGTCTTTCCCCAGCTTACATCCTCGGTGATAAGTGCAAAGGTAACAGGAGTATAATAGTGTACGGATAACGCACATCTGCCCGCAGGGTCATCGGGCATTCTGAACAGCTTGTCAGCGGTCTTTACAATATCCGTATTGTAGCCCGATATCAGCAGGTGACGCTGTGCATTGTTGCCGCCAGACGCTCTCACCACATCAACAAACTTCTGATTTACGCTGTTTGCAAGTGCATAGGATGCAGCCTTGCCGTTGTCCGTGCCAGACCACTCGTTCCACACACTGCCCCAGCCAAGCTCCTCGTTCTGGGATTCAAACATCAGGTGATCGCCGTAGTCCCTGAATTCCTCGCACACCTGCTCCCAGATCCGCTGGTACTTCTTCATGCAGTTTGCGGTGTCTGTGGGGAAATTCTCCAGCCATCCGTTGTCATAGTGCAGGTTGATTATTACGTACATATCGTATTTCAGTGCCCAGTCCACCGCCTGACGCACACGTGCCATGTACTCCGTACTGATGGTGTAGTTGCTTCCCATAAGATTGGACCATGCCACGGGTACTCTGAGCACGCCAAAGCCTGCCTCGGCATAGCCACGGATGATATCCTCGGTGATAACGGGGCTTCCCCATGCGGTGTAGTAGGACTCGGGAGTGCCGTCGCCCCACTGGGCTATCCAGTCACCGCAGGACTCAAAGGTATTGCCGAGATTTATTCCGATGCCCATATCACGCACAAGCTCCATGGTGGTGATATCACGCATCTCTCCGACGTCAGACTTTGCAGATGCTGTCGTGACACAGGCGGATGCCGCCAGCGCCACGGCAAGTGCAAGGAATAGTATCTTCCTGAACATAACGTTCCTCCGTTCTGGTAAGTATATGTCAATTATAGCATATATCCCGCATAAAATCCAGTGCTTCAGCGAATTGCTTGACAGCGTGTGAGTTATATATTAAAATAGCAATATACGATCACGGACGGAGATGAAAAAGTGAAACACATCAAAAAAATCATATCAACAATAACAGCACTTGCACTTGTGCTTTCAATGAGCGGATGCTATTGGGAAGGCAAAACAAAATGGCACAGTGAGCAATTACTGCTTAATGAGCTTGAGGAAAAATACAACGAAGAGTT
>JAZURJ010000040.1:0-5390 GCA_045606085.1 Oscillospiraceae bacterium
AACAATACTGGGCGACACATGGGATGTTATCGCCCTGAAAACCCTCGGCAGTGAGATGTATATGTCTGACATCATCAATGCCAACATCGAACACGCTGACACAGTTGTGTTCTCTGCGGGTACAATTCTGACAATCCCCGAAGTGACAACAGTACCCGATGCATCACTTCCCCCATGGAAACGAGGTGCAATATGAGTGATAAGGCTCTTGCACGGCGTGCAAAGGTCATAATGTCGGTGAACGGTGCTGATGTATCCGAGGACATCAATAAATATCTTCTTTCACTCACCTACACTGACGAGGAAGAGGACAAAACAGACGATCTGTCTGTACAGATCGATGACAGAGACCGTGAATGGCTACTGCACTGGCTGAACAGTAACGTCAGCACAACAACATCGGCATCTGCCGCCGCTTCATTAAGTGGCGGTTTTGCTGTCGGTGATCCAGTAATGATAAAGCAAGGTGCTCCTGCTTACGATGGAACACCGCTGCAGTCATGGGTGTATACATACACTGGCTTTACGGTCATCGAGATTGGTAAGATCAATACAGATCGTATTGTAATCGGCATCAACGGAGCTATTACAGCGGCAATGAGAGCCGAGGATTTGTACAGAAACGGCGATACAGCCACGTCAAGCACACTTACAGCCACTTACAACGGATTGCAGGGTGCAACCCTTACCGTGTCGATAATGCAGCTTAACGCTCAATCTGACGGCAAAGACAAACTTTTGGAATGCGGCACATTTCAGATAGACACCATTAAAGCGGACGGACCACCATCAAGGATACAACTCAAGTCCACTTCCCTTCCGTTCACAACATCTCTCAGGCATACAAAGAGGAATAAAGCATGGGAGAATATCCGACTTTCAGCTATTGCGAATCAGATAGCTAACAGAGCCAGGATGCATTGCTTCTTTGCCTCCGACTATAATCCTCTGTACACAAGAAAAGAACAGACAGGTGAAAGCGATATAGTCTTTCTGCAGCGACTATGCAAAGCTGCAGGCATTGCCCTGAAGGTCACTGCAAACACAATCGTCCTGTTCGATGAAGCCGAGTATGAGAAAAAGGATGCCGTTCACACATTCTCCTACAACAGCGGCGAGATCATCAGCTATTCTTTTTCTGACGGTGCCAGCGATACCACATACAGCAGTTGCCATGTAAGCTACACCAATACCACTACGGGCAAAACGATCGAATACACTTATACACCCCGTATCAGCGACGGAAGCGGGCAGGTGCTTGAAATCAGCGAAAAAGTCAACGATCGTGAAGAAGCTCGTCAACTGGCCATGAAGCGTTTACGGCAGAAGAATAAGGATAAGTTCGCCGCCACGCTGAAGGTGTATGGTGACGTTCTCCTTGTGGCTGGCGTGACAGTCAACGTTGAAGGCTTCGGCGGCTTCGATGGAAAGTATCTCATAGAGACAGCCACGCACTCCGTATCCCGCAGCGGATATACAACCCAGCTCAAAATGCACAAGTGTCTGGAGGAATATTGACATGGTAAGAGTAGGAACGGTATCAAGCGTTGACAGCGACAACCGCACTGCAAGAGTGATTTTTGCTGATCGTGCAGATATGGTATCGGCAAATCTGAAAGTCCTTTCAAACTCTCCGCTGATCACTGCTGCTATTGCCACAGATGGTACAGCATGGAGCATGACCCAGACATATGCTTCTGTTCCCCGAAAGGAAGTGGCAACAGCCACATACACCAAAAAGCCGCCTGATACAATTCATGGCGAGCAGTCAGTGAAGGGACACAGTGCAGATGTAACGGTCAGAGCATGGCTGCCATACATAGGTCAGACTGTTGTATGTTTGATGATCGACAATGGAGATGGCGACGGCTTTGTGATAGGAGGTATATAGATGATAGCCAGTCTTGGAGACATCGTATTCGAGATATCCGATGATCAGGTGCGGACGTTTAAAGGTCTCAAATATAACGTTGGTGCCAAGTACCAGACACATAACCGCATCGGTAATAAGCCGCTGCTGGAATTTGCTGGCGAGGATGTGGAGACACTCTCGATGAACATCAAGCTCTCCGCCTTCCATGGCCTTAATCCTCGCAAGGAAATGTATAAGATCAATACAGCTTGCCGTAAAGGCGAACTGCTCCGATTCGTTCTTGGTAACACCCAGTTCGGTAGCTATCGTTGGGTAATTACCAAGGTGAATAATAATATCGAGCGTATCGACAACAGAGGAAATATCCTATCCATTGAGGTATCACTTACGCTCAATTCTTATGCCAAGAGGTGATGATAAATATGGTGCAGATAATCAAAGCAAATGAGCCGTATGAGCTTGACCCCGCTCCATCATCGGTCGATGAGGAAATCATGCAGAATGTAAGGGTGCTGCTCAGCACTATCAAGCATGATGTACCACTTGCCCGGGAGATGGGCTTGTCAACAGAATATCTGGGTAAACCACTTCCCGTGGCAGAAACACTCCTGTATCAGACAATAGCTGACACTCTCGAGGAGTATGAGCCTCGTGCAGAGCTTGTCAGCATCACATTTGAGCAGGACACAAACAGCGGAACAATAATACCAATCGTGGAGGTGAAAACAAGTGAGTAATACCCCCGACATCACTTTCGTGGACAGCAACACATCAGCCATCGAAGCTGAGATGATTGCATCGTATGAAGCCAAGATCGGCAGGGTGCTGTATCCTGCTGACCCGATGAAGCTTGTTATCCTATATGCTGCATCAGTTATATCTCAGGAACGTGCCATCTTCAATGATGCTGCCAAGCAGAACGTTCCTCGCTACGCTCGAGGAGAATATCTTGATAATCTGTGTGAGTTGTTCAAGGATGTGCAGCGACTTGAAGCACAGCCTGCTACCGTGCAGCTTGAATTCACAATATCAGAGGCACAGCAGACATCGGTTATCATCCCTGCAGGAACAAGAGCATCCGTTGATGGAAATATCATGTTCGCAACCGATACAGATATGACAGTGCCTGCAGGAAATCTGACAGCCTCATGCTCTGCTACGTGTACCATTCCCGGCACAATGGGCAATGGGTACGGTATAGGTCAGATATCGCAGTGTGTAGACATCTTTCCATACTTCCTGTCTGTAACCAACATCACGGAGAGTAACGGCGGATCAGACAGAGAAGATGATGAAGCATTATATCATCGTATGCGTGATAGTATGGAGAGTTATTCAACTGCAGGGCCGGCAGGATCATACATATATCATGCTAAATCTGCCTCAACTGTGGTGACAGATGTCACTGCAACTTCCCCTAGTCCCGGCGTAGTAGACATTCGTATTCTTTGTGCTAATGGTGTTCTTCCCGAACAGGAACTGCTTGATACGATATCCGCAGCCCTTAACGATGAAAAAGTGCGACCGCTCACCGACAAGGTGACGGTATCTGCTCCGACAGCAAGCACTTTCGATATCGATGTTACTTATTATGTTACCCAGAACAGCGGACTCAGCCTTGTGGATGCCGAAGCTGCTGTCAAGGCAGCAATAGACAAGTATGTTGCATGGCAGACCGCTAAAATCGGACGGGATATAAACCCCTCTTATCTTATTCAGCTGATAATGGAAACAGGCGTGAAGCGTGTTAATGTTATGTCACCCGTGTACACAACGGTAAGCGATACCGAAGCGGCTCAGCTTGGCACGACAACGATCAACAACGGAGGATATGAGGATGCTTAATATCAACAAAGACAGCATATTTAAGCAGTATCCTCCTGTCCTTGCAAGCGATGTAAGGTTTGCCGCTCTCGGCGAAGTTCTCGCAGAACAACTGGCTAAGAACAAGGAACTGTGCAACAATGCTATCATCTACGCTGCGATTGATACCCTCTCAGAAGAAATACTCGATGCACTTGCGTACGACTTCCGTGTAGAATGGTATGACTACGAAGGTACCATTGAGGAGAAGCGAAAGACGATCAGCGAGTGTGTATCCATCCACCGATATAAAGGCACGAAATACGCTGTGGAAACGGCGTTGAAAAGTGTCTATGATACCGTCAAGGTGAAGGAGTGGTATGAATATGGCGGTGAGCCGTTTCACTTCAAGGTCATTATCTACGATAGCTCAGGCAACGAGGAGAAACGCAACCGTATCCTGGCAAAGGTCAAGTATTACAAAAATCTCCGCTCTCATCTTGAGGAAACTGTATTCATGATAGGTCTGAATGCCGATATGTCACTGTTCGCAGGCATTAAGATGAGCGGAATGTACAAAAGAATATATTGTGAGGTGAAGAATTATGGCATGGAGTAGTGCAGTAATCACCAATAGTGGTCTTGCTATACTTCCACAGCTAATTACGGGCAGTGAGATGATCCTTGATACAGCGAAGCTTGCGAGCGGCACAGTAGAAGCTGCTTCGCTGATTGCTCAGACATCTTTGTCATCGCCTATCGACGAGATCCCTGTTGTAATTGCCGCTAAATCCAATATCGAAAACGGCATAGCTATAAAGCTGCAGATCAGGAACACTGGTCTAACATCGGCTGAGACTTTCAAGCAGATCGGCTTATATGCTACATACAACGAAACGCAGGTGCTGTTCGCCATCGCACAGGATGATATAGGAGAGGAAGTCCCGTCAGAAACGGACTATCCCGACTATATGCTTGAATTTACGATGGCGGTAGCAGTATCACAGACAGACGAAATTACTGTTACTGTTAACCCCTCAGCAGTAGTAACGGCAGGAACGCTTGCCGAACAGCTTGCACTTTACACTCCTACTGAAGCCATGAACACGGCCATCGAAGCTAGCTACAATAGATCTACCGAGTACACAGACCTGCAGATCACACTGCTTATCAATGGCTCCCCTGCCGAACTTGATACGCTTAAAGAGCTTGCGGATGCCATGCTTGCTCACAGAGATATTGTGGAAGCTCTGAACGCTGCTATCGGTAATAAAGCACCCATAGAGCACGAACACGCCATAGAAGATGTAACTGGCTTGCAGACCGCCCTTGAGGGCAAAGCTCCTGTGTCTCATGGAACACATGTTTCTTACGCTACAGCAGTACCACAGATGGCAGGAACGGCGTTTGTTGGAACATCTCCAAGAGTGTCAAGAGAGGACCATGTTCACCCCGCTCAAACCTCTGTGACTGGCAATTCAGGTAGTGCTGATAAGATTAAGACGGTCAAGAATGATTATGCTACCACCGGATCTATCTACCCTACATTCGTAGATAGCAATAACGCTTCCGCAACAGCGGAGGCGGCAAAAACTGACTACAACGTTAGATACAACATAAGACGGGGAACGACATCTGAGGTCGGTATTGCTCAACTGTGTTTGGGAAGTATCACCCCCCAAGGACAGGCGGACAACTCCCGTGGTATCGTTCT
>JAZURJ010000041.1:0-7926 GCA_045606085.1 Oscillospiraceae bacterium
AGACTACCGTAAGCTGCGCAAGCTCTGTAATCAGCACCTTCAAGATCCTTTGTTCCGAATGCTGACCATGCGTGCGGTCTGAACAGACGGTCGTCGGAGATATTGTGCATGGATACGGGGATTCTAAGCATACTTGCAAGAGTAACCAGATCCTCGCCGATATGACCATATACGAATGCACCGTGATTTGCGCCCCAGTTAGCCATTACGCTGTAAACATCGCCTGTTGCGCCCTCTGTACATATGGGAGCAAACCATGTGCTGGGCCATGTGGGATCGGTCCTGTCAAGCAGTGTCTTGTTGACATCCGCAGGAAGCTCCACTGTGTAGCCCTCGATGATCTGGATGGTCGGACCGAGACCCTTTACAAGGTTAACTCTCGCAAAGGTGCAGGGCATGATGCCCTGTGTAGAGAAGCTGGAGGAGAAGCCGCCGCCACGGAAATAACCGAGATTTGCACAGGGCCATGTGGTAGCCTTAAGGCAAGCGTCGATATCCTTGTCGGTCATATCCCACCATGCCTTCATGATGCTCTCGCCGTTCTCGTCCTTGACCGCACCTGTGCCATCAAGAGCCGCCGCACCACTGTTGATGAGGTGGATAAAGCCGTTTTCTGCCTTGCCCTCAGGCTTCCAGCCTGTTACTCTCTCAACTGCATCGGGAGACCAGTATGTACGAACATCAGCGAACACTGCTGCCTTGCCCGTCAGCAGATGCAGGAACATCAGTGTTACACCGTTCAGACCATCGTTCTCGGTCGCGAACGGAACAGGCTGACGTGCACCGTTCCAGTCAAAGGTGGAATTCAGGATAGCCTCGGTAAAGTCAGCGTTTGGCATGAAATCTGTCCAGTTTCTCTGACCCTGGAAACCACCGCCGATGGCGTTTCTGCCCTTGGCCTCCTCGAGCCAGCCCTTGTCTGCCAGCTTCTTGTTGCCGTGCAGGATATCTCTGATGATACAGGTCATCTTAGCAATGAACTCCCAGTTCTCTTCCTTCTCCTTGGCGGAAAGAACAGGACGCATATAAGTCATGCCGGGTGTGGGATTGATGTCAACGCCTTCGGGGCACTTCTCCCTGATCCACGCAAGAGCCTTCTTATACTCCTCTTCATCGTAGATTCCAAGCTTCTCGCGGCGGATGATCTCAGACATATCGCACCATTCGGGGTGGATGCCAAGGTAAGAGCGGAAGAACTCCTCATTACAGTAAGAGCCTGCAATACCCATGGATACCGCACCGATATTGACGTAGCTCTTATTCTTCATTGCTCCGACAGCAACCGCACAGCGTGCAAAACGCAGCAGCTTTTCCTCAACGTCCGCGGGAATGGTCTTATCGTCAGCATCCTTTACATCATGACCATAGATAGAATAGCAGGGCATTCCGATCTGTGCATAAGCAGAATTTGCCGCTGCAAGAAAGACCGCACCGGGACGCTCTGTGCCGTTAAATCCCCAGATAGCCTTGATGGTGTTAGGATCTTCATCGATAACAGTAGTAACATAGCACCAGCAGGGTGTTACGGTGAGAGTTGCAACAACATTCTCTGTGGAGAACTTGTCTGCACAAGCTGCACTTTCTGCAATGCCGCCAATGGTGGTATCAGCGATAACACACTCAACCGGCTCACCGCTTGCATGACGTACCTTAGAAGAAATAAGCTCCGCAGCAGCCTTTGCCATGTTCATTGTCTGCTCCTCAAGCCCCTCACGGATACTGAACTGTCTTCCGTCAATAACGGGACGAATGCCTATCTTTGGTAACATAACGATACTTCCTTTCAACCAAAAAATGTCAGTTAATCGATTTCACAGAAAATCTACCTTAATTATAGCAAAAGCATGACCAAAAATCAATAGATTTAACAAAAAAGACACACAAAAACGCCGCTGATCTCTCAGCGGCGTTTTATTATTAAGTCCGGGATTACTTGCTCATGCGGATAGTGATCTCATCGTCAAGGATGTATACAAGCTCACCGTTCTCATAGTTGAACTCATAATACCACTCTTCCTCTACAAGAGTAACGATACCGTCCTCAAGGGTCCATGTGCCGTTGGTGACCTCGCCGTCCCAGTTCCACATGAAAGTGCCGTCCTCATAGAACATAACATTCATGGTGAACTCAGCCTCTTCGGGAGTCATCTGCTCGCCATAGCCCTCGATGAGATATGCAGTCCACATACCCTGAAGTGCTGCACCCTGCTGATTTGCATCCTCGGCAGCGGCGTTCATCTTATCGCAAAGCTCAGTCGCTCTCTCCTTCAGGTCATTGACCTCAGCTACGATAGCATCGTAATCTGCCTGATCCATCTCGTACTCATATGCAACCTTATTGTATGCCTCATCAAGTGCCGCATAAACTTCTGTGCATTCATTAAAGAGATCGTCAGTTACAAATTCGCTGTTTGCGATATATGTGTTATTCAGACTGTTCATCAGCTCAGAAATGCCGTCAGCTACCATGGACAGCTCCTCGGAACCTACCTTGGGAGCGAGAAGATCCTCGAAATAGATAACGCCCTCTGCAACAGCATCGCCTACAAGACCAACAAAGGTACTGTCAGGCTTTGCTTCACACTTTGCCTTGATCTCATTGAGTGCATCAAGGATATACTGAGCGTTCTTCTTTGTTTCATCCTCTGTCCAGCTTGTTGCATCTGTGAAATCAAGAGCATCGGAAGGAATTGCAGTGAGATCCTCGGAAGCAGGAGCACAGGTCATTGTAAGACCGATAGTACCCATCTCATCCTGATCGATAGTAAACTCGTTTTTGATCTTATCACCGTCAACGTAAGTATCGATAGTCATGGAAGCCTTTTCGCCGTCAGCGTCGATCTCGATCTCATACTTGCCAGTAGGCACTTCTGTGTTGAGATAAGGAACAACTGTAACGTTCTCATATGCTACGTCAACACCGATCTCTGTATCGGCATCAGTCAGAGTCATCTCAACCTTACCGGTGGTTTCGTTCTCTTCTGTGATCTTAGCAACAAGGAAATCCTCATCATCGATCACGATCTGCAGACCCATCTCGTTCTCGCCATCAACGAAAGCAAAGGATGCCTCGCCCTCGTCCTCGATGTCCATAGCATAGGACTTAGCGAGCAGGTTGCTGTTGTTGTCTACCAGTGTCTTGATAATAAATGTGAAGTTGATGTCATCCTTCATATCTTCGATGGAAGACTCAAGCTCATCCTTGATCTCGGATTCGCTGTACTCCTCACCGGCAAGCTTCATGAATTCTGCAAACTTCTCCATGAAGTAATCGTCCTCGATCATGAAGTTGATCATTTCTTCGAACATATCGCCAAGGAGATCTTCGTCCATCTCGGCGATGATAAGTCTGCCGTTTGCCTCTACCTTTGCAGCCTTCATGCTGTCCTTCTCGATGGTGATCTCTGCCATCTCGTAATACTTGAGATAGATATCAGTAAGGCTATTTGTGATACGCAGGATCTCAGCCGCATCAATATCAAACTCGACTGTTTCAACCTCGGAAACCGCACCGTCGGTATCAAGGGTCATCTTAATGCACTTGTCTGTGCCGAAAGGCAGCAGTAATGCAACTGTACCATCATCACGCAGAACGCAGCGGGCACTGAGTTCAAAGCCCTCTGGGTCAGTTGCGGAGATCTCTAAGCCGAGAGCGTCCTTTGCTGCCTGGAATGCCATTGTGAGAGAAGAATCGTTGATGATGTCGATGATCTCACTGTCTGCTCCCATATCAGCAATAGCCTGCTCAGTAAGCTTAAGATCTGCATCAAACTCAAGAACAGCACCATCAGTGCCATAAACTTCAACAAACTGAGCATTATATGTAGAAATGATATCCTTAAGGTCAACACCTGCAAGAGCGGATGTAAGCTCATCCGCAGAGCTGATATCACCGTTATTTGTTGAGTTTGCAGCGGTAAATGCGGAGGAGAATGCCTCTGTAAGCTCATCGCTCAGCTCAGCAAGATCTTCACCCTCAGTTTCTGTAACTGCCTCAAACACCTTACCCTCGATCATAGCAGCGTACTTGTTGTCGCCCATGAAGAGGTTTGCGATCACGCCTCTGAAGAAGATGCCGCAGATCGCACCAACGATAGCAAGAACGGCAACCACAGCAAGGATGATGATCAGAGCGATCTTACCGCCATTTTTCTTTACAGGCTTCACAGCTATTGCAGATGCATCGCTCATGTCAAGGCCTGCAATGTCCATGCTGATGTTATTTTCAACAGGTGCTGCGGGAGCAACAGGCTCAACGGGCTGAGGTGCTGCGGGAGCAACAGGCTCAACGGGCTGGGGTGCTGCGGGAGCGGCAGGCTCAACAGGCTGGGGTGCTGCGGGAGCAGCAGGCTCAACGGGCTGAGGTACTACGGGAGCAGCAGGCTCAACGGGCTGAGGTACGACAGGAGCAGCAGGCTCAACGGGCTGGGGTGCTGCGGGAGCAGCAGGCTCAACGGGCTGGGGTGCCACGGGAGCAACAGGCTCAATGGGCTGGGGTGCCACGGGAGCAACAGGCTCAATGGGCTGGGGTGCCACGGGAGCAACAGGCTCAACAGGCTGGGGTTCCACGGGAGCAACAGGTGCCGCAACGGCTGCAGCGGGTGCTTCAACAGCAGTTCCGCAGGTAGTACAGAACTTTGTACCCTCTACAAGAGCCGCACCGCAGCTGCGACATACAGCAGCAGGCTGCTCGACAGGTGTTCCGCATACCGAACAGAACTTTGCAGAAGCAGAAACTTCAGCATTACAATTCTTACAGTTCATATTTGTATTCCTTTCATAGCATTATATTTAGCATATATGTCTACATAATAATTTTATATCTAAACCTGCGAGTTGTCAACACTTTAGCACACAAAAATATATCAACTTTTCACGGGAATTTGCACAATTCTTACAATTATTATACACAAACGACCTCGCAGGGCACCTGTTTACTTATTCTCGTGCTTATAATTGCTGTTTTCAGGAATAATTATCGGACTCATGAGTCAAAATAAAAAGGTAATCAACCGGGAAAGGATATGAAGGAAATGAAGAAGATCATTACCGTGATGTGCACTTTCGCTGCCGTTGCTTTCGCTGTATGTGCAATACCCGAAGTAGCCGTCGGAACAGCCCCCTCTGCAGAGGTCATCTCGCCAAAGACCGTCAGCTACTCCGAACAACTTTCAGGCAACGGCTCACTGAGTTTCGCAGGACAATCCGATGTCACTTCTCCCCTGCCGCTGGTGATAGCACGCAGTTGTGTCAGCGAAGGCGATATCGTTCAGGCAGGCGACATCGTTGCCATCGTTGATAAAACAGGAACAACATCTTTTATTGAAAGTCTGGGTCAGTTACCACAGCTTGCTATCGCTTCGGCGGGGCTTTCCACGGCTGTTTCGATGATACCTGACATCATTACCGCTGACCACAGCGGCATCGTGCTTTCTGTAGTCGGAAACTGTGCCGCTGTCGAAGCCGGTTCAGCCATCTGTACGATAGCGTCAACAGACCAGCTTCTGCTTACCGTTCCCATAAGCGAACAGTACATCTCCCGCATAACCGAAGGGCAGCAGGTCCGCTTCAGCCTTACCGCTTATCCCGATGAATACTTCACAGGTACAGTTAGCAGCATATCTGCCGCGGCACGAAGCAAGTACAGCGGCTCCGTGCTTGAAACAGTGGTGGATGTCCGCATAATCCCAGACACCTACGACGAACGAATGAAAACAGGTCTTACCGCCACCGCAGAATTTACTCTGACCGCACCCAGAAATATCTGCGTGCTCCCCTACAACGCCATCGGTCAGGACGAAACAGGCGAATATGTGTATCTCTATCAGGACGGCAAGGCTGTACGCCGCAGGATATTCACAGGAGCAGAATTCGCCGACGGAACAGAAATAATAAAAGGTGTATCGGCACAGGACAAAGTGTTCACAGATCCCGACAACATATCCGACAACCGTTTTGTAAGATTGGAGAAAAACTGAATATGTTGAGAGCTCTGATAAATATTCTGAGGTGCCGCACACGGTCGCTGCTCACCATGGCAGGCATTGCGATAGGTGTATTGTCGGTGGTGCTGATATCAACGGTCGGTGCGGTGGGAACTCAGCAGGTAAACTCCACTCTCGTTACGATGGGAGTGGATACTCTGCTGGTACAGACGGCAGACAATACAGTGGGCGTCACTCTCACAGACGATAGTGCACAGGTAGTGCGTGGCACCGCAGGCGTTGTGGATGTCATGCCGCTGATGGCGTCCATGACCGAAGCCAAAATGATCGGAAAACGGCTTGACACCTATGTATGGGGCGTGGACAGGAGAGCGGACAGGCTCATCTCACTGGAGGCAAAACACGGCCGTCTGATAACTGCCGCCGATACCTCCGCACGCTCGATGGTATGTGTGATAGATGAGGCGTTTGCCCTGCAGACCTACGGAAGGAGCAACATCGTCGGAAAGAGCGTTACGCTGTTTCTGGGCGGAAAATATCACGAGTTTGAGATCATAGGAATAGCAAGCACAGGACTCAGCGGTCTGCAATCCATGCTGACGAACATCATGCCCGGTTTCATGTATATTCCCATCAGCACCATGCAGCAGCTCAGCGGACGTTCGACATACGACCGCCTCGCCGTGAAGATCGACAGCGTGGATAACAGTTCTGTAATAACAGCGGTAAAGGATGCACTCGACACCCACATCGGCAGCAGCGACAGTTTCACTGTCAACAATCTGCTGTCACAGAAAAAGCAGCTTGATGATATCCTGATGATCGTCACCACATCGCTGTCACTGGTTGCGGGAATATCGCTGGTGGTATCGGGAATATCCGTCATGACCACCATGATGATGAGCGTCGGCGAACGCACACATGAGATAGGCATCAAAAAGTCCATCGGTGCAAGCAACATCGATATCTGTCTGGAATTCCTCACGGAAAGCATCCTTCTAACGTTGATCGGCAGCACTGCAGGAATCATCGGAGGTCTTGTGATATCGTGGGCAGGCTGTCTTATGCTGGGGGTTCCGTTCACTGTAAGCTGGATATCACTTCTATTATCAAGCTGTGCGGCGGCAGTGATCGGTGCGGTATTCGGAGCGTATCCTGCGTATAAGGCTGCGACAATGAAGCCTGTGGATGCATTGCGGATATAAACAACAAAAAGGGCGGAAAACCGCCCTTTTCTTATTGTGTTATGCTATTATTCTGTAAGATCGTAATACGCATCGCCTATCTGAAGTCCTACTATCCTGTCGATATCGGGAGCATTGAACTCTATGCTGAACACTCCGTCAGTCAAGTCATGTTCGATAAAGCACCCGCTTGCGATATTGATATCTGTATATCCATTCTCCTCATGTGCAACAGCAGAGCTAAGTGATGAATAATCGTCAAGCTCATAAAAGCTGCCGTCATCAAGCACAAAGCTGATATCATTGACCGCGTCATCATTGCTTTCTTCATGTGTCATAGATGATGTAAACGACCACCAGCCACGCTCTGGTGCAGAGTTATCAACATACGCTCCCGTATTCTCACCATAAATTGAGAACGACATTTCGGAAAGTATCAGATACTTCGGGATATAGAACTCACTGGGTGTTTCGGTATCCTTCAGCTCAAACCACTTTTCCTCGATATTCGTTCCCACATCAAGTACCGCTTCACGCACTACTCCATCACTCATAGGATAACTGAATGTTGCCTGTGTCGTGCCATAATGACGTCCATTTGCCCGAAAAAACACACAGAAATATCTGTCTGTTTCGGTTGCAAACTCAGTAAGCTCATTTGACGAATGACTATAATTTACCGCATAGAATTTACCAAATTCATTCCTGAATTTAGGGTTGATTGCTAATATATTATCGCCTTGCACATTTTGAAAATCCTCCTGAGCCAGCCACTCTGCACCCTCATCATCAAGTGC
>JAZURJ010000042.1:0-34747 GCA_045606085.1 Oscillospiraceae bacterium
GACGATAAATCTGCCGTCAGCAGGGAGCTTTTCGATCATAGCAGCGATCTGGAACCAGTTGTAGTTCACACCGTTAATGGAGGGAGATCCGCTGGAAGTAGAGCCGCCTGTGGAGCTACCGCCACCGGAGCTGCTGCCGCCACCGCCTGTGGAACTGCCGCCGCCACTGCCGCCGGAGCTGCCAGAACCACCGCCACCTGTGGGATCCTTGTAGTTGTCCTTGTAGCTGTCACCGCAGCGTGTGCAGGTGTGCATGGTGTAACCCTGATCTGTCTTTGTGGGAGCGATTACTTTGGATGTGTAATTGTGCTTGAGAGCAGCGATCGTTTCAGTGTAGATGTCGCCACAGTCGGAGCACTCGTATACTGCCGCACCTTCAGTGAGGCAGGTCGCTTCCTGAATTACGGTCTTGGTGTATCTGTGTTCACACAGATCCTCGGGCAGGAAATCACTTGCGTATTCAAAGCCGCATATCTTGCAGTGGCGAATGGTCTTACCATCCGTTTTTCTTATACGGTCAACAAAGGAGTGGCCCTTTGCAGCGGTCATATCCTCATATTCGTAACCGCACTTTGTGCAGGTGTGACGGGTAACGGTATCCTTTGTGCAGTGACCTTCTCTTGTGACAGTATCAGTGAAGGTGTGCTCGCACTGGGATACGGCATCAGGAGTATATTCGAACTGTACGCTTTCTATCCACAGCTTATCACCGCTCCACATACCGAACACCTTATCTCTGCCCTCAAGGTCGTATGTGCCGAGCCATACCTTTCTTGTGGTAGCCTTCAGTGCGGGGTCTTCGGATGTGTCGGTGCCTATCTCAGAGAAATCAACTGTTGCATAAGCGGAAACGGAATCGTAAGAATCGTTATATTCAAACACGATATCAAAGCCAAGTACACGGCTCTCATAACCGCCGAGATCAGCTATATCCTCGAACATCGGGATCGTTGTGTAGTCGCCGAAAACGGTCTTTGTCTGCTCGCCGTTATAGGGACGTGTGATGTTGCCGAAGGGGTCGTAGTGGGAGAGCTGCCAGCACTTTCCTACTTCGAATTCAGCACCGTACTGGAAGTGTGCCTCACAGAATCGCTTGTGGTTTGTATCTGCAATAAAGCCTTCCATGTAGTCCTTGGTTATTCTGCAGGAGCCTGTGATAAGGCCGTAGTTGCCCTGTCCGTAGCCGAGAGCGATACCGTAATAATAGTCGTCGTCCTCGGAGAAGATGAACATCAGGTTACGCTTGCCCTGCCATATTGTGCTGTAATGAGTGTCGTAGTAGACGCTTGCGGTAACGGACTGCAATGGGTCACCCGAGATCTTCTCATCGTCGAAGACGATGGCAAATGTAGATCTGTTTGCGTTGTTTGCACTGCCGTAATTCTCGTCACGGGACTGATCGGTGAAGTATGCGTCGTTGCCCGAAGGACTCTGTGCCACTTCGTGGTGATGTGTCTGTGCCATGACGTCAAGTCGCTGTTCGGGGGTGAGATCATCCCTGAACTCGTAGTAGTTGAACGGACGTGCTGCAGTTTCATTCGGCATTACCGCTGTGTTGTATCGCGAGTTGAGATACAGCGATGTCGTGGAAGTATCGATGTAGCCGTCGAACAGTGCCTCAAGTGCAGCTTTCTGTTCGGGGGTTCTGTCCTTGAAATCGTACAGCAGGTATTCGTTGCTGCTTGTCGCATTGGTCCAGATGTTAGGTACATCGAATATATCATTCTGCGGATCGGGATCGTTTGTGTTCTGCTCAATATCCTTTTCGGTAGTTTCAGGATATTTTACTTCAAGTCGCTCGCCGTTGACGTAGGTGATGAGATGAGGTACGGACCAGCTTGTCACATCAGCCTTTGTTACTGTCAGGGTTTCGTCGAGAGCGGTAGCGGGATCATCCTTCTGATCGTTGAAATACAGTGTATGCAGCATGAACTCGTTGTTTTTGCAGTTCTGCAGAAGGATATCATCTGCGACATCGTAGGGTGTGATAGGGTAATTCACCTTATAGTCGCCACTGTCCACAGTATTGAACATATTTCCTGCGATGCGGGCATCGGAGATAGCAGTGACTTCGTTGCCATTTTCGTCTGTGTATCTGATGGTGGGGCTGTCGAACTGAATACAGTTACTTTCGTAGGTCATTGTACCCAGCTGTGCGTTGCCGATAAGACGCAGACCATCGCTGATGTGGTAGAATATCATCGGCTTTCCTGTGATAGCATCGGGCTGATCAATAGGGAAGTTGGAGTTCACCATATGGTTTACAATGCTGCCTCTGCCGCCACGGGTCAGTGTGTTGCCGACAAACACGTCGTTCTTACCGAAGCTGTAATTATATGTGTAGTCGATGATATTGCCACGGTAAACGCTGTTACCGTCGCCCAGCAGCTTCTTGCCGTTGGAGAACTGGCCGAATTCAAGCCAGCAGGCACGCCAGGTGGAGTTCTTGAAATCGGAGTTGCTTATGAAGTAGCGGTAGTTGAGGTCGCCGGGGGTGATGCCGTCTTCGCCCTCTTCCCATGTGCTTGCGGTGCCGTAAACGTTCTTTATGAGAAGATTATCCGTGATGGTCTTATAGAAGAAGCCATAATCACAGTACTGGATTGAACCGTCTGACATTACACTGTTATTGATGCGGCAGTTGACAAAGGCACCGACGCCGCGTGCAATACTTGAGAAGGTGAATGAGAATTTATCGAAGTTTACGTTGTAGAAACCGCCTGCGTTGCAGTTCTGCATATACAGACTGGTGTTCAGGAAATAACCGTTGATGGGTGCATTGTCGTCTGCACTCATGACGAAAATACCCTTGCCGTTCATGTCTGTTGTCTTCTGTGCACGGATAGTGCCATTGAAGAATACACGGTATGTGGCACCGCCACGCAGCACGATAGGCTTGTCGGTGTAGTAGGTGCCTGGGTCGATATAGAGAATTGCATCATGTGTAGCAACGTAGTCGAATGCGGACTGCAGCTTTTCGTAGTTTGAGCCGGGGTTCCAGCTCATGCCGCCGAAGTCCTCCTCGAAATACACCTTTTCTATGTTAGGGTCGTTGAGATCCTTGCTGTAACGCTGCTCAAGCCCCATGTCCCAGAGCTGCTGCTCGTTGGCACCGACCTTGCCCAGCTCTGCATAACCTGCGGTTTTCTTGTCCGGATCGAGGAATGCGGAGAGGTCAACATATCGGCAGAACTCGGGTGAAATATAAATGCCGTCATCCAGCCAGCTTACAGGCTTGTCGCCGCGAACACCAATGCCGCCCATTGCAGGAGTGCCGTCGGCATTGTTCCAGCCCTTTTCGCCCCAGATAACGATGGTGTAGTCCTCCCAGCCTTCTGTGTAGGGACGGCCTTGCTTCCAGTCGTCGATCATGAGGTTCTCGTATTTCCAGTCGTTTATCCTGAATGCATTATCGGTGAAGTATACGTTCTGTGAGCCTGTACGCTTTCCGCTATAGTTTGCGACCCATTCGGAGTTGCTCAGCTCCACGAGGATAGTCCATTCCAGAGAATCACATTCGATCTTGTTCTGCGCGAATGTTCCGCCGCCGTAAAGTATGATCATCGGGATACAGTTGCCGTTGCGGTGGTTGCCGCCTGCACGGTAATCGTTCAGATAGGTCTCATGGATGACGTATCCCTTGCCCGGGAACATCCACTTTTTCTGTTCTGCGTCCCAGTATCTTGTTTCGTGGTCATATGGCTGTATACCCATGCTCTCGAAATATTCCGCAATATCATTGTACGAACAGTCCTTGAACAGACATCCGCTGACAGAGTTGGAATCCACCGTTGTATCGATAGCAAATCCGTATACACGTTCAAGCGTCAGGTTTGAATATGATGCATGAGGACACCAGCAGCCCGCACCTGTTCGCGTGAACAGAAAGTTTCCTATGTAGGAATTGGAGAAAAGCGTAGTACCCATGCTGAAATTCAACTGGAATACAGGCAGACGTTCGTAGCCGTCCTCATTCACATAGTAACCGCCGTAGAAGTAGTTGTCGTAATAAAATGCGTCATTGGTCTGCACTCCGTAAAGTGCAATACGACACGGACCACAGGTGATATCCTTTACTCTTGAAAGCATATCGGTGAATGTCCATCTCATGAAGCACTGGAAGCCCGAAAGAGCAAGGTTGCTCAGTCCGCCGTAAGCCATGCGGACACGGTAGAACAACGAATAGCTTTCGTGCGACTTGACAGAGTCACTGCATATGTTGTTCAGAATCTGTTCAGGCGTACTTGTGGGCTTGAAGCTCTGGTGAGCGTTGTTTACAACGAACGTAAGGTCGCTGATGCTGCCGAAGTACCATGAGTATGTTTCGTTAAGGTTTTTGTTTGTGAAGAAACCGCTTACATCAACGGGTTTACCGTCAACGTCCTTGAGATACGGTTCAACAACGAAAACGGACTTGCCCGCAACGCCGTTGATATCGGTATATCCCCACAGGTAGATGGACTTCCTGAAGTAGTACACGCCCTCCTCGACGAATACCTGTGCACAGTTTGTGGGGTCACGGGGATCGTGCTCCGCACGTGCGACCTCAAGTGCCTTGTTCAGCATATCCGAATAATCGTAGTAGGGATCATCGGGATCGTAATCGGGGAACACAAGGTTGTTGCTCTCATCCCTCAGCGTTATCATGTCCGAGGGAAAGTAGACCACCTTGTCGTGCTTGTAGAAGTTGTTGTTCGTATCGTTCTCGGGACGCATACCGATCTCGCCCGAATGACCGTACTTTATCATGCCGTCATTAGGGTCGTAGTCGATAGCAAAAGGAGTGCGTTCCTCTGCCGCAAAGGACGTCAGAGTCAGCGGTGACATCCCGAGGAAGATGCTGAATACCATCAGCATTGCTGTGATGAACGATAGTGATCTTTTCGCTGTATTGTTCATATAATTCCCTTTCTGTGTACCTGTCGGTGGACAGATATACTTTAATATATTAATATTTTAGCTTAAAGGCTGGTAAAAATCAAGAGTTTATGACTAAGATGACATATACGTGTATAAGTGGTGAATATAGCGGATAAGATGCCGTTTTTGAGTATAAGATGCCCTCGGAACGTGTTTGCATCTCATTATGCGGCAACTTGGTCGAGAAAATGCACATGTGGTTCTGAAGCGGCATTTTGCTATTGACAATATTCGGCATACATATTATAATTATTTTAAGATGGAAATTTGTCCGGTGTAAATCTATGAAAGAGGTGTTGATATTGAGTAAAGGCAATATTTGTGTTATTATGGGCAATGTCACAGAGGATTATCGCGACGATTATCTGATCGGCTTTGAAAAGCAGATCAACAGAATGGGATATAATACCACCATTTTTTCCATGCCATTGCTTAATCAGCTAAAGACTCTCGGCGAAGAAGCGGTGTATGATCTTGTGGATTTTGATGATTATGACGGCGTTATGTTTTTTGAAAAATCCTTTTCTCAGCAAAAAGCACTTGCGAAACATCTGCAAAAGCAAATCCACGACAAGTGTACAAAGCCTGTTGTTGTTGTGGGCAATTCCACATTATTCACTGATGTTTTCCCCGGCGATTACGGCAGAAATGTCGAGCATCTTACAGATCATCTTATCGAACAGCACGGCTGTGAGCTGATCTATATGCTTGGTGGCCAGCCCGGGCATCCTACGGGTGCTGATAAAGCATTTGCGGCTTCTCTGAAAAAACATAACATCGAATTCTCAGACGACAATATATTCTATGGCGGTTTCTGGCGTGAATGTGCCGATATCCTTGCCAAGGATATCGCATACGGTTCTGTGGAAAAGCCCGATGCAGTCGTGTGCTATAGTGATACCATTGCCTTTTTCTTTATTAAAGCACTTGCACAGTACGGTATCCGTGTACCGGAAGAAATCTTAGTTGCCGGTTTCGGCGGTGAGAAGTGTTCCCAGAACGGTATCATCTCCATTACCACCAGCTCTTGTGATGCAGAATATACCGGCAGAATGGCAGCAGGATGTCTTGGTTCTCTTATCACGGGCGAAGAACAGCCTGTCATCAACCGTCCCCGTGTAAGCCTCTTCACGGGTGACAGCTGTGGATGCGGCAGTGTTTATAACAGCGATCTTCGTCTCCGCCTTGAGCTTCATGAAAAAAGAAGCACAGAGAATATGTGGTATACGAACAGCGAGCTTTCTGAAAGACTGATGTCATGTCGCAGCTATATGGAGCTTACAGAAGTGTTCATGCGAACGCATTATCTCGTTGTGGATAAATGTCTGATGTCTGTTAGTCTGCGTCTTGATGACGTACTGTCCCGATGCATCTTCATGACTGACAACATCGGAGATAAAAATTTTGACGAGTTCGAAAGTGCTGCGATAATACCCTTTTCCTTCTATAACATAAGCCGTCCGAAGAACCTTTATGTTCTTCCCATCTGTTTCAATGGAAAGATGTATGGTCATGTTGCTGTCGGATATGACGTGCCGGTCGTATACAGCGGAAATCTTAAGGAATATATCAAGAGCCTCGGTATAGCACTGGAGATACTGGAAGAGCGTATTGACATGCAGAAGGCAGCGGAAACCACCGTTGTTATGAGCGATGAAGAAAAGAAGAACACCAGCACGCTCTTTGTTTATGAAGGAGATACCCTGCATAGGATAGAAGCGGACAGTGTATATTATTTCGAGGTGGACGAGGGCGTGAACTATGCAGTTCTGCAGTCAGGAAGATATGAGGCGAGAATCACTCTGCAGCAGCTTGAAGAAATGTTTGATTCCAACAGATTCCTGCGTATATCCAAATCTATGCTGCTCAATCTCAAAAAGGTGAAGAGCCATGCTCCGGGTACTGACAGAACGATCATCGTTACGCTTGATAATGATATGACAGTGAGAGTGTCACGTAAGTGTGCACCCGATTTCAAAGCAGCGATCGCAAACAACTGATATATGTTGTCGGGGAGAATAACAGTGAATATGTTGAAATGGATTCTGATAGGACTGGCAGCTGTCGCGGTGATAGTTGCGGTTATTATGCTTGTTCCTGTATTGTCAGCTATGCTCAGACCCGATAAGCATATAATCGACGGCGGCGGCATGGTGAATGAAACCTACCTGAAAAGTGTTACTTATTCCGAAGCGGGCGATATGTCAGGCGGCAGCGTTTATATGAAGCTGTATTCTGACGAAGCAGGTAAAGTGTGGCTTGAGGTCAGCGAACGTGCCGATGCGGGCAGTGAAGAGGTCAGCAATACATACGAGCTTGACCGCAATGCCATTTATGAATTCAACGCACTGTATGATGAAAAGCACATGGGCAGATGTGTCGATCTGCCTGACAGCGAACTGCTGCTCCTTGATGCTGCCATCTGCAGTGTAAGGATCGAATTCAGCGACCGCACGATAAAGTTCGATTCCACAAATGAATTCCCCGAGGAATGTATCGGAGCGGTTGGTGCTGTTTATTCGCTTCTGCAAAGCTTTATACCAGTAAATGATCAATATACCGGAGATCATATGTTCAGTTGAAAGAGCAGGATGATCTTGCCATAAGAAAATACGGAGGCTCTCCGCTGAGATTTGTACGACCTGAAAAAGTACATCTGCGGTTTCGATCAGAGTATCAGGTAGTTTTGTTTGTATCCAAGCTGCAGCAGTATCCGGATGTCTATTCTTTTGGTTGCGTCCCCCCGGCACAAAGTGCCGGGGGATTTTACTGTCACAGGGTCTGAAGTATGAAGAATTACAGGTAATCCCTGATGACTTTAGGCACAGTTTCGCAATGCAGACCGAAGAATGGCGGTGGGGATAAGACCACACTGCTCTCAGGATTTAAGCTGACAAGTGATCTCTTGGGCTGATGTCTGGGGCAACTTAGGGCAAGTAAAATAGGTTGTTTATAATATTTCCCTTTATATAGAAACTACCATATTTACTTGCCACATCCTGCCCCAAATGTACTGTGACTGCAAAACTCTACCCCCGTAAGCAACAAAGAGGTGCGGTAATGCACCTCTTTTGCTCTTATAAAATAAAAATACCGTGACTGAATTGTATCAATCACGGTATGAATGTCGGTCGCCCTTTCGGGCAGATCGTTCATTCTCTCGGTCGTAGCGACCGAGTTTCGCTTCGCGAAAACGAACGAACTACGTATTGGCAAAGATTGCGGTGATCGATACAATTACAGGCAAATCATCACATTACGCAATCCACATAATACTGTGCCTGTGCTTTGAACATCTCGGCATAGATGCCGCCGTTACGCTCGGCAAGCTCATCATGGGTGCCGTATTCCTTGATGGTATCCTCTGCAAATACGGCTATCCTATCGCAGAACTTGCAGCTTGAAAGGCGATGGGAGATATAGATCGCTGTTTTTCCACCTACAAGCGTGTTGAACTGGCGGTAGATATCGTACTCCGCAACAGGGTCGAGTGCCGCTGTCGGCTCGTCAAGAATAACTATTGGTGCATTGCGGTATAGTGCACGGCTGATGGCAGTCTTTTGCTGCTGACCTCCTGAAAGCTCCGTTCCCTTTTCGTCAAAGGACTTGAAAAGGGTGGTGTCAAGTCCGTGCTCAAGCTTCTGAGCGTCCTCGTAAAAGCCTGAAAGCTTCAGCGTTTCTTCTATGCGGCTATCATCAGCCTCTTCGGAAAGAGCGATATTCTCACGCAGGCTGAATGCAAAGAGCTGAAAATCCTGAAATACAACGGCAAAAAGCCTGCGGTATTCCTCGTCGGAGTATTCCTTGATATTTACGCCGTCGATGAGTATCTCGCCCTCGGTAACGTCATACAAACGGCAGAGGAGCTTTATAAAAGTGGTCTTACCTGCGCCGTTAAGACCCACGATGGAGAGATGCTCGCCCGAGCGTATCTTTATATTTACATCACGCAGAACGTAATTTTCCGAGCGGGGATATTTAAAGCTCACATGGGAGAATTCAATAGTATGCTCGCCCTTGCTTACAGGCTTTGTGCCCTTTGTCATAGCGGCGGGATATGCAGTAAATTCGAGATAGCGGTGTGCATAACGACAACGCTTGCGAAGCTCCTGCACTGAGGAAACTATATTGAACAGGCTGTGGTACAGATTCGCCGCACTGCTTACGCACATGGAAAAGTCACCTATGGATATCGCTTTGGTTACTGCGAGATAGCCTATGTAAAAATAGCTGATACCATCACGCAAAGCATTTACGCCGTCCTTGCCCAACCCAAACGGACGCATGGTTCGCTGCTGCGACCTCCAAATACCTGTCTGCTTATCTGCGAATGTGTCGGCTTTCTCGCACATCATATCTGCACTGTCATAAAGTCGGATATCCTTTCCGTAGCGGAAGTCAGACAGCTGATAGAACATATATCCCCATACTCTGTTCATCTTTGAGAGCCTGAGGAAATCCTCTTCCTCGATCTTGTTTATCTTAGCGTTGAGAAGCGTTATCAGGAGCAGAGAAATGATCTGTACAGGCAGCAGAAGCGGACAGGTTATGATGATAATTACAGTAACTCCGCAGAGCACAGCGAGGTTCATTGTAATATTGAAAAGCTGGTCGAGCACTCCCACAACGCCGCCGCTGTACCAGCTCATGCCGTCCTTTGCCTTGGCTATCTTGTCGAGGGCTTCGGGGTCCTCGGTGTGCTCAAAATCCATCGACATCGTGTGCTTTGAAAGCTCGGTATCAAAATACTGGTTGAACCACTCACGAATTACATCAATGATATGATAAGAAAGGGCATTCAGCAGATTTGCCACAAGGGATATGCCGAGAATAAGTGCCGCAAAGAATATAACTTTCGGAAGATGCTCCTCAACAGGTGCACCGCCGATGATAAGAACAAGCTCATCTATCATAAATTTCGGCAGGAGTATCCCGACCGTGTGCAGAGCTATCTGTGCTACAAACTGGAGTGCATACACAAAGAACAGCGACGGCTTTTCCTTGCGTACAGTCTTTAGCATAAACCGCAGAGTTTCGCCCACAACAGGCTGTTGTTTTTCCTTTTTACGCACCTGCAAACACCTCGCTTTCAGGGTCATCTACATAATACTGTGCCTGGATACGGAACATCTCCGCATAATCACCGCCGTTTTCAAGCAGGCTTTCATGTGTGCCGTATTCCACCATCTCTCCGTCCTTGAACATCGCCACATTGGAGCAGAACTGGGTCGAACTAAGACGGTGGCTGATGTATACTGCGGTCTTTCCGCCGATAAGCTTGTCGAAGTCGCTGTAAAGCTTGCTTTCCGCAAGCGCGTCCAGTGCCGCTGTCGGCTCGTCGAGGACTACAACGGGAGCGTCCTTGTAGAGTGCTCTTGCAAGGGCGAGCTTTTGCTTTTCACCGCCTGAAAGATCAACTCCGTCATCGTAGATGACCTTGAGCATTTCGGTGGAGATACCATTGGGAAGCTCTTTCAGCTTTTCGCCGAAGCCTGCGTCCACAAGGCACTTTTCCGCCCTCTGCTTGTCGGTAGCCTCGGGAGTATCCATTGAAACATTCTCGGCAAGCGGGAACGCGAACAGCTCCACATCCTGGAATACAGGAGCAAAAACGCTGTAATAGCTTTTCTTGCTGTAGGTGTTGATGTTCACTCCGTTGAGCAGTATCTCGCCCTCGGTAGGCTCATACAAACGGAGAAGCAGCTTTATGAACGTGGATTTGCCTGCACCGTTAAGTCCCACCACCGCAAGACGTTCTCCTGCCTTGAGGGTGATCGACAGGTTTTTCAGTGCATATTTTTCTGCCTTAGGATACTTGAAGGAAACATTGCGGAACTCGAAGCTGTAACTCTCGCAAGAGGGAACAGGCTCGCCCTTGTCAACATAGTCCTTTTCAAAATCCATAAAGCTGCGGAAATCATCCACCTGACGACTGCAATCAAACAGCGTAGTAACGCCGTTCAGAAGCTTGCTTATGTAGTCGTAAAAGGTGGTAGCCGAGGCAAGGTACAGGCTGAAATTACCGATGGTCATCTCGCCCTGTACTGTCTTGTATATCAGCCACACATAAACAACGGTGCGTGAAAGTGTGAGCAGAACATTCGCTAAGATGCTGCTTGTATACCACATCTTTGCATTTCTTACCTGTGCATCGCAACGCTCTTTTTTCATGACCAGCAGCTTTTCGACCAGCCAGTCCTTTAGTCCGAATATCCGGATGTCCTTTGCACTGTCGAAGTTTGTGGTGATATCACGCATATAGTTATCCCTTCGCCACCAGTTTGCGAGAGGATCCCATATCAGCTTTTTGCTTTTCTTCTGTATGTGGAGCGTGTAGAGAGAATTCGCGACGCATACCACCAGCATGAGGAGCACTATCCAGATATTCATAGTTCCGAGGATGATAAGACCTACGGTAACCACCGCCACCGACATGAGCAGGTCAACTACGGCTCTCATCATGCCCTCGACTCCGTTTGTGTTTCCGCCGCAGGCATTTCCTGCTTTCTGATAGCAGTCCATCACATCAGAGTTTTCAAGATGCTGAAAATCCAGCCTCATCACCTTTGCGTTCTTCTCGGACATAAGCCTGAAGCGTGTGAAGATGTACCTCCACCATATTTCGCTGTAATAATATGTATTGAGCATAGTGGAGACCATCTGAATAGCAGCAAACGTCACCATGAGCCACAGCAGGCTTTCCACGCCCTTTTCACCCGTTATCATATCAATGACGAACTTCGAGATGAATGTCCACAGATACTGCATGACAGGTGCACATATCACACCGACAGGGATAAGCACCAGAAACCATTTGTTGTGGCTTATCATCGCTTTCAGCACATAGCGTGTGTTGCTCAGTACGCCGTAATCCTTATGGAGCGGATTTTTGTTCTCCTCTTTTATTTCTTTCTTTTTCATGGTCTACTCCTTTTTGCCGTTTTTGATAAAGGCAAGGTCATTCCTTTCTATCCAAGCTCCGCCGCCCTCACGCATACCCGTCTGCATGGAATAACTTTGCGGAGTTTTCAATATACCATCAACCGCTACAAGCGCCATCAGAGGCATAACGGTACGTGTGTGGTCTGCACGATAGATACTTTCGCTTTTGTTAAATTCGTTAATGATCTGTGTCTTGAAAAAAGTGTGCTTCACAACTGAATCAGAAAGAAAATTAAGTGCTTTTTCGACCTTTTCCGCAGGGATATCAAGCTGTATTGCAATAGTCTGCGGTCGTACGTTTTCGTCCCATTTCAGGCTCATCATAAATAGCGTGATCTTCAGATTATCCTTATCACCGAAAAATCTGCAAAGCTTTGTCATATCACTTATCTTCTGCTCATCAGAAAAATACTTTGCAAATCCGTTTTCGGGTTCTTTTATCAGCATATAATACTCGAGGCTTTGGTTCAGGGACATAAAGGTTGTTCCGCAATTCAGGTTCAGCTGTGAGGCAAGGTAACCGTTCTTTTCGTCGTCAATTACATTTCTGTCATAATATACATTCTCCGAACGCCAGCTTGCCACCTGCATCGACCACAGTATCTTCATCATCTGTTCAAAGTATTCGCCGTGGTCATCCTTGCCGTCTTTTCTTTTGAACTCAATGCTCTGCAATTGGTCGAGTATACGCTGTTCAATAGATATATCATCTGTGGCTCTGCCATAAAGATGATCTATTGAAACGCCGAAGAAATCCGCTATCTGAGGAAGCAGATCGCCGTCGGGATAGCTGCCGTTCTCCCATTTGCTGACCGCCTGCGGACTTACTCCGAGATGAGATGCGAGTACGTCCTGGGTTATTCCTTTTTCCTTGCGAAGCTTCTGAAGCTGAACAGAGAATGTTGTATCCATATTTCAAAACCCCTTTCGGTTGTGTTGTATACAGTGTATCACAAAAAGCGGTTGTTGTAAATATAAAATATCAACTGCAATTCTATTATTAGTGTGAAAATAGCTTAAAATCAACTTTTGGTTGATATGAGGTGCCGGAACAAATAAAAAACATATCAAAACACAAATGTCATATTAATTGTATCAATCACGGTATCAGTGTTGAAATAAATTACAATATATGATACAATTATTTTATGAAACTACTTTTCGGATCTGTAGCTGCGAAAAAGGAGTGGTATACCAATGGTAAACAAGCTGAAAAATCATATAGGCGAGTACTTTGTGGGAAAGGAAGAAATAATCGAAAGCATATTGATATGTCTTTTTGCGGGTGGTCATATCCTTCTTGAGGGCGTACCCGGCGTAGGTAAGACCACATTGGCTTCTACGCTTGCAAAAGCTGTAGAATGCGATTTCGGAAGGATACAATTCACTCCCGATACCCTTCCCACCGATGTTATGGGTACTGAAATATTCAACATGAAAACCGGCGAATTCGAATATCGCGAGGGTGCTGTAATGCACCAGATCGTTCTCGCCGATGAAATAAACCGCACGTCCCCAAAAACGCAGGCCAGCTTGCTGGAAGCAATGGCAGAGGGTCAGACTACTGTCAGTGGCGTAAAGCACAAACTTCCCGAGCCGTTTATGGTTATCGCCACCCAGAATCCGTCTGATTTCATAGGCACGTACCAACTGCCTGAGGCGCAGATGGACAGATTTATGATGCTGCTGTCTTTGGGTTATCCTGATGAAGAAGAGGAACTGCGTATGGCTCGGAATATGCTTACAGGCAAGGCTGCCGAAACAGTTGAAAGCGTTATTTCCGTTCAGGATGTTCTGGATATAAAACACAAAGTCGCTCAGGTAATTATCAAAGACAACGTTATCCGTTACGCACGGAATATTGCGGAACTGACAAGGGACGAAAACAGATTTGTACTCGGAGCCAGTCCGCGAGCAGTTCTCATGCTCTTGAAAGCGGCACAGGCAAAGGCGTTTCTTGACGGACGCGATTTCGTAAAGCCCGACGATATAAAAACTGTAGCTCCAAAGGTTCTGGGACACCGTCTTAGCCTGACGTCTGAAGCAAGGATCGCCAAGGAAAACAAGGATGATATCCTGAACAGTCTTATCCGCAAAGCTAAGATTCCGCTCTGATAATAACATGGCAATACCCCGTCACTCGGGAGAAAGGGCTGCATTATGAGAAGAAATCGCATGATCTGGATCTGCTTATGGGTATTGTCGTTGGTTGGAATAAGCTTTTGGGGCGGTACAGTAAGCTATGGGTTGTTCGCCGCTTTAACGCTTGTACCGATATTTTCTTTGTTGTATCTGCTGGCGGTATATATTCTGTTTCATATTTATCAGAACATCGGGTGCAAATATGTTACAGTGGATGAAGTCGTACAGTATAATTTTTCGCTTGTAAACGAATGTCCGCTGCTTTTTGTCGGAATACGCGTAAATTTCTTCTCTGCGTTTTCATCCATTGCAACACTTGATGACGAACCTGAATATGAACTGCAGCCCAATACAAGGATAGAGCGGCAAACCAACCTTATCTGCCATTACAGAGGAGAATATGAGGTCGGAATAAAGGATATCGAAATACAGGATTATTTCCGTTTGTTTAAGATCAGATACAAGAACAAGGAATGTGTCCGCGTTGTCGTTAAACCGAGGCTGCTGAAGCTCGAAAGGCTCGGAAAGACAGAGCTATCCGATGCCGTCAGACTATCCGAACAAAACAAAACTGAACTTGATGCGATCAGCCGCAAATATGCTTCGGGAGACGATCAGCGACTGATCAACTGGAGCCAGTCAGCAAGAACGGCTACGCTCATGACCCGAAATCGCACGGGAAACGGACATCAGGAAATAGCGGTAGTAATGGATACCTTCAGGAGCAGCACCGAAGCCCTGGAATTTATCCCTGTCGAAAACAAAATTCTTGAGATCACGCTTGCGGTTTCGTACTATTTCAGTCGGAACAGTATAGAAGCGGCGGTATATTATTATCAGGAACAGATAATAAAAGCTACAACAGGTAACTCAGCAAAGTTTGATGAATTCTATGAAATGCTGTCTGATACAGCTTTTGATAAGAGGAATATACATCAACTGTTACGCGAAGCACTCATTCAGAGATCGGATATCTTTAATAGTTCGATGGTCTTTTTTATATTATCATCATGGGACAGCGAGGCTGAAAAGCTGTTAAGCATTTTTGAAGAAAACGCTCTGTTCTCTGTAATATGCTTTGTCACCGATGACGAAAAAAGTATCCCTGATCTGTCGCACCATAACAGATTAAAGCTTATGGTAATATCGCCTTATGACAAGCTGCTGGAGGATATGGGATAATGAATGCTCTTTATGACATTATTTACATTATACCGTTATCCATACTTATGGTTATTTTTTTCGGCACATTTACGGGCATGCCGGAAGGTGCTGTACTTGGATATATCGTAAGTGTGGGTATATGTATAGGGGCAGTATCGCTCCAATACATGAAAAAGAAAAACAGGATACGCAGTATTGGTATCATCACAGCTTTTCTGATCGCGTTGTTTCTTGTTGCGGGAGAAACGCAAAGGCAGCTTTTCATAGCGGAATACAGCTGGCTCGGCTGGATGGTCTGCTATTCCGCAGCCGCTATAATAGTGGGACTTCTCATGGAAAGATACTTATGGATCAGACGGAGTGTTGCCGCCTTGTTATTCATATGCTGTATCGTTGGAATGATACTCCAATGGGAGATAAACAAAGCAGCATTCGCCTTGATACTTTTTGTGGTCTGCGTCTGTATTGCTCAAGAGATACAGAGAAAATGGAAAAAAGATGGCTATACGGGCATGAAGGGGCATATCGCCGGACTATCGCCCGTGCTGATCGCGTTATGTGTCGGAGTATATCTTCTTCCTGCACCTTCTGAGCCTTACGGATGGGATATTGTGAAGAGTATATATAGCAACACCGTTGTCTTTATGCACAAGGTTGCGAGCTTTATTATACATCCGTCCGAAGAATACGCAAGCATAGGTTTTTCGGATGAGGGAGAGTTTTCGGCAGGAATATCAGGCAATGACCGGGAGGTCCTTATCGTTTCTGTGGATGATAATATAAGAAACCTAAGACTGATCGGCTGTGTAAGCGGAGAGTTTGATGGCAACAGATGGATATTCGATCTTGAAAATAAAAGCAATGACAGAATGCTGGATACATTAGAATCTTTGTGTGCCATAAAAAAATACGATTCCAAATTTCAGTATGACTATATCAAAAGAACAAAGATCAGTTATACAAACCTCATGCACAACACCAGGTATATTTTTGCTCCATCCAAAATGCAGGTTACGGCTGTGCTGGAAGGTAATCCTGAATTTGCAGACAGAAACGGCAGCATCATAGCGCAGCACAGAATGAACTACGCCGATACTTATACGGTTTCATTCTATTTTCTTAACGAAAATAATCCCGAGCTGTTCGTTTTACTGAACTCGGCACAGCCCATAGACAAAGCTGAATGGGATAATACCGCCAGATCAGAACGCCTTATCGGAGAGTATGGATACACATTCGATGAGTATCAAAAATACCGCAGCAGAATCTTTGACGCTTACTGCGACACGGACGGCGTATCTGACGAGGTTGCTGGAATACTCGCTGAGATAAGTGACAGCTCGAAAAGCAAATATGAAATGCTGAAAATGCTTGAGGCTTACCTGAAAGACTTCGAATACACCACAGCAAGCGGTGCGCTTCCATCCTCTGTTTGCGACGGAAAAAGCTATCTTGACTATTTCCTGCTGGAATCACGCAAAGGCTACTGTGTGCATTATGCCACTGCTTTTGTATTGATGGCACGTGAGCTTGGGGTGCCATGCAGATATGTTCAGGGTTATAGTATTCAAGACGATTTCACAGATGATGTCACAATAAAACAAAGCTATGCACACGCTTGGCCCGAAGCATATTTTGATAATTTCGGCTGGGTAGCCTTTGAGCCTACGCCCGGCTATTCGGGTGATAACGGCTGGAAGGTCAGTGGCGATCATGAGGTCAGGGGAGAGGTACCCGATCATATTAAGGATCATTACGGCACAGTAACAGATGATTTAAACAAAACTGAAACTGCGGAATGGTCTGACGAAGCACCAAAAGAGCCTGTGAACATTGATATTCGGCTCATCTTGATACCTGCCTTGTCGGCTGTGGTTTTTCTGCTGGCGTTCTGTTTGATAAGTCGTATCGTTGCTCGCAAGAAATATTGCAGAATGGAAAGCAAAGACAAATTAAAGTATATCACTCAGGAAAATATGCGTTTTCTCGGCTATCTGGGATTTTGCATCGAATCAGGGGAAACGCTGACCGAATACAAAAACAGGATCAGCATATCAGACGCATATGATCTGTCGGATCATCTGGGCTTTATATCAGATTATGAGAGGCTCGTTTATTCGGATATGGAGGTTTCGCAACAACATATAAACTATGCACAAGCAACGAATAAAATACTGAGAGACCTTATCAGAAAAGGTAAATTACGTTATAGGATATACTACTTGTTCCGCAGATGACGAGCTCTTGATAGTCCGCTTCATCCAAGCACGGTGCAGCAGCGTTTGTATCGGAATAGAGATCGGAAATGCCCCGCGTAAATGCGGGGCAGATTGCATATATACCACCAAAACTGCCAAAGACAAACAAAAGGCTGCAATGACAGCAGCCTTTTAGCTTTATACCGTCTTATATTCAAAGCAGGGCATAAGCCACCTTCCTATCTGCTTTACCTCGTCCGCCGTAAGTTTTGAGAGTGGGCTGAAATCTTCCACTGGATTTCCGTAGCACATAGAATATCCCGCCCGATCCCCGGATAGATTGTATGTGTTTGCAACTCTGCCGTTGTGTGCAAGTGTCTCGTCGTGAAGCTGCACAAGTAAGTTGTCGATCACGTTCCGGTAGTCGTAGCTGTCAAGCACGCAGGAAAAGCTTGTATTGGGAAAAGCTCGGTCAGCATTCTGTGCAGAAATGTTATTTCATCGCCGTCCACAGCGTAATTCGGGCACATTACAAAATGCTCTGTGCTGACCGCACCATAGGCAACAGCTCTTTTTCGCTGTCGCAGTTGAACATCCTTTCAAAATACGGGATAGCGGGGACGGTTGCAGTGTTCAGGAAAGACATACACCAACCCTGCTTTTGCTGCACATAAATACCGTGACTAAATCGCATCCATTACGACACAATAGCAGAACACCTGATCTAGTTGGCTTTGCATAATAGTTCAAATCTGTTTTTCTCAAATGTAATAAATCCTTCATCACGCATTTTGCACAGCTCGTTTGACATTGCACTCCTGTCAACAGACAAAAAATCTGCAAGCTGCTGGCGGTTGAAGGGAATACAGAACTCGTTGCTGTTATGCCGCTTTGCCTCTTCGGAAAGATACGCAATCAGCTTTTCTCTCGTAGTGCGTTTCGTCATAAAGGTCAGCTTTTGCACAAGCTTTCTGTTCTTCTCGGATATTGCAAAGAATAAATTCTGCACGACCATCGAATGAAATCTGCAAGCCGATGAACATACGGTGATTATACGCTTTACATCGAAGAAAATAACTGCACTGTCCTCCACTGCAAGCACATCGTTCATCAGTGCACCGCTTTGGGGAGCAACATACGCTTCACCGAACATCTCACCAACGCTTACTATATTTATTATACTGCGGTTTCCCCAGTAATCGTCACGCTGAATGTGGAGCTTTCCACTCACAAGCACCAGAATTTTATCGAGATGTTCGCCCTGTCGGAGAACATACTCGCCCTTTTTATATGTGCAAAGCCTTGCTTGTAAGCAATTAAGCATTGCTCCTATTTCTTCCTCACCCACTCCCGAAAAGAGCTGGGTTCTTTTTAATATTGGGATATATTTCTCCATAAAAGCCTCATTTCTGTTGTAAATACAACCGACTTATCGCAAATATTATAATATAATATCAACAGAAAGTCAAGGAGGTGCGAGATGAAACCCAAAATCAAAATATCGCTTGTTGAAAAGAAAGGCGAATGTGAATGTCACAGAGGGCATAAAGTAGGTGACGCCTTTGATTATTACAGCGAACGAGGAAAGCTCTGTCCTATGGCAATGCACGTTGCCTTTCCGTATATAGATATTCTTCGTTACGGCGGAACACCGCCTGGATCAAAAAACGGAGATATACGCTTCTGCTGTCCCGATTGTGATGTGATAAATGTATTTAAAATAGAAGTGGAGGAACAACTATGATAAGAAAAATAATAAGAATTGATGAAGAAAAATGCAATGGCTGTGGTCTTTGCGAAGAGGCTTGCCACGAGGGTGCAATCGAAATGATTGATGGAAAGGCAAGACTTACCCGTGAGGATTACTGTGACGGTCTGGGCGATTGTCTGCCAGCGTGTCCCACAAACGCTATCACCTTTGAGGAGCGTGAAGCTCCTGCGTATAATGAAGGGGCTGTTCTTTCGGCAAAGCAAAAGAAAGCGACAGCATCTCCTTGTGGATGTCCCGGAACGCAGTCAAAGGCTATAAAACGTGAAGTGGTTTCCGTTTCCGCACCTGTTTTAAGTCAGCTTTTACAGTGGCCTGTACAGATCAAGCTTGTGCCGATAAATGCACCATATTTTGATAACGCAAATCTTCTTGTTGCGGCAGACTGCACAGCCTTTGCATATGGGAATTTCCACAACGAATTTATCCGTAATCACATCACACTTATCGGTTGTCCGAAGCTTGACGAGGGCGATTATGCTGAAAAGCTGACGCAGATCATTGCGAATAATAACATTAAAAGTGTAACTGTCGCAAGAATGGAAGTGCCTTGCTGCGGCGGCATTGAAAACGCTGTTAAGCGTGCTTTACAGGCAAGCGGCAGATTTATTCCGTGGAGAGTTGTAACAATTTCCACAGACGGAAGAATTATAGAGTGAGGAATTCAGATTATGAGTAAGGATTATTACACACAGCTTATAAGTCTGCTTTCAGACAGATATGGAAGCGAGCTTGTTGAAATGCTTGACCGATATAATAAACACGGACTTAACGAAATAACAGAAGAAGAGGCAAAAGAATATTATGAAAGCTTAATTACCGTAAAAGCAGAACAGAATAATTGAAAGGATGAAAGATTATATGAATAATAAAATGTTTTGCTTTCAGTGCGAACAGACCGCAGGATGCAAGGCTTGTACAGGTGCAGCTGGTGTCTGCGGAAAGAAAGCCGATACAGCACAGCTTCAGGACGAGCTGACAGGAGCTCTGATCGGTCTTGCCCGTGCAATCGAAGGTAACGAAGACCTTGTGAACGAAGGTACATACAGACTTATCATCGAGGGACTTTTTACGACGATTACAAACGTAAGCTTTGATAATGTGACAATAAAAAGACTTATTGAATATGTCAAGCTTGAAAAAACACGTCTTGTTCCGCAATGCGGCGGCTGTGGTTCACCCTGCGGAAGAAATGATAATTACGATATGCAGAAGCTATGGAACGCCGATGAGGATATACGTTCTCTGAAATCCCTTATTCTGTTTGGTATCAGAGGTATGGCGGCTTACGCATATCACGCTATGGTGCTTGGTCACTCGGATAATGATGTTAACAATTTCTTTGTCAAGGCTCTGTTTACAATCGGTATGGATGACTTCGGAATGAATGAGCTTCTGCCTGTTGTTATGGAAGTTGGAGAAGTCAATCTGAAATGTATGGGACTGCTTGACAAAGCCAACACAGAAACCTATGGAAATCCTGTTCCGACAGAGGTTTCGCTGACGGTTGAAAAAGGTCCTTTCATTGTCATTTCGGGACACGATTTATATGACCTGAAACAGCTTCTTGAACAAACAGAGGGCAAGGGTATCAATATCTATACTCACGGCGAAATGCTCCCTGCACACGCTTATCCCGAATTGAAGAAATATGCTCATCTCAAAGGCAATCTCGGCACAGCGTGGCAGAATCAGCAGAAGGAGTTTGCAGATATTCCTGCACCAGTATTATTTACAACAAACTGCCTTATGCCGCCAAAGGAAAGCTATGCTGACCGTGTATTTACAACAGAAGTAGTTGCATATCCCGAAATTGTGCATATCGGTGAAAACAAGGACTTTACGCCTGTTATCGAAAAGGCTCTTGAGCTTGGCGGTTATGCAGAGGATAAGCATTTTACAGGTATTAACGGCGGAAACAAGGTTATGACAGGCTTCGGACACAATGCCGTTCTCGGTGTTGCGGATAAGGTTGTTGAAGCTGTGAAGTCGGGTACGATAAAGCATTTCTTCCTTGTGGGTGGTTGTGACGGTGCAAAGGTTGGGCGTAATTACTATACGGAATTTGTAAAGCAGATTCCGCACGACAGCATCGTTCTGACTCTTGCCTGCGGAAAATACCGTTTCAATGACCTTGATTTGGGGACGATCGACGGTCTGCCGAGAATTATGGATATGGGTCAGTGCAACGACGCATACAGTGCAATAAAGGTTGCAGTAGCTCTTGCAGAGGCATTCGGCTGTAATGTAAATGAACTGCCGCTTTCTATGGTGCTTTCTTGGTATGAACAGAAAGCTGTTTGTATCCTGCTGACACTTCTGCATCTTGGCATAAAAAATATACTTCTCGGTCCGTCACTGCCTGCGTTTATTTCTCCGAATGTACTGAACTTCCTTGTAGAGAATTATAACATTGCTCCGATTTCTACTCCTGAGGAAGATCTACAAACACTTCTCGAAAAGGCTTAAGCTGTGTTTTAACGATATATCAGCAGAAAACGTCAGAGCAACTCCGTGAGGTGAATAAAAATAATATTAAAAGCGTTGCATAACAGGGAGAATGTTTCCCCAATGCAACGCTTATTTAATTATGCTTCATTGTGTATTTTCTCTATAAAATACAAATACCGTAGCTGATTGTATCAACTACGGTATCAGTATTGGCAATGATTGCGGTGGCTGATACATTATTTCAAATTTGCTTTATAAGAAATCGGTATTGTGAATATGTAATGTAAGCAAAAACTGACTTACTTTAAAGGCAGTAATAGACTAGTATTTGTAAGGTTCTTCCTGCTCAATCATTATATATACTTCTTATAAGAAATCTTGCCTGCTTCAGGATCTCCGCTTCATCTATATTTGCAATACAAGGAGCAGGAGAAACGCAGCAAAGTGGCCTGCTGCTGTTACAGCTTTGACAAAAACGTTGCTCATCCGAAACCGAGACAAGTCCATCGCAGTATAGATTAGGATAAAATCTTCCATACTGCCACATTCCGCTGATAACGATCACAGGAGTTTTACAAGCGGTACTGATATGTGCACCACCCGAATCGTTGGCTAATGTAAGACAACAGCCTGATAGTATATCACACAATTCTGAAATTGTTGTTTGTGCACAAAGACTACGCACATTACAATCTTCAAAAAGCAGCTCATAAAGCTTATTGCAACAGCTGAGATCAGCCTCGTTGCCCAATATGAGCACTTCAGAGACAAGGTTCTCTGCCGTCAGCATCTTTGCAACATCAGCAAATTTTTCTGCTTGCCATCGCTTTTGAGCTCCCCCTCCCGCTCCGGGGAATATTGCAAGGATCTTATTGCGTTGTCGGGCAGGTCTTAAAAGACTGAATGGCTCTGCAGCCTCATCGGTAAAACCGCAGGCTTTTATAAATTCAGAGTATCTGTCAAGCTCGTGCGTGCTGTTGATACTAACCAGATTATCTGCTCTTTTATCTACCGCTTTTTTAAGGTGCAAAGAGGTGCAGTCCTGAAGTGTATCGGCAAAATATCGATGCTCTGCTTTAATAGCACACGCATAAATATCAGGCAGGATATGTCTCCCCGGCGGTGCACAGAACACAGTGTCGAATTCCATACGATGCAATATGCTCAAATGTTTAAAGCGCTTAAGCCCTCTTATGTCCAGCTTGATTATTTCATCAAACAAGCACGACATCTGTGCAAATTGAGCGATCTCATTATCAGTCTTGCAGATAAGAGTAAGGGTTTTACCTGCCTCCTTAAGCTTCTTTGCAGCACCGCAAAGCACTACCATATCACCAAGAGCACCCAAAAAAACTATTGCTACACTATTTTCAGGCGGATCATGTGCAGGGCGTTCAGACCTTCGCAACAGGCAGAGCCGATATATAATAAATGAAACGATGCTTTTAATACGCTTTTTAAGAAGGTTTTCTTTGATATATTTACACTTCTGACTGTGCGGCATATAAAACCTCCTCGCTATGCTTAGTGTGTTATCCCATCATCCAATACTTTATGGATTTATGAATGTCATCCTTTTTGTAAGATTAAAACGACCGATACAGCTTAAGAACCGTTACCTCATAATCAGCACTATACTTATTCATCAGCCAACAAGCCCTGTGTGCTCCGTCCAAGATCATATACATACCATCAACTACTATCATATTAGTATCATCATAGTCATTGTCAGCAAGGCTGTTCAGAAGCTCATCAAAACGCTGTTGGCTTCGTTCAGTATCAGGCTCATACTTCTGATAAAGCTTCATATAATTCCGATAGGCATTTTTATCGCCCTGCAGGTATTGATATGCAGGTGCTTTGGCAAGCGGAACGAGCCTGTATCCCTGAGAAGTGAGCTTGTTGAATTGCAGATCAGAAAGCTTTACCTTTTCAATGACATAATCATATATCTTAGCACTCATAAACCATTTCACTACCCACTCCTCATCCAGAGTTAACTCAGGCTCTGCAAGAACACGCTCTTGTACGGTCGCAGAAGGCTTGTACTGTGGCAGAGAACAATCGATCTCCAATTCACCGTTATCCAGCATATCAAGATGCTTTTCGATAATATCAGCTATGCTTTCAGGCTGAATGGAGGTCATACATTCAGGCAGTCCGCCCTTATAGCATCTGCACTTCCATGCGTTAAAAAGCTTTGCACACCAATGGTTACACACATCGGAACTGACCCTATAATCCTCATTATAGCCATAGACATTATCAGGCAGATTTCCGTAAAGAACGATATTTGCACCACCGTGCATTGCCCTGCGAAGATGTACCATTCCGCAGTCTCCATCAACGTGGAGAACAGAATTTTTCAGTATAGCTTTCAATTCGGTAATAGTAGTTTTTCCAAGCAGGCACAGATCAACACCTTCAACAGGTTGGTTATTGTCTGTTTCACCAAGCTGAACCAGCTTGATGTCAGGAAAACGCTCATGGCAGATGTCACATAAGCGGGAGTAATATTCGTTAGGCCACTGTTTTGGGGCAAATTTAGTGTTGCACGCGGCGTCAACACCCTGCTGCAAGGTTATATATCTACAATTATCAAGTCCAAATTCAGCTAACACCTCTGATTCGTCCTCAACAGGTATCGTAAATCGGAAATGCTTATCTATACCAAGCGAGCCGTCAATATCCGCAACCTGAAGCCTGTTCTGATTTTTAGCGGTAGCAAACACATGTATGTTCGGGTCAAACATATTCGTGTCAGGCGTGAAGTATACTTTTGTACGCTGATCGCTGGCAAACCTTTTCCACGAACTGATAAGCGCATAAAGCATTCCATTTTCATCTGCACTCTGTATTATTTTGTCATCACAGTAGAGCACCTGAGGGAACCAGTTCAGGTCAATAGCGAGGTCATATTCCTTTGGTACAAATTCATTTCTTGAACCGTAAGCATACACAAAATACTGCTCACCGTAGAGAGAATAGCTCATTTCTTCTGAAAAAGAAAAAACTGAAATATCAAGCAGGTCTGGAAATGCGTCAAAGAAGCATTGTATAAAGTTCATCTCAATAATAAAAGTGCCCATTCCGCCGTTAAGACGAAATGCAACTCTGATTTTATCCTCCATTATGACTTCATTTCCTCCGTAATAATCTTGTCTACTGATAGCATCACTTTCTCGGGGATGATCGATAACATACAGGGAGCATTGCTATAGCCGCGCAGACAGCCTTCCTGCCAGTTGTTTACCGCCCATTCGCACCAAGTATCGCAGCCATTTCCTACGATGTTTTCATTTTCCGAATATCCGAAAAACTCTGAAGAGGTGGGTCCGAACATCACCACAGACCTTCCGCCCTTTAATGCGTGCCTGAGATGCACCATACCTCCCTCGCCGTCGATATGTACCAGCGAATGCTTCAGAAGCACCTTTACCTGCTCAAGATTTGTCTTTCCGATAAGATCCAGATCGATTCCTTCTAATGTCTGACAGCGTTCATACGAGCTGCCCAACTGCACCAGCACTATATCGGGATATTTCTTTTTCAACAGCCTTACCAATGTATTGTAATAAAACTGAGGCCACAATTTTATAGAGCTTTTCGTATAATTAGTGTCCACGCCTCTGTTTATAGTTATAAAGCGACGACTTTTCAGATCAAGATCGGCTAAAAATTCATACTCGTCTTCCATAGCAGGAATATCATATTCATATTCCTCCTGTACTCCCAGAAAACCATACACATCGGGCTGATGTATGCGTTTTTTGTTGTTGATAATGGAAACCATTGCGCTCTGTCCGTCTGTAATGCCAGCATGAGTAAAAAAACGGCTGTTTTCAGAACGGAATCTTTCGCAGAGATATACATATTCCAGAAGCTCCGGCATCATCAGCTCCATTTTTTTCAGATCTCTCTTTTTTACATCGGGATAACGGCTTATCTCCATGAAGACATCATATTCTCGAAAGCTGTTTTCATAACCCTGTTCAGGATAAAGGTGATCGATGATATGACCATCGTAAAGCACTACTTTTGCGGAATTGTAGCTGTTATGAATGAATACGTCTATCCGCAAGTTTTCGTAACCGTATTTCTGACGGAATTTATATATATAATTAGCAATTACCACAATATCTCCAAGTCCGCCTTTCAGCAGGAAGCCAACATTCATCTGAGTGTCAAGCAATCCCAGAGTATCGTTTTTCTTGGGCAATGCAGACGGTATAGGTGTACCATTCTTCTGTGCCAGCTTCTCGGCTTTTATGCGACGGTGTCTTTCGCCTATACGTACAAATGACTTTTTTACTGTAAATATCAATCCGTTTTCCCGATAACAAAGACACCACCTACGCCAATAGTCTTTTAATTTATTCATCACAATTTCCACTTCCATTTTACTATTGCTGCTGTTCTACGCTTTATTCTGCTGCTGTGACCTTTTTGTAGAAATCCAATATACTATGGAATTTCACACCATCAATAACCCCTGTATTTTCCTTTAACACACCGATGTCAGGCAGACGCTCAACATCACGCAGTTTATCTCCGCATGCGATACAAAGCGAAGGATCAAGCCCATAATCTTTTATAGCCTGTTCAAACATACCTGTATTTGGTTTGCGGCAGCTACAAGAAATATTATATGGAGGAATTCCGCCTTCCAGATGAGGACACCGATAGCTTTTGGTAATAGTAATCCCATACAACGCAAGTATCTCGGATAATTTTTCATCGACCCTGTCTGCGTCCTGCGGAGAAAAAAAGCCTCTTGCAATCCCTGATTGATTGGTTATGATGATCAACAGATACCCTGCCTTCTGTGCTTCCTGCAACGCCTGCACGACTCCGTCCAGAATAACTATATCTTCCGGATCTTTAAGATAATGCTTATCCTCTATTATCGTTCCGTCGCGATCAAGGAACCACGCTTTTTGCATGATCTCACCTACTTTACAGGTCAGTATATTTTTCCGGGGATAAGATAGTTCTGCACGTAATCCCTTGCACCGTCCTCAAGGGAATAAAAATCGTCGGTATATCCGACCGAACGTAGCTTATCCATTGCCGCCTGTGTGAAATACTGATATTTTTCACGCAGATGCATAGGCATAGGAATATACTCGATGTTTTCAGGTTTGCCCATAGCCGCAAATGTAGCTTTGGCGAGATCGGCAAAGGAACGTGCTTTTCCGGTTCCCAGATTGAACAGACCGTTGATGTGTTCGTGCTCCATCATAAAACGGATGACCTTGCATATATCCTTTACATAAATAAAATCACGAAGCTGTCTTCCGTCGCCATAGCCTTCCTTATGGGATGTAAAAAGCTTGACCGTCGATGTTTCATTGATCTGACCAAAGGCTTTGAAAATAACGCTTGCCATATCCCCTTTGCAATCTTCATTAGGTCCATATACATTAAAGAACTTAAAACCTACATATTGTTTAGGAGTGGCGGTCTGTTTTTCAACCCACAGATCAAACAACTGCTTTGAATATCCGTAGCCATTCAGTGGTCTGAGCCTGTCGATCGGCAGCATATCGTCAAAACCGTCTTCGCCATCGCCGTATGTGGCTGCACTGCTTGCATATATAAACGAAATATTCTCTTCAGTACAGAATTCCCATAATCTTTTGGTGTATTCAAAATTATTCTTATACAGATAATCAAAATCTTTTTCTGTGGTAGATGAGCAAGCACCCATGTGGATGATATGAGATACCTGTCCGCTGAGTGTGGGCAACACATCTAAAAATTCATCTTTATGGATATAAGCAATGTATTTTTTGTTCGCTATATGCTTCCATTTCTCTGTGGTGTTGATATTATCAACTATATAGATATCCTCTCTGCCACAAGAGTTGAGCATACCTACGATGCAGCTTCCGATAAAACCTGCACCGCCTGTTACTACTATTGCCATGATCTATTCTCCCTTACTGTAAGCATTGCATATTTTATTGATAACATTGGTGGTAGAAAGACCTTGTTTAAGCTCTATCAGCTCCACCCGGCCGCCGTTTGCTTCCACATATTCCTGTCCTGCGATCTGCTTGCCGAGATAGTCGTTTCCCTTTACCAGCACCGTCGGAGTTATCTTTCGGATAAGCTCCTCGGGGGTATCTTCATCAAATATCACAACATAGTCGACCACAGCCAGCGACTGCAGCATATACGCACGGTCTGTTTCACTTATTACAGGGCGTAAATCGCCTTTAAGCCTGCGTACAGACGCATCGCTGTTAACTCCTACGATCAACACATCGCCAAACGCTCTCGCCTGTTCCAGCGAGTATATGTGACCTGCATGCACAAGGTCAAAGCAACCGTTGGTGAATACTATCGACCTGCCGCATTCGTGCAGATAGTCGCTGAGGAATAATATTTCATCTTCTGATACTATCTTCTTTCCTACTGAAAAGAGCTGTCCACCGATAAGCTCTGCAAAACTGACAGTGGCAGTGCCGAACTTTGACACTACTACCGATGCTGCCTGATTTGCAAGGCGGCAGCAATCTCCCAGAGAAAGACCGACAGCATATCCGAGCAGTACGGTTGATATAACAGTATCTCCCGCACCGCTCACATCAATGACCTCTTTTTTTATCGCAGGATAGTCCTTTTTCTTTCCGTTTTCTGAAATCAGCGACATACCCTTTTCACTGCGTGTTACCAGCAGATAGTCAAAGTCGTATCTGTCACGGATCTCAAGTGCACATCTATGTATCTCGTCTTCCATTGATTGTGACAGGGGAATATCACACATCTGTGACAGCTCACTGAGATTGGGGGTACACATCGTTGCTCCCCTGTATTTATCCCATTTGCAGCCTTTGGGATCAACGAAAACAGGGATATTTACAGACCTTGCATAAGCAATGAGCTTAACGCACACATCATCGGTAAGCACACCCTTGCCATAATCTGATAATACAAGTACATCTATACCCTCGAACATTGCTTCCAGATTATTTTCGATATAAGTGATGAACGAAGATGGGTAAACACCCTGAACTCCACTATCCAGACGCACTACCTGCTGATTACGGGCAACCACTCTTGTTTTGGTCGTGGTTGAGATTTCATTGCTTCGCATAACGAAACGTGTATCAGCACCTTTTTTCTGCAGCAGCGATATAAGCACATCTCCGTTGCTGTCATTGCCGATGCAGGATAGTACTCTTGCTTTGGCGGTCAGGGAGGTGATGTTGTTGATGACATTTCCTGCACCGCCCAGCTTTGTGCTTTCCCATTTAACATCAAGCACAGGCACGGGGGATTCGGGAGAGATACGATGAACATCGCCTCCGATATAATCGTCAAGCATCAGATCTCCTGCAACCAACACGTTTATTTTTTCGAAATCATAAAGACGGTTTATATCCATTATTACACTCCCTTTATCATTTGTTTTCTTCAAACAGATCAGCCTCAGCCATAGCGCAGAGGGTATGATATATCGGGAGATGCAGCTCTTGTATCCTGAAAGTTTCTTCCTCAGGCACGCATACACAAACATCTGAAACGGCTCCGCATCTTCCTCCGCTTCCGCCTGTAAGACAGATAGTTTTCATATGTCTTGCTTTAGCGGCCATAAATGCCAGCAGTATATTTTCCGAATTTCCCGATGTGGTTATACCGATAAATACATCTCCCTCTCTTCCGAGAGTCTGCGTCATCTGGGCAAAGCAAGCTACTGCCGATGTGTCATTTGCATAAGCAGTAGAAAGCGCAGGCATTGAAGTAAGAGGAATAGCGGGAAGCCCTCCTTCCAGCTGTGCCAACAGCTTTTCTCCGTCAGAGCCATAGAGCTTTTTCAGTTCACTTGTAAATGCATCATCAAGCTTTCTGATAAAAAGAAAAGATTTCATTAACTCGCCCACGATGTGCTCGCTGTCGGCGGCACTTCCTCCGTTGCCTGCTACCAGTACCTTGTTGCCGTTTTTGTAACATTCCAGCAATGTCTGATAGGCGGCATCAAATTCATTAACGCAGTATTCCAGCTCGGGATGACGGGACAATAGCTCTGCTTTTAGCTGACCTGAATCCAATTCCTTTTTCTTCATAGCTTTCCTTTCTGTCGTTGTTGAAAAAGAGCAAACAAATGCCTTTCAAAGTTCTTTAGTTCAATCAAAAAGTCACTATCTTGCTGACTATATCATAATCGCATATCGTAGCTGTACCATCGATCTCTAATACTGCATAATGCCAATCAGGATCAGCAGTTCCCGAATCCGAGCGGAGGAAATATATTTCGTTCTTCTCAGCATCTCCGCTGTTTTTGCAGGAAAACCTGAATATGTACCATTCATCCTCCTTCATTTCCACACCTCTGACATTAAAAGTATAAAAATTGTTATCCTTAAAGTCATTGGGAGAACACTCGGTATATCCAACAACTTCATCAGTGTCCGCATCAACTATCTCCAGACATACCTTTTGAGCATAAGGATACCGTCTTCCCCAGGTCACAGTTCTTACCGTAACACTGACAGCGGTCGCAGAGTCCCCCTTGTAATACTGCTCGATGCAATGACTGTCAGAGATCGGTGACGCCAGAATGTCATCATGCTCAATGCCGGTCTCCACGATATTTACTCTCGCAAGAACGAGCAGAAAAGCCACCGTAAACAACAATGGAGCCGCTGTCCATACCAGCGTTCCTGCCCTTATAGGAATATAACTGTTAAACTCGCACTTCTGACGCGGGTAAGCAACACACAATACCCATATACCGCATATCAACGCAATTCCGCCTATGATCGACACAGCAGACTTGAGTATAGGAAAAAAACAGCAAAGTATCTCAAAGAAGGATTGATCGTATGCATCGTTGCAACCTGTCACATTCTGGACATAGCCGAATGTGCTTTTAAGATTCAGGCAGGCTCTGTCTGAGCAGGCTATTATGGTTTTACAATATTCAAAAATACAGAATCCAACCAAGCCGCCTGATACAGCCTTTTCGTTTTTCGTTATCATCAGACTAATCGCCATAAAAGGAACACAGGTAAAAAATCTGTAAAAATGCAACCAGCAAAATGTGCACATAGCAAGTGAAACGATGGCAAGAGAATAACAAAGAAATCTGTTTCTTTCGTCTTCGTTCTTTCGTTTAATGAAAAATTGCGCTAAATATACAAATGCTATTACGATAACAAAAAGAGAAATACCGCTGTTTCCGACGCTGATCACAGCCCTGCCGAAGTACCAGTCCAGATATCTGCTGTTATCAAAAGCCATCGGAAGCGCTATCATACGCAAAGTCAACACACCACATACCACTGATATTCTCAATATCATCCCAACAGATCTCTCGCACGCAGAAATATATATCAACGCGATAAACAAGAGCATCACGGGATTTATTATACAGCACAAAGACATCCATATCAAAGAGCGATTCACTTTACCGATGAGGACATCATACAGTCCCATCAACAACAGGAACATATATAAGATCTCATCCTGTGCCGAAAAGCCAATGGATATGAGAACAGCTGTTGCTGACCCCCAGATAAGCAGACACACAAGCGTTCCTCGCTTTTTGTCACCGCTGAGGTGATCTACGATCTTATAGCAAACATATCCTGTTGCTGCAAGGATAACGACCAGAAACATCTTCGACCACATATACATAGGCGCAGTAATAACATAATCGGTTTTGAAGATGTAATGTATCAGCAGCAGCGGCAGATTCCATATTCCCCATATCGCACAGGTTATCTCATGATCAAACAGGGTTCCGTGAGGGGCACTCCAGAGATTCTGCGACATCAGATCATCAAATCCCGAAAAGCCTCCCCGAAACAGCGAATCGAATATCTCAAGCGACCAAGCGGTAAACGAAAGCCCGTCTATATATCTGAAAACAACACACGACAAAAGAACGCCAAACAAACACAGCACACTTTCGATTTTACGGGCGGATATGATATCAGCAAAATCTTTCACAACATTTTTCACTGTTGTGAATTTAATATTTGTTTTCTTGCTCATCTATCGGTTTTATCCTTTCTATGATACGATTTTTATCTTTCTGACTGAGCCATTAAATGTAATTTACATAACCATATTAAATATATCAAAAAAAAGATTAGCTGTCAACTATTAAAGACACAAAATATGATATCGAAAACATATATTTTTTATAAGCGATTGTCTCTTATCAACTTGATTTATCCGTGAATGTATGATATAATCAAGTATTACAAAGATGTGTTTTGGATAGATTTAAATGATAAAGGGGTAATTATGGACGCAAAAAGCGTATCGGTTTCAGTCGTTATGGGCGTACGTTATCGTCGCGAGGATACTATGCTTCTGAAACGTGCGATCGACTCGATCCTTTCACAGAACCTTGATGACTTTGAATTTTTAATATGCGAAAGAGAGTCCACCTCAGATGCAAAAAAACTACTGTCAGACTACGCTGAAAGCGACAAAAGAGTGATCCTGATCGACGGAAACGAATGCAACTCGTTTGCAGAGCAGCTCAACAAGTGTTTGTCCGTTGCGAACGGACGCTTTATCGCTCGTATGGATGATGATGATTATTCGTTTCCTATGCGCTTTCAGGCACAGGTGGAATTTTTGGAAAGCCACCATGAATACGCTTTTGTTGGTTGCCAATGCTTGCTTGAATGCGACGGTAAGATAGTGGGAAAGACTTCTTTTCCCGAAGAACCCAAAAGCAAAGATTTTCTCTTTTCACAGCCATACATACATCCTGCTCTTATGTTCCGCAGGGAAACTATTGATGCAGCGGGCGGTTACTCGCTGCTGCCGCGTTGCGTCAGATGTGAGGACTACGACCTGCTGCTACGCCTGTACGAGCTTGGTTTCAAAGGAATCAACCTGCAGGAACCGTATTTTCAATATACATTTCCTCATAAATATATTACCTCTCGCAGTCTGCGTGACAGGCTTAATGAAACAAAAACAAGATTTGTGAGGTTCAAAGCACTCGGACTTATGCCGAAGGCATTTATCTATGCGATCAAACCACTGATTGTTGCATTGATACCGCCTAAAATGCTGGCAAAACTCAAATCAAGGAGATTTTATAAATAAATACTTGCTCATTGCACATATCACCTCGCCCTCAACCCAAAGTGTCGGGGGTATTTTTATGCAATCATACAAAAGTCAAATCTTTTTCAAAATAGGGTTAAAAATCGCAGATTTCTTTGACTAAATATGTGAGAGGATATTTCACTCTGCAATATAAACAGGAGGGACAACAATGTATTAAAAGCTACCAAACAAAAGGCCTCAACATTACTAAACGAACGCACTTTTCATCTTTCATTCGGTGATGGAGGAAGTGAGCTAATACGACGGCATCGGTATGCTTGTTATAAAGTGGACACTCACTTTTATAGTTTGTAGCAATACTCTAACAGCATTAACATACAACCATAATATCGTGTTATAAGAACTTTCTAATTTTGCAGTCTATACAAAAAACAAAAGCGTTGCAATATGGATGCTATACTTCCAAACTGCAACGCTTGTTTAATGATACTTTGTTGTTTGTTTTCTCTATAAAATACAAATACCGTGACTGAATTGTATCAACTACGGTATCAATATTGGAAGAAATTGCGGTATTTGATACAATTCAGCCCGTTGTGAGCCTGCGGATATCACACCACGCACACCACTCCTGCAAGAAGCATAAGTATCGCGGGAACGAAATACTTTCTCGGGTGATGCCACAGGTCGCTCTCCGTTTTCCATTCTGTAATCGGAAATCTCATTTCCATAATGACCGAGCCTGATGCACTGAGCAAAGCAAATGCTACTGCAAGCACAATGTTTCTCAGCTCAAGACCACCTGCTTGCAAGCCGAAGCTTGCGAGATAAAATGTATAGGCGATGACATTATTTAACGCTATGAAAGAAAAATAAGGCAGGCAGAACATCTTTGTTCCCGAGGGAAGAAAATGCACAGCTTCTCTGAGTGAGCTGTCTGCGGAAATAAGCACGCACAGCGGAGTGTTTATCGAAAGGATGGCAAAGCCAATGGGAAGAAAAGCGTCTGCTCCGCTTTCTCTCAGTAAAAACGGGAAAACTATTGCTACGACCCACATCGCGGCGGTGTTGATGAGGTAATTCTTACGCGCTGTCATATAGCGGAAAAGATATTTCCATACGTTGTGCTTTTGGGAGCTTTTCAGAATAGCTGTTGCCGTAAAGCTGTTGATGAAATTATAAGGGTCAGCGGTCAGAAGTACGAGCATCGCAACGACAAGGTCTGCCGAAAGAAGGATAACAGCGTATTCCGAAAATACAGCCGCAACCGAAACTGTCGCCCATGCCAAGCCAAAGATACGGTGCTTTTTCATGACATATACGCCTGCTGTCACGAAAACGCCGCCCAGCATACAGATAAACGAGCCGATGATCTCTGTGATATCAGTTGCGGATACCGCAAACATCACAGCCATCAGCAGTGCGGATTTTGTGATGACAGTGTAAAGTCCGTAAGCGGCAATGTATGAAAAAGTGAAGCTGTGCTTTCTGAAAGGAAGTGCGGCTATTCCGCTAAGCTCTGCGGAATTGTCAGAGGACAGCGAGTGCCACATGATGCCTGCGGTAAAAGTGCCCGACATCAGGTATTTTATAAACGGCGCGATGGTTATTCTGATCTCCGCCATATACAGTCCGAAGAAAACAGCCGTGCAGATAACTATATATTTTAATATCTTTTCAAAGCCGTTGCCGAAAAGCTTTCTTCTGAATACATTAAATAACATTGTCAAGCTTTAAAACCTTTCTTACGCTGTCAGCGGTTATTTCTCCGCCTGTAAATATGCGTGATATACTGCCGTTTTCAAGCACCATCACCCTGTCCGATGTGAGTGTGATGCTTTCGAGTATGTGGGACGAAAACAGCAATGTTCCGTGCTCCTTGTAGCCTGAGATAAGGCTGTACAGAAATTCTGTGCTCTGAAAGTCCAGACCGTTTACAGGCTCATCGAGAAACAGAAGCGGAGCTTTCAGCGCAAAGGCTGTTATCAGATTTACCTTGCGTCTGTTGCCCATTGACAGGTCTTTAAGGAGCTTGTTTTCATACTCCTCAAAATGAAATCCCTTTACAAGCTCCGTTACATCAGGGAGCTTTTTTCCGTATGCCGAAAACACATAGGAC
>JAZURJ010000043.1:0-11599 GCA_045606085.1 Oscillospiraceae bacterium
CCGACAACGATGCCGTCGTAAGTAAAAAGCATGGTGACCTCCCCTGCTTCTATATAGAATCATCGTCCATTTTGGAAATAAAGATAACACATTCAAGTGCGTCGCAGTACAGTTCCCGTGCAGGTGCGGCCTGCGAGGAAATTGCCATTATGTTCTGAAGCACCGAGGCAAACAGCACAGGCATCTCCTCTGCCTTTTTACAGCAAGGTGCGATCATCTCGCCGTATATCTCGTTCCAGTACTTTCTGACGGAACAGTAGATATTATCCGGTTCATAGAGACCCCATAGCCTGTAGCTTTCATCGCCAATGCCGAGCACGGCTTTTTTCACTATCTCCGTCACATCGGGCATATCCTCTCCGACCTTTGCGTAGTTCTCGAAAAAAGCGTTGCAGGCACTCAGGACGCTGTACTTATCCTCAAGAACATATCTGTTCACCGCATCGCCCATATAGAAATTCTTGTTGTTTTTTGTGGCGACGACCATAACAGGCTCACGGTTTGCTTTTACCGCCTGACGGCACGCATATCCTGCAAGCCCCGATGCACAAAGCAACATTTTATCGATGCTGATGCCCTCAGGACCTGTGGAGACACTTTTGAGCCAGTCGATTATCTTCAGACCGTATTTCTTATACTTCCACTTGAACATCCGTCTACCTCCTGTCACTCATCCGCAAGACCCATGTCCGCGATGAATCTCTCCCTGTTACGCCAGTCCTCCTTGACCTTCACGAATATCTGCAGATTTACCTTCGCCTGCAGAAGCTCCTCGATGTCCTTTCGTGCAAGGGAGCCGATGGTCTTGAGCTTGTCACCGCCCTTGCCGATTATCATGCCCTTGTGGCTGTCCTTCTCGCAGATGATGACAACACCGATGTCGATAAGCTCCTGACCGTTCTTCTCACGGCTCTTGAAGCTCTCGATGTCCACCGCAACGCCGTGGGGTATCTCCTCCTGCATGGTCCACAGCACCTTCTCACGCACTATCTCCGCACACATGAAACGCTCCGTGCGGTCGGTGGCGATGTCGTCGGGGAAGAAATGCTCGCCCTCCACTGCGTATCTTTCCAGTACGGGCATTATCTTGTCCGTGTTTATGCGGTTCTTCACGCTTATCGGGATTATCTCCGCAAAGTCGTACAGCTCGCTGTACTGCTGTATGATGCCCAGCACCTCGCTCTTTGATCTCAGCAGGTCTATCTTGTTGAGGAGGAGGACGACCTCCGTGCCGTGAGCGGCAAAGCTCCTGATGAGGTCCTGCTCGATGGCGGACAGCTTCTTCGTGACATCCACCATGAGTATCGCACAGTCAACGTCGTCCACCGATGTGCGGATGGACTTCACCATGTGCTCGGACAGCTTGGTCTTTGGCTTGTGCATACCCGGCGTATCGATGAAAACATACTGCACATCGCCCTGTGTCAGCACGCCGTTGATGCGGTTTCTCGTCGTCTGCGGCTTCTCGCTGACGATGGACACCTTCTCACCCACCAGCAGATTCGTCAGCGAGGACTTGCCCGCATTCGCCCTGCCTGTTATTGCAATAAACGCATTCTTTGTCATGTTCCGACCTCGATATCTTTCTGCATTTTAACGTGGAGGACATCCGCCTCCATGAACGGCTGTGACACCGTTTTGTATCCACAGCGTGCGTAAAAGCCCTCGGATGAGCATTTCGCATCCAGCAGAAACCTCCGCACGCCCCTGTTCTTATAATATTCCTCCAGAAAAGCGACAGCCGCCGCTCCCGCTCCCTTTCCGCGATGCTCCGAAAGCACGCAGAAACGCTGGAGCCGCACGGTGTCCCCTTCACGCATACAGCGGAGAGCACCTATGCCCTGTCCGTCCTGCCGTATCAGCAGATGCTCGCACGCACCGCCGATGATGTCATGCTCATCCTGCTCGATGTCGGGGTCAACGCCCTTTTCGAGGATGAACACCTCCCTGCGGATACGCCGACACTCACTAAGTGTCATATCGTCCGCCGCAATGATTATTTCAGTCATCTTTTCTCCTGCTCCGCACAAGCTCGATGGCCTCCTTGCCGCTCATATGCTCTATCTCAAGCTCCATGATGCAAAGCGGCGGAAACTCACGCTCTATCGCTTCGTTCCTGTGCTGTGCCGTGTCGCCGGGGTTGAAACGCTCCGCCATCACGGTGATGATGTCACGCATACGCTCCCTGTCCGTCACGATATCCATCCTGCCGAAAAGTATCACACTGCGGAAATACGTGGTGTATTCCTCCGGGATAAGCTCGTCGCTGTCCACAACGCAGAAGGACGCCTTCGGCTCACGACGCATGGCGTCCAGCTTGTGACCCTCCTTCGCACCGTGGAAGTACAGCCTGCCGTCCCTGTAAACGTAATTCAGCGGCACGCCGTAGGGATAGCCGTCGTCGCCGATGAGCGACAGCACGCCCCAGCTTCCCCTTGTGAGTATCGCAACGCACTCCTCCTCGGACAGCTTCTGCCTGTATCTTCTCATTTCACGGAACATCTTAACCTCTTATTTCTTCTTGTATTCCAGACGGAACTGCTCCAGTATCACGGGCGTGTCGTCAGAAAACTCACAGCCCTGCCGCCTGCATTCCTCGGCGAACACCGCACGCTTATGCTCACGCCATTCCTCAAGGGTACTGCCGATGCACTCGTGACGCACCTGCTCCAAGCTGAGTTCGTTAAACGGGATAAGCTCCGCACGCACCGTGCGTATGACACAGCAGGCAACGCCGTCGAAATCGGTGACGATGCTGTATCCGTTCCTTTCGGGCAGAACGCCGCCCGTGCCGACGTAAGTTCTCGCACGCTTTTTTCCGCGGAGCGTCAGCTTGAGCTGTTCCCTGCACTCGTCCTCGTCCCCGCCGAAGTGAAAACGGCTCTGATACACCTCGTGCATGGGCACGCCCTTTTCCTGTGCGAACGCATCCCAAAGCTCCTCCGCCTTTTCTTCCAGATACCTCACGTGCATATCGGGACGCTTCTGTGCCGTCGCACGCAGTGCGGCTCTCCTCTGCCACTCGGCGATGACCTTGTGGTCGCCCGTGGTAAGCTCCACGGGGACTTCTCTGCCGTGCCATTCCCTCGGCATGGTGTACTGCGGATGCTCCAGAAGCCCGTTGTAGTGGCTCTCGATGCTGTATGCGTCCTCGTTCGGGAGCACGCCCTGCTGTAATCTCGCCACAGCGTCCGCAACGATGAGTGCAGGCAGTTCGCCGCCCGTCAGCACATAATCGCCCACGGAAAGCTCCTCGCACTGAAGCTCATCCAGCACACGCTGGTCGATGCCCTCGTAATGACCGCACAGCAGTATCAGCCCGTCCTCTTTTGCAAGCTCCTTTACCTTCGCCTGCGTCAGGGTCTCCCCCTGCGGCGACATAAAGATGACACGCGGACGTTTCTCGTGCTTTGCGATGATATCCATAACGCAGTCATAGACAGGCTGTGCCTGCATCACCATTCCCGTGCCGCCGCCGTATGGCTTGTCGTCCACCTTGCGGTGCCTGTTCTCGGTGTATTTGCGTATATCGTGGGTGTATATCTCGATGTAGCCGTTCTTTATGCCACGTCCCACGATGCTCTCATGAAGAACGCTGTCGCACATCTCCGTGAACAGCGTTGCTATATCAATCCTCATGTTGCCCTCCATTGCGGCACGTCCTGTGCCGCCTCTGGGGCAACGGCACAAGCATCCGTGCTTGTGCATGATGCCCTGTATTAATGTCAGGTGTCTTTTTCGTCGTTGCTGTCCTCATCATCAAAAAGACCCTTGAGCGGACGTATCAGCATCTCGCCGCCCTCGATGTCCGTCTTGATGACCACCTCGTCGATACACGGGAACATAAGCTCGCCCCCGTCCTTTCTGATGGAGTAGACGTCGCTTGCACCGTTCTGATAAACATCTGTTATCTTGCCGTACACAACGCCCGTATCAACATCCTTCACGGTAAGCCCGATGATGTCCTGAATGAAGTACAGACCATCCGAAAGTATCGCGTCGTCCCTGTCCATGTAGAGTATCTTGCCGATGTACGGCTGAGCCTGCTCGATGCTGTCGATGCCGTCTATCTTCATAACCACGATGTTCTTGTGGGGATACGCACGGGTGACGTGTATCTCGGTCTTTCCCTTGTCGAAGTACAGCGTATCGAAATCGCACAGCACCTCGGCACTGTCGCAGTAATACTGTGCCCTGACCTCGCCGCGGATGCCCTGTGTCGCTACTATCTTGCCTATTTCAAGAAATTGTTTTTTCATGTTGACCTCTTTTTTAAAATTAGGAGTTAGGAGTGAGGAGTTAGGAGTTAGGAGTTTTGGTATCCGACTTCGTCGGATAGATTTTTGATTGTCATTTTATCTGCAGGTTGCAGATAAATCACAATGTCTATCCAAAAAAATCTGTTGCCGTATCTACTGCAATATGGGTGAGCGAAAAAAAGCAACAAATTGCGATAAGCGGCGTAGCCGCACTACAACTCCTCACTCCTCACTCCTAACTCCCTTCCCCCTTCTCCTTACTTGATCAAAGTCCCACCTTGACTATCTCATCAAAGCCCTGCTGTTTAACTCTGCTGTACACCTTGTCGATCTTCTTGGGGTTGGGCACGAGAACGAGAGTTACATCGCTCTCACCCATAAGCTCATCCTGCTTTGCGATGGCGTCCAGAACATCCTCCGCCTTGTACAGAACAGCGGTCTTTCTGCGTGTGCCTGCAAGCTGGATGTTGTTCTCCTGAACGATGGAGAAGATACGCTCAAAGCCGATGGAGAAGCCCACGGCAGGCACAGTGTCGCCTGTAAATCTGCCGATAAGGTTGTCATAGCGACCGCCGCCTGCAACGGTGCCGCCGAACTGCTTGCTCTGCACCTCGAAAACGGTGCCTGTGTAGTAGCCCTGACCTCTGACTAAAGAGGGGTCAAACTCAACGGAGTAGCCGTCGGACAGCTTGTCAGCGGTGGCGATGACGGTGCGGAGCTGTTCAAGTATCTCCTTTGCGTCCTCGGAGCAGTATTCCGCCATGTCGTCAAGGGTGAGCCTGCCCTTCTCCAGCAGGACTGTCAGAGCCTTGATGGCACTTTCGGGCATACCCTTTTCTGTAAGCTCCGCCGCAACGCCCTCTGCACCGATCTTGTCCAGCTTGTCAAAGGAAACGGACACGGTGTCAAGGCTCTCCTCGGGGAAGCCCATGGTCATCAGCGAGTTTCTCAGCACACGTCTGTCGTTCACACGCACGGTGAACTCACCGATGCCTATCTTAGAAAGTGCCTTTGCGGTCACGTTTATCAGCTCTATCTCGTTCACGTAGCTGTCGGAGCCGAGGATGTCGATGTCGCACTGCACGAACTCACGAAGTCTGCCACGCTGGGGTCTTTCCGCACGGTACACCTTGTCTATCTGGATGACCTTGAACGGGTTGGGCAGGCTGTTGCGGTTGTTCGCATAGTAACGGGACAGCGGCAGTGTGAGGTCGTAACGCAGACCGAGGTCGCACAGCTCCTTTTCGTCCACGGGGGTCTTTGCGAGGGCACTCGCCAGCTTGTCGCCACGCTTCATGATGCGGAAGATGAGGTTCAGGTTATCGCCGCCGTCGCTCTTGTCGAGGTTCTCCGCACTCTCAACAGCAGGGGTATAGATGCGTGTAAAGCCGCTCTTTGTGTAGGTATCGAGGATGATGTTCATAAGGCGGTCACGCTGTGCCGCCGCTTCGGGCAGGTATTCCTGCATTCCCTTCTGAGGTTTGATGTTCATAGTTGTATTTCCTTTCTGTCTGCTGACTTTAAATATCGTTTCAGCAGGAACTTCACAGCCGCAAAGTTCCCGTCGTCATCCGCTTGCAGGCGGACATAAATATACAGATATATCATACCATAAATCGCCGTAAAATGCAAGCAAATTGCACCATAAACGCAAAAAAGCGTACCCGGACAACAGGTACGCTTTGATTTCCGACAAAATGCGACTTAACGCATATACTCACGCCAGTCGAGGTCACCACGCTCCAACGCATGGATAAGTGCCTCGGAGGTAGCGATATTGGTAGCCACGGGGATATTATGCACATCGCACAGACGCAGGATATTGTTATCGTTAGGCTCATTAGCCTTTGCGTGCATGGGATCGCGGAAGAAGATCAGCAGGTCGATCTCGTTGCAGGAGATGCTGGACGCAAGCTGCTGGTCGCCGCCCTGTGAGCCGCTCATAAATCTCTGGATATGCAGACCTGTGGCCTCGGAAACGAGCTTGCCTGTCGTACCGGTGGCACAGATATTATGTCGGCTGAGTATACCGCAGTAAGCGATACAGAACTGGACCATTAACTCCTTCTTGGAATCATGTGCGATGAGTGCGATATTCATACGGAGTATCCTCCTAAAAGTTAGTTGATATTGATTGTGAGCGGAACGTCATCACCGACGATTCTGCGTGCGATGGCAGCATAAGCCTTTGCACCGCCGCAGCTGGGAGGCAGAGGCTCACCCTTTGCACCGCAGATCTTGATGTTCATGTCCTCAGGTACAACGCCGATGAGCGGGATACCTACATTGTCCATTACCTCGTCCAGGTCGTACAGGATCTCCTCGTCCTTGAAGTTGGGGCTTACCTTGTTGATGACAAGACGCTGGTTGGTACAGTTCTTGACATACAGGAAGTCGGACAGGATAGCACCGTCACGGACGCAGACGGTATCGGGAGTGGTTACCATCAGGATAAGCTCAGCCGCCTTGATAACGCTGAACACGGAGGAACCGATACCTGCGGTATCCATGATTATGTAATCGAAATGCTTACGCATCTCTTCACAAACTTCCATGATCTTCTCGGGATTGATCTCGATGAACGGGTTTCTGGTCGCACAGACGAGATACAGATTATCAACACGGTCTACCTTTGTGGTAGCAGTGAGGATATCGATCTTGCCCTCCAGATATTCACCGATATCGTGCTTTACCTTGTCCTTGATGCCGAGCATGATATCCTGACATCTCAGACCGAAGTCAAGCTCTACTACAAGTGTCTTCTTGCCGAGAGCCGCAAGAGCTGTTGCGACGTTAGCCGAAGTTGTAGACTTACCTGTACCGCCCTTACCGGCAGTTACTGCAATTATCTGTGACATATTTTTCCCCTCTCTGATCCTTGATACCACGCCCCTTCCGGGACATGGGCATAGAAATCAATATAATAGCCTGTTTATATTCTATCACAAAAACAACTTTGTGAAAAGGTCTTTTTGCAAATAATATGAATTTTTGTGAAAACTCCGTAATAAAATACGGATTTACTTGTGCATTTTTCACAACACGGCACGCATCTCATGCCTTACAGCGGAAGAACGGCGTAGCCCTCCTCGTCGTAAACAGGCTCGAATCTGCGGTTTTCGTAGGCGTAGATGATGTTCGCCGCAACGTGACGGCTGAACTCGCCCTCGTCCATCAGGATGCCGAACGCGATCTCGGGATCGTCCGCAGGATAAAAGCCCACGATGGCTGAGTTATATATAGTAGTGGTCTTCTGGGGCGTGCCTGTCTTGGTCGCCACCTGCGAAACGTCGATGCCCTTGTACTCGTAGGTGTTGACGTACTGACCCTCGCAGACGAAATACGCCGATTCGGATACCATTATCATGCCGTCGATGACGGTCTCGAAAACGCTCTCGTACTCCGACATATCCTCCACGACTTCGGGCTTCGTTTCGTACAGAAGCTCGCTGTAATCGTGGTTATACACCGCCTCAAGGATGTGCGGACGGTATCTCACGCCGCGGTTTGCGATGGTCATCGCCTGCACCGCCATGTGCAGCGGCGTCAGCAGCGTTTCCGACTGACCGATGCCCGCCTGCACCACGTCGCCCTCGTTCCATGTAAGTCCGAGGCTGTCGTACAGTGCGTGGGATGTCATCTGACCGTTCTCCATGGCAAGCTCGAAGCCGAGGTCCGTGCCTACGCCGAAGCGTGACGCCCACCACGAGAGCCTGTCGATGCCCATAAGACGAGCCGTTTCGTAGAAGAAGATGTTGCAGGAATGTCTTAACGCAAGCTCCACATCCAGTGCACCGTGACCGTAGAGCTGCCAGCAGTGGGGCGTGTAGCCTGTGTAGTATGTGTAGGAGCCGTTGCAGAAGATGGTGCTCTCCGCATCCACGATGCCCTCTGCAAGAGCCGCAGTGGCGGTGATGGTCTTGAAGGTGGAGCCGGGACGGTACACACCGTTCAGTGCACGGTTGAAGATGGGCTGCTGGTCGGCGGTCAGCACCTCCTCGTAGTTTTCGAGCAGGTCGTTGATGTCGTAGCCGGGGTTGCTGACCATAGCCAGCACGCCTGCGGTCTTGACATCCAGCACCACCGCCGCACCGCTCCTGCACTCCTTGCCACGCTCATCCTGAGTGTAGTGCGGAGAATGCAGGAAATCGATGTGGTACTGCACGATATCCTGAACGAGTTCCTGAAATTCGCTGTCGATGGTGAGCCTTACGGAGTTGCCCGCCACAGGCTCCACCGTCACCTCGTCGGAAAGCTCCGTGCCGTCCGAGCTTCTGGTGATGGTACGCACGCCACGCTCGCCGCGAAGCTCCTTCTCGAAGGCAAGCTCCACGCCCGAAAGACCGATGATGTCGTTCATGGTGTAGCCGCTGTCCTTCAGTGCCGCATAATCGTCTGCGGATATCGCACCCACCGTGCCACGCACGTGCGGAGCAACGTCGCCGTCAACGTACAGCCTGCTCCAGCCCTCGGTGATGTCAACACCCGGCAGCAGGGAGCTTAATTCCTTGAGCTGCATCACCGTCTTTTCGCTGATGCCCGAAGCCATAACGAACTGGTTCCTGTAGGAAAAGTCCTTTATCTGCATCTCGTAACGCACGCCTGCGATGTATCGACGCATCTGCTCGTCGTATTTGTCGGATATCTCATAGACCTTGTACATCTCGTTCATGCAGTTGTCCACGGTGGCATAAACGCCCAGTCCAAGCTCGGAGCGGAGGGTATCCACCTGCTGCTCCTTGTCTGCAAGGAAAGCGTAGGGAGCGGAGGTGGTGATGGGCAGGGAATCGTTCCATTCCTCGCCGTTTTCCATAAGCACCGTCAGCACACGGTAGATCATCTCGTTCTCTGTGCCCTGCCTGAGCGACGCACGCTGCAGGTTGATGCTGTAACACAGCTCGTTCGAGTTCAGCACCACACCGTATCTGTCGGATATCATACCTCGTGCCGCCTCGATGGGCTGCTCTGCGGTGTATGTGCTCTTCGTCATGGCGAGGTACTTCTCGCCGTCAGCTATCTGTATCTGCAGCAGTCGCAGACCGCACACGAACGCCGCCGTGATAACGACCGCAGCCAGCACGGCAGACCGCAGATACTGGGATATCTTAGCCATTTTTCAGCCCTTTCTTCAGAATGTATGAACAGCCGTCACTTTCTCACGATGTCCGCCTTGTCGTCCTTTGTCAGCGAGGATTCCTCGGGCTTGCGTTCGGTGTGCAGCCTCATCCTGCGGTGGATAGCACGCACGACGAAGTACACGGGCACGGAGCCGACCACTGCACCGATGTAGGCAGGGAGCATCTCACTTGCGAACGCGGCACCCGCCTGCCTGCCCTCCCACACCCAGTGCAGGAACAGCAGGTCCATCAGAGCCATGACCAGCGTAACGCCGAGGTTCAGCACCAGATGGCTGATGCAGTTGCTCTTGATAAGAAACTGTGACAGCAGCGACAGCACGGGGCAGCACGCCAGCAGCCACAGCGAGGAAAATCCGAGTAAGGTACCGCTGGAAAGGTCCATCATAAGACCGCACACGGCACCGAATATACCTGCGGCAAGCTCGCCCTCACGCATCGCAACGGCGGTCGCCAGAGGTATGATGAGCAGCGGACAGAAACCGCGGATGAGCGGATTTGTCGCCCAGAGATAAAAAAGCAGCAGCAGGGCGGCATATACCGCCCAGCGGAGCACCGCACGCACCATCGCCTTGCGGGAGCGTGCCCTGCTCATCGTCATTATCTTTTTCATACGTTATTCACCTGCACTGAAGGACAGACCCTTGCCGTCAAACTCCACCACAGCAAATACCGTGGTGACATCGAAAGCGTCCACGAGCGGCTCCACGACAGCGTGCTTTGAAAGACCGTTGGGGTCGTCATACACCTCTGTCACCCTGCCCACCATGATGGCTTCGGGGAAAAGACCGCTGTTGCCTGCCGTGGAGATTATATCCCCCACCTTTATGTCCGCATCCTTCAGGATGTTGCTCATAAGGCACATTCCGTCCTCGGCGTGTTCAAAGCTGCTCTCAAGCACGCCCGTCGCCTTTGTACGCACCGTGAAAACGCCCACGTTCACCTGCGGCGAAAGCAGCGTGGATACCTTTGCGTAGTTCGGAGCTATCTCCGTCACCCTGCCCACAAGTCCCACGGAGGTCACGACGGGGTCGTTGAGCGAAAGACCGTCGCTGCTGCCGCGGTTTATGGTGAAGCCGCCGTACATATCGTTTGCGTTACGTGCCACGACGTCGCACGGCTCGGAGAACACGAAGCTCTCGTTATCCTCCTTCAGCCCCAGAAGCTCACGCAGGAGCCTGTTCTCCTCCTTCAGCTCCTCGTAGTCCATGGTGTTCTTGTACATCTCGGTAAGCTGAGCGTTGAGCTGCTCGTTCTGAGCCTTGTAGCTGTCGGCGTTCACCAGAGTATCCAGAAGCCCGTTCGCCCAGTCGGAAACTGCGTTGGTCGCACTGACAAAGGGATGCGTGATACCGTTGAGCAGCTTCTCGGGCACTGTCTGAAATCCGCCCGAAACGGCGATATATGTCATAAGACCCAGCAGCAGAGCCGCTATGCAGATAAGTATCTTGAATTTGATGCTGCCGAAAAACTCCTTCATATCTCTCCCCCTTGTCGTCAGTATAATACACGGCGTAGCAGGAAGCTGCCACGCCGTAGTGTACGGATATCAGTGATATCAATAGAAATTGTCGTCCTCGCTGAGCACATCCTCCAGCTTGTCGATGTTCTCAAGCACCTTGCCTGTACCGTCCGCAACGCAGTCCAGAGGACGCTCTGCGATCTTTACGGGCATACCTGTCTCCTCGTGGATGAGCTTATCCAGACCTCTCAGCAGAGCACCGCCGCCCGCAAGCATGATACCGCTCTCGATGATGTCAGCGGCAAGCTCGGGAGGTGTCTTTTCCAGAGTTGTCTTGATCGCCTCGATAACGTGAGAGAGAGGCTCGGAGATCGCCTCACGGATCTCCTCACTGGTGACCGTGATGTTCTCGGGCAGACCGTTGAGCAGGTTTCTGCCCTTGATGTCCATTACAGGCTCGTTTTCGTCCGTCTTGTATGCGGAGCCGATGCCTGTCTTGATGTTCTCTGCTGTTCTCTCACCGATGAGCAGATTGTACTTCTTCTTGATATAGTTGATGATAGCCTGGTCGAAGTCAGCGCCCGCAACTCTCTCGGAACGTGCCGCAACGATCCCGCCGAGGGAGATGATAGCTACCTCGCTTGTGCCCCCGCCGATATCAACGATCATGCTGCCCACAGGCTCAGCCACTGGCAGACCTGCACCGATAGCGGCAGCCATAGGCTCCTCGATGATGGAAACAC
>JAZURJ010000044.1:0-89228 GCA_045606085.1 Oscillospiraceae bacterium
CGTAGCCATGTCGTTCTGTGAGCCAAGGAGTTGCTGCTTGCTGTTGTCTTCCTAAGAACGCTTGGCCTCCGACTTTATCACGAGCGTAATCGGTAACTGCTCTGTCAGCAGAGAAGCGACCTGCACCTGCGATATTGAACAGGGACTTTCTGTTCCACTCCTCAGCATTCTTGTATACCTCGGAGATATACTGCTGGGTGCCACGATAGCTGTCGAAGTCAGCAAGTGCCATGTAGAAGTCCTTGTACTTGATGGAATTGGCAACCTCCTCGAATGTAGCACCGTTGATACCGTTGTACATACGCTGCATTACATCCTTGATGGTCTGGCTGTTGTTGATATACTGCTCGGGGTGGTAACCTCTCATGCGGAGATCATTTACCTCGGGAGTTCTCATGCCGAATACGAAGATGTTGTCATCGCCAACAGCCTCATGGATCTCTTCATTAGCACCGTCGTATGTGCCGACTGTAAGAGCACCGTTGAGCATGAACTTCATGTTACCTGTACCGGAAGCCTCTGTGCCGGCAAGAGAGATCTGCTCGGAAACCTCGGCAGCGGGCATCAGCATCTCGGAAAGAGTTACACGGTAGTCCTCAAGGAAGATAACCTGCAGCTTCTCACGCAGCTTGGGATCATGCTTGATCTCCTCGCCGATGCACCAGATCATCTTGATGATCTGCTTAGCGATATAGTAACCGGGGGCAGCCTTTGCAGCGAAGATATATGTCTTAGGAACAAAGGGAGCGTCGGGGTTCTGCTTGAGGAAGTTGTAATCAGCAATGATATTCATTGCATTGAGCTGCTGTCTTTTGTATTCATGCAGACGCTTAACCTGAACATCAAAGATGGAATCGATATTCAGCTTTGTGCCGGTAGTAGCCTCAACATACTTTGCAAAGCGTTCCTTGTTGCTTCTCTTGATCTTGCCGAGCTTTTCGAGAACAGCCTTGTCGTTAGCGAATACCTGGAACTTGATGAGTTCGGAAGCATCCTTCTTGAAGCCCTCGCCGATGCACTCGGACAGCAGGTCTGTCAGACCCTGATTGGACTGGAGCAGCCATCTTCTGTATGCGATACCGTTTGTAACATTCTTGAACTGGCTGGGCCTGTCGGTAGCCTGCAGATTGAATACGTCATCCTTGATGATCTGGCTGTGCAGCTTGGAAACGCCGTTTACGCTGTGGGAAGCAGCAACACAGAGGTTTGCCATGTGGATCTTGCCATCCTGAATGATGGACATTTTGGTAACCTTCTGGCTGTTCTGTGTTCTTGCAAACAGCTCCTCACAGTAACGACGGTTGATCTCGCAGATGATGGAGAAGATTCTGGGGAGGATCTTTTCGACCAGCGGAACATCCCACTTCTCGAGGGCCTCAGCCATAACAGTGTGGTTGGTGTAAGCGAAAGCGTTTGTTACGATGTGCCATGCCTGCTCCCAGCCGTAGCCGCAGTCATCCAGCAGGATTCTCATCAGCTCGGGAACTGCCAGTGTGGGGTGAGTATCATTGATGTGGATAGCATTCTTCTCGTGGAAGTTATCCAGTGTGCCGTATACCTTCATATGACGCATTACGATGTCACCGACAGAAGCTGCACACATGAAGTACTGCTGTCTAAGACGGAGAGCCTTACCCTCCATGTGGTTATCATTGGGATAAAGTACCTTGGAGATGGAGTGTGCGATATTGGATGCACCCATAGCCTTTGCATAATCGCCGCTGTTGAAGCTGCTCATATCAAAGGACATATTCTCCGCACTCCACAGACGCAGCTTGGAAACGCCCTTGCTGTCGTAACCGGATACGTACATATCGTAAGGAACTGCGTTTACTGTTGTATAATCAACGTGCTCGAGGTGGTGATAATTCTCGTCCCAGTACTCGTTGATACGACCGTCGAAATGAACCTCGACAGCCTGATCGGGATTGGGAACCAGCCATGCACCGCCGCCGGGCAGCCAGTTATCGGGAAGCTCAGTCTGCCAGCCGTCAACGATCTTCTGCTTGAAGATACCGTACTCATAACGGATGGAATAACCTGTTGCGGGATAATCGCAGGTAGCAAGACCATCAAGGTAGCAGGCTGCCAGACGTCCCAGACCACCGTTACCAAGACCTGCATCAGGCTCTTCATCGAAGATTCTGTCGATCTTGATGCCCCAGTCTGCGAGAGCGGCCTCTGCTTCCTTTTCAAGACCGATGTTATAAAGGCTGGTCTTGAGGGAGCGACCCATCAGGAACTCCATGGAAAGGTAATATACCTGCTTCTTGCCCTTGGAATTTACATCACGCATGAAGCTGTGACGCTTTTCCTTCAGGTAATTAACTACGATGGAAGAAAGTGCACGGTAAAGCTGTGCATCAGTTGCATTGCTGGAATCAGTTCTGAAATCAAATTCCAGGATGCCTTCGAGCTGTCTTTTCAGCTCCTCCTTTGTAAACGGAGATTTCATTGTATAGTGACCCCTTTCGATTTTTAGGCAGACTTCTGCCCTCTTTATTTCCATTTGTACAGAATAATTATACAAGGTTTTCAACGAAATTGCAAGCCAAAAAAGCATTACTGTTATTTAGGCTAAAATTAAACAACATCCGCCGACGATTTTATACAAAATCGATACACAAAATGTCAATTTTCGGGAGCAAAATGCGACTTTACAGCACAAACACCCCCTTTTTTAGCATTTCGCAAATCAAAAACTGCCGCATCATCTGCGGCAGTCCTGTTTATTCAGATACAACTCTATGGCGACCTCAGCGGCGATAATGACAAACAACATCATTTTCATCGTCCTGTTGAAACGCTTTTCTGCTTTTGTGAGTTTTCGTTTTTTCATAGTTTTTTACTGCTTTCTCGCAATGGCATATTCGTCGTCACTGCTATAATAAGGACAGTTATAATTGGTGCCTGTCATGAAGCGGCACATCTCATCCTCATCAAGATTGACAAGGCATACCCAGCAGTCGCACTCCTCGTCGTATACATAATTTACACAATCATCACAATTTGTCATTTTCCGATCTTCTCCTTAAACAAATGAATACATCGCATATTACGCAGACGGTTCCTCCGACAGCATAACACAGCAGATCATGCGGATCGAATGTCGAGCCAAGCAGTACCGCCATGAAACTTCCCTCGCCGAAGAGAGCCGAGAGATCCGTCAGCTGCAGAAGCTCCACGCCCACTGCCAGTGCCATCACTGCGGCAGACAACCACCCGAAACGCTGCGGGAACACGATTCTTGCTCCGCAATACACCGTCACTACGGCAAGCACATCACCGAGATATGGCCGCACGAAGCTGTCGTGCACAAAAAGTGCAATGCAGACCTCTGTTGCCAGCAACACCAGAAACGCCGCCGCCCATATAAAACGCTGCTTCATAATATCACTTTCCCTTTGCCTTTCTGCGGAATACGAACCACAGAACTATGCATAACGCAATGCCAACAGCATAGGGTATCGCCAAGAAGAATGCGACCTCTTCAGACGCACTGAACGCCATATGCTCCACACCACACATCATGTGACGGTATTTATATGCAACATGGGCACACATTATATCCGAAAGCAGGATCCCAAGCACTCCGAAAACACAGCTCAAGACATTGTATTTATTCATTTTTGCCCTCCTTGGGCTTGTCCGCAATGGCTCTGAATGCCTGCTCCAGCGTCCTCACACCGATTATCTGTATGCCGTAACCTTCGTTCTTGCTGAGCGAGGAGAAGTTCTGCTTCGGTATGATGCATTTCTCAAATCCAAGTCTTGCACCCTCTTTGACTCTCTCTCGGACATGGGATACAGCACGAATCTCGCCGCCAAGACCGACCTCACCGAACACCATGACCTTTTCAGGGATGACCTTGTCACACAGCCCCGAATAAAGTGCCATTGCCACTGCAAGATCAGCAGCAGGCTCGTCCAGCCGAAGCCCTCCGACGATATTCACATAGACATCCACTCCGCCGAAGAAAAAGCCTGTACGCTTCTCCAGTACCGCCAGTATCATGTAGAGCCTGTTGTAATCAAAGCCGTTGGCTACACGTCTTGGTGATGACAGGCTGGACTTGGTTACCAGAGCCTGTACCTCCGCAAGTATGGGGCGTGTACCCTCCACGGAGCATATCACACAGCTTCCCGAAACGGAGCTTATTCGTCCCGAAAGCATCATCTCCGAGGGATTTGTGACCTCTTTAAGACCGTCGTCATCCATATTGAACACGCCTATCTCGTTGGTGGAGCCAAAACGGTTCTTGAACGCACGCAGGATACGGTAGGAGAGCTGCTTCTCACCCTCGAAATACAGCACGGTATCAACGATATGCTCCATTATCTTCGGACCTGCAATACCGCCGTCCTTGTTGACATGGCTGACGATGAACACGGGAATCTCCTCGGATTTTGCCATCCGCATGAAAGCGTTTGTACACTCACGCACCTGTACGATACTGCCTGCGGATGAGGTTATCGCATTGGACGTGATGGTCTGGATAGAGTCTATTATGACTATCTCGGGCTTATTCTGCACAACAGCGTGGATGATGCTCTCACAGTTGTTGTTTGAAGCCAGAAACAGGTTGTCGCTTGCAACACCGAGGCGATCGGCACGCAGCTTTATCTGCCTTTCGCTCTCCTCGCCGGAAACGTAGAGGATGGTGTGTTCGTTTCCCATGAAACCGCATATCTGCAGCAGCAGCGTGGATTTACCTATACCGGGATCTCCGCCGATAAGCACCAGCGAGCCTTTTACAAGTCCTCCGCCAAGAACTCTGTCAAGCTCTGATATGCCGGTGCAGTACCGCGTTTCATCCTCGTAGCTTATCTCACCTATACGGTTATACCTGAATTCGCCCACAGGTGCGGCAGTCTTGCCCACCAGCACCTCGGCAGGAGTTGCCTCCTCAATGCTGTTCCATGAGCCACAGCCAACGCAGCGACCGTTCCATTTCGGATACTCCTGTCCGCACTCACGGCAAATAAAGAGCTGTTTCTGTTTAGCCATTTTGCACATCCTTCCATTATCAATGGAGATATATCATATTTCCTCCGACGGGAAATCATCATCAATATCCTCGGTAGTGGCGTCGATGAATTCAAGAACGCCGCAATAGATTGAAAAAGCGATCTTCTGCTGATATTCGGTAGTCGCAAGCTTCGCTTCCTCATCAGGATTCGAAAGAAATCCGCACTCTATCATAAGCGAGGGATTGTTGTTGTCTTTAAGCAGGAAGAGCTCGTCGCCCGAAAGCTTTATCTCACGGTCGTTGCCCTCCTGAAGTGCCGCAAACCTGTTCTGCATTATCTGAGCCAGCGTGCGGTTATCGGGGTGATTATCGTTATAGAACATCTGTCCGCCGAAATAGGCAGGATCAGTATAATTATTCTGGTGTATGCACAGAAAGATGCTGTCGGGATAGCTCTGCACGATCTCGTAGCGGTTATCCATATCAGACAGCTTCTGATTGCGGATGCCCTCAACGCCCGCATCGTAAATAGAGATATCCTGATCGCGGGTGACTACCACCTGAAAGCCGCTCAGCTCCAGCATCTCACGCAGATGCTTCACCACTGAAAGATTGACGTCCTTTTCAAGAACTCCGCTCTTGCCGACAGCTCCCGAATCAAGTCCGCCATGACCTGCATCCAGCACGATGACGGGACGCTCATCAAGCTCTGCCGAAGCAGGAACGACGTCATCAGTAAGCCTTGCTCCGACAGCCAGCACAGCTATACAGCACAGCATACCCACCGTCAGCTTTACCGATCTCTTATTCAGCTTCATATATGTACCTCCGACAAAAAATCTATCTTTGTCCAATAGGTATGAAGCCGAAGCCTGAAATATTACACAGACAAACGAATATCCATTATAACACGATATCTGTTATGTACTCATCATCGATAAGCACATAGCCGGCGTTGTGTCTGCATGCTTGTTCAAGGACCGCCGCATTGTCATCAAGCACGCTCTGCAAAGTGCAGTCCCCGTCGTCAAGGCGTACTTCAATATCATTCGCGTGATTTTTTATATCGTCAAAATGTGTCCTGATATATTTTTCACTCATCACAAGGCAGATATATCTTATATCAGCGAGATAAGCGTCAGTAAAGTACATCTGCCAGTTGAACGGAATATAGCATCCCTCTACGATCAGATTCTGCCTGTTTTCGATGGCGGTCTTTATCATCTCACAGACTATCGGCCACAGATATCCTGTCAAAGCTGTATCGTCACTCATCGGAGTAAGGTCGGTATTGCCGCTTCGTATCAATCCCATCTTCAGATGATCTATCGACAGATACGGATATTTGTACTTTTCCAGCAATCTTTGGGCAAGTGCCGTCTTTCCCGTATGCGATGCTCCGGTTATCAATACTATCATCCTGTGCTCCTCTTGGCTCATAAGACCTTATCATCATAAATACAGTATACCATTTCCTGCCGTTTTCGTCAACATGATAATTGACAATTGCCATGGGGAGTGGTATAATAATGATAACTATATAAATGTATGATCACAGGAGGTCAGAAAAATGGCTTTATTCAACGCAAACCCCTTTGACGACGCAGAGGAGATCGCCAAGAAGTCCATGGTACTCTTCTTCCTCATCGACTGCTCCGGCAGTATGGGCGGAAGCAAGATCGGCACTGTAAATTCCGTTATGGAGGAGCTTATCCCCGAGATTCGCGGAATCGGCGGTGCGGATGCTGACATCAAGCTGGCTGTGCTGAAATTTTCGGGCGGCAGCGAGTGGATGTACGACGAGCCTGTGTCCATAGATGTATTCGAGTGGCAGCCCATCGACGCAGAGAACGTCACAGACCTCGGAAGTGCTCTCACTTCCCTTAATAGCAAGCTGTCCCGCAACGAATTCATGAAGTCGCCCTCCCTGTCCTTTGCACCTGTTATGATACTCATGTCCGACGGTTATCCAACCGATAACTTCGAGAAGGGTCTTGCAGAGCTGCAGCAGAACAAGTGGTATGCAGCCGGCATCAAGGCTGCTGTCGCTATCGGTGAGGAAGCCGACCTCGATATCCTCGCACGCTTCACGGGCAACCCCGACAGCGTAGTTACCGCACACAACGGCGAGGCTCTTGCAAAGCTCATCAAGTTCGTGGCAGTAACATCCTCCCAGATAGGCAGCCGCAGTGTCCGCCTTGCGGAGAGCGAGGACGATCTTCATACAAAGCAGCAGACCGCTGCTGAACAGATCCGTGAGTTTGCTGACAGCGATGAGATCAATGTAGACATCGAGGCAGGTTGGTAATGACCTTTACAGGCTACGCAGTTTCTGTCCGTGGTGCATCCCATGAGGATGCGGGCGAACAATGTCAGGATTCCGCACGCATACAGACAGGCAAGGAGGTATCTATTGCCGCTGTTTCGGACGGACATGGCAGTGAAAAACACTTCCGCAGTGCAGCGGGCAGCGATATGGCTACACGCGTCGCTATACGCTCCATAATGGATTTTTCCGAACGCAACGGCGGTATCGATAAGATATTCAGGGAAAATCCTCACGATGCAGCAAGACGTATTGCAGCCAACATGATCTGTCTGTGGAACGAGGAGATAGCCGCACATTACAGCTACGCCCCTCTCACGGAAAAGGAAAGAGCAATTTCCGAAAAGCATGGGGGCCTGCCTGTTGAGAATATTTACGGTGCAACGCTCATCGTTGCCGCTGTCACGGGCCGGGGGCTTTTCGGTCTGCAGATAGGTGATGGCAGCTTTGCCGTGGAGGAACGTGGAAAAATGCATTTCCCGATGCCCGAGGATGAGAGGCTCATCGGAAACCTGACCACCTCCCTGTGCGACAGCGACGCCATAAACAACGTGAGATGGTTCTATCAGCCGGGTACGTTCAGCAGTGTCATACTGTCCACAGACGGTCTGATAAACTCCTTCCTCAGCAAGGATGATTTCCTGCATTTCGGAAAACGGATCACATCGGCAGTCGGTTCGGGAAAAACAGGCGAGCTAGACGCTCACCTGCATGAGCGAAGCAAAAACGGCAGCAGGGATGACATTTCGGTAGCTGTTCTGACAAAAAAATAACATAACGTGTGATTTATTCTGCAATTTTACACAAACCCAATCTATTGACTTTTTTCGACGGATGATATATAATTAAAACAACACATTCCATTAATTTGACAATTATAGTTCTTTTAATGTGTTTTGGAGGTAATTCATCATGGCAGAACGCAACAAGCTGCTCATAGTCGATGATTTCGAGTTCAACCGACTGATGCTCAGCGATACTTTCAGCGACCGCCACATAATCGAGGCCGATAACGGCGAACGTGCAATAGAAGAATTCGAAAGACATAAGGACGAGCTTTGTGCCGTACTTCTTGATATCATGATGCCTGTAATGGATGGCTTCGGAGTGCTGGAGTATTTTGTGGAACACAAGTACATCGACGATATTCCTGTGTTCATCATCAGTGCAGATACATCAGACAAATCCCTGTCAAGAGCATATGATCTCGGTGCGGCAGATGTTATCGCAAAGCCTTTCAACATCAGATTTGTACGCAGACGCATCAACAATATCATTGAACTGTACGACCAGCGTAGAGAGCTTCGCTCGGTAGTTGATGCACAGAACAAGATGCTGGAGCAGGCAGTCCCGAAAAAATAAGCAATTTTGACCAAAAACCACGGCGGTTATCGCCGTGGTTTTTGTTTTTTTGCAAGATTTTCTAAAAACGCTTGCAAAACGAAAACCGCTATGATATAATAATACAAGGTCGGAAAGGGGTGTATTCTGCAAGCTGTGACTTTCCGATATGCAAAATCCACAATGTAACTCATGCCATACAGATGAATAAAATGGTACTGACGCAAGATAATAAACAAAACATATAAAGAGAGGTAGACATTATGGTATACGCAGAAATGAGCAAGGAACAGCTCCTTACAGAAAAGAGCGTTCTTGAACAGCAGTACGCTGAATACAAGGCAAAGGGACTCAAGCTGGATATGTCCCGCGGCAAGCCTGCTCCCGAGCAGCTGGATCTCTCCATCGATATGCTGCTGCACTGTCTTGACGGTGACTACAAGGCGTCCAACGGTATCGACTGCCGTAACTACGGTATTCTGGACGGTATCCCCGAGGCAAAGAAGCTTTTTGAGGAAATGCTGAACATCGGCGATGACGAGATCATCGTGGGTGGCAACTCCTCCCTGCAGCTGATGTACGATACCATCATCCGTGCACTCCATTTCGGCGTTTACGGCGGCGACAAGCCCTGGGGCAAGTGCGACAAGGTAAAGTTCCTCTGCCCTGTTCCCGGTTACGACAGACACTTCGCTATCTGCGAATCCCTCGGTATCGAGATGATTCCCGTAAACTACAAGGAAGACGGTCCCGATATGGACGAAGTGGAACGTCTTGTAGCCTCTGACGAGCAGATCAAAGGTATCTGGTGCGTTCCCATGTACTCCAACCCCACAGGCATCACATACTCCGACGAAGTAGTAAGACGCTTTGCGGCTCTGAAGCCTGCGGCAAAGGATTTCCGTATCTTCTGGGATAACGCATACTGCGTACATCATCTGTCCGACGATCACGACAGCCTGCTGAACATCATTGAGGAGTGCAAGAAGGCCGGAAATCCCGATATGGTATTCCAGTTTACTTCCACCTCCAAGATATCCTTCCCCGGCGGCGGTCTGGCAGTAATCGTTGCAAGCAAGAACAACATAGATTTCATCAAGAACCAGATGACAGTACAGACTATCGGCTTCGATAAGCTCAATCAGCTCCGTCACTGCAAGTTCTTCAAAAACTACGGCGGCATCAAGGCACACATGAAGAAGCACGCTGCTATCATACAGCCCAAGTTCAGCGTTGTGCTGTATGTTCTGAACAAGGAGATCGCACCTCTCGGCATCGGCAAGTGGGTGTCCCCCAAGGGCGGTTACTTCGTATCCTTCGATGCTATGGAGGGCTGTGCAAAGCGTATCGTTTCCCTCGCAGCTGAGGCAGGCGTTGTTATGACAGGTGCGGGTGCGACATATCCCTACGGCAACGACCCCAAGGACAGCAATATCCGTATCGCTCCCACATTCCCCAGCGTTGACGAGCTGCGTCAGGCTATGGAGATTTTCTGCGTATGCGTGAAGCTGGCAAGCGTTGAAAAATTACTGGCTGAATAAATAATTATTGTGTAGAACAAAAGATATATAACAGAGGGGCGGATATTATCCGCCCTTTTTAGTTTGTTGACATTTAAGATAGCGTATGATATAATTGTGCAAACATTTTATTACAAGAAAGGAGAATTCCAATGAACACACTACATACCGAACATCTTATACTCCGCCCGTTTCGTGAGGGCGACGCAGAAGCGATGTTCAGAAACTGGACACAGGACGAGCGTGTTGCAAGATACTGCCGCTGGTATCCACATAAAGATATCTCGGAAACGGAATGGTTTCTGAAGCATTGTTGCCTTAACGCAGAATACAACTGGGCAATAACGCTGAAAGGCAAGGACGAACCGATAGGCGGTATCGATATGGTCGGCAAAAACGACGACGGAGTGTCCGAAATAGGCTATGTACTGTCACACGAATACTGGGGACAGGGCTTGATGACCGAAGCGGCACGGGCAGTGCTTGACGAGCTTTTCCGCTGCGGCTTTGAAAAGATCGGTGCATGGCATGCTGTCGATAACCCCGCCTCGGGAAAGGTCATGGAGAAATGCGGCATGACCTATGTACGCACCTGCATGGCACAAAAGAAATTCGGCTCGGATGAGCAGTGTGAAGTAAAATACTATGAGATAAGCCGTCCCCGTGAAAAGGCGAATTGTTGACATTTTAAACTAATGATAGTATAATTGTATCAACAACTACTTAACGGAGGCACAATGAAAAAAGCAATCACCACTACAACGAAATTAACTTTTTCGGCACTTGTTTTGATAGCGATATCAATATTCGCATACCGTATCATTTCGTCTTCGATAGAATCCAAAAACAGAGAGAACAGTTATGTGGAACAATGTTGTATTAATGCCACTGAATATGTCAAAGAAAAATACGGTTTCGAAGCCGAGATCATTTCGTCTATGTACCCTACCAACTCTAACTATAGCCATTCAGCATATATTAAAATGGAATATAACGACAAACGTTTTTATGTGTATATAACGGGCGAAGAAAAAGTACAGATGGATATGATAACTATCAAGCTGAAGAAATCAAAAACAGTCTTAACCAAAAATTAATAGATATAACAGGCATACAGCACGAAGCAATGGTGATAGACTATGGTATGTACGATTATCACTCTGTAAAGCTGGATATAGATTATTTGACTTCAGAATATTTCGACGGTAATAACCTAAAAGATGTACTAATGGGTATTAATTATGTTAATGTAATTTACATCAATCAAGACACATTTGAAATAGCCACTGATGAAATAATACAACAGACCGGCATCTATGTGTGCCATCTGTATAATTGCGACAGCAAGGAGCACTACTATGAAGGCGACGATACTTTCGGCGTTCCTTACCACACCATGCCCGATTTAAGATATGTGAACGATTATTGTACATTGTCATCAAGTCAGAATAATTACTACAAATGCACAAAAGCCGAATATGACGATGTTATCGTCGTGACAGATCAGGAATGTACAAGACTTGAACTCAAAAAAGGAAATTCCGATCCCGCGAGCAAATGGTACAAAAGCAGCATTAATCATCCTATAAAAGTGAGCAAAACATACGCATTGGACACCGACGCATCTCAAGTATACATTTATTTCCCTTTAAAAAACATCAATTTCATGAGATCAGAAGCAAATTTTGCATATCAATACACAAACGATGGCAACAACTATCATTGCGATACTTTTGGAATTGATAAGACTGCCGACAAAAAGTACTCCGCATACACATTGAAGACAGAGAAAAAGAGTAATATCAACTTTCTTATGTTACTGGATCTCGACATATTCATACAATCTTGAATGCAAAGCCGTCCTTGTCGGGCGGCTTTGTTGACTTTTCAACGCAGAATTGATATAATGATATACATAATAACACAGAAACAAACGGAGGTATTTATGCGAAACGACATTACCATACGTCCCGAAACACCAAAGGACTACAAGGACATAGTATCTCTGGTCTTACGCTCATTCAGCGAGGGTACACCATACTCTGACGGCACTGACATTATTGCACTGATAGAGGAGATTCGTGTTTCTGAATACTATATCCCTGAGCTGTCTTTTGTGGCTGAACTTGACGGCGTGATCGTGGGACACTTCCTGTTCTCGAGATTTCCGCTGTCTGAAACAAAGGAAGGCGGTCATATAAACAGCGATGATATCGCTATGCTGGCTCCCGTTTCCGTTCACGCAGACCATTTCCATCAGCACGTCGGCAAGACTATGCTTACTCTGGGCATACAAAAGGTAAAGGAATTCGGCTTCAAGGGAATAACCGTTGAGGGTGATTACCACTTCTATAATCAGGTCGGCTTCAAAACATCTTCCGAATTCGGCATCTACCCCACCAGCGGCTTCCCACTTCAGGAACCGAGATGCATGATGTGTCAGGAAACGACTGAAGGCTCCCTGAAAGATATCGGCGGCTATGTGGTCTACGATATGTACTATAACGCTTAAGCTATATGGAGGATAAAATGACACTTATATTAGTTGCCGACAACGACTGGGCGATCGGCAGAAACGGCGACCTTCTCGCACGTCTGCCTGCGGATATGAAGCGATTCCGTGAGCTTACCACCGGTCACACAGTAGTAATGGGAAGAAAGACATACGAGAGCTTCCCTAAACGTCCTCTCCCCGACAGGGTGAACTGCGTCATCTCCCGCACCGAAAAGGAGATAGAGGGTGCAAAGGTATTCGGCTCCATCGAGGAATTCCTCGAATATGCAAAGGGCGTGCAGGACGAGATATTCGTCATCGGCGGCGGTGAGATATACCGCCAGATGCTTCCCTACTGCGACAAAGCATACATCACCCGTGTTTACGAGAGTTTCGGCGGAGATACGTTCTTCACGGACATCGACGCTCTTCCCGAATGGGAGATCGTGGAGACCTCCGAGATCATCGAAACGAATTGCCACAACATCCGCTTCATAAACTATGTACGAAAGGACAAGTCATGACACGGGAAGAATATCTCGAACACTGTCGCAACATGGGCGGAGTGACGGTAGACCAGCCATTTGACGAAGACTTCAACACATGGGTGGCTCGCCACACAGACAGCCGAAAGTGGTTTGCACTGATTTTCGATGTCCATGGACGTCCTGCGGTAAACCTCAAATGCGACCCGATGGAAGCAGATTTTCTCCGCAACGTATACGAAGGCGTGACCGAAGCCTACCATATGAACAAGGTCCACTGGAACACGGTGTATTTCGCTTCGGACGTGCCTGACGAAGAACTGATCCGAATGACCGAGAGCAGCTTTGCCCTCACAGACAAAAAGAAAAGGAAGAAATGATATGCCTTTTTCACAGCAGTCGATAGACTTTTTATTTGAAAACCGCCTGCATGACAGCAAGCAGTGGTTCAACGAACACAAGGAAGACTACATCAGCCTTGTAAAGGAGCCTATGTCTAAACTGGTGCTGGACCTTGCTCCCACCATGATGAAGATAGATAAGCAGATAGTATGCGACCCACGCCGCATCTCGCGTCTTTACCGTGACGCACGTATGCATCCCGATTCCATCTTCCGCGATCACATATGGTACTCGTTCGGACGAATGAAGACAGGCTATGATCCCCGTCCTGAGTTCTATTTCTGCATCGGTGCAGGCGGCATGGAATTCGGCTGCGGCTACTACTGTGCCCGTCCTGCTACGATGGCTGCAGCGAGAAAACTCATCCTGGACGGTGACGACAGCTTCAAAAAGGCTTTTCTCGCAGTGCAGAAGCAAAAGAGCTTTGCACTGTACGGAGAACCATACAAGCGTAACCGTTTCCCCGAACAGCCGCCTGAGATAGGAAACTGGCTCAACCGCCGAAGCCTGGGACTTTCGGGAGATATCACAGATCCCGGGATAATGTTCACAGACAAGCTGACTTCGCACATCGCGAAGGAATTCAAGAAGATCGCACCGGTTTATGAGTTCTATCTGAAAGCCGAGGCTCTTGCGACAAATCCCGATGAACTTACATGAAACACGCCGCCCCGTTATGATACAGGGCGGCTTTTCTGCACTCAACGGAGCGTTTAGTTGATCGGTAAAAAGCGTTGATTGACTTTTCCTGTGCTGTGGATTATACTTGAATTACGGTACCGCAAAACATATCAAAGGAGAATATATCATGAACCTTTCAATCGGAGAAAATATCAGAATAATGCGTCGCAAGTGCGGCTTTACGCAGGAAGAGCTGGCATCAATGCTCTCTGTAACTCCGCAGGCGATCTCCAAGTGGGAGAATGGCAACGGCACTCCCGATATATCACAGCTGGTACCGCTTGCTCAGATATTCGGTATCACGACAGATTCCCTGTTGGGCGTTGCATCCGCTGCTTTTGGCAATGCTCATACTGAAGCCGCTCTCAATCATGAAAAGCTGCTGATGGCAACATCGCAATCCAAAGCGGAAAGGCACCTCGCCGCCTACACATATTTCCGTGCGGAATCCGAAAAGGAGCCAACTAATTATGATATCATGAGAAAGTGCATTAATCACGGTGCAGATCTCAGCCGCTTTACGAACCTGAATGGATTTCTTGCTGACAAGCCTGAGTTCCGTGATGAGATCTTTGCAGATTGTGAACGCAAAAATCAGTGCATCTCCCGCTACTGCGACGACAAGGATACCGTGGAAAAAGCAAATTTCGCAATGGCATGGGTATATATTCATACACAGAAATATGACAAAGCAAAGCAGCTGATAGATCGTCTGCCAAGCATCGAAAGCAATAACCTCAAAGAAACCATAATGACCAAATTTATCAAGTTCCAGCACGGATTTGAAGCATCAAAGCCATATATCACTGCCAACATAAGAAGTCTTGTAAAGGTAACTGCAAAGGAGTTCTATTACGATCTTGAGGATTATGTGTGGAGTGCAGATGCAGAAGAAACGTTGGAACTGTCCAGGAAGCTGTTTGACATCATGAACGCATACAAGGCTTTTGGTGAACTCCATCATGTCATTCTGGACTGGGAAAACCATATCAGACGTTTTATGCCGAGATGCTACGCAAAGCTTGGCGAATACGACAAGGCTGCCGGACAGCTCATGATCATTATTCAGAACTGCAGAGATATATTCAATAGAGAAGAGGCACTTGAGCACGCCAAGGAGGAGATTGGCTTTGCATTAGAGTATCTTGATGAATGCCACAAGGAGAAGCTGGCTTGTTGCAAAGATTATCAGCAGGCTATGGAGATTATTAGCGGATAAAGCTGACAGGCTCACGAAATCATCGTGAGCCTGTTGCTATATTACGGACGCTGAACGCCAAGCTGGATGAAATTATACTCCCTTGCTATGGCGTCCCATGTGGGTGCTCCCACAACTCCGGTTACATCCAGACCGAACAGCTCCTGAAAACGCCGCACAGCGTCCTCTGTCTGCTCCCCGAAATATCCTGTGACGGGCACGGCAGGCAGGTCACTGTAATTCGCTCCGATAACGTTCAGATAGGTCTGCAGCAGCCTTACATCATCATTGGCAAGCCCGGGTGTGAGGTTGTAGCCCGGATACAACGCCGCCGCACCAGATTCGTAGCCCTCAGGAAGTCCCGCAAGTATCTGGTCATATATCTGCTGGATGAGCTGCCATGTGCGAAAATCCACGATACCGTCGGGTGTTATTCCGTAGAAACGTTCAAACGCAAGCACCTGTGCTTCGGTATCCGCTCCGAAAACACCTGTGGCATCCACGGAGGGAATCTCGGGATTGAAATATGCGATAACGTTCAGATAATACTGCAGCGAACGCACGGGCTGACCGTAATCTCCACGCTGCAGCCGCTCGGGAAATGTCAGCTCCACCTCGGGAAGCGTAAGACCCTCGCTGGTAAGCTCGGCAAGGTCTTTGACCGCCGTGAAGATATACTTTATCTGATACCATGTAGCTTTATTGACAACGCCCGTCTGCGGCAGTCCGAATACGCTCTGGAACACACGCACAGCCTCAGCGGTACTTTCACCGTACAGACCATTCGCAGGGGATATCTTCGGAATGGCAGGATAATTGTTTGCGATACGGTTAAGCTCTATCTGTATCGTACGTACCTCGTTGCCCGACGAGCCTATACCAAAGGGCGTGCCGGGGTAGGACGGAATGTACGGCTCAACAGGTGCGTTGCGGACGATATTGATGTCATCACCGTAATAGTACTGGAGTATCTCGTACGGTGTGTAGCCCTGATTGGCAAGGGGCACTGTACCCCACTGTGACAGTCCCCGACAGGTCACGGTGGTGCCGTTGCAGAACTGCGTAAAAAGCGGCTCGATACTGCCCTGACGCACCACATAATTATTGAAAACCTCATCAACTATACGGCTGATATTATCAAATACTTCCCGACCTCGTACAAACGCCTGATCGTACTGCGTAGAGCTGGTGATGTCAAAATCATAGCCTCTGCTCCTGTACCATTCAGTGTAGACGCGATTGAGTGCGAAGGATATCTGTGCATAGATGTTGGCTCTCAGAGAGGCTTCCGGCCAGGTAGGATATATCTCGCTGGAAGCCACGTTCTTTATGTAGTCGGGAAATGTAAGAGTAACGTTTTCCGCGGGAGCATCAGGCGGTCCGAGATGCACGGTTATCGTTTCGGGAACGGTGGGAATGTCGTATCGCGGCATCACGCACCTCCGTTCAGGGCAGGCTCCTGTTCAACGATCACATCCGCTCCCTGCCCGAGTTCAGGCACCAACGCTACACGCTGCACAGACGTAACCCCCTCAAACACAGGAAGATCACGGATGATAACTTCGTTGTATCCTGCGGCGGTCACTTCCGCATCGTACAGTGCAAACGGGCGTATGGGACTATCAGGCGTTTCGGACAGTTCCTTAGGAGGTGCGGGCAGTGATATCACCTGCGTAAGACCGCTGCTGTCAGTGGTAAGAGTATAGAATACGTGCTTCTTTCCTCCGATATCCTTGGATACGACTATCCTGGCGTCCGATACAGGCAATGCTCCTCTGGCGGTGTATGCACGGAACTGAAGCGTGCCGCGACGATCATTGATATCCATGTATTCCTGCAGCGATGCATATTCCTGCTCTTCGGGAAGCACGAACTCGCTGCCCTCCTGCTCCAGCGGTCTGATATCATCAGGAGAATTCTCCAACGGCTGATCTTCACTGAAATCACGCATGCCAAGCTGCTCGTCATCATCTGTTCCACTCTGCGGAACATCGTCCAACCGCTCTGCAGCTTCAGGAGTTACCGTGCTGACGCCCTCTGCATCATCGGCTTCTTCTCCGAAAAGTTCAGAAAACACATCGTTCAGCTCATCTGCGATATCGCCGCTGTCGCTGTAGCCTATCACCTGCGGCCCGGGGCGTTCACTCACCGCCTCGTCAGCTTTCTCGGATCCGGCGATATCTTCCTCCTCGGCGATTGTCATCTCGGGAAACTCCAGTTTGCCCTCCGGCATAGCCACTGCCGATCTGCTGTATTCGATCAGCTCACGCTTGTACTTTTCAATAAGCTGCTTCATATCATCCATAGTGATCTCCTTTGCATATATGAAATGATGATCTACCTTCGGTAAATAATATGCCCGCAAGAAAACAACTATGCAGAATAAAGCAAAAAACTCCGAAGATCGCTCTCCGGAGTTTTATTTGTTTTGTTAGTTGATTAAGAGAAACGCTTTGCGTACATATAGTCGCTTACGCCCTTTACAACAAATACGATGATGATGCCTGCACAAGCAACAAGCGAGAGGAGCAGTAATGCAGCAGCGATAAAGTAGTTATAACCTACATATCCCTCTGTTGCAGCAACTCTTGCAGCTCTTTCACCAAAGATGTTGAAGATGTTGATGAAGTTGTTGGATACTACCAGCAGGTACATACCAAGGGCACCGAACTTTGTGAACTCGTAACCGCCCATCATAGCCATTGCAAGGAACAGTGTAGCTCCGCCATAAACGAAGAAGTACATATAGTCCATTGCACCGATGGGGTAGCCGGCATACATCTCTCTGTGCCAGAGTGTGTAAGCGGCGATGGTGAGGATGAAGCTGAGGATGATGGAGCCGGAACCAAGCAGTACAGCTCTTGCAGGCTTAGCGTCCTCGGGAGCAGCCTTGAAGCTGAGCTTGCTCTTTACCTTTGTAAGAGCCATCAGAGCAACAACTACAGAAGCGACAAGTGCAACTGCGAGGAATGCGGTCGTGATACCCCAGGAAACTGTCATACCGTTACCGGCTGCGAACCAGTCGATAGCAGCCTGATCGCCCTGATTTCTCAGGTTCTTGTAAGGCATATATGTTCTGAAGATCCAGAGAACTCTGGTAACTACTGCGAGAATGTTGGAAAGTGCCATTGCACCACCGAAAGCTGCATAGAAATACATAGCCCAGTCAGCTTCGCGGATGTACATGATAGTTGCGATAAGAGCAACCGCCAGCAGAGCGGCAACTGTGTAACCCTGTGCGAGAGCAGTGTTATCTGTCCAGCCGAGGAACAGTGACCAGTTGGAGCCGTAAGCGGACATCGCAAACTTTGTGGCAACTGCAAGAACGATGAAGAGACCATAAAGAACAAAACCGAACTTCATACGCTTGTTCATCGCAGTGATCTGCTCGTCGGTCAGAAGCATATCGTCTATGTATTCATCGTTATTGATAACAATGAAGAAGATGCAGAAGATGATGCAGATAACAGCATCAGCAACGCCGAAGATCATTGTTGTACGACGCATATTCGTGAAAGGCACCAGCAGAGCCATAAGACCTACAACATGCTTTGCACCGAATACTGCAATAAGATATGTCTTTGCAAAGGAAAGACCCTTGAACATACAGAAAGCAAGAAGCAGTGTGATACCTGTAAAGATGAGATAGATGATCGCCATGTTAACGATGGTATCCCACAGCGACAGGATGATCTGATAATCAGCGATCTCCGCCTTGGAGGCGAAGGTCTTGCCGAACAGCTTTACGATACAGGTCATGCCCTGTTCATTATATGCGTCACACTTCTGATAAACAGGCTGTACATAAAGCGGTGCGAATACGAATAAATAAGCAACAATCGCTTCGATCACGGAAAAGATCGCAACGCCGATACCGATTGCCTTGTTAGACAGACCGGGTCTTCCGGATTGCTGCGTGCTTACTGTTGATGTCATTAAGCAGTCCTCCTAAAATTGACGGCGAATTGCACGTGTGCACAAAACGCCAATATATACTTCATTACACATTATAACATAAGTAATCGTTTTTTTCAAGACGAAACCATTAAATTAACTCATGCGGTTTTGTACAAATTTGCATCAGAATATTTGTGCAATTAGTATCTTAATCGATTTGATAATTAGGTTAAATCATCCTCGGTATGTCCCGAGTGAAACTGTATATACAAACTCCACCCTGTCGCCCTCGGAAAGAGTGTACGCCCCCGATGAAACGGACGGATACTCGCCGTTAACGGTATACAGCCATCCGCTCTCGCTTCCGCAGTCGAACTCCGACAGCCCTCCGATTCCTGTTACATACTCACCGAAAGCACTGCCCGTGTAATCGATGCGTAGCTGTGCAGGCTTTGCCGCTTCGATCAGTGCGTCAAAGGCGGTGGCCCCCTCATGAAGCATCACGGTCTGTTCCTGCAGCATGATATCGTCCGCCGTATCATATCCGTATCCGATCGCCGCACTGAAATCTGCGGAAACCGTCACCGACATGGTGCCATCCTGCGAAGCGGCATAATACTCCGCCGGCGTCCTGATGTCAACAAGCAGAACAATTACACCCGCCGACAGAAGCAACGCCGGTAATATAAGCTGTGATCGTTTCTTCCGCAACAGCAGAACGATACCCAAAACAACACCCGCCATCAGCAATATGCCGCCTATAATATACTTTAGTCCATCTCCCGTAATTCCTGAATCGTCATCGGGAGGTGCTGAGATACCTTCAGTGCTGTCGGAAGTATTTTCCCGACTGTCCTCTGCCGTATCGGGTGCGGCTATCGGAATATCCGTTCTGCCGTATAGCATTTCTCCACGCTCGGAAAGCTCTGTTGCCGTCAGTGCCAGCAGAGCCTGCACGGTGGCAGTGCCGTTTGTATCGCCATCGGGCAGATGTGAATATCCATCCTTTGTTCTGTATGCCTCCAGTGCTGTCAAAGCCAGGGAAAGCGACTTGTCATCAGCACGGTATCCGAGTGCTGTAAACGCGATCACTGCCTGTGCGGCACTTTCGCTGTTTTCTATCCCCATGCTGGTGTAGCCGCCGTTTTCAAGCTGCATAAGTCTGAGGCAAGCTTCCGCTTCGGTAAGGGCTTCCTGTACACCTCGGGTATCTTTTAACGGAGCGAGTGAGTATATTACCGCTGCCGTGATATCAGTATCAGCCGCCGTACCTTTAAGCGAAAAACCGCCGTCCTCCAGTTGTCTGGACAGCAGATATTCCACCAGTGTTTCCTTTGTGTTGACCGCATCCGCAGGGGCATCGTAAGCACTGCAGTTTGCTGCGATAAGTGCCCATATATATGCATTCAGACCCTGTCGTTCCAGCCTGTCATTATAGTACACCGCCGCATTTATAAGCTCATTACTGCATCTTCCTGCCGCAGATAATATCAATGCGGCACGCTGAAGATCGGTGGGTTTTACAAATCCGTCTGCTTTCATGAGCTGCAGTGAATGTTCTTCAACGGAATCAAGATACTCATCTGCACCCGCTGTGCCGTATAGTCTGATTCTGCACAATGCAGCCCAGTCGTTGTCGCCGAATTCCAGACCTGCATAAAAGTCTGTTCTGCCTTCGGTGAATATCTCAAAAATATGATCCGTCTGTGCTGCAGCAACAGGAAATGCGGTCTGCACCGCAAAAATCACTGCTATGCAGACCACTATCATCACTCTGTATATTCTTTTCATCTTTTTCGGGATACCGCAAGCACAGTGCCTGCAAGCAGTGCAAGGGAAGCTACTGCCGCAATGCTCTCCACGCCCGTTTCGGGAGATGTTTTATCATCGTTCTTTGTGAAGGCCGCTGCTGCCGCATCGATATCTGCCTGTGTTGCTCCGAATGTTCCGAGTACTTCTATTGCGTCTGCATATGCCGCAGAAGATGGATCTGCCGCTGCAAGGCGTACAAGCTCGGAGGTGTCGGTAAGCTCCACCAGAGCCGCAGGTCCGCCCCAGGAGGAGTTGTCTATGCCAAGATCGCAGCCATAGCCGTATACCGTGAAGCGGAACTGCATGATATCACCGTCTGTCGGCTCGTAACCCGAGATTCCTATCTGTGCGTACTCGCCATTGAGAAACCAGCTCCAGCCTGCCTCCGCAGTGTAGTCATAGGCGGAAAGGTAACCTTCTTTGTTTCTGCCGAACATTTCGGGGCACACCGCTGCCACTGCTTCAGGAACCGCTGCTCCGTTGTCAGTGTCCGCAAAAGCCTCGATATAATCACCGAAATCGCTTTCTGCAACCAGCACATCAGCCGCTCTCTTCACGATGTCGATTCCGTTATCGCCCTCGTAAAAAGGCACCTGTACAGGCTCTGTTACCAGACCCTGACCGATAGTGTTCTTGTCCGCACAGAACGTTACATAGCCCTCGGGGGCATCCTGTGCACACGCGTTCGCAGCAGTTGCTGCAAGCACTGCCGCTGACAGCATAGCTGTCATGAAAATTCTTCTTTTCTTCATTTTTGTTCCTCCGACAAAACTATTTTTTCGGCTCAGATACAGTGGCAGGTCTTCCGGCTCGGAATCGTTCACGCATTGCCAGCCTTCCCACGGGATTACCCCTCAGTGACCCGACTTTCGTCTGTGACAATACGCAGCTTCCTTACGGCAGCGGGGACTGCTGCGGTCTTTCACCGCATTCCGTTTTACCGCCTGCATATAAACCATAATAATTATACATTATCACACGACAAAAGTCAAACAGCAGCACAAAAGCCGCTCATTAAAAGCGGCTTTGTGGTCTATTCACTTTTCAGTACAAATCTACTCAACAGTTCATTCAAAGGAAGAACGATGACATTCGCCTGTGCCGCATCCTTGCCTGCAGCAGCCACGAAATACTCTCCTTCTTCATACACACTGATATCGGGGAGCAACGAGGTATCCGCACCACGCAGGTCGGTGGCGATTCCGATGCCTGTTCTTTTCAGGAACGCTTCCTTTCTGACCCAGATACGGATGATATCCTCATCACTGCGGATAAGTTCCTTTTCTTTGTCGCTCAGCACCCGCTCACGGAACCTCCCGCTTACACTGCGGCTTCTCAGTTCTATATCCACACCGATATCGGATGTGCCGCCGTCAAAAGCCGCACATACCGCACCTTTCGTATGTGAAAGGGAAAACTGCACCGTGCCATTCTTCATATAGGGCTTGCCATGGGGACCTTTGTCGAAAGCGATCCTGCTCGCACGCACGCCTGTCCTGCGTGACAATTCCGAACGCACCAGAAGTCCCGCAACCAGCGACTGCACCCTCTGCTCATCCCCGCTCTTACGTAGCACAGATTCCTGACGTGCTTTGCTCACACAGCACAGATACTTTTCGATGTCCGAAAAACGAACACCGTCAGTTTCAATAATGATTATATCCAAAATACGACCTCCCAGCCGTTAACCCAGCAGATACCACTTACCCTTGTACTCGGTCATCATCAGCTCCACGGTTTCGGTGTAGCTGCCCGACGTGGTCTTGACGGTTACCTCGCAATCCGCACTGTAACACTTCTTTGCACCGCCATAGTAGCTGTCCGCAACTGTTCTGAGATCACCCTCGGGAGCATTGCTCTTCATGGATGTCAGCTTCACGGAAATGGAAGAAACAGTTTTGGGATCTATATTCTGCTCCTTAAGAGAAAGCACATAGTCGCTGCCGAATGTGTTGCAGAGTTCTTCAAATGTCATGCCGCCGACAGCCTGAAGTGTCTTGTCAAGGTCGCTGATATAGTCAGCACTCATTATGTACTTCATCGCACCGTAAACATCGGCTTTCTGCACCGCCTTGGTAAAGAAACCATCCAGACGGGTCTCCATCGCAGTTCTGTCGATATACTTGTCAAGCTTGCTGCAATCATTCTTGCCCTTGCAGGTAACAGATGCATTGGCTCCCACGGACAATGTCTTCGGTGTGCCTGTAATGCTGCCTGTGGAGTACACTGTCGTCTTGCCGTTAAGAGTTACGTTCGCCTTATTCGAGAAACGAATCTCACCATAGTTCAGGATGCTCTTGCTCTTGTACTGATAAAGTCTGCCTGTTACCGCAAGAGTAGCACCGCTCTTTATGTTCAGCTTGCCCTTTACAAAAAGCGAACCTTTGCCGTTTACCCACAGCTTTGCACCCTTCATAACAATGAGCGTCGTATTGGCAGGAATCTCGACCTTTGCAGATATGGTAACGTTGCTTGTAACAGCATAGGTCTTGCCTGCCTTAAGTGTGGTCTTTCCGTTCCACCTTACAGCACTTGCAGAGAACTCCCGCATAACCGATGAGATCTGCACCTCCTCGGCACTTACAGCAACGGACATCATTGATATCGCCATTACCGCACTCAGAATTACAGATAATACTTTTCTTAACATGATTACCTCTCATTCTCCGACAAAGCTGTCGCCGCAGTCGGACTTTCTTGCTGCCTTGAAAAGGGAGCTTTTCTTAGTTACCATTTTATCAGAAATGCCCTGCACGGAACATATCCGCAGAGTGATCTTTCCACTTTCTATCTTTGGATGCCGAAGTATCCTGCTCTTTCCCTCACACGCTGTGCGTGACACTGCAAGAAAACAGAACTTTTCGTCCTCGTATGGCACATCGCCGCCCTTGAGCTGCTTGTGCAGTCTGGTCCGTGCTACTCTGGCAGTGAAATGACACCAGTCGTCCGCAGGAAGCTTACATTCTCCGCAGGACGGACAAGGAGCCACCACATAACCTCCGCCTTCAATAAGCAGCTTCCGTGCCTCCCTGAGCTGAGAAAAGCCCTCGGGTGTGCCCGGCTCTACTATCAGAAGCAGTTTGTCTGTGCTTTTCCACAGCTTCTGCAATGTATTCTTTCGTGCAGACTGTGAAAGCTCATTAAGGCAGTAGGAGGATATTACAAGATCTGCGTGCTCCGATATTTCCGCAACGGAGATGTCTTTTTTTATCCACTCAGCGTCTATTCCTCGTGCCTGCATCAGCTTGCTGCCAAGAGATATCATGCTGTCCTCACGCTCTATACAGGTGATGCTGCCGCAATCGGTCAGAAGCTCTGCTGCATGGCTCGCCGCACCCGTACCTGCTCCGACATCAAGCACAGAGCATATCTCCTCACTGAAGCACTCCAGCGTAAGCTCCAATGCACGGCTTACTGCACCAAAAGTAGCAGGCATCCTCACCGCCGCATATGCGAGAGTATCCCTTTCGGTACTCACAAGATGCTTTCCTGCACCGCTCTCGCTACGATAGCGTTTCGATATTCCTTCAGCCGAAGCGGTCATTGCCTTTATATCCTGACCTGCTGCAAGCTGCTCGATCGCAAAACGAAGCTCCGACGGAAATTCCATCAGCGTATCAGCTCCTTAAAAGTAATTGTTTCTTATTTCCTTTGCAGCAAATCTTCCTTCAAGCTGCTGTCCGTTTTCCTTGGGATGCAATCCGTCACGAAGATATCTTCCCTCGCCGCCGATGTTCTCATATTTCTCACAGATGCCACAGCAGCTGTAACAATCTATCATCTGCACCGACATTCCCTGGCACATTCTCTGCATTATCTTAAGCTGCTTTTCTGTCTTTTCGTTATGCTCGGGAGTAGCTGTCTGAAGAGGCGTCATAACAAACACACGGCACTCGGGATAGTTCTCCTGTATCTTCTGGATGCACCAACGCATAGCACCTGCCTCGGTGAAAACATCGATATCGGGATTGTCGTCAAGGCTTTTGCCGCTCAGTGCCTTTTCGGGGTCACCAAAGCAATCAACGTCATCATTGGTTCCCATGGCAAAAACAAAGATATCGGGTACAGGATGCTCGCCGCTGTCCACCTCGGCGATAAAACGCTGGATGTGCACAACAGCACAGTTGTTCAGTCGCATCTGCATCTCCTCGATGTCATCTGTCGGCTCCCATCCACCGCTGATGCCGGCAAAATCGGGCGAACCGTAATCCTGTGTAGAGATAGTCCTGCCGTTCATCTCTATGCTACGTCTGTACCATACGGAACTTCCGACAGCAACGTTATGATGTGTCTTTAATCCAAGCTCCTTGTAAACATGGTACGACCACTGATCACCTGCGGTAATGCTGTCGCCGTCAACGCCTAAATTCAGTTTTGAAAATCTGTCCATTTTGTGTTCCTCTCATATCTGTAACATATTATTATTTTAATACAAAAAAACGCATTTGTAAAGAGGTTAATATACTCCGCTGAGATCGAATTCAGGAGTGTATTCCTCCTTTGCGGAACTCCGCTCCTGCATGAAGCCCTCAAGACCCGCATCATATACCGCATCAAGTGCTTTGCGGTACTCAAAAGTAGTTATCCTGCGGGCAAGCCTGGGGTGCTCCTTTGTCTTGTAGAACGGCGTATACTGGCTCATCAGGCTGAAAATGATGTCCTTACCGAAGCGTTCGCCGATGCGTTTTATTATCTCCACCGAATCCTTGTACAGATATGGCAGCACCAGATGCCTTACAACAGTGCCTTTCTGCAACAGTTCGCCCTCAAACTGCGGTCTGCCTGTCTGTCGCAGCATCTCACCCACCGCTGCCATAGCAGTATTGAAATAATCAGGAGCCGAAGAATAACGGGCAGCCTCATCCGAGTAATACTTCACGTCAGGCAGGTAGATATCTACATAACCCTCCAACAGACGCAGCGTTTCCACACGTTCATATCCGCCGCTGTTGTATACCACGGGAATATGAAGTTTGTCACCTGCAATATCCAGTGCGGATATTATCTGCGGCACATAATGCGTGGGATTCACAAGGTTTATGTTGTGTGCACCCTGTTCCTGAAGCTCCATGAAGATCTCCGCAAGACGATCAACAGTTATATCAGCACCGTGATTCTGTGCACTTATATCGTAATTCTGACAATATATACAACGCATCACGCAGCCCGAGAAAAACACCGCTCCGCTTCCCTTGCTTCCGCTGATACAAGGCTCCTCCCAGTGATGCAACGAAGCACGTGCTATCCTCAGCTTATCTCCAGCACCGCAGAAGCCCACTGTGCTGCTGCGGTCAACACCGCACTGTCTTGGGCACAAGGTACAACCCATATCCTTCACCTCGAAACAAATTCCCAAACTCTCGTTCGGGAATTTGTTGTATTCAGTTTTTCTTTTCCTTGACTGTCACGTTACGCACAAACTCAAACTCAGGCACGAACCAGCCTTCATCGTTATGGGCTACAGCCATGTTTACCGCAAGCACGCCATTATCCACATGAGTGAAATTCAGCGGATTGTCCGCAATAACGTCATATGTGAATACGAATGTAACATCCGCAGGTATCTCAGCGGTGCTCTGGAATATAAAGCGGAAGCTGTCGCAATCCTCAAAAGCAAAGGATGCCGTGGAATCCTTGTCCTGAAGGATGGGAGAGATGGTCTTCTCACGCTCCACCAGCTTGTCTTCCTGACCCTTTTCCACAGGATAGATATTCTCTGCTGCGATCATCACACCGTTACGAACTACCGCACTAAGTCTGAGGTTTTCGTATGTGTAATCAGGCTGGGCAGGTCTTCCCTTGCTGTCTATTCCGTTGTAGATGCTGCCCTCCACCACATATGTGGATGTGTCGATCTGGTCTGCTGTGATATTGAACACGGGTGCATAGATAACGCTCTGGTATTCCGCCATTATCTCGGTGATGTCACCCACAGCAACAGACTCGCCATCAGACGCATTGACCGCATCAACGATCTCCGACAACGTTTCATTCGCACTGTAATCCGTTATGTATACACGTGTTACGGATGTACCGCTATCGATATTGTTTTTGATATCGCCGCAGAATATCATCTCCTGTGCTGTCAGCACAAGGATAAGATATGCCGACAGTGCTCCCACCAGAAGAAGCGTAAGCACTATTCCAATAACTATCTTCATAGCCTGTCCCCGTTTCGTTTAAATTAAAGACAATAGAGATTTGTGTCCCAGTCAGGGATATATGCATGATGTCTGAGATACAGCTTGTACTTCCTGTTGATCGAAGCGATCTGAAGCGGTATAGCAAACATATCTTCATTACGATGATACAACGCAACGTTCAGACGAGGTCTGTAATTCTGCAGCGTTCTTGCAGAACCGTCGATCGCCTGCTTTTCGCTGCCCTCAACGTCATACTTGATGATGGTCGCCTCACCGCCCTGCAGCATATGATCCACACTCATCATCTTGACTTCCCTGCCACGTCTTGCAGAGGGCCCGTCCACCCTTGAGTTCCTTCCTGCACGCATGCTGAACATCATAGTGGTCTCGCTGTCCCAGGCACCGCAGTTGTATGCCTCCAGAAGTCCTGAGCCTATCATGTAAAGACGTCTTTTCAGCTTTTCGTAATTCTTGTGATCCGGCTCCATTGCATACAGCTTTCTGAACTGTGTGGACGTTTCGTTGAGAAACTCCACCAGCGTATCGCCGTTGTATGCACCGAGATCAACATATATCTCCTCTGTGCCGACTTTCAGCAGATCGAACATCTCCTCACGGGACGTTTCGCACTGCTTCAGAAGCATGATATCGCCGCTGAGCTTGTATCGGATAACATTCTCATACACCAGCTTCGACTGTTCATCGGCAAGCATATCGTATACCGTTTTCAGTTCCTTGTAATGCTCTCTGGCATAGTCCAGAGTAAACAGACCGTCGCCCACTACCGGAACATTCGGTGCATAAAGCTCGTGCTTTGCCGCTATTTCATATATCCTGTCCATAACATCAGGCATCTGCGTGCCAAAGCAGACAAGTATAATAAAATCGTCGCCGTAAAGCTCCTCTATCTCGGAGAGCTTCTTCACACGTATGCCCATGAAGCTGTGGCCACGCACGAACTCATCGCTCGCCATGATGTCGTCAACGCTGACACCGATGCTGTCCAGCACGGCACGTATCTTTTCCGCACCATCGCCCATGCCGTACAGCACGATCTTCTTATCTGTCTGTATGAGATGATCCCACAGACAGGTGTTTATAGAATCAAGAAAAAAAGCCATTTTTACCTCTTTACTGCTCCACCGGTCCATGATGACCGTGTAAAGCAAGCGTCATATCAGAGCATCTTCAGATCTTCGGCTTCCTTTACGCACTGCACGAATGCATCGGAGATCCTGGATCTGTCCAGATTATACAGCAGAGCGATACGGTCAACATTCTCCCAGTTGCCCTTCTCGTAGCTGTATGCCAAATTGTATACATCGCTATATATTCCGCCTCTTCCCAGCAGGCCGTTTTTGATATCATCCGTGAGGGGGAACTCCTGAAGCGTACGCTCAAGATCGCCTGTGCCGCAGTGGTCAAGCATAGAAAGCAGACCCATCAGATAAAACGCATCGGAGTTCTTGGCTGCCTCAGGTATCATCTTGGATATCTTGCGACAGAATTTTGCCAGCAGCAGAGAAAGACGCATCATTTCAACGTTGTCGTTTCTTGTAACACGCTGCATTCCCATCAGATATACCCACTCACGCAGGTAGTCAAGACCAAGGATGACCAGTGCCTGATTGATGGAAGAGACCCTGTTACGCACACCGAAATAAACTGAGTTGATAAGTCGGAGCAGACGCTGGCACATTGCCGTGTCACGCGAAATGACCTCGACGATATCGCTTATCTCAGGCTCCTCCTGGGATACAAGCTGCATCACCTGCATGAAGTTTACTGTAAGCGGTGCGATGCTGTTCTTCGACATGATTGTGGGACGTGCAAAATAGTATCCCTGTGTGAAAGTACAGCCAAGACGCTTTGCATACTCATATTCCTCGACGGTCTCGATCTTTTCCGCAAGGATTATCTTATTGCAGTAACGGCAGACATACGCTGTTTCTTCGATCTTGTTCTGAGGGATACGGAAGTCTATCTTCACGATATCACCTATCTGGAACAGCTCGCTGTAAGTGTTATTGTACTCAAAATCATCCAGTGCCAGAGTATAGCCCCGCTCCTTGAGATCCTGACAAGCATCCACGAGCTCGCTGTCCACCATAAGGTTCTCCAGCACCTCGACCACGACGATGTCAGGAGATATCATCTTGGGCACGCCACGCTTCAGCAGGTTGCCTGTGAAATTGATAAATGCCTTTCCGCCGCCGATAATATCACGGACATCCAGCCCGAAGAAGGCATTTGTCACCACATCAGCAGTGGATTCGTCTCCGCTCGTGCCGGTATATATATTCTGTTGTCCGTTGCTGCGGTACAGCAGTTCATAACCATATACCTGATTATCATTATCAAATATAGGTTGTCGAGCCATATAAACATCCATTGATGTGATCCCTTTCGCTGTTAAGTCCGGTTTGCATAGTTACTCTTATTATAATTATACAACAGTTTCGCCTTTTTTTCAAGCACTGCGCAAAACTTTTGGCATGCTGTCACAATTTCAGTAGAATTGCACAACAAACGTGTTTTATCACCCACAGAGCAAACAGTATATTTGATGTTATTCACAAAAATAAAACCGCCGAAAAAGGACCTGCATGACTGGCATATCGGAATTCAACCTGCGGCAGATAAATCAGATATGCTTTGTCAAAGCCCCCTGCGGAGGCATCCTTTCGGCGGTATGGTGTCATTTTATTGCAAGCATCAGAGGTTTTTATTCAGCGACTGTCCCGTTGCCCTTCCGACAACTGCACTGTTATAATAACCTATCTTCTGCTTGGTCTGCTTGAGCTGCTCAAGCTCCTTGCGGGAATCTATGTGCTGGTTTCTGAACTGTCCGGAAATCACCTTATCCTTGTCAAGGATACGCTGCTTGCAGATTGAAATGTTCCTCTGCACGAGCTGTATCTCCTTGTGGACATCATCAAGCGGTATGCTTACATAGCTTCCATTTACAAGGGATCTCAGCAAAGAACGCTCCTCGTTCTGCTCCATATCAATAACACTTTCGAGGTGCTGTTTCAGCTCCTCCAGCTTATCGATGAGTTCGTTGCGTCTGAAAAGTGAGCTTTGCAAAATCTCGAGTTCGGCATTTATCATAGAGTCCGTATGCTTTTCGTACTCCTGAAACGTTTCATAGATCTCTCCCAATATGGAGAGTACAGCCTTGCATCCGATCTCCTCGCTCATAAATGCTTCCCCCTTTACGGATAAATTCGTGCCCGCCCGTTTTCAGACGGGCACGGAAGATCACTTGTTTGCGTTATTCTGAGCCTGTGCTTCGATCTCTTCCTTGGTCATCTGACTGATCTGTGTGAATGCGTCACGGAGATCAGCGACCATGGGAATGATCTTCTTTATCTCTGTTGCATCCTTGTGGATATTAGCCTTCATAGCCTCATTCTGGAAGAAGATATAAAGCTGCTCGAGGTTCTTTGAGATCGGTACAGACATATCCAGTGCACCTCTGAGTGCACCGAGGAGTTCCTGAGCTTTGATGAGGGAATCGTTCGCCTTCTTTACGTTGGGAATATCCTCTATCGCACAGACCGCAATGGCAAGCTGCCTTTCGATCTCGCTATACATCTTGATGACAACTTCAACGGGCGTCATCGTCTGTATAGACTGCTTTTTATATGTTGAATATGGATTAGCCATTATCGTATCTGCCCTTCATTATGTTACTGTTAGTATCAGCCGCCGAAACCGCCGAAGTAAGAACCGATGTAGCTGGACTGATTATTCAGGTCAGACATCATGGATTCGAGGTTTGTAAACACGCCCCACCAATAATCCTCACGGGCATCATACTTATCCTGCAGACTTGCGATACGGTCTCTGAGATTCTCCATCTCCTTGAAGATCGTGCTGTCAAGAATAGTGGAGCTGTTCTCAAGACCTGCCTTACGCACCAGAGAACCTCTGCTCTCCTTGCTGCCGGTAGCCTTCACGGCACCGTCAAGGATACCGTCAAGCTGCTTCATAAGACCATTCTCGGAGTTCGTGAACAGTTCGGTCACTGCGTCAAGATTGGTAGAGAGCATCTTGTCGAGCTGCTCCTCATCGATCTCCAGCTTACCATGCTCTGCATAGTCATTGGAGGTCTTGATACCAAGGCTGAACAGACCGATCTTGCTGCCATCGTCCAGAGTAACGGTATTGTACAGTGCTGTACGCATCTGGGACATGATACCGGAAACAGTCCTGTCATTGTACAGGATGCCCTGCTTCGCCATGCTCTCCCACTTCTCGATCTCGTCCTCGCTCATCGCTTCCTTTTCCTCGTCGGTGAGAGGATCATACTTGTCACCCTTGGAGTCGGTCGCAGGAGCCTTGCCGATGTAGTCATATACTTCGTCGATCAGCTTGTTGTAATCCTCAACAAAGCTCTTGATGGTATCCTTGACATCATCATAGCTCTGCTCGATACCGATAGTGAAAGTCTCGCCAACAGCGATCTCATCAGTAAACTCAAATGTAGTGCCGTCAAGGTTATAGGAATTCTCGTTCAGATATACGATCTCGCCATCCAGCTCGATAGCCGCATTCTGACCAAGCTCGAAGTCATATGCGCCGCTTGCATCGGTAATGCCGAGTGCTGTTGTCAGCTCGCTGCCTTCGATGCGGATGTCGCCTGCACCGCCCATCTCCTTAGCCTCAAGGGAGAAGCTGTTGGTGAGAGCGGAATAGCTCATCTTCACGCCTGCATCGCTGGAATTCACAGCCTTAACGAGAGAATCGATCGTGGAATCAGCACCTACAGATATCTCAACATCGTTGATCTTGATGGTGTAGTTGCCGTCATCGTCAGTTTCAAGACCCATATCAGCCAGTGTTGTCTTGCTGGTGATTTTGTTTGTGGAATTGCCCTTTGTAAGACCCAGTGTACCGCCCTCGATAGCGTGCATCGTGAACTCTACAGCCTCATCGCCATTCTTGGCAGTGAGCTTTGTGCCGCTGAGTTCAAATGTGATGCCCTCGTCTGCATAAGCATTATTGAGTGCTTCTGTCAGAGCAGCGGAGTTCTTATCCTTTGCAGCCTGTGCAGATGTATAGCTGTACTTCTCCAGCTTCTCTGCGTCGATCTCTGCATCTGCGGCAAGATTATTCTCCTTGCGGTATGCAGCTTCCTTCAGCTTGTTGTATTCCTCAAGGATAGCCTCGTTACCTTCTTCTTTTCTGCTGTCGTAGTATGTGCTGGAAACGCCCTCAAAGCTTACGCTCTTGGAAACGCCGCCGATGTCGATGCTTACAGAGTTATTACCTGTAACAACACTGCCCATGGAAACCGACTGGCTGGCAGCCGCAGCGGAAAGACCGAAGTTGCCCTTATTCTCGGAAACGGATACAGTTGCGTTACCACCAACTATAAATTCGATTCCGCCCTCAGCATTAAGCTCAGCCTGCAGGAACCACTCATGTCCGTTATCGGCATCAACAACGCCTTCGATAGCGGATGCGTTTTCGGAACCGATGTGATTGCCTGTGTAACCAAAGCCTGCCTGAAGCTGGGTGTTCAGATTGTCCAGAGCATTCTGCTTTACAGCGTCCATATCAATGTTGCCGTCTGCGTCAACAATGCCCTGACCGGAGAAGCTGACGGTCTTGGTAACACCGCCGACCTTAACATCCATGGACATATTGTACACTCTTGTAAATGTGCCGTCGCCATTGTCAACTTCGGCGCTGCCAACGGACTGCAGAGCCTTGTCGAGGTCCAGCTTGAAGTTCTGTGGAGTGATCTCGCCGCCCTTTACAGTGCTTGCCTTAGCGGTCTGAAGCACAGTAAACTTATGTGTAGCAGCCTTGGATGCCGCTGTTGTGGTTACTTTAAGTCCACTGGTGGAAGCACCGGATGCAGAGCTGATCTTTGCACCAAACTTATTGAAAGTATTAGAGCTCATGAGATAGGTATTCTTGTTCAGAATATCAAAGTACTTGCTCTGGAAATCAGTCATCTTCTTAGCGACAGCCTGATAAGCCTCCTGCTGCCATGTGAGCTTTGTAAGCTTCTTATTCTGGTTATCGATCTTGGACTGGTATGTGGTCATCATCGCTCCGATGATGGATTCGGTATCAAGTCCCGATACCATACCGCTCATACGAATAGGATCTGACATGATTATTCCTCCTGTTTGTGAGATTTCAGAAGCTCTGCAAGTGCGTTGCTCGGGATGTGTGCAGCCTGCTCATTTGTCTGGCGTGCAAACTTAAGCTCGCTTCTGATTATTTTTACGTCTTTGGGTGCGGAAATGCCGATCTTCACCTTGTCCTTGGAAACCTCCAGGACAGTCACCTCGATGTTGTCCGAGATGATAAGGCTTTCATCCTGTTTTCTGGTTACAACTAGCATCCTTACCCCTCCTCATAGACCGGAGCCTTGAATTCGTAGGGGTCCGGAAGAATTACCTGAGCTGCGATATTGTCCCTGACATTCATGACGATAGGGCATCTCAGGTTGATCGTTGTCTTGCGATAGTCCTCAGGAACGATCGCCACTGCAAGACATCTGTAAGGAGTTTTTTCATCCACTTTTATAAGCTCCTGCTCCTCATCGGATATCTCGAACTTATAATCGGGATATATCTGCATCGGATCATACACTACAAAGCAGGGCTCTTTGCCCTCAACTGACTGCAGCCACATGGGGAACTTTTCATCGCCAAGGGGGCTGAGCAGTGCGTAACGTTTTGTATCTTCAAAACCAATGATTCCGCCGGGGAATTCAATAATGGTCTTTTCATCGATCTGAACTTCACCAAAATCTCTTGTTACAATGTTCATATGCTTTATCGGCTCCTTATATTACAGAGCCTCTCCTTTCTGCAATCATCCCAGAGGAGGTTCGTAATTGGGGTCTGCACTTGCGGGAACATAAATGGGACCGCCCACGTACTCGATCTCTACGCGAGGTCTGTCGCGGACTATAAGCTCTACGCTGCCGGGTATGAATTCCATCGGCATTCTCGCCATGGTATCCCAGTCGAAATCCTGCGAGCCAAGCTGGTAGTCAATGTTGAGCTTTCCCTCGTCAAATGTGATGTTAGCACCTTCCTTGGGCAGGAATTCCATTATCGTCTGCATCGTTGCACCTGCACGTGCATTCTGGAGTGCCAGCTCGGAGGCGGACATTCCGCGTGCGAGTGCGTCGCCGTTGGAAGCCACCTTTGCTGTGCCCTGGAACGCGAGAGACCAGCCCTCCTGTGCCTTCTGAGCAAGCATATCAGCATCGGTCATATGACCATAGCCAAGGCTCTTTCTTGCCTCGTAAGTATCGATGTTGATCTTGAGAGGCTCAGCCTCCATAACGAAGCCGCCGTTCTTTGTGGTGATATTCACCTTCGGCTGTCTGTCCTCAGGAAGTTCCAGCTTCGCTTTTGTTATCTTGATCTCAATAGAAATGGGTATCGTAGTTATCTTAAGCAGATTGCCATCCATTTGAAACACCTCCTGTAATTATCGGTCATCATTATCTGATATAACTGAAGATCGTGTTAGGGATAACTGCACTGGACATCTGCAGGCACGCATTGTAGAGAGCCTCGTATGTCTTGTACAGAGTGATCTCGTATTCAAGGTCGCTGGCCTCCAGAGATTTCTGACGCTCCTTGAGGTTAAGCTCACGAGTGTCATATCTCTCACTGTTGAAGGAGATGAACTCCTCCATATTACCGAGATTTGCGATCTCTACCAGCAGATTTTCAGACGCTTCTACGATCTTGTCAATGCAGGCGTTAGCGTAAGGTACATTGCCATCCTTGAACGCCTGAGCCGCATCCAGTGTGATCTGAATGTAGTTGTTGGAGTAGCCGTATTCATTATCGATAGCGGCCTCATTCTTTGCACCTGCCGTACTCATAATATAGACCTTCTGATCGTCGGGTGCGGTTATGTTTCCGTCCGCATCTATCGTGGGAACTACCTTGCTCTTGGAATATGCAGCATCGATAGCCTCCTGGATAGCTGTCTGGTTTTCGGCTGCGGATGCTCCGGCCTGAAATGTGATGGTCTTCTTTTCTCCGTTAAGGAAAATGTCGATGGAGTAATCGTGATCCTGTTTCAGAGCCTCAAGGTCAACGGTTGCTTTGTTCGCATCCGAACCGCATCCGGTAAGCTCAGCTCCGTTAAAGGATACTCTCAGACCTGTCTGAGGATCTATCTCCTGTGTATCCTGATCTATCACCATTCCAAGTCCGATATCCACGTAGACTTCATTGGAATACGGGAAGTTGGAGTAGTCATCAAATGCATTGATCGGAACGCCGTGATAAAGCACTTCCTGTGCATATCCGTCCTCACCGAACAGCAGGGAGAAGGGCTGCTCGGCGTTGCTTTCACCGCCGAAGATCGCTCTCTCAGCACTGTTTGTATTGAGGATGGATACCATCTCTCTTGCGTATGTTTCCAGCTGCTGACCAAGTATCTGAAGGTCGGTGCTGGCATCCTTTGTGGTGTTACAGCCGTAAATAAGAGTTTCACGGATAGTTGCAAGCTGCTCGGACACCTGCAGCATGGAGGTCTCAGCCTCTGTGTAGAACTTATCCGCAACCTCAAGGTTCTCCTTGTACTGCTTCGTACGGGAGAGCTGTTTTCTTACAGTGAGTGCCTTCGCAGCACTCAAGGGTGCTTCACTGGCGCGGCTGAACTCTCTTCCTGTAAACACCTTCTGTTCGGATCTGTATTTATTTGTTGCTAATCTTTTCAGGTTCCTGTCGTAATTACGAAGGACCGTTGAATTAGTTATTCTCATATGGTGCTCCTTTCAGGATTACAGGCCAACTCTGCCTGTGCCGTTGATCAGCTTGTCAAGGCAGTCATCAAGAGTGGTCAGCATACGGGAGGATGCACTGTACCACTTCTGGTAATTCAGCATATTGATGCCCTCCTCGTCCATATCGACGCCGGAGACCTCGTCCCTTGCGTCCAGCAGAGTGTCAACGGTGGTAACTGCACCGTCGTAGCGGCTCTCTTCGTATGTGATCGTCTGTGCAAGACGATTACTGATAAAGCTGATGTACTGGTATACATCGCCCTGGAAATCGTGTGCGTTACCAAACTTCAGATCACCGTTCTCAAACTGCGAGAGCAGATAGATAACGTTAGTATTCTGAAGTGTAACGTTGCCTGTTTCATCGGTGACCTCGTCCCATCCGTAATGATACATACCGGTGACCTCGTCAAGTGTTCTCACCTGTCCGATCATTGTGGGATCCTCAAGCCACTCATCGCTTACACGGATGTTTGCTGCCGTGAATACCGCACCTTCGGGATCGGCTGTGAACATCTTTCTCGCAGGATCCTCGACAGCACCGTTCGCTTCGTTGAGTGTCCTTGCGATGGTGTTTGCGAACTCGTTTATAGCGGACTTGAAATATGCGATACCATATTCGCTGTTCTGGTTACCTGTTGCGTAAACGCCGTTGCCGTTGAGCATATTGAAGAAGCTCTTGAGGATGCCGTTCTGGCAGTTGAGCTGCTCACCGCTCTCGAAGTTGATGATCGCCTGACCCTGGGTCTCGTAGTCGTCCATGATAAGGCGGTTTACCTTGAACTCGTTACCATCGACCACCTGAATACCACAGAAGTTAACACTGAATGTTCCGTTCTCGTTTCTGATAACATCAATGTCACCGTAGTTGGAAAGCTCATCAACATACATATTAAGCTGATCGTACAGCTCATTGGGGCCGTATTCATCAGGGTAGTTGAGCATCTCCCGTGCGATTCTTTCATTGAGGATGTTCATATCATCCAGCAGGTTGTTGAGGTAAAAAACTGTATCCTCAAGCTCGCCTACATATGTATCCTCTACCTCACAGAGCTTGTTGTCATAATCGTGAAGCAGTCTGCAGAGGTTTACCGCCGAGTTGCAGGCGATGGTCGCAACCTCCACGCTGTCAGGCTTTTCTACCGAGTAGTCCTGAAGTGCTGCGAAGAACTGTTCAGTGAAGTGCTGAAGACCGTCTGTTTCGAAGTTATCGAGGATGTCCTCGACCTCGGAGAGGATAGCCACTGTCTTTTCAGTTTCAGCCTCGATAGCAACGTTCTCGCGGTAACGCTTATCGATGTAGATATCTCTTATCTGGCTTACACCGTAAGAGTTTACGCCCTGGCCCTGTACAGAAAGGTTATTGGTCTGGCTGCACCAGCGAAGGCTCTGGTTTCCCGACACATACATCGCATAGAGATCTACACGCTGTCTTGTGTATCCGACGGTGTTTGTATTGGACAGGTTGTTGCCTGTGATATCCAGGCTCTTCTGCGCAACCTGTAATGTGCGTTTCTGAGTCTCAAATCCTAAAAAAGTCGGACGCATATATATTTTCCTCCTACACTTCTCTGATGACGGTAGAGGAGCTGCCTCTTGTCACCTTGGAAGCGTTTTTGTCATAAGTCTCGGGCTTGTTGAATATGCCCGCACGCTTAACGAATTCTTCCTGATTGTCCAGCTTTCGTTTTACTATCTCATTCGTACGCTGGTTCATCTCCCTGATACCATCCACAAGCTCTGTGAGCTGTGTGCCGAGCATCTTCAGCTTAGGCTGATAATCCTCGGGGGCATCTGCGATGAGATCATTCAGTTTTCTGTCTTCAATGCCGAGAGCCTTGAACAGCTCCAGCCTCTTATTTTCGAGATTCTGGCTCTTCATGACGTACGCCTGCTCATCATTGAGAGAATTAGTCAGCCAATCGAGGTCATCCTCCAGTATCTTCGTGTGCTTCTTCATCAGGAACATCGAAAGCTCACGGTAAAAATCACAGTCTATCTCAAGGCATCTGATGACCGCCTCGACCGTCTTCTTGTTCAGCATATCGCTTACCCGAAGAGGATATAGGATGCCAGCTCGTTGGCAGATACGCCATCCTGAGCCGCCTGTCTTGCTGCTGCGATCTCCTGCTCGGGAGCATCAGCCTTGACCTGAGCAGCGATACCGTTCTTTGCAGCCTGCAGAGCCTTTTCAAAGCCGAACTCCACTCTGTCCATATTCTTCACTGTAACAGCGGACTCTGTTTTCTTCACCTTTGTGCTGCGATTGTTGTTATAAGCCGATATAACTCCGGCAATTCTTTTTATCTCCATATCTTTGCCTCCTTATGACCATCAGGCGGTGCCTGTTAATTACATTCGGAAAAAAGGCATATTTCTGCCTATAATTATTATCGACAGAAAGCCCCGAAACTTTAGCGTTTCGGGGCTTTTTTTGATATTTTTATCAGGTTGCAGGAACATACTTTCCTACGGGATTAAGTTCGATATCCACAGCGTTCAGCATATACGAGCCAAGCGTACCTATATATGCGCCTGTGCTGGACTGATCGGAGCTGCAGGTGCCGCAGATGGAGCCGCACTGCAGTTCAGCGGTGTCCACGAACATAAGGTTCGCATCAATATAATCAGCAGGATCACCCACAGCAGGAAGCTCCTCTTCAACGTAATGAGCGGAAAGCACCTTGAAATTGCCGTAATTCTCAAGATCGCACTGTACCACTGCATAATAATAGCCCTTGCTTGCATCATTGATGATACCGTTCAGGTCTTTCTGGAGCTGCTTTTCGATAGCACGCTCGGATGTTGTGGAAGTGTCAGTGATGATCTCCTCAATGGAATGACCCAGGTTAACGAATTTAACGCCCTTGTCATACTCAAGCTCAACATAGATGTTGTACAAAGTAGTAGGAGGAACGGTAGTGGGCATCACAAAAACATTCTGAGCCTTTGCGGCGTCGTAAACGATAAAAGGATTGGGATTGTTGACCTTATCGGCCTCGTACGCCTTCTGTTCCTTTGACATTTCAATGCTGATGAAATACTCCGTCTTCTGGTACTTCGTCATGCAATACTGCAGGGATGAATAGAAGTCAGCCGCATAAATATCAGCGGCATCTCTCTTGGCATCGTCATTGGAAAACAGCGGGAACACCATAGCCGCCAGCACACCGATGATCGCAATCACAACGATGAGCTCAACCAGTGTAAAACCTCTTTTTCCTCTCAGTCTGTGAAGATATCTTATCACGAAAAATCCTCCTTAACGCCGCCTTGGCGGCTTATGTGTTGCACTTTTTTGCTGTTTTACGGGGTACCCATATCCAGTGCAGGGAATGTACCCACCAAAAGACCATCCGTACAAATGCCTGCGGTCTTGTCGTCCCACTTGCAGACCTTCAGCGTCCAGTCCACCTGTTCCGTTGGTACGAGCATACCGTTCGCATCAAACGTTGTTTCAAGCTGGGTTATAGCCGATGTCTGATCAGTGAAATACACTGCCATCGGATGACCTCTCTTTACCGCCATCCAGATGTAGCCCTCCTTGATATCAGGGAAAGCATCAAGCATCGTGATGGATATGAGATTGGCGGCATTGGTGATATGGTCGATCTTTTGATCCTGAATGGTCATTTCAGTGCCTGCATCCGTCCAGCTGAAGTTCGGAAGACTAACAAAATTATCCGTATCCGACACTGTGGTCAGCCACTTGACGCTTCCACCGGAATTCCTGATCGTTATCGTAATGATGGATGTGGCGGTCTCCGATGCCCTCATACCACAGCCCTTACCATCAAGCGTGGTGAGGTATCTTTCGAGCGTTTCCGCGAGATTGTCCGCCGTATGATTTGCGGAGGTAACCTGCGATTTCGTCAACATACCCATCAGTGTGGGAACGAGTATCGCTGCCAATACAGCGATTAACGCAAGCACCACGATAAGTTCCACGAGGGTAAAACCCTTTCCGGCGGAACCGGCAGCTATTCTTCTTTTCACATTTTCCTCCCCCGCATGGTTACCGGCCATGCGAATGATTACCAACCAAAACGGCAAAATGCCGACTTACCTTTGCAAAAGCACGCTGATGCAAAGGTAAAACAACATATCGCTAAATAACACTAATTCCCCGACGGCTTGCGCCGCCGAGGAACATTGTGTTTAATACTTGATCATGTGATCTGATAATCTGTCCTCAGATTATGTGGACTTCTTACCAAGACCGAGAGCAGGAGATGTACCTACTACATAACCATCAGAGCTGATACCAGCTGTCTTCTGATCCCAGTTAGCAACCTTTGTACCGAAGTCGATGTTGGGACCGGTGAGCTGACCCTTGTCGTCGTAGGAAGCAGCCATGTCACCAACTGCAGAGTTAGTGTCAGCTGTGTAGTATACGTACTCTACGTTACCGCCCTTAACATAAGCCTCTACATAACCGGACTTGAGATCGGGGAACAGTGCACAGAGGGAGATACCCATCAGGTTGAGGGGCTTAGTTGTGAAGTCGATCTTCTTGTCTGTGCTCTTAACAGTAGTAGAGCCTTCCCATGTGATACCGGTCTTTGTCTTGAAGGAACCAACAGTGTCAAGACCCATTGTCCATGTGGAAACGCCATTAGCACTTGCAATAGAGATTGTGATCTTGGTAGTAGCAGTCTCAGACAGCTTCATACCGTAACCAGCGGTGTCGCACTCTGTGAGGAAGTTTTCGATCTGATCCTCAAAGGATGCTGCAGTGGAGTTTGCGGATGTTACACGAGAAGATGTAACAAAGCCCATCATTGTGGGAACGAGGATAGCTGCGAGTACGCCGATGATAGCGATTACTACGATCAGCTCAACGAGGGTAAAACCCTTCTTGGCTCTGAGAGCCTGAAGCTTCTTTATCATAATAAAGACCTCCTATAAAAAAATTTGTTTATGTTTAACGCCGGCGGCGTTAAATCCTTGCCAGCAGGAGCTGTTCTCCTGTTGTGTTTTAATTATAGCCTATAGTCGCAAAAAATGCAAGTGTTTTTTCAAAAAAATTCATAGAAAAAGTAGTTTTCGTTAAAAAACTATTATTTTTATCAGATTTTTTGTTTGTTATGCACAAAACTGAGAACGTTTTCTGGAAATATGTTTTCATGAAATTTCAACTTTGCGTTTTATGCTAGCTGTAATTATCTGGTTGTTATACACCCATATCAAGGTATCTCTTGTACTCATTGGGATCCTGGCATCTTGTCAGAGCGGTTTCATTGCTGATCTTACCCATACGTACAAGTCTTGCCAGATCCTGGTCAAGAGTGAACATTCCGTTCTTCTTACCTGTTGCGATAGCAGTGGGCACCTGGAATATCTTACCCTCACGGATCATGGAACGGATAGCGTCAGTCGCTGCGAGGATCTCCAGTGCGGCACATCTGCCCTTTCCGTCGGAAGTGGGTACCAGTGTCTGGGAGATGATACCAACGATGGAGTTGGCAAGCTGCGAACGGATCTGTCCCTGAGAGTGGGGCGGATAAACGTCGATGATACGGTCGATGGTCTCTGCCGCACCTGTGGTATGCAGTGTGGAGAACACGAGATGTCCTGTTTCTGCGGCGGTTACGGCTGCGTTGATGGTCTCGAAGTCACGCATCTCACCTACGAGGATAACGTCGGGGTCCTCACGGAGTGCAGCACGCAGAGAGCCTGCGAAGCTGTCAACGTCCTGACCGATCTCACGCTGGTTTACCATGGACTGCTTGTGTGTATGCAGGTACTCGATAGGGTCCTCAACAGTGATGATGTGGCAGTTCTTCTGACGGTTGATGTGGTCGATCATAGCTGCCAGAGTGGTAGACTTACCGGAACCTGTAGGTCCTGTAACCAGAACGAGGCCACGGGGAGCCAGAGCAAACTCGCCGAGAGTTGCGGGCAGGCTGAGGTCAGACAGTGTAGGAATGTCGTTTCTCAGCAGACGGAGTGCAACAGCGTGGTAGCCTCTCTGTCTGTACACGTTAACTCTGTGACGGAAGCCGGATGTGGATACATAGGAAAAGTCGGTATCCAGACCCTTAGATATCTGCGACTTATGCTTGATAGATGTGATCTGGTTAATGATATTAACGATGATCGGCTCAGTACAGTCGGGATAACCGCTCAGCTTACGGATAGAACCGTGCAGACGGACGATAGGGGGCAGACCTGCTGTGAAGTGCAAGTCCGAGCAGCCCAGCTCTCTTGCTTCGTCCAGAATACGGTTGATGTCCATGATGTTGTTATTACCTTCCACTTTAACTCTCCTTTTATATATTTAAAATATATGCCAATATTAAACAGTATATGTTGCTTTTACAAGCTCATCCATTGTAGTTCTGCCTGCAAGCACCATCTCTGTTACGTTATCACGCAGCAGCTTGGTACCGTTCTTGGTTGCCTGCTGACCGATCTCCTCTGCGGTTGCACCTGCGGAGATAAGCTCCTTGATATCATTGGATGTAACGATGATCTCATGGATAGCGGTACGGCCTGCGTAGCCTGTATTACGGCAAGCCTTGCAGCCACCCTTTCTGGGTCGATAGATATCAACAGGCTGGGTCTTGCTTACGAGGCGGAGATCTGCCTCATCGGTAAGAGTATACTTCTCCTTGCACTCGTTGCACAGCAGCTTTACAAGTCGCTGAGCGATGATACCTACAACAGAGGATGCAACCATGTACGGTGCAACACCCATGTCCACAAGACGGACGATGGTGGAAGCGGCGTCATTGGTATGCAGTGTAGAAAGTACGAAGTGTCCCGTGATAGCAGCACGGATGGCGATATCGGCGGTCTCACCGTCACGAATCTCACCGACCATTATGATATCAGGGTCCTGACGCAGAATGGAACGAAGTGCAGCAGCGAAGGTCATACCTGCCTTGTCGTTGATCTGACACTGGTTTACGCCATCAATACGCTTCTCGACAGGGTCCTCAACTGTAACGATGTTAACGTTAGGCTGAGAAAGCTCACCAAGCGTAGCGTACAGAGTGGTAGACTTACCGGAACCCGTAGGTCCTGTAACCAGCATAACGCCGTTAGGACAGCGGATGATCTGCTTATACATCTCGTAGTTATAATCGGTCATACCAAGGTCTGTGATCTTACGTGCCTTCTCATCTGCGGAAGAAAGCAGACGGATAACGCACTTCTCACCCCATACACAGGGGATGGTAGATACACGGAAGTCCTGCTGAACGCCGTCAATGATCATACTGTAACGGCCGTCGAGCGGGATTCTTTTTTCGGCAATGTTCATACCGCCGAGGATCTTGATACGGGTAATGATAGAGTTATGGAATGCGATGGGCACCTTCATGTCCTGCTCAACCAGCTCACCGTCCATTCTGAAACGGATTCTTGTTCTGGTCTTGAACGCCTCGATATGAATATCCGTCGCCTTCAATCGGAATGCGGTTTCAGCCATCATATTTACCAGCTTAACGATAGGAGCATTATCCACACGCTCAACGGATTCGGCATCCACTGCATTACCCTGCTCAGGCTGGTTGCTGTCGTTCAGGTCGTTTACCGCCTGGTCAACGTTCTGCTGAGAATAGAACTTGCCGATAGCCTCTTCGATAGCTGTCTTGGTGGAGATCTGAGGAATGATCTCCATGCCCGTCTGAACCTTCAGCTCCTCAAACACATAGAAGTTGATAGGGTCGTTTGTAGCGACCATCAGACGGTTGTTATTGATAGCATATGCGAGAACTATCTTTTCTCTTGCCTTCTCCTCGGGAATCTTCATAACCGCTTCACGGTTGATCTGAGTTGTAGACAGATCCACAAAGGGAACCTTCAGACGGATAGACAGAGCCTGTGCGAGCTGCGTTTCGGATACAAGACCCATTTCCAGCATCACATCGCCCAACATCTTACCCTCTGACTGCTGCTGCTTCAGAAGAGCATCTTCGAGCTGATCCTTCGTGATAAAACCATTCTCTAAGAGAATCTGACCAATAGGGACGTTTTTAGGTGGAGCCATGCTGTGTACTTCCTTTCGGATGTTTTTGTGCGGCAAGTGCCGCGGGGGTATCGGGATAATTCCCATGCAGGGTCGATATATTCGCCCTTGCAAAATATTAATATATGTGCTAAAATATTACTATCTTAATTAAGAAAGGGGTCATTTTATGACGTTACCTGAAATAGTAATATGCGTATTCGTGTTCATATTCGGTTCCATTATCGGCAGTTTTCTGAATGTGGTCATTCTGCGTACGCCTTTAAAGCAGTCGATAATAACGGAGCCTTCGCATTGCTTCTCCTGCGGAAACAGACTGAAGTGGTACGATATGTTCCCGATATTCAGCTGGCTCATCCTCCGTGGAAAGTGCCGTTTCTGCAAAGCGAAGATATCTCCGCGATACATGATCGTCGAAGCGATAACCGCTACGCTGTATCTGCTGGCGTATCTGCGTTTCGGCACCACAGGCAGATGGTGGGAGCTGGGATTTGCGATTGTGATGTTCCCTATACTCGTTGTACTTAGCTGCATCGATATCGATCATTTCGAGATACCTTACTGGTGCAGTGCTGTTATAGCGGTTCTCGGTATCGCATCCTTCTTCATTCCGTTCACAGGCGACCACAACATCGTCTGGTACGAAAGACTTATCGCACTCGGCGTTGTCGCTGTTTTGTTCATCATCCTCGTTCTCATCGGAGGAATGGGCGGCGGCGATCTTCAGCTTATGCTCGGAGCATCGCTCGTCCTTGGTTACAAGGTGTTCCCCGGTCTGTTCATCGGTATCGTTCTTGGAGCGATCTACGGTGCGATCAAGAAGTCAAGAGATTACAAGACCGAAAAGGAAGTATCCGAAAGATTGAAGGATATCGCCATGGATTGGTATCAGGATCAGCTTGACCGTGATGTCGGATATGTAATGAACGGCCACGATGACATCATCGTGGGCAGCATCAGTAACGGTCAGCCCGATATCGAATGGGAGTTCCTTGACGAGAATGCGTGGAAGGGTATCCCCGACAAGGCGGCTCTCAGCAAAACGCTGCGTGAAAACATCACAGATGAACGTGAAGGCGGCTTCAAGATCTTCATCAAGGACGATCTTGTTCAGAAAGTAAAGTACTCCAGACACATGGTATTTGGTCCTTTCCTTGCGATCGGTATCGCGACCGCATGGCTTATCGGAGATTTTATTGTTAACTGGTACGTCAGCCTTCTGACACTCATTTAACTGCTCTGATGGATGATCGTTTCCGATCACTCATCACAACAACTAAATTACAATAATTATCGGGGCGGGCTTAACCGCCCCGATATTATTTCAGTTAGGGTGCGACATCAAGATTTCTGGTGATATAGAAGATGTAGATATCCTTGCCTGTTGTAAGCTCGGTAGTATCATAGATCTTATATTTCTGCTGAGGATTTGTTTCAGCACTCTTGATATTGTTACACTCAATTACGCTTTTGCCTGTGAATACTCTATATACGTCATTCATGCTCTCATTGCTGAAAACACCGATCTCGAATATAAAGCCAGGAGTTCTTGTTACCGCAGGAGTAACACCGTCAGGAAGCGGATCGATCACCGCACCACTGCTGTCAAAATGTACCTTCAGTGTTTCAATGCTCACAGTGGGATAAAGATCCTCATAGAAGCTTTCATCAAATACAAGCTGTTCAGCATCATCCAATGTATAATGGGTGGTGTTGATCTTCTCGTTATAGAGCATATACTTCATTGCGGTATCGCCCTCGCTGTTATTGCGAGGGTTTTGGTCTACCTCATATCTGACGCTGAGACAGTTGAGCTTATATTTGTTCTTGTTATCTCCTGTGTTCATGAAGGTAACAAGCTCTTTATAATCTCCGTGATCGCGGATGGCTCCGGTCATGGACGTCGCATCAGTATCATCTGCACCTGTAAAGATCTTAACATAGAGCGATCTTCTCAGCGTTTTGGAAATATACGTTTCCATGGTGGTCGTCAGACGGTCAGCCTGGCTCGCATACTTGTTGCTCTCCATCATTCCGAACACAGGCGTCATAAACAGAAGGACACCAACGATCAGAATTCCGAGAAGTGCAGTTGCAACAACTACCTCAACCAGAGTATAACCGCCGCTGTTACGCTTTTTGAGCAGGTTAATAAATCTCTTCACTATTTCCCACCCCGCATCAGTCGATCTTGGTCTTTACCAAAGCGTGTGCACCGTAGATGTTTGCCTCGCTGCCGTTCACATCGCCGTCCTTGTCTACCATGGGATAGTTTCTGTAAACAGCTGCACCGTTTTCGAGAACATAATTGTCACCGAACGATGTGATAGACAAACCGGGATCCTGATCAAATACTACCCAGAGCCATACATACTCTGTGCCACTGAATGTCTTAAGAGCATTTTTCAGAGTAGTTTTAATGTGTATGGTGTTCATACTGCTCTGCTGAATGAGGAAGTTGTTTCTTCCCTGATAACCGGGGTTGACTTCATTTACACCCTTGCATGTGCCATCGTTCCATTCCAGAGTACCTGAAGTAATCACACCATAGTCAATGATATTTGCGAGCTTGGGGATCTCCACCATGTAAAGCTCGCCATCTGACTCCAGACGCTTTACGGGTGTTGTACCCGGCATCTTGAAGGACAGCGAATACTGCAGATAATCCGCATACTCAGGCTCGGTATCATCGCCGTCAGCCGAACACTTGATCAGATAACAATAACCGGGGCCCTTATAGAACGAAGGCTTGCTCTTATCCTCCTCTGTCTGAGGCTTGGGAGCAGCTACCACACCACAGATGTTAACAGCGCCAAGACCTCTGGAGCCCTTGATCCAGGTGCTGTAACGAGCATCCTGACCTGCACCGCTGCCACCCTTGGCATTTGCCTCGGGATCCTTGAGATCATTGCCCTTTCTGTATGCAGTATTGCCTACGAAATAGTTGATACCCTCAGCCTCATTGGTATACGCTTCATTTGCACGCATCTGATAATCGATACTTGCCTTGATGTTCTTGTCGCTGAAATTCAGGACAAATTCACCTTCCTTAGTAGCGTACTTATCATCGTTATCAATATAGTGGGATACCAGATATTCGCTGTCATCCTGAATGGTGCCTGCAAACTGGCTGTTCATGTTACGCTGACGTACAGTAAGCTGCACCATGGACAATATCATGGTTGACATGATAGCAAAGATGGCAAATGCAACAATTATTTCAACAAGCGTAAAACCGCTCTTTTTTGAGAAAATACGTTTCACGATTTACCTCCTTTGCATTAATAGCCCGTCATTTTAACTGTCCATTCCTGACCGGATGCACTGCCGAGTGCCAGCTCAGCACGGTTTGCAGCACTGGTCATCTGCTTGGGCAGATATTCAGGGAAGACATTGATCATAGAATAGCAGTCCTCAAGTACATAGTCAGATACGACCATACCGCCACAGAAACGTACCATGTTACCACCGGACTTGTCTCCTGACGGATTATACGCCTTATATGTCATATAAGGTGCATAAACGAAACCGAATACACAGTTTTCTATCAGATATTTCGAAGAACCGTCAGGTCCCGAAACTGTGGCAAAGCGTATATCCGCACTCTCATCACTGGACACGATGAAGTAGTTAACAGTAGGATAGATCAGGTTCTCGGGCTTCGATGTATCTCCATCCTTATAACACATAGACTTAACCGTACCGGTGAGAGAAGCAACCTTTGTATCTACCGCATTACGATCCACACGGTTGCAGCAGATGCCGTAATAGGTACCGTCATCAGCGGATTTGGGTGGGCTTTCACAAGTTGTGCAGAAGCTATAAGTGTATTCATGTCTTGTACATGTTACTTCAGTGATGCTACCGCCGCACTCGTCGCCGTTAAGCATCTTCTTTTCGCACTTTGCCACATTTTCAGTTACCGTAAGCGTTCCGCACTGTGTACAACCGGGAGGACACTCATCATGAACAAAACCCTGCGTTGCGTTTGCATAGATCTTATCCAGCTTGTAAATGTTGTTGGCTGTATCAACTGTACCGCCAAGCAGTGCAAACCATGTTTCATGCATAACCTTCTGGAACTGCATCTCCTGATAGATAACGTTTTCGGGTACGTCGATAACAACACTACCCTTACCCTTGATGAGAATGTTCATGAAGATATTGTTTGCCCACTTCTGATAATCCTCTGTAGGATACCAGCAGAAGGATTCCTTTTCGCCTTCATCATCAAGATCGAAGTCACGGTTAGCAAGCGTCTTGATTATTACCTGATTATCAGGGCTATCACCTGTATCGATGATCAGTGTGAGATGACCCTGCTGGAAACCATCCATGCCCCACGCAGTAAAGGGAGAGTCCATTACAACATCTTCGATAACGAATGCATTGTAATACAGATGCTCATCCTCGCCAAAGTAATCTTCAGCAATATGTTCTTCCCAGGGAAGTTCCACAGTATAAGTCTTACCGGGAGTTCCGTCAGGGCCATCCTTATAAGACGGATTGAAACGGATTATCTTTTTGTTGGGTGTTGCACCTGTTCTGGTGTCAAGCTCAGGAATAAAGTCAGCTCTGTCATTACCCTCATCATCCTTAGGCTTAGTGGAGTTGATCTCCCACTTATAGAATGTCTGAGGTGTAAGCTCTGCCTTCAGACGATTTACAACCGCACCGGATGTCATCGCCTCGTTGCCGTTCTTATCCTTACCGCTGTCATCCCAGGCGGTAGCAGTACCGGATCTGTTAACAAGATTGGAACAATGATATACAGGAGGAAGACCTGCGTTTCCGCCCGGCTCGTAAATGATATCGCCCGCTACAAACAGACGTACGCTGTTGTCTAAGCCGCCAAGGTTTGCCATGACATGCATATCGCCAAGAACGTAGATATCACAGCCTTTGAAGGGAGCACCGTTGAAATAGAAGTCACCACCAACGATCAGAAGACCATTCTTGCCGCCATGGCTGAGATCATTACCCTGAACTGCGTTGTAGTGCAGATCGTTCTGAATGAGCCATGTTCTGGGCTTAATGGGATTTGCAGGTGTTAAATACTGTACTGTCACAGTGCCACTGGATCGAAGATCGCCATTCAACTCAAGGGACATCTGATTCTGTGCACTGTAACCACCGATAACGGTATACTCATTGTTGTAATATACATCCGCATTGTAAATACCGCCATCAACATAAGCGTCGTTGGGAGCATAACCCGTGGATGCGAAGGTCTGGTTAGGACCTTCAGGCTGACCCTTCTCAAGGTTTACCTTGAAAAAGGCGTGTGTAGTATCGATAACGCCACCGACTGAAACGGTTATTGCCATGTCAAAATGCTTTTCGGAACCGTCTACGCTAAGGCAGGTGATATCAACGGTGTACGCACCAAGCTGATCCACCTCTTCGTTACCGGTGCCAAGAAATGCAGCGAATTCATTACCATTGGTACTGATCGTCTGACCCTTGGTCATCGCACCGACTGTTTCCATGAAATTGCTGGAACCACTGTCGGTCCACTTGTCATTATTAAGACCGGAAACGATCGCATCTGCGAGAGAGGTCGCCGAACGATAAGACTGTTCCTGATAGAACACCTTATACTGTATCTCTCTGGAGGATACCACCGAGAAATACATTGCCATTACAAGAACCATCAGTGCCGTCATCAAGCTCAGTACCATAAACAACGCAGAACCGCGTTGGCTCAGGTACTTCCTGAGAGCGTGTGTCATTTGTACATTACCTCCTTATCGGGAATTCCCGATACATCTAAAGTGTGTCATTTGTACTATTGGTTCATATTGCCAGGTCTTGTGTCCGTTCTGTGCACAAGACCAGTGGGACTAAATTGATTACTCTTCCTGTGCATCAAGCTGAGGAGTGGGATCCTGCATACGCTCTACGCTGTAGAATGTTATAGTAGCTGCGAGAGAATAGATATAATCAGATACACTGAGTGCTGCCTCTCCCTCAGCATCCTCGCCTGCCTCAGGATCCTGTGTATTGGTAGCGGCATCCCCAACAGGACGCTTCACGTTGTTCTCCTTATAAAGAGCATCGAGAGCCTTTTCACTAGCCTCTGCCTTGATCTCCTTGATGAGCTCTTCATACATCTTTTCATTTTCAACATATTTGACGCTCATACCGCTGATCATTGCAGCTTTTCTGGTATTATTGCCATTCTCTTCCTTGATGTAATCATTTACTTCATCGCAGAAAGCCATGATCTCTTCGGGAGAAAGTGCAAACACCTCGAAATTAACCGAAATGGCACCAACTTCCTGAGAGATGCCGAGAGCGTCGCTGATAGCCTGCCAGCGAGCCTGTGTAGCCAGCTCAGCCTCAGTGGGCTCGATATCCTGAGTTACGTACGTCTTGAGAGGATAAATTACTTCGTTCTCAGCAAAGTATCTGGGAGCAAGAGAAGCAACCGAAGGGGATGTCACAGTGAACGAATCAACGAAAACGTTGGTGTCGCACTGATCAAGGAATGCTCTGAACTCAGCGTCCGCTTCATAGGGCTTCATTTCCTCAAAGAACATATCTGCGAGATTCTGACCAGATTTGTAAGCTTCAATAACCTGATCCTTCAGTTCATCCTTTGTGTTTGCCTTTTCTACAGCTGCCTGTAATTCCTGATTCTTGGATTCCAATGTTACAATAGAAGTACTTACATTCTGAACCTTGGGAACGATATATAACCAGATACCAAGACCGATAATAAGTACTACGGCGATAATGAGTACGCCTATTCTTTCCTGCTTACTGAGTTTCATTATTCAGCCACCTCCTCAGATTCTGCTGTTTCTTGGAAGATACTCTCAACGTGCTCCTCATCGCTGCCGACCTGAAGATTCATTGACAGGGCAAACGTGAAGACAGTATCGAACTCGACATCTCCATCGCTCTGCAGATATGCATAGTTGATGTTTTCATCGGAGTTAGCCTTCTGGAAACCGGAGTATTCGATGTTTACGAAATAAGGATCACCATACTGGTCCTTGACATTTTCGCTGAGATACTTTACATAAGCAGCAGGAACGCCGGTAGGATCACCTACGCATCTGCCGATGAAGTTGATCGTTACAGAATAATCACTGACGCTGAAGTCTACAACGTTCAGTTCCTCATTAGCACCCAGTATCTCATCAAGCGGCTCAGTAGCCTTTTCATAAACATAAGAGGTTGCCTTAGGGAGATAATTGAACAGCATCGTGGTCTGGTCCATATTAGCGTTATAACTCTCGAAACCTTCCAGCATGGATCTTCTGCTGTTTACAATATTAATAGACTTCTGCAGACCGGGATCATCGATCTGCTGCTGTACCGAAGCGATCTGATTCTTGATCGAGCCATTATAGATATCAAACACTGCACCTACGCCAAGCACCAGAGCAGCTGCACCGATGCAGCAGCCTGCCAGTGCGATGAGGTAGCCGCTCATACCCTTGGATTCCTTAGCGGAAGTTGCTTCCAGAAGGTTGATGTGCTCCAGATCCTTGTTTCTGCGGTAGATAGCACCGATCGCATTTGCGTACTTGGTGAAGTCGATCTCAGTCATCGTGATAACGGTGCTGGGAGTTGCCAGTACATACGCAGGTACATTAAAGGAAGATATAGCGTTGGAAAGCTCGATGAAGTTCTGGATATCACCGTAGAACATGATCTCCTTCAGAGGCCTTGCTCCCTTGCGGCTCTTGATAAACTGGATCATTCTGAACAGGTTATCATACACTGCTCTTGTTACGTAGTCGGGAGCATTGTCATAATCTGCGGGATCGATGTTGAAGAAACGGGAGAATACGATCTGGTTATCCTCATACAGGTTCATGTTGAGGAAGTTCTTATCGATCTGGATGAGCAGCATGGGCATTCTGTCTGCCATCTTAGGTGTATTAACGATAAGACGTGTAACAGAGTTATTGGAGATGTTTACAGATCTGAGAGTAAGACCGATGTGAGAGAACAGTCTTACATAACCGTCTACAAGACGCTGAGGGCAGGCAGAAGCGATGACCTTGATCATCTTGTTCTTCTCCTCGTCCTCCACCTCGCCTGCGATGGTGTAGGAAATGTTGTATTCATTGTTAACGCCCATATTGGACTGGATCATCGCCTCGATAGCGATGGTGTTCTTCAGGCTTCTGGGCTTGGGCAGCAGCAGTTCCTTATAAACGATGGAGCTGGAAGTGATGGATACGATCGCATCCTTCTCCTTGATGCCCTTTGTCTTGATGATGTCATTAAGCTCGGCAGCTACCATGGGAACATCAGTGATGTAACCGTTGGATACCATTCCGAGGGTAAGCTCACGGGTGTCAGCATCCTGAACCCTGATCTTGTTACCGCTGTGGACACCGATAACGAGCTTTATTTGTCTGTCGGTAATATCAATAGAAAGCATTTTTTCACCTCATAAAATTATATGATTTTTACGGAACGCAGGATACGTATCCGTCTTCGGGATTTGCGTAGATCCGATCAGGAAACGTCCTGCATACCACCGTAGAGCATGGGGAACAGTGCTGCAAGCACCAGACCGATAACAACACCCATGATGATGATCATCACAGGCTCCATCAGTCCTACCAGCTTACCGATGGCGGAGTCCGCTTCTTCATCGTAGTAGTCGGCAGCCTTGTTAAGGATGGTATCCAGCGTACCGGATTCCTCGCCGACGAATATGATCGAGGTGAACATACCCTCGAATATTTCTGTCTTTTCGATCGCCTTGGACATGCTCTCACCGAGCTTGATGTTATCTATCGCCTCGGCAAAACGTCTTTTAACATATGTATTGCCAAGAACGGCTACCGACTTTTCGATACAGTCTACGAGCTGAAGACCTGCACCATAGAGGTTTGCCATGTTTCTTGCAAAACGTCCTGTATAGATAGTGGACATCAGCTTGCCGACCTTGGGTATCTTCAGCAGCAGCTCGTCGAGCTTGAGCTTCGCAGCCGGAATTCTTACGATAACCCAGCAAACTGCAATGACAACTGCAATAACGATGATATATACATACCAGTAATTGATCATCGAATTTGAGATCGCCATCATCGCGGAGGTCAGAGCGTTCATATCCTCAGGATCCATCATTCCGCCGAACTGAGGAAGGATCATTGTGAACATCAGGATAACTACGGCGATGATCATTACCAGAAGCACCAGAGGATAGATCATGGCACCCTTGACCTTGTTTGCAGTCTTGTTTGCGTTCGCAAAGTGGTCGGATACTCGGTTAAGGATCTGATCGAGAGTACCGGAAGCCTCACCTGCTGCAACCATGCTGACGAACATATCCGGGAATACACCGGGCTTTGTGTACAGTACATCGGAGAAGGATTTACCCTTCTGTACTTCCTCGTAGATATCAAGAAGTACCGCCTTGGCCTTCTTGTTTTCCTGCTGCTCCTGCAGGATGTGAAGTGCTCTTACAAGTGAAAGACCGGCAGATGTCATGGAAGCAAGCTGTCTGCTTATGAATGATACCTCTTTTGTCTTGAACTTGTACTTTACATCGACCGCTTCACGTGAGCCGTGATCGCGATACTTGGTAACGTAAAGATTTCGTTCCTTCAGCTTTCGCTGAAGATCCTGATAATCCTCTGCCATTTCCTTGCCGCGGACGATCTTTCCGCTGACATCGGTGGCTGTATACGAGAATTTTTTCACCGTATGACCTCCATTCCCCTTGCAATCGATAATTGCAACTGATTTAACGGATGCTTATGGGCATAGTTCACCCATTACCGTTTTTGAGTATATAAATTATACCATAAAATCCTGATCATTTCAAGCGTACCATTTCTAGAAAAACGAAAAAAATGGCAATTTGTTGCGAAAACTTATGTAGAAATTCTCAACATCGTTATGTGCAAATTAACTAAAACAGCAGCATTTTTCTTTATTAAGCCCATTGTTAAGCGAATTAACTCATCTTGTTAACTATTATTCGAAGCACATGCCCACAATCGGTCAGACACCATACGTATCGTGTCAGCAAGCTCAAGTTTTTTCAGCCAGCGTTTCGGAAGAACGCTTTCTCCGTACATAGCACCCATGATGTTTCCGCAGATAGCTCCCGTACTGTCGCTGTCACCATCGTGGTTGACCGCAAGCCGCACAGCGTTCTCAAAACTGCCGCTGTGACACATCGCACAATACACGGCTATCGCCAATGCTTCCTCTGCGACCCATCCCTGACCCAGGCGACGTACAGCGTCCATCGGTGACACATCGGACGCCTCCAGGGTCCTCGCATGGTCAAGAGCACGGTACGTTTCCATGCATCCATCATAGCCTCTGAGTATATATAACGCAACATCCAGAGCATCAGCCACCTCAGCACCGCAGGTAAGCTCAGCTATCATAGCACCCAGCACGCCTGCCGCAAGATATCCCGTCGGATGAGTGTGGGTGACTGCGGCAAACTCCGCCGCCATACGGAACGCCCTCTCGCTATCCCTGTAAAAATGAAGCCCTGCAGGTGCGACACGCATAACTCCGCCGCAGCCCTTGCTGTTATTTATCTTGCTGACGATACGCCCGTATTTGTGGGCAGCCGCCTGCTTCAGTGCACCAAGGCAGGTGTTTCCCGGAGCACGGCAACTGCACATTCCATCAGCCTCCAGAAGCTCACTCAGAAAAGGACCATCTTTGTCCAGCACATGAGAATACTCCCTGCTGGCAAGCATCCTCTCCTGCGTATACAACCAACGCTGATAGGAATAGAACACGTATGTCGTGTAACTCGCGCGCTCCTCCTTGCCGCCAAGCTCATCCGCAACGACGATGCCCTCGGCCGTAAAGAGCGTCATCTGCGTATCATCCGATATCAGTGAACACCCCGCCGATTTATCGGCCACAGGTGCAGTTATTCCATTCCTGCCGAAACGCCGTGTGATATCCGCAGTGCTCATGAATTCAACGGGATATCCGAGAGCATCTCCGAGTGCACCGCCCAGCAGACAGCCGCTCATCTTCTCCCTGAGCGAAACGCCTCCCATATATCCACCAACCTTCCGTTCTTAATTCTTTCTTAATTTTATTCTATCACAACTACGAAAAGAATGCAACAATAAATATATAATATTATAATAGGTATACCGAACATTCAGATATATGCAATTTCAACAGAAAACCAGCGTGAAATTCGCTTTAAATGTCCCAAACGATGCTTGACAATACGTTTTTAATCTGATATAATAACATAGTTAAGGCTTTTACTGACCTTAACTCCTTTCTCGCACACAGGGTGCGGGATATAATCCAGAAGGAGGTGCTTTATAAAATGGCAAAGATCACAGAAAAGTATGAGGCAATCATCGTTTTCTCTCTCAAGAAGGATGAAGAGCAGATCAAAGCTCTCACAGCAAAGTTTGCTGACCTGATCAAGGAAAACGGTACACTCGGTGAGATCGAAGAGTGGGGCAAGAGAAAGCTCGCATACGAGATCAACTATGAGTCCGAAGGTTACTACGTTCTGTACAACTTCGAGTCCAAGCCTGATTTCCCTGCTGAGCTTGAGCGTGTCATCAACATCACTGATGGCGTTCTGCGTTCCATCGTAGTTCTCGCACAGGGCAAGTAAGTCAAACGTAAATCTATCGGGAGGTGTCTTTTATGTTCAACAAAGTAATCATGATGGGCCGTATCGTAAATGATATCGAGTTCAAGACAACACCCACAGGCGTAAACGTCGCACAGTTCCGCATCGCGGTAGACAGACGTTTCCAGCAGAAGGGCGAAGAAAAGAAGTCCGACTTCTTCAACATCGTCGTATGGCGTCAGCAGGCGGATTTTGTAAACCGCTACTTCTCCAAGGGTCGTATGATCATGATCGAAGGCGAGCTGAATACCAGACAGTACACCGATAAGAACGGCAGCCCCAGTACCTGGTACGAAATAGTTGCCGATCGCGTTAGCTTCACAGGCGAAAAGTCGCAGGGCGGTTCCTATGGAGATTCCTACGGAGCACCTGCACCGTCGATTCCCCCGCAGTACAACAACGCTGCACCTGCTGCTCCCGCAGCACCCGCAGAAAACTTCGCTGCAACGGAATCTGACGACGACTACCCGTTCTAATGAACAAATTACCGTTTTACCTATAATGATAAGGAGGTTACAGTACCATGGCTGAAAAGTTTGAGAGATCCGCTCATCCTGTTAAGCGTGCTAGAAAAAAGGTTTGCCAGTTCTGTGCTGACAAGTCCGAGTTCATCGATTACAAGGATGTAGCAAAGCTGAGAAAGTGCATGACAGAGCGTGCTAAGATTCTTCCCAGAAGAGTAACAGGCTGCTGTGCATACCACCAGAGAGAGCTCACAACAGCAATCAAGAGAGCAAGACAGATCGCTCTTATCCCTTACACTGCTGAGTAATTGCTCTGATCAGAAAAACACTAAAACCCTGCTGGACAAGCAGGGTTTTTTGTTTATTGTTTTTCTGTTTTCTTCATGAGCAGCAGATAAATGATATATGCAGCAATGCCCACAGCAGCAGCCGCGACACCTTCCGCAAAGCCACGCACCGTGTACCTCAGCGTCAACTCATGGCTACCGGCAGGCATCCGCACACCGATAAGTCCGTTGTTGACCTCATACACCGTCGCCTGTGTGCCATCGATATACGCACTCCACGCCGTATTGTAGGATATCGGGAAAAACAGAAGTTCTTCGTTTTCGTTGTTTGTCCTTGCGACGATGCCATCCGCAGTCTGAACCACAGATTCTGCCGCCGTTTCTCTGCGAAGTGCCGCCTGACGCAGAAGCTCATCGTCATCAGGCACAGTCACATCGGAAAGAGCAAGGATATCCCCGAACTGCTGCGGATCATCCGCCACAAGATATTTAGTATACACCTTGTGCCTGTCCTCGGTATCCAATCCGAGGAAATCCTCATACGATATCATCTCGTCATAAGAGCATCCCATCGGGAAATAGTACGGGTTCTCTATTATCGTATACGGACCGTAGCTTCCTGTAACCTTGTAATCCTCAAAACCCCACGTATCGATAACATAGAATTCCCTTACAGCTATCGCACCCGCTAGCACAGGACGGTTTTTTTCGATATTCAGATAGATGCCGACGTTTGTCTTTAGCTCGTTGTCGTCAAGGAAACGCTGAAAGCCGGGATCACGGGTGCTGTTGAAATACGGCGAGCCGTTCTTCTGCCATATCAGATTGAAGTTTGACGTATCGCCTGACGCCGCCATCCTGTCAGTGGAATCGCTCGTGGTCGGTCTTTCATCAAAGCAGTACAGTGCAATATAGCCGTCCATATCTTCAATGTAGCTCAGCAGGCTGAAGCTCATTATTCCGAATACGATGTAGATATTCGCCATGGCAAGTATATATGTTTTCGGGATGAACTCCTTGTCCCGTGGAGCCTTGCATATCAATATCAGGCATATTATTCCTATTATGGTTATCGCGAAATATATCCAGTTCAGCGGAACGTTTATCATCGCACGGCTGGTATGCTTCGGTATCAGCTCCTCCACATCGACGATCAAATGGTAGATCATCATCGCACCGACCGCCACAGAACACAGTATGATACCCGGTCTGAAGCTGATTCTCTCCTCCAGTGCACGCAGCGAAACAAGGCAGGCGATCAGCATCGGCATATAGTACCAACGTGCATAGAAATTGCTGTTGAACGCCGAAAACGACTGGTTGAGCAGCGGCACAAACGCCATAACGACGCAGACTGCGATAAGTATGCTTTCCCACGACTTCCTGCGTGCAAACACATAGGATACGACACCCGCCACGGAAAACAACGGAATATATGCCGCGACAGAAGCCCACAGCATACCGAAGGGATAGTGGTTATCCGCCGCAGGAAACAGCGAAACTGCCTGAAAAGTATCAGGCACCATGCAGGCACTCTGAATGAGCTTCAGATAGTAAAAAATGTTTTCGTAAAGCAGCATATCAGATGCCGCCATAGTAGTGGTCGCCTTGGCACTCTGCATAAGCGACACCGCCACAGGCACCAGCATGGGTGCTGCGAGCAGCACTCCCATAACTGCTTCTGCTCCCGCGTACAGGAACGTTCTGATACCGTAACCAGATTTTCTGTCAGTACATCTGACCAGAAAATATATCACCAGAAAAACCGCCTGTCCGAAGAAAAAGTAGTAATTAACATAAGCCATAAGGCAGCATGCCAGTACGAAGCCGCCACGCCTGCGGGCTGTACACAACTCCTCCATAGCTATGAGAAGCAACGGAAACAGTGCAATTATATCCGCAAAATGAAACACAAGATTATACGCCGAAAACGAGGAGAACATATACAGCAGACCGCCGATCACCGCAAAATGAGGCTCTTTCAGAAAACGACGCAGATAAAGATAAGCAAGCATTGAGCCCACACCGAATTTGAGTGCGGTCACATACGGTAACGCATATATTATCGCACTGCGTGGAATCAGCAGATACAGCAGCGAAAACGGGCTGAACAGATTGTAATACGCATAGTTGCTGAGAAACTGTCCGCCAAGACCAGAGGAATGGTCCCATATGACGTTGCCGCTCAATACTGCGTCACGGATGTGATATGTAAAAGGTATACCCTGCGTCCTGTTATCGCCGTCAATAATAAGCAAGCCGTTGTTCCCGATCATCTCAGGCAGCATGACAAGCAGAAACAACACTGTTCCCATGACAAACGCCAGCAGTGCCTTGCTCTGCAGCACTTTCTTCATACGATCGCCTCCATTATCAGATGGATATAGTATAACACATTCTGCCATTCATTTCAACCGCATCCTCTTGATATTAGAGCGGATTTGCTGTATAATAATGCTGTACAATAACAGCTATACGGAGAGATGTATGGGAAAGTTCGTTCATCTTCATGTGCATACGGAATACAGCCTGCTTGACGGTGCCTGCCGCCTGAGCAGGCTTGTTCAGCGTGCAAAGGAACTCGGACAGACTGCTCTCGCCATAACCGACCACGGCGTTCTGTACGGTGCAGTGGAATTCTACGAGCTATGCAAAGCGGCTGATATCAGACCGATCATCGGCTGCGAAGTGTACGTCGCACGCGGCAGCAGACGCGACAGAAACCGCCACAGCGAAGAGCCGTATCATCTCACACTGCTCTGCAAGGACAACGACGGCTACCGTAACCTCTGCCGCCTCGTTTCAGACGCATCACTCAACAGCTCCTGCGGCACACCCCTTTGCGACAAGGAAACTCTGCGTCGCTTCAGCAAAGGCATAATCGCACTTTCAGGCTGCACGAGCGGAGAGATCGCTTACCTTGTCAGCCAGAACAGATACGCTGATGCGTTGTATGCAGCCCGCCAGTACACTGATATCTTCCCCGATGGATTTTATCTTGAAGTGATGAACCACGCCACAGATGAAGAGACCCGCCTTGTAATGGGACTGCGGAGCATTTCACAGGAAAGCGGTATTCCTGTCTGCCCAACAAATGATGTTCACTACATCTCCCGTAACGACAGCCATACTCAGCAGGTCCTTTCCTGCATAGGTCAGAACAAGCAACTAAAGGACAAGGATGTTTATCGTCTGCCGACAGACGAATATTACCTGAAAAGCTACGACGAAATGCGTCGTTATTTTCCGGATGAAGAGCTTGCTGTCACCGAGAGCATCGCACAGCAATGCAACGTTGAATTTGAATTCGGCGTGACACGTCTTCCGCATTTCTCCGCAGATGGCATCACCGATAACCCTGCCTATTTCCGCAAGCTTGTATACAACGGAGCCCGCAAACGCTATGGTGAGCTTGCCTCAGAGCACATCACACGCCTCGAATACGAGCTTGACATCATAGAAAAAATGGGCTTTGTGGATTATTATCTTATCGTGTGGGATTTTATACGTTACGCCAGAAAGCAGGATATCCCAGTGGGTCCGGGCAGAGGCTCAGGTGCAGGAAGTCTGTGTGCTTACTGTATGGGCATCACCGATATCGACCCCATACGATACAATCTTCTCTTCGAACGCTTCCTTAACCCCGAGCGTGTCAGTATGCCGGATTTCGATATAGATTTCTGCAACGAACGCCGCCAGGAGGTCATTGAATACGTGCGACGCAGATATGGTGCGGATCATGTTGCACAGATCATCGCATTCGATACCATGAAAGCAAGAGGTGCACTGCGTGATGCCGCACGTGTACTCGGTATCTCACATACCTCTGCCGACGCTGCGGCGAAGTTGATTCCACACTTCCGTTCCACCCTCGAGGAAGAAGCCAGCCACGGAGAGCTTGCTGCTCTTTGTGCGGAACAGCCGGAGATACGCTCCCTTGTGAACATCGCAAAGGAGATAGAGGGCATGCCCCGTCACGCCACTACCCATGCAGCGGGAATTGTCATCACCCGAGAGCCTGCAGCGGAATATGTGCCGTTACGCACAGACAACGGCGAGACCGTCACACAGTACACCATGGGCATTCTTGAGAAGCTGGGACTGCTCAAAATGGATTTCCTCGGTCTGCGAAACCTCACTGTGATAAAGCGTGCCGAGGAACTCATACAGAAGGATGACCCCGATTTCAGCATAAAGAAGATCGACGAACACGACAGTTCCGTATATGAGATGCTCTCGGCAGGCGGCACTATGGGCGTATTCCAGTTCGAAAGCAACGGCATGACCAGCGTGCTGCAGCGTCTGAAGCCCGAAAGCATAGAGGATCTTACTGCGGCGTTATCGCTGTATCGCCCCGGACCGATGGCGTCGATCCCGACATACATTGAAAACAAGCACAAAAAACCTGAGGATATCACTTACCGCCACCCGCTGCTCAAGGATATACTTTCTGTCACATACGGCTGCATAGTGTATCAGGAGCAGGTCATGCAGATATGCCGCAAGGTGGGCGGCTACTCCTATGGACGTGCCGATCTTGTCCGCCGTGCCATGGCAAAGAAAAAGCTTGATGTGATGGAAAAGGAACGCAGTGCCTTTGTATACGGCACAGATTCCAACTGCGGTGCAATTGCAAACGGAGTTCCCGAGGATGTCGCAAACGCGATATTTGACGAGATGTCTTCTTTCGCGTCCTATGCGTTCAACAAATCACACGCAGCCGCCTATGCCACTGTTGCATATCAGACAGCATATCTCCGCAGACACCATTATCTGCCGTATATGTCTGCCCTCATAACCAGCGTGCTGGACTGGACAGACAAGATGGTGGAATATATCAGTGACCTCTCTGCCTGCGGCGTAAAGCTGTTGCCGCCCGATATCAACCGCAGCTATGCGGAATTTTCGGTAGAGGACGGTGCGATCAGATACGGTCTTCGTGCCATCAAAAACCTCGGCAGGAATTTTATTGATAGTATAATATCCGAAAGAAATAACGGAGAGTATTTATCTGCAGCAGATTTCTGCAGAAGAATGGCACCCCACGATAACAGCCGCCGCTATATGGAATCTCTTATTAAAAGCGGTGCTTTTGACAACCTTCATCCTAACCGCCATCAGCTTGTTTCAGCAGTCGATCATCTCCTGGAGGTTGCCCATACCGAATACAGCCGTGCCTCGACGGGTCAACTCGATCTTTTCGGCAGCAGTGACGATATTCCTCAGGACGTCACGCTGCCCTATGTAGAGGAATACGGGCAGGCAGAAAAGCTGATGTACGAACGGGAGATGATAGGTCTGTATATCTCGGGACACCCCGCGGATGCAATGATCTCCGCAGCACCCGAGGATTGTGCATATATCGCAGACGCTGTTACACAGCGTGATGGCAGACAGCTTTCCGCACTGGGACTTGTTGTAGGCATGAAAAAACACACCACCAAAGCCGGCAGAACGATGGCATTCCTGCAGCTTGAAGACAGCACTGCAAGCATGGAATGCGTAGTGTTCCCCGAAGTCTACGACACCTGCTCACGCTTGCTCCGTGCAGGAGAGCTTATGCTGATACGCGGAAGGATCTCTGCAAAGGATGAGGAGCCGAAGCTGCTTGCAGAGGCTGTCATCCCTGCCGCCAGACTCCCTGAGCACCCCGTGCAGACTCTGTTCATAAACCTGCACTCAGCAGATGCCGCACGAATCGCAGCGGTAACGAGCCTGCTGCACGGCTATGCCGGAATGTCAGGCGTACGTCTGTGCTATATGGATACACGAAAGGTGTTTCGTCCGAACGGGCTGCACGGTGTCAGAATATGTACAGATTTGACGTCAAAACTTGCGAAAATTTGTGGAAATAGCAACATTATCATAAAGTAAGTAAACTAAAACCAAAAAATCGCTTGACTATGCAAGGAGTTTTGTAGTAAAATATAATTTGAATAAAACTGTGCTTTAGCATAGTAAAATAAATAATCGGATACAATGATCCGACAGAAATGGAGAAATTGAAATGCAGAAGACAATCGGTGTATTAACAAGCGGAGGCGATGCTCCCGGCATGAACGCTGCCGTACGTGCAGTGACCAGAACAGCGATCGACAAGGGCTTCAAGGTTATCGGAATCCGCCGTGGCTACAATGGTCTGCTCACCGGCGATATGGTGGAGCTCAACGCAAGAAGCGTGTCTGATATCATCCAGAGAGGCGGTACTGAGATCTTCACAGCACGCTGCAAGGAATTCAAGGAATGGGAGTATGTCCTGAAGGCAAAGGACAAAGCGTTAGAATCCAACATGGCAGGTATCGTTGTCATCGGCGGTGACGGCTCCTTCAGAGGTGCTGCTGACCTTTCCAAGGCAGGCATCCCCTGCGTTGGCATCCCTGGCACAATCGATAACGACATCCAGTGTACAGAATTCACTATCGGCTACGATACAGCTATGAATACCGTTATGGAGATGGTAGACAAGCTGCGTGACACATCCCACTCCCACGAGCGTTGTGCAGTTGTTGAGGTAATGGGCAGAAACGCAGGTCACATTGCTCTCAATACCGGTATTGCATGTGGTGCAACAGCTATCCTCGTTCCCGAGGTAGAATACGATCTCGAAAGAGATGTGATCGCAAAGATCAAGGAAGGTCAGGCAGCAGGCAAGGAACAGTTCATCATCGTTGTTGCTGAGGGTATCGGCGGCACAGAGGAGATGGCAAGAAAGATCGAGGCTGCTACCGGAGTTGAGTCCAGAGCTACTATCCTTGGTCACGTTCAGAGAGGCGGTTCTCCCACAGTACGTGACAGAGTAATGGCAAGCGAGATGGGCTACTATGCAGTTGAGCTGCTTGAAAAGGGTATCGGCAACCGTGTTATCGCCCTGAAGGACGGCAAGGTATGCGATTACGACATCCAGGAAGCTCTTGCAATGAAGAAGCCCTTCAACGAAAGACTTTACAAGATCGCTAACGAGATCAGTCTTTAATATTTGATTGTTTACGCTCCGTGCATCGGTACGGAGCGTGACATAAATTTTATTAACAGAGTAGGAAACAGTGCGTTAAGTGCCTGTCGGACGGAGAGTTGCCGATAGGACGAAAAGACTTTGTCTTGCGGTGCTGTTTTCGCATCTCGCTGTACATAAATCCTATAGGTTTCGCCATAACTTATCCGTAATTTATGTATTGCGTAAAGGAGGATAATTTATGGCTTTTTTCAAAATGTTCGCAGACTCCGCGAAGGAGTTAAAAACACTTCGTTGTATCACCGTAACTGCAATGATGATAGCACTAAATCTAGCACTGAAATCCATCACCATCTATGTTACCGACGATCTGAAGATCAGCTTCTCCTATCTGGCTCTTGCTACGATAGGTATGCTGTTCGGTCCCACCGTGGGATTTTTCGCAGGTGCTGTGACGGATATCCTCGGTCTGCTGGTACAGCAGATGATGAGTGCATTCAATCCCCTGTATACCCTCGTAGAGGCTACGGGTGGCATGCTTTACGGTCTTTTCCTATACAAGCTGCAACCTGTGAAATTCAGCAAGGAGATGTTCAATACCACCACCGACCCGAATGTGCCTGCACTCAACGGAATAAACGCAAAGATACTTTCCGCACTGCTAATAATCAGCATTTCCGTGCTGTATAACATCTATCAGTTCAATGCACTTTTTGTGGTGTATGTGATAGTGTTCGCACTGCTGTATGGCATCCTCCTGCACAAGCTCGCTCTGCTTCCCTGGAAGCAGTTACTCAGGATAATCGGTGCAAAGCTGTCCGTTGCTTTGGTTTGCAATATCATAATGACTCCCGCTATCATGGTAATTACAGAAGTATGGGCACTGGATGCGGCTCTTAATGTGAAGATACCGCTCCGCCTGCTGAAAAATGCGATACAGTGTCCTGTGGATATCATGATACTCATTCTAATTCTGTTCCCTATCATGACAGCATACAAAAGCATCTTCAAAAACCAGAACACAACACGCACAGATAATAAAAGTCTAACTTAAGAGGTATAAATATGAATAAACTCGGCGTTATCGGAACAGGAAACATGGGTTCCGCTATCATCAACGGCGTAAAAGCAAGCGGCATGGATGTGAGCATCTACGCCTACGACAAGTTCTCCGACAAGCTCGGAACACTACCCGTCACCCCCTGCTCCGACGAGATATCCGTCGTGAAAGAATGCAAATATGTCCTGCTTGCCGTAAAACCACAGATGCTGGGCGAGGTGCTGGATACCATCGCTCCCGCAGTTACGGCGGATACCGTTTTCATCTCCATCTGTGCAGGAATCTCCGCAGATTTCATCAGAAGACATACCATCGCCGATGCAAAAGTAGTGCTCGTAATGCCCAACACACCTATGATGCTGGGCGTCGGTGCGTCCGCAATGAGCTGTGACAGCTCCGTGACCGAGGAAGAGTTCGGTTTTGCACGCTCTGTTATCGGCAGCTGCGGCATCACCGAGGTAGTGCCTGCGGACAAGATGAAGGAGGTCATCGCCATCAACGGAAGCTCCCCCGCGTTCATCTATCTGTTCGCAAAAGGCTTTGTGGACTACGCTGCAGAGGTCGGCATCGGCAAGGAAGAAGCTCTCCGCCTGTTCTCCCAGACGCTGGTCGGCTCCGCTAAGATGCTCACGGAATCAGGCATGACAGTGGACGAGCTGATAAAGCAGGTGTCCTCACCCGGTGGCACCACCATCGCAGGTCTTGACAAGCTGTACGAGGGCGATCTTACAGGCGATGTAAGAAACGCCTGCGAGGCATGCACCAGAAGAGCGTACGAGCTGGGACAGTAAACTTACACATTAAAGCGAGGACACACCAGACGGCAGTTGTCCTCGTTTTTCGTTATCCGTATGCGACCTGAAGTGTTTTTTGTCGTCAGTTATATTAAAACAGAATGTTTTTCAGAAAAAATGTCACCTTTTGGCTTTCTGAAGTGTTTTATTATAAGGGGGAATGTTATCTTTCCCCCTTTGCGTATTCCATTTGACAAATATGTACATAATGTGTATAATGGAAATGTATTGTGCCCAATATGCCCTTTCTTGCCAATATAGGTGCGATACGCTGGATAATCAAGGCTTTTTATACAATTAGTTAAAAACATTTTGTATAAAAATCTTAAAAAAATCTGAAACTTTTTCAAAATAACCGCTGACTTCAATAATGAGGCGGATAAGCGAGGTGAGCTCCGCGTGGGAAATATCGACATAGACAGCTACTTTGACACCGTGTACGCGGAGACCTTTAACTCCGTTACCCGTTTTGTGGTCAGCCACGCTGCACGCTTCCAGGATGTCGAGGACATCGTCCAGAACGTGTACACCCGCTTCTACAAGCGTCTTAAAGACAAGGGCTGCAATGATATAGACAATGCGGAAGCATTCGTGATAAACATTGCGAAGTTTGAATGCAAGAGCTTTTTCTCAGGCTTCATCAAGCGAAAAGACAAGGTAATGAACCTCTCGGATTTCGACGAAGAGCAGACAGCCTCCATCGAGGCAGAGCTGTCAAAAGATCAGAAAAATCTGGAAGATGTCATGTCGGACAAGATACTTGCAAAGCAGATATTCGACGATATCATGAAAGACGACGAGACAGTCGGCAAGATATTCTATCTGCACTTTGTCTGTGATATGAAGCTGGATGAGATAGCCGAAAAACTGGGCATGAAGCTCTCAACCGTAAAAACCAAGCTGTACCGGACACTGGACCGCCAGAAAAAGAAGTTCGGTATATGATATAACAAAACCATCATGAAAGGAGGTCGGCTTTGTGAATAAGAATGATTTTTATAAACAGCTTATGAGCGAATATTCATTCGATTCTGAAAAGATCAGAGAGAATGCTAAAAAAGGCAGATTTGCAAAGCAGAAGATCTCCCCGCTCGCCATTGGTCTGACAGCGGCAGTTGCAGCTGTTACAGTTACCGTGGGCACAGTAGCGGTATCCATGATAGATGACAGACAGGGAATCGACCTTGTGGGCCACAACTCCACTCTGTCCGCTCTTTCCCCTGCCGAACGTATACAGAACGCTATCGAACAGCAGAACAAGCTGCACGACAGCGAGGAAACACAGAGTGTTTTCGTTACCTTCACCCAGCCTATATCCCCGGCGGCTGTAAGCTCGATACTCACTGCATACACGGATGACAATATCCCTGTTAAGGCTGTATATCTTGCTGACGGCAGCAGAATTACAGGAAGCGACGAAGTTGCAGCCATATTCAGCTCCGACAAACAGATCGGCGGCGTGTATATCGAATGTGCAGGCTCCGTAATGCATCAGCTTCAGCAGGATGATGCGGTAGCTCTGGTAGAGATAATGGCTGAAAGTGATTTCGATACGATCGTTCCGATATCTCCCGAAGATGTGGAGACAGTGGAGATCACTATTCCCGACAGCGGCAATGATGTCCCCGTTCAGAATGATCCCCCCTCCACCACAGGCGACAAGGAAGACAACAACACGCCCGTTGATATTCGTCCCGAAACAAAGGAGGAGGCTCCCCCCGAGAGCACAGTCGAGAACGACGTGCCTACGGCCGAAGCTGAAACAGTACAGCCTGCAGATACCACTGAGGCTGCCGTTGAGGCAGAAACCGAGGATGCTCCTGTTGATGAGCCTGTGAAGCCCGTTATCCAGCAGCTTCCCGAGGGCGTTACACTTCCCATGTCCGACGAGATCTTTGAATACACATCTGTGCCGATGAACGCAGATCTTGCATATTTCCTCAGCGATAACATAATGTTCGTTCGCACTGTTGACGGTATCTCCCTGTATGAATTCAGCGACAGCGAAATGAAGCTTATGGACACTATGGACTGCAACGAGCCCAGAACACACTGGATAGCGGAAAATGGCGGCAGGATGCTCATCACAAGCGTCGGAGAAAACGGCAACAGAAACAAGCTGTGGCTGATAGACGGCTACCACGGTCTGATATACGATCTGTCCATCGAGGACATCGTGATGGACGGTACGATAACCGGCGTCGGCTATAACGCAGACAGCAAGATTTTGATGCTGATAATCAAGGAATACGGCGTAAACTATGTATACGCAATGGAGATGCAGTCCAACAGTTCTATGAACTACATCAACAACGTATTCGAAAGTGAGGCAAAGACCTCCCTGCTGAGCTTCAGCGGAAATACAGCATATATTGCAGTGAAGGACGGCGATCTTACACAGATCTGTGCTGTTGACATCAATACCTGCGAATCCCGCATAATCAAGAACTACGACAGCAATCCTGATATCGGCAAGAACCTTGCGTTTACCTACGGCATCATCAAGCCCTCCGAAAACGCACTGACAGGTACTGTCGAGATATTCGATCCCGCAACCGAGACTTTCATCGATACAGAGTATTTTGATGAAACTATCAATTTCGGTGCAAGCCGTAACAACTTTGCTGTAAACGGCAGCTTCTATAACATCACGGCAGGTGCTGTGACCTCCACAGGCGGCATCGCAGCTATCGCCCAGATAGACTACAAGAACAGCCTTTCCGGTCTGTACTGTGCATCTGCTGACAACGGCTGCGTATATGTAACCGAAAGCGTTTATTCCAACGATAATACCGCAGGTATGCTGAACTTCGGTCACATCACAGCAAGCGGAGAAAGTGAATTCCTCCATGTTGTAAACGGTGCGATCGGCATGAACAATGCACTTGCTCTCGGAAAGTGTAACGCAAGCGGCATCTACTCGCAGACAACTCTCATCGAGTGTCTGCCCGTGTATTACTCTGCTAACGCTGTTTCTCAGCTCAGAAAGCTGTGCGGCATCTCTGATTTCGGTGCACTTGATTACACCAACGGTGGTCTTAACGCCATCAATGCAGATGATACCGTTCTGGTCATCAACTCCAACAACGGCACCGCCGCAAACGGTGTGCTTTACATCAAGGCAGGCGTGTTCGGCGGCAAGACAGCTTACCGCTCCGTGAACATCTCCTTCGTTCTTGAAAACAACAGCTGGAGAGTTGCTACGATTATAGGTAAATGATCATACTGTCCTTCCGTTTCCGGGAGGACAGTTCTTTATAGAAAGAGGTCATTATGAGCAAAAACAATATAGCGATCTGGACCGCTGCTGCACTGCTTTGTATTGCAGGCATCACTCTTTTCATGCTACTGAAAAGCAAAATGATCGAACAGCCGATCGCCGAAATATATGTAGGCGGTGAGCTGTACCGTACAGTGGATCTTCAGGAAGATACCGAATTCATCATTCAGAGCGAATACGGCTCCAACACCGTAAAGGTCGCCGGCGGCAAAATATCCGTCGTTGCCGCTGATTGTCCCGATAAAGTCTGCATACGCAGCGGAGGAATCGCAGGCGGAGCTGTTCCGATAATCTGTCTTCCGCATCGCCTTGAAATACGGATCGTATCAAATGATACTGATGATGTGGACATACAAATAAGATGATAAAAGCAGGCGGACTTCCATGTTCTGCCTGCTTTCGCTATTATTTCACATTATTTTTTCAAAAAGCTATTAACATTTGAAGCGATCTATGATATAATATATAATGTATGGGTATATACTCCCGTATTATGTTCACAGCAAGCCGTCTTTCTAAAGGAATGGTGACAATGGATAACAAGAAAAAAATTAAATACATCAAGATCAGGGATGAGGAGCAGCCCAAACGCAGCTCCAGAAAAAAGAAGAAGAGCAAGGTCATGAAGAATATCGGTCATGCCCTCACCATCGTGGGCACGACGTTCTCGGCAATGATACTCATAATAGTCGTTATGATGTGTATCGTGGTGACCGTGCTGACTGTATATGTACTGGACTTCGCAGACAACAGCTATGATGCAAACCTGCGTGACGTCGAGATGAAGTACACCAGTTTCGTCTACGCATACGACGCGGACGGCAACGAGGTGGAGATCAAACGTCTTGCCGCTGACGAGAACCGTGTCTGGGTAAACTATGAGGACATGGCTCCCTGCCTTATCGATGCGGTCGTTGCAGTAGAGGACAAGCGTTTCTACGAGCACAAGGGCGTTGACTGGAAGCGTACCACATCCTCCCTTGTCAAGGACGTCTTCAATATGGAAGGCGAAGGACAGGGCGGTTCCACAATAACACAGCAGCTCATCAAGAACATCACAGGCGATGATGAGGTAACATGGGAACGTAAGCTGCGTGAGATATTCCGTGCCCTCAGCCTTGAAGAGAAGTACACAAAGATCGATATCGTGGAATCCTACCTCAACCGTATCTGGTTCGGCGGCATGATCTACGGTGTCGGCTCCGCGTCGCAGTACTATTTCGACAAGACACCCGCTGAGCTCACCGTAGCAGAATCCGCTATACTTGCTGGTATGATACGAAGCCCCGGCAGCTACAATCCCTACGCTAACCTCGAAAAGAGCAAGGAGCGTCAGGTGTACGCTCTCAAGAGCATGTATGAACAAGGTCTTATCGATACCAAGACCTACGAGGACGCCCGCTACAACAAAGTTAAAGTATACTTCGCAAAGCCTGTATACGGCGATGATTACGGATATATCGACGAGCGTACCGTTTCCGACGAGGACGAGGATGATACCGTTCTTGAGGAAGAGATACTCGCCGATCTCGAATACGAAGCATACAAGTGGAACGGCAATTACGAAGTCAGCCAGAACTGGTATGTAGACGCGGCGATCGAGCAGGTCATCAATGACTACGCAGATGACAAGGGCATCTCCTACACCTCCGCAAAAAACGAAATATATAACGGCGGATATAAGATATACGTCAATATGAATATGGAGATACAGGAAGAGCTTGAAAGAAAGTACCGCGACCCGTATACGGTAGTTTCCTTCTATGACAAGACGATGGAAAAGGAAAACCTCATTCAGTCGTCTTTCGTCATCATGGATTACTCAGGCACTGTTGTTGCACTGGTAGGCGGTCTTGGCGAAAAGGAGGGCGACGGTACATTCAACCGCGCTACCCAGGCCAAGAGAGCTCCCGGTTCGACTATGAAGCCCATTTCCGTATATTCCACCGCTGTCGAGAACAATCTCATCACCTACTCCACCATGATACCCAACTCCGGTATCGAGGTCCCCGATATCGATTATCCGTGGCCCATGAACTACGGTGAGAAGATAGGTGACAACGTGCTGTATCCTATCTGGTATGCGGTGCGTAAATCAACCAATACCGTTGCGGTACGCGTCTGCCAGATGCTGACGCCGCAGGTATGCTACAATCAGCTTACACAGAACCTTGGCTTCTCCACACTGCTTGAAAGCGATATAGCATACTCCCCCATCACACTGGGAGCTCTTACCGAGGGTGTACACCTTGTGGAGCTTGCAGCATCCTATCAGATATTCGGCAACGGCGGTTATTATTACGAACCTATGCTGTACAGCGAGGTGATCGACAGCCGCGGCAACACCATTCTCGAACAGGATTTCTACGGCACACAGGCCATCAGTCCCGATACTGCGTGGATCACCAACCGAATGATGAAGACAGTTATAACCGACCCATACGGCTCAGGTATAAACGCACAGCTTGAAAACGTGGAGGTAGTCGGCAAAACAGGTACCTCTAACGATGACTGTAACCTTCTGTTCGTTGGTCTGACTCCCGATTATGTAGGTGCACTCTGGATAGGCAGAGATAACAACAAGGAGCTTGGCACTCAATCCGCTTCGGGCTGGATGACGCTCGCCAAGATCTGGAAGAACGTGATGCAGGATGTGCAGGATACCTCACAGCCGCTCTACTTCACTCCCGACACCTCTGTACTTGAGCGTAGCTACTGCTCTCAGACAGGCCTTCTTGCAACAAATAAGTGTAAGAATTCGGAGCCGGGCTACTACCGCCAGAGCTTCGTTCCCGAATACTGCACAGGCAAGCACGCTGAGATTCAGCAGGGCATACTGGATGCACACGGAGTTAATCCTGACGAAACTGCGGAAGTGTCCACTGCAGAAGCTGATTAAATCCCATAAACACTACAAGCCATTTCCAAATACGGAGATGGCTTGTTTCTGTATAATTTACAATCTATATTACGTTCAGTATTATCCGAGATCCAGATCCTCGATGAGTCTTGCTACCTCTCTCATGCCGCAAAGCCGGATGCCTTCCTCAAGGAGCCGGGCATCTGTTGCATTGATGCTCTCCAGAGGTGCATCGTACACCGCAACAGGCTCCTCCTGCCCATCCTTGAACAAAGCGATTCCGCCTTCGTATGATCTCAGCACATAGCAGGCAGTTTCCTGTGCGATAGCCTCCATATCCGCCATCACCTCATCAGCAGCACTGCTGATATATGCAATGCCAAAGCCCGCAATGACCAGCACAAGCAGAACACTGATAAATCTGCCGTATATCGACATCATTATACCTCCCGTCGTTTTTTGGCAGTAGTATGCGAATAACAAACGGGATTTATTCATTGTTTCATATGACTTTTCCATATAAACATCAGACCCCTGCGATTTCTCACAGGGGTCTGATGCTGGTTTGGTTGGTAATTATATGAAAAGGGATCGGTATCTGTTTTAGCTGAAGTTCATTGCCTTCAGTGTCTTTAGTATACCCTTGGTCTTTGTATTTTATAAGTCTGTTTTGTGAAAACTACGTGAAGATATTACACAGATGTTGCATTTTGTTGCATTGCATGGAAATCGTACTTTTTATAGCAGATATGACTGATAACAAATGCCAGCACAGCCGTCACGACCACAGCACCTATGTATATCAGCAGACTTGCCCGGATATCTACACCAAAGCCGTTCTCCCATGCCGTATGAGGCACAAAGCCGAGGAGAAGTGCCGCAGGGATATATCCGTATATCATGAACAACATTCCCCATGTGATATGCATCGATATAGTACCGAGAAGAGTATATATAACACACAAGGGTGCGGATATGATAAGCATATCCGAAATATGCATGACATCCTGACCTGTGGCAAAAACAAAGATTACATATATTAAATTAACAAGCACGGTCAGACCTGTGCCCATGATTATATTATACATGGGGATAGAAAATGTCCTCAGCTCCTTTGATATCGGAGAAGAACGCATCAGCCTCGTGCCGCTTAACTCTGCACTGAGAAAAACACCTGCAAACATCACAACAAACACGGAACCCACATGAGCCATCAGCTTACAGATGAGATAATCCTCTGACCCGATCGGCTCGTGGAATACCATCGCAATCACGAGTATTGCCACTCCGATTATTGCGGGGATTCCCATACGTACAGGAGAGCAGGAACGTCTGAAAAGATACTTCAAACCTGTCATTTGTCTGCCCTCCATTTCTTTTCGCATTTTATCATAGAGAATATGAAGCCTGCAACTGCAACTGCTGCTGCGACCACCAAAACGATATACATGATCTTTTCGTCAAAAATGGCTTCTTCGCCCTCCTCGGATACAGATGTAAAGCCGACCATAAAGCCTACCACCGCACACATCGGCATTATGGAGATAAGCCTTGCAAACTGTCCCTTGATGAAGCCCGTAAAATTTACTATTCCAATACCGGCAAAAGAAATCGCCAGTGTTGCAATCGGAGAAAGAAACAGCTCACCCACCCACTTGCACATGAGCCATGTGACCAGCACAGCCAGCAGCCCCATCAGTACTGCCGCAATATTAGAACCGATAATAGCTCTCCTGAAATGCTTTTCGCTGTCGCTTATACTGTGAAGATACTTGTATCCCGGTGTGGTGGGCATATTATAAGAATACATCGCATTCAGCAGGAATACTCCCATCAACGGAACCATTATAGTCATCCCGGGAAGGAATGAGGTAAAAAATCCCGCAAGAAAACTATCGGGGGATTCCTCCAGAACATTCAATGCGCCAAAGCTCATAATACCTATAAAAAGATACGCTCCACCGACGATAGCAAGAACCTGAAGCAAGGATGTTATAGTATACTGTGCCGTGAACAAACGCAGCGAACGCAATACCTGTTTCATCGTATTTCCTCCGCATACTTCAAAAGTCCGATACTAAGCTGCTGGAGAGTGGGCTCCTCGCTGTCAACACCTAGCTTTGCAAGCTCCTCGGCGTTCTCGGCAAGAGCCAGACCATCAAAAACTGTACGGTTCTTGCTGTGCGACATCAGCAGGTGCTTAGCCTTATCATAGTCCTCAGCAGCACCACGGGCGATAATATATTTATCCTTGAGTTCGTCGACGAAACCGCTTTCGATTATCTTTCCATGATCCATGAAGATGGCGTAGTCAGCAGCATTCTCCATGTCCGCAATGTTGTGGGTGGAGAAAAGGATAGACTTCTCTCCGTCACCCTCATCAAGATATTCTCTCATCCTGTCGCACAGACGATCACGCATCAGCGGATCCAGCGATGAACCCGGCTCGTCAAGAATGAGCAGCTCGGTATCTCTCGCAAAAACAGAAGCAAGGGCCGTTCTCATGCGGTTACCGTCAGACTGCTTATACATAGGCTTAGCCTTCTTGGTGTTCTCGCTGTCAACTTCCATCTGCTCGCAAAGCTGTGCGAATTTCTTTCTATCGAAGCTTTTGTATGCGATCTCCATCGAAATGGCGATATCCTTTGCTCTCCAGCCCTGCGGAAAGAAAGCATTGCTCGCACAATAGCCTATCCTCTCGCGGATAGCGGCATCGTCAATATCCTTGGACTGGCCGAAATACTCCACCTCACCGGCGGTGGTCAGCGTAACACCACACAGCATATCGATAAGCGTGGTCTTACCCGCACCGTTTGCTCCGATAAGAGCAGTTGCAAATCCCTTGGGAAGCTCGAAATCAAGCTCGCCCAGCGTAAATTTGCTGTATTTCTTTGTCAGCCCTCTAGCCGTCAGAATACTGTCCATATAATTACTCCTGTTGTTGTCAATATCATTCTACTCTGTATGTCGTTGCACCTGCAGCAAAAGCGGTATATATCTTCTCAAGCTCAGCCTTAGCACTTTCCTCATCGGGATAAGCACCAATGACTATTGCACCAAATCCGCTCGTGCTTGCCATCAGAGCATACTTTGCGTTCTTGTCTCCGCCGATGTTTCTTGTGACCTCAACTATCTTGCAGTCGATCATTCGCTTTTTGTCCTGTGCCATTATCAACATAACTCATTACCTCTTAATCAATGTCATAAAGAATATTAATCATGCTTACAAGCTCATCTCTGCTGGTGCCAGCAAGCTTCGCCGATTCAATGGCGTTCTGCAGATGCTGTTCAAGCAGTCTTAAATGCTGCTCTTTTACCATCTCTCTGTCCTGTGGATTCACAATGTACCCCTTTCCCTGCACGGGTGCGATAAGCCCCTCTTCCGCAAGCTGCTCATAAGCCTTCATCGTTGTGATGACGCTTATCTTCAGATCGCGGGCAAGCCCTCGTATAGACGGGAGATAATCGCCCTCCGAAAGTCTGCCGTTCATGATATCCTCCTTGAACTGGCTTGCGATCTGCTTATAGATCGGGATATCGGAGTTCTGTAAGATCTTCAATTCATGACCTCCTTTGCTGTAATGTGGGTGTTCATGTGTTGTATATACAGTATATACTGTTTTTTCGGATTTGTCAAGGGGTATTGCGAAAAAAATACTAATTTTCCTGCAAGGGGTGAACAGCAGGCGTTGTTTGCGTGACCTGTATACAGAATGACCCCCGCAGGATGAACCCGCGGGGGTCGGAGGTTTTTAATTAGAAATACTTGTTGGAGTGAGCCTTGATGTACTCAACAACTTCCTCAGCATAGCAGAATGCCATGGAAACACAAGTATCAGCACAACCGTAGTAGATAGCGATTCTGCCTGTGTCCTTATCGCAGAGTGCAGCACAGGGGAATGCAACGTTCTGAACGTCGCCAACGCACTCGTAGTACTCTCTGGGGTTCAGGAGGTACTCCTTGCAGCGATACTTAACCTTCCAGGGCTGATCCTTGTCGAGGATGCAAGCACCGAAGCTGTAAACAAAGCCGTTGCAGCTCTCCAGAACGCCGTGGTAGAATACCAGCCAGCCTTCGCTTGTCTCGATCGGAATAGGACCTGCACCGATCTTCTTGGACTCCCAGCCTCTATCGGGAGCCATAACGTGTCTGTGCTTACCCCAGTATGTCATATCCTTGGAGTGAGAGAGGTACATATCGCCGAAAGGTGTATGACCACTGTCAGAAGGACGGGAGAACATTACGTACTCGCCATTGATCTTTCTGGGGAACAGAACGCCGTTTCTGTTGAAGGGGAGATATGCATTCTCGCACTGGTGGAACTCCTTGAAGTCCTTTGTCCAGCCCACACCGATAGTGGGCTTCCAGCCGTAAGCATTGCACCATGTGATCCAGTATCTGTCCTCGATCCATACGCATCTGGGATCGTAGCCGTACTGCCAGGGGTTAGCCTCAGCAGTGGAAGGATCATCGTTGATCCACTCAACCTTCTCAGGATTGATGTTCCAGTGGATACCATCCTCGGAGAAACCAGCGTGGATAGCCATGTTTCTCTCCTTGTCGTCTACACGGAAAACGCCTGCGAACTTGCCCTCAAAGGGAACTACTGCGGAATTGAAAATGGAGTTGCTTGTGGGGAGCAGATCTCTGGGGATGATGGGGTTTGCGTCATAACGCCAAACCACATCCTTGCAGCCCTCGGGACGATCCATCCAAGGCATGTTGGGAATGCTCTGACCGATGATTTCGAAGCTCATGTTCTTTACCTCTCTATTGTATTTATAGTGTTAATTAATTGATACACACGGCTTCCCCGTCTGTACCTGTTGTGTTAAGTATATCAAATTATACCGAATAATTCAATAGACTTTTTGGATAAAACTTTTGCGATTTTTTAGTATATGATTACTTAAAAAACGTTACTTAACAATTGATTTGTAACTTAACTAATAATTAGGCAGCAGCGACTGTCAAATAGATGCTGTTTATTATAATAGTATGTCTGAACAAGCTATATTATCATCGATCACGGTCGTGTTGAAAACACATGGATATGTTGATTATATTGTTGAAAAGTTTTTGTTTAAAATACACAATCCCCGTCCTGAAACATCGTATAATATTCTGCAAAAAACAGAATTTCCGCTTTAAAAACAACAAAATCGGAAAATGGTGTTGACGAAAATTGCTTTTTTGGATATACTAAAACCAAGAGATAAAACAGCTCTTGCTGTATTCTCACATTTGGATTTATCAAAAATAAAGTTCAACAAAGCAAAAGAGAGTAGTATTCAGTACAGGCAAATATTTTTATAACGGAGGATTTCACCATGTGCATGAAAGACATCGAAGTTAAAAACCAGGTAGGTCTGCACGCTAGACCCGCAACATTCTTCATCCAGAAGGCTAACGAGTTCAAGTCTTCTATCTGGGTAGAGAAGGAAGAGCGTAGAGTAAACGCTAAGTCCCTGCTCGGCATCCTTTCCCTCGGTATCGTAGGCGGTGCTAACATCCGCATCATCGCTGATGGTTCTGATGAGCAGCTCGCAGTTGACGGTCTGGTTAAGCTGGTAGAGAGCGGTTTCGCTGAGTAATCAATATTGTTTTGTATTATGCCGCAGAAATGCGGTCGGCAGGGCAGAGAACGGCTTTGGCTAGATCTCTGCCCGTTTTGTTTTTCCGGAGGAACGATGAAAAAGGTATTTCTCACAGCAGCGGCAATGGCATCCCTGCTGATACTCACGGGCTGTACAGCAGATATGCCCGACGGCTATCAGACCGTAAAAGCAGCCAAGGAAAAATACGAAACGCTGGACAGCGGACGTGCTGTGATGACTGATCTCAACACGGGCGAGCAGATAATGGAATTCAGCTTCTTCATTAACGCAAGGGACGAAATGATACTTAACTATTATGGCAAAGACGGCGAGAACGAAATGTATGCATACAGTAACGGTGCAGAGTATTTCTACAAGGATGCCGGCGATGAGATGTGGTCGGTTATCGCACCCGATGACGAGAACTACATCTACAACATCTACAACCGGGAATATCGTTATCCCTATGCGGACGGAGGTATCTTCTTCTTTGACGGAAGCTCCGTAGAAAGTGCCGAAGTGACCCGCAACAGTGACGGTTCCTGTATCGTTGAATATATTTACGATGCGGACAAGCTGAGCAGCTCTGTTCAGGGCATACTCGATAATGTGGAGAGCTTCTCCGCACTTACCACAACTTTTACCATCGATGCAGACGGTTTTATCACTGAATTCATCGAAAACGGCACTGTTACCGACACCAATGGCACCACCCGTGATATCAATATGAGCATCACGATCGACATGATGAACGAAGTATACGATATCCCCTACCCCGTTGACAGGCTCGACAAAACGGGAGATAACTGACATATTTCGCCTATATCGTTGTGATATATTCCAGTTTTCTGTATATCTCATTGTGCAATTATAACGAAATAGGCGTCAAAAAGGTTACAAAACGGTTACAAAAGGTTGCAAAAGTATTACAAAGATGGTATACTTGTTAATGACATTCAGATAAGACATTATTCGCAGATAATATTTCATGATATTATCTGCATTCGTTTGTAACCATATATAGATTTTAAGGAGGAAACATGGTTTCCGAAAAAGAACAGCATATTACAGCCGCCAATGATAACGTTAACATCGGCGGAATGTATAACGGAATGTATAATTTTGGCAAATACATCTTTTCTGTTATACTATATGTAGCATCAGGCATAAAAAGTGCCTTCCTGAACTTCATAGACAAAAACGAACATCTCATTCAGGCTGTCGCAAGTGCTGCTGTAAAAAGATTGAAAAAGATCGGCAGCAAACTTGCACGTCCGTTTGTCCGCTGGCGCAAGGCAATGCGTCTTGGTTTGTCCGAGATCGGGAAAATACGAAAAGAAAAAGGAATCGTCGCAGCACTGCTGGCAGTGATAAAGAATTTCGGCAAAGCTCTGTTTGGAAAAAGAGGTCTTGCCTATTCACTGTTCAACTATGCACTGCCCATAATCTGTACGATCATATTCCTTAACATCGTTTCTTATGCAAACAGCATGACTTACGCTCTGAAGCTCACAGTTAACGGTGATTTCATCGGATACGTAAACAACGAGACCGTATTCACCGAGGCTGAGCGTATAGTTCAGCAGCGTATCAACTACATGGACAACAGCTCCGAGATCGTTACATTCACGCCCTCATATCAGCTTGAGATGGCAGGGCTTAACGACTCCCTGACAAAGTATCAGCTGGCAGACAAGCTGCTCTCCTCCATGGGTGCGGAGATCGAACATGCATACGGCTTGTATATCGGCAACGCATTCTACGGTGCACTGACAGAAAAGGACAAGATAGACGCAACTCTGGAAGAACTGCTGGACGTTTATCGCACAGGTGCTCCCGACGAGAAGGTCGCATTTGAAAACACGATATCCTATGAACCGGGTCTGTATCTTTCCAAGAGTATCGTGGATGAAGACGATATCATCAGAACGATAACAGCCAAAAAGAATGTGGCCACCTATTACACAGCGGTAGAGGGCGATTCTCCCATTGCCATCACCGACAAGCTCGGTATGACGATGGAGGAATTTGCGGCACTCAATCCCGGCTTCTCTGAAACCACGATGGTATACATAGGTGACCGTTTCCTGATAACACAGGAGGAGCCTTACCTTGCAGTAACAGTCACAAGAACTGAGACCTACAACGAAAATACACCATTTGAAACAGAATATTACGACGACAGCACGAAATACAAAGGCTCGTCAGTGGTAACTCAGGACGGTGTATACGGTATAGACCGTGTCACCGCAGACGTTTCTTACATCAACGGCGTCGAAGTCCGCAGAAAGGTGCTCAACCGTGTTACGGTAGAGGATCCTACGCCCAAGCAGGTGGCTATCGGTACAAAGAACCTGCCCACAGGCGAAAACGTCAGCATCCAGAATGTCGAAGTCGGTCAGATGTACTGGCCTGTCGGCGGCAACGGCGGTCTTATCAGTGAGATGCCTTACGGCTACGGCGGATATTACGGACATAAGGGGCTGGATATCTCTGCTGCTTACGGTACGCCTATCTATGCCGCAGAAAGCGGTACTGTAACACTTGCAAAGTGGTATGGCGACTACGGTTACTGCGTAATGATCGAGCATGACGACGGTACCGTCACCGTTTACGGACACGCAAGCTATCTGCACGTGTACGCAGGTCAGCGTGTAACGCAGGGTCAGCAGATCGCGGATGTCGGCTCTACGGGACGCTCCACAGGTAACCACCTGCACTTCGAGGTGCGTATCAACGGTGTCTGCATGAACCCGATCAATTATCTGCCAAAGCACGCTTTTGCACCCTGGTGCGTACGATATTAAAAACGATCCTCCCCGGCAAACGGGGAGGATTTCTGGTATAATGCGACCGTTATGGTTTTTCTCCGTCTTTATGTATGAGCTCAAAAAAAGGCAGGCTTCCCACACCTGCCAAAGGGGGACAGAAAATATGACAGATCAGGAAATAGTACGGCTGTATCTTTCCCGTGACGAGGCGGCAATATCCGAAACAAGGACCGCTTACGGCAGGCTGCTGCAAAGCATCGCCTACAATATACTGCAGAATTCTCAGGACGCCGAGGAGTGCGAGAACGAGACCTGCCTGAAAGCATGGAACAGTATACCGCCGAACAAGCCGCAAAGGCTGTGTGCATACCTGTGCAAGATAGCACGCAGACTGGCTCTTGACAGATACGATTACAACCACGCCGCAAAACGCAGCGGCAGCGTTCCGCTGGACGAACTGGAGGAGTGTATAGCTTCGGTGTATACCGCAGAGGACAGGCTCACCGCCACTGTGCTGAGCGAGCATCTGAACAAGTTTCTCGATACCTGCGACTACAACACTCGTGTTATATTCATACGCCGTTTCTGGTTCGGTGAAAGTATCTCCGATATAGCAAAGAACCTTCACGCCTCGGAAAGCATGGTTAAATCCCGTATATCCCGAATGCTCAGGAAACTGAGAGTATTCCTTGAAAAGGAGGGCTACGACATATGAAGAAGATCATCAATAATGCACTTAATGAAATAAACGACAAGTACATCGAGGAGGCATACAACGCTACCCGTCTTCAGCACAACACCGCCAAAACGATACGCAACATCGCAATACCTGTGGCATCTGCCGCTGCTATCGCAGGACTTTGTCTGGGCCTTGGAAAGCTTGGCGTGTTCCGAAGCGGTGGTGTGGACTTGCTGCCTGCCGATACCACAAGCGGTGCAGGTGACACATCATCCATCACGATCAACGATCCCGCTTATGAATTCAATGGCTATACCCCCAGCCTTCCCGACAGGATGCCGCTGGTATTACAGACGACAGAACACATCGAAAGCATCATTTTCGGCTCACAATTCCCCGAGATGATATACGCCAGCGAAGATACCGCCATGTTCACGGATGGCATATCGGGATTATATATCTACGACACTGAGGCCGAAAAGCTCACCTTTGCCGCTGATATATACGCTACCTTTGACCTTGCTCTGACCGACTTCCCCGAGAAGATAGGTCCAAACTACGGCGGCGACAGCTGGAGCGGAATAGAGCTTTTCGCAGGGGCAGACGGTACGCCCTACTGCTCGATGGCATATCACAGCGATTTCGTTATGACAGGCAGCGGACTGCCATCACAGAGCCAGTGGGCAACAAAATACTATGAGATAGACACCGAAACGCTGACGCTTACCGCTCTTCCCTCGGCCGAAATGACAGTTCCGCTGTATGATGGTCTTAAGGAGATACCTTACAGCGAATACGAGCATTACCGCAATATATCTCTCAACGCGGCATATATCGGTGATACCGACGAATTCGTATATATCAGGAACTGCACAGCAGATATCGACCTGCTGCCCGAATACTCCATGCGTCAGATAGAGCTTCGCCGCTGGACGGCGGAGGAGGTCACAGGTGACGCTATGGACGGCGGATATTTCCCGTTTGACGGAAATACAGGAAAGTATATCAAGCTGTATTCTTCTTATTATACAAGCGATTCCGTTGTGGGGCACGATTGCCACGGCATCAACTTCAACGGTGTGAAATTCACGCTTGATATGTATGCTTCCACAGCCAGAGTGCCTGAAGGCTATTACACCATTTACGGCGACATCGTTTGTCTTACGGAGGAAAACAACGGCTATCAGTGGCTGTACAGAATCGAAGCAGACACTCTGCAGCCGCTGGAAGCACTGATCACACAGCCCACAGATGCCGATCTTGAAAATACCTATCATGGCAAGCCGCTCCTCCGACAGAGCGATGTGCCGGCAGATGAGTTCATGTCACATCATTATAACGCACTAAAAAGAGAAATCGAAACTATCACAGCAGCTCTGAACGAAGTAGCTGTGAATATAGAAGACAGAAAAGCGGATCTCCTGATGGAGCAGGATGCTATACAAGCTATCCTTGACAGTGACAAAGAACTTACAGAGGAAAAGCGACTTGAATATAACGAAGAACTCACGGATATAACGATGATTATCGCATATCTGGAAGCTGACCGCGAGGAACTTGAGTTACAGCTCCAAAAATACGAGGAAGAGCTTGCGGCAGTCGAAGCACAGATGCAGAAAGCAGGATATTCCACGTTTGATGTGCAGGAATTTCTCTCTTCCCTTGACCCGAAAGTCGCCGCTGCGGTGAAGAAATATATTCCAGCCGCTCCCGATGATGTGTTCTGGGGCACGAGCAGCGCCGAAAATCCCGACGACATCGTAACCGCCCATGCAATACGTATGCTTGACAAGAGCATCAGCGTCATGGACGACGGCGAAGCGGAAGCACTTCTTAATGATGCTCAGCTTGTATACCATATGTGCCTGAGCAGCTACTGGGATATAGAAGACAACGATGATACGGTCGCATCAGACTATGCGTATCAGATAGATGAGATGAACAATATCCTGAAGGACCTTATACTTTTACGTGAACTCAGCTATCAGGACAGTGCAGATATGGAGAATATGCTGTATCCGCTTGAAGAAAAGTACAATTACATCACCACCTATTTCGGATATGACGATTTCCGCGGCGGCACACACTACGGCATCGACATCGCAGGTGCAGACATCGGCGGAGCAGATATCTACGCTGTACAGGACGGTCTTGTCATCGCAACAAACAAAGATGGCGGCTGGAGCAACGGCCTTGGAAACTATGTGCTGATAGATCACGGAAACAGCTACTGCACATTGTACGCCCACTGCTATGAAGTTTATACAGATACAGGCGATAAGGTGAAGCGTGGCGATATCATTGCGGCAGTTGGTACGACAGGTCTGTCCACAGGCAACCACCTTCACTTTGAAATACGCAAGGACGGCGTCGCGGTCGATCCGCTGAGCTTCCCGTACGGCAACGTAGTGCTCCATACATACGACGCTTTTGATGTTGCTCTGCAGTATGCACTGGACAACACAGGCGACGACGTTTTCCCCGACAGCATTGCAATGCCGATAGATTCTGACGGAAACACGGTCTATGTGTACGAACATGACGGATATACCGAATACCGCTCCTATGTCAACGCAGATGCACTCGCCGCAGACAAGGGCGAGATAGTGTTCGCAGGCTATACGGGAGATACGGACGAATGCTGTGTCATAATCCTGCACGAGGGATATGTGACAGCGTACCGTGGTCTTAGCAGCTACACATACGAAAACGGCGATATGGTAGACAGAGGACAGAGCATCGGTTCCGCAGGCGATGACGGTATTATACGCTTTGAACTGTATACAGACAGCACTGACTATGATCCGAGAACCTGCCGTCCAGTAACTGAATAAACCTCCCCCCCTTATATAAACGCAGCCCCTCCGTATTTCACCTCGGAGGGGCACATCTTTTGTAAAACACAGACCCAGGATACAAGAAACCCGCCCGACTACCGGCTTTTGCTCCGGTTATCGGACGGGTGACAGTCAGATGATGCTTTGCGTTTGCCTGAGATCAGTGAGAAGGCCTCTTGGATACTGCATCAATAGCAGCAGCAACCGCAATGTTGATGTCAACAGCGTTCTGACGGATAGTAGCATCCAGCTTGGAGAAAAGCTCACCATTGTGGGTGCTTACATATTTCGCAGGGAGCTTGTTCAGTGCGATAGCTTTCATATCATCGACGCAACGTTCGCATTTGCAGCACTCCTCTGCCTCAAGCATTGCCTCTATTCTTTCACCAACGAAGTTTTCCATTACGTTTACAATAGCCATGATTGACCTCCCTGAATGTTTTTTTGATTACTTATATTTTAAACTAAATAAGTTTGTTTGTCAATACTTTACTTCCGACTGACGCTGTTTTTTTGATTATTATGTGTATTTTCGGGCGGAATCGGCAGAAAATATGAGCGAACTCTGAACAAGGAGAGAAAACATGAATATATCAAATCAGGAATACGGTGAGCTTGCAAAAAAGCGGTCACCGAACTCAAAAATGTACAAAACACTGCCAAAGGCGTTTCTGATAGGCGGAGCGATCTGTACGCTGGGCGAGGGTCTGCTGAATCTCTACACCTACCTAGGTCTGGACGAAACACAGGCAGGTGCGATCACGTCCATGTCACTGATATTCCTCAGTGCCCTGCTGACAGGTCTTGAGCTGTACGACCGCATCGCACAACACGGAGGTGCAGGTACACTGGTGCCGATAACGGGCTTTGCCAACGCTGTGGTGTCTCCCGCCATCGATTTCAAGAGCGAGGGTTATGTGCTCGGTCTTGGCACCAAAATGTTTGTTATAGCAGGTCCTGTCATCGTATACGGGCTCACCGCTTCGGTGGTGTACGGACTCATCTATTACATCGTCGGGCTTTTCACGGGAGGATAATATGGGATATTGTTCAGGCAAAACATTCAGATATACCAACGCATCCATAAGCGCCTATGCCGCAGTGGTTGGCAAGGTGGAAGGCGAGGGGCCGTACGGTAACGAATTCGATGAGATCATCTCGGACAACAAAGGCGGTACCGATACCTGGGAGCAGGCAGAGGGCTTGTTCCAGCACAAGGCAGTGGGACACGTTCTGCGAAAATCCGGACTGGTGCCTGAAAACATCGATCTGCTTCTGGCGGGAGATCTGCTCAATCAGTGTGTCGGTTCTTCATACGGTCTGAAAGATTACTATATCCCTTTTCTCGGAATATACGGTGCCTGCTCCACCTTCGCCGAGGGTATGCTTCTCGCAGGAGCGATGATAAACGCAGGATATGCAGATAATGCCATCGCCGCAACTTCATCGCATTTCAGCTCAGCGGAGCGGCAATTCCGCTTCCCTCTGAACTACGGCGGCATCCGTCCCCCTACTGCTCAATGGACCGCCACTGCCGCAGGAGCAGTGCTGGTCACTGACAGCGGAAAGCCACCCTTTATACGTTCGGCAACTGCAGGCAAAATAGAAGACATGGGCATAAATGATGTGAACAATATGGGAGCAGCAATGGCAGGAGCGGCATACGACACCCTGTCACGTCACTTTGCTCACACAAACGGCAGTCCTGAAGACTACGATCTCATCATAACAGGCGATCTCGGTCTTGTTGGCAGTGAGCTGCTGTGCGATCTGTTCATGCGTGACGGAATAGCCATCAAAGAACGCCACAAGGATTGCGGACTGATGCTGTTTGACAGGGCAACGCAGGATGTCCATGCAGGCGGTTCGGGCTGTGGCTGCAGTGCATCCATGATGTGCGGACATTTCCTGCCCCGAATAGAAAAAGGAGAGCTGAAGCGTGTACTTTTCTGTGCGACAGGAGCACTTATGTCCACCACGATGATACAGCAGGGCGGCACTATCCCAGGCGTGGCACATGCCGTAGAGATAACATCGTGCTAGGAGGTAATATGGACATTTTTCTTGAATATCTGAAAGCGTTTGCGGTGGGTGGGCTTATCTGCGTTGTCGGGCAGCTGCTGATCGACCTTACAAAGCTGACACCCGCACGAATACTGGTTTCTTACGTCATCGCAGGCGTGGTACTTGGAGGTATCGGCGTGTACCAGCCGCTGATCGATTTTGCGGGAGGCGGTGCCACAGTGCCGCTGACAGGCTTCGGTGCACTGCTCGCCAAAGGCGTCAGAGAGGCAGTTGACAAGGACGGCATACTCGGTGCTTTTACAGGCGGTCTGACCTCAGGGGCGGCAGGGGTGACAGCGGCAGTGTTCTTTGGTCTGCTGGCTGCATTGTGCTTCAAAAGCGGAAGCAAGATCAACGAAAAATAGCACAAGGCGGAGTTTTTTGCTCCGCCTTTTTCGGGCATTATGGCGATTATCGGGAAATCTTCTTGACAATACCTCCTTTAGGTGATATAATTTATGACAGACGCAGATCATTTGCGTAACTTATTTTGGGAGGCATTTCACATGAGTTTTTGGAGACGTTTCAGCAAAGTTCTTTTCAGTATCAGCCTTATCGTATCCGGTCTTGGCGTGATCATCGCTACGATCGCAGGCTTCACTCAGCATTTCCTTATTGGTCTTGGCGTTCTTATCGGCGGTGCACTGCTCGTAATGATCGTTCATTCTCTTATCGGTACATTCCTTGAAATGTGCGACAATATCGCAGATATCAGAGCAATGACAGTTAACGGTACACTTCGTGTTCAGAACGAAGCTGCGCCTCAGAATGTACGCGACACCTTCAATAAGCTCTCTGCTATCGCAGACAGCGGCAATGATGACAACACCTGGACCTGCAGAGCATGCGGCACAACAAACGCCAACTCTTCTGCTACCTGCAAGGGCTGTGGCAAGTACAAGTAATCAACTCTGCTTACATAACACGAAGCGGCATAATAAAATGCCGCTTTTGTATTGCTTATAAAACGAATCAAAACCTCCGCACCCATTAAGGGGCGGTCGATAAAGAAGTTTTATCGTATGTACCGAAAGGTTGCGTAGCAACGGGCTACGCAGCCTTTCTCTTTTTGTCGTAAACCACGCTGTCAGCGGTAACCGTTGCTGTCAGAACATTAAAGCGGAAACAAATATCAATCTGCTGTGTTCTGTGTCCGCTTGACTTGTCAGGTGCATATACGACAATCTTTTCAATAAATTCGTGCATAATTTCAGGAGTGAGCTTCGGAATTTCGGAATACTTGCGTACTATTCCGATAAACTGAGCCGTGTCAGCATTTTTTTGCTCCCTTGCTTCAATAAACTGAGATAGTTCAGGAATAATCTGCCTGAGTTCCTTTTGCTCAGCTTCATAATTCTTTGACATCATTTCAAAACGCTCATCAGAAATCTTTCCAATGACATTATCCTCATAAAGCCTTGTAAACAGCTTGTCCAGTTCAGAAACTCGCTTTTCTGATTGGGCAAGTCTTTTCTTTGCTGCTTTCAGTTCAGCGGACTGCTTTTGTGCTGAATTCTGCATTGCAAGCTCAACGAATTCTTCCTCGTGTTCTCTGACATAGGTCGTAATCTTTCTCAGTTCACTTAACACAAGTTCTTCAAGAACAACAGTGCGGATAAAATGCGCTGAACACTCGTCCTTGCGTTTTGCATAGGTGCCACATTTTAAGTGTTCTTGGTCAGTATTAATGCTTTTTGCTCTGCACAAATACATTTTCTTGCCACAATCAGCACAGTATACCATTCCCGAAAAAGGATTGACTTCCTCACATTTTTGAATTCTGCGTTTATTCTTGCGAAGTTCCTGAACTAAATCAAAATCGTGCTGTGAAATAATCGCAGGATGAGTATTCTCGAAAATCTGCCATTCGGACTTTGGATTATCAATTTTCTTCTTGTTTTTGTAGGACTTTTTTTGGGTCTTGAAGTTTGCGGTGTGCCCTGCATATTCAATCCTGTCAAGCATTTTATTGATAGTCTGCTCGCCCCAATAAGTCGGATTTCTGAACGGACGTGTTCCGCCCTTTCCTTTGGCTTGCTCATAAGCGGTGGGAATAAGAATGCTGTCATTTCTTAAAGCCTTCGCTATCTGTGCAGGTCCGTATCCATCAATACACATCTGGAACACTCGTCTTACAATCTCAGCAACTTCTTCATCAACAAGCCACACATTTTTATCGGTTTCGCTTTTCTTGTAACCATACGGTGGTTTACCAAGAGGCTTTCCCGACTGACCCTTCGCCTTGAAAACTGCTTTAATCTTCTTTGAGCAGTCACGAGCGTACCAGTCATTAAAAACATTCTTGAAAACCATCATTTCGTTCTCGCTACGAAGAGTGTCAACGTTGTCATTGATTGCGATATAGCGAACATCATAGTCAGGCAGTATCATTTCGATATACTGTCCTGTCATAAGATAATCTCTGCCGAAACGTGACAAGTCCTTTGTAATGATGGTGGAGATTTTGCCCGACTTCACATCTTCCATCATTCTCATAAAATCAGGTCGATTAAAATTTGTTCCGCTGAAACCGTCGTCAACATAGAACTGTGTGTTTCCGAGTCCGTTTTCATCAGCATATTTCTTTAAAATAGCTTTCTGATTGGTGATTGAATTACTCTCACCTTGTAAATCATCGTCGTTGCTCAAACGACAATAAAGAGCCGTAATCTTGTCTGTAAACATAACCATTCCTTTCCGACAATTACGGCGGCTAATGTACTATAATTATAGCACATCCGTCGTAAAATATCAATACTTTAAAGTGATGAATTCTTGTTTTTCATAAAGTCGTGAAACGGTTATGCCGCTTGTTTCTTAATATCACGCTCTATCAATCGACGCACTACGTCGGAAATATTTTCTTTACAATTGGGTGCGAACTTTACGTTCACGATATATGTCGTATTACCGATTTTGTATTCGGTTGCAGATGTGATATCCTTTTGCATATACGCAAGCCTCCTTCCTCCGAAAATAAACATTTAGCATCTTCCTTTCCTTTGATTTATTCCAATTCAGCAGTACGCCTACGCTGAATTTCATTCTGCTTTTCCTCATAATTCGTAAGTCGCTGAACATTGTAAATCAGCGTTTCCATAACCGCCACATCATCGCCCAGATTCTCAACCTTCGCACGGTCAATCTCAGCAGATTTTTTCAGTTCATCCAGTTCCCTCTGCCACGCTTTCGGCGTAAGCTTCGCACCATTCAAATTGCTGTCAAAAAAAGATTTTGCCGTCTTGAACAGCGCAATTTCTCCGTAGTGCTTGTCATAAAACTTTTCCTTTTTCTTCAGATTTGTTATGGACTGCCATTCCAGATAAACCGCCTTGTTTTCCTTGTAGCGTGGATAATTGTTCAGCAGTTCTTCAAGTTCCTTGATACGATTTTGTTTACCGATAAGCTCCCTCTTATGAGATTTCAGAGTTTCCTTTGTCTGAGAACTTTTCTCTGCAAGTTCAGAGAGCGTTCCGATTTTATGCCCCTGAACAAAAGCAATCAGATGTGTCAAATCCTTAAATTTCGCAATCTTTTTGAGATTGGAAACGCTCACACCACGCACCTCTGTAAACTTAATTCCGTTATCGTGAAAGCGCATAAGCATTTCAACAAGGCTGTCCTCTTTCGGAATTTCTTTCATCTTGGAAAGTTCATCGTCAAGCTTTTCAATACGTTTCAGCAGAGCAGAAATTTTTGCGTTTATGGATTTGATTTCACGGTTGGTATCGCCTTTGATGGTGCGTATGCCTTTACGCTCCATCTGCGTTGCGGCGACTCCCATATGGACTGTTGGTTTTTCCAATCTGCCCTGTCTTTCAAAAGAACGGTGGTCTACTTTTTCGGAAATATTACGTTGCTCCAAAGCGTTATTCAGAAATTCTGACCACGCTTCACGCCATTCCTCAGCCTTTTCACGACTGTTCCAGTCAGTTGTCTGAACAGTGC
>JAZURJ010000045.1:0-24186 GCA_045606085.1 Oscillospiraceae bacterium
TACATCATATCTGATTAAAATCATTATATACAAACAAGAGCAGTACCGCAATTAAGCGATACTGCTCTGTTTGTTTTTACATAGCCACCGATTGTCTTAAACCATTTGAGTTGAAAACTTCTCTATGGCTACCGCCCCTTAAAGTGCGGAGGAATTTTTATGCGATCTCTGCTAAATTACTTAGCCAGACGAGCTTCAAGCTTGTCAAGCTCTTCCCACAGCTCTGCAGGAATCTTGCCGCCCTTTGCAGCGATGTCATCATTGTAGTAACGACGCATCTCAGCGATCTCCTTTGTCCAGAGATCCTTATCAACTGCAAGCAGCATATCCTCGATCTCGGAAGTAACCTCATCCTCAATACCTGTGAAGTTGATATCGCCCTTCTTGGGGAGGTAACCGATAGCTGTCTCGTCAGCGTCAACCTTACCCTCACATCTCTTGATGATCCAGTCGAGTACACGCATATTATCACCGAATCCGGGCCAGATGAAGTTGCCGTTCTCGTCCTGCTTGAACCAGTTAACGTTGAAGATCTTGGGAGCCTTGTCGCCGAGCTTCTTACCCATCTCGATCCAGTGTGCCCAGTAATCGCCGACATTGTAGCCGATGAAGGGCTTCATAGCCATAGGATCGTGACGGAGCACGCCAACAGCACCGGTAGCAGCAGCTGTTGTCTCAGAGGAAACAGCGGAACCGATATATGTGCCGTGGTTCCAGTCAAAGGACTGATATACCAGAGGAGTTGTGGAAGCACGTCTGCCGCCGAATACGATAGCAGATACGGGCACGCCCTTGGGGTTGTTGAACTCAGGGCTGATGCAGGGGCAGTTCTCAGCGGGAGCTGTGAATCTGGAGTTGGGATGAGCAAGCTTCTGAGCCTTGCCGTCCTCACCCATAACGGATGTGAACTCAACGCCGTTTACCTTAGCACCCTTCCACTCTGTTGCGTTAACGGGAGGATTCTTGTCAAGGCCTTCCCACCAAACTGTCATATCATCATTGTTGATAGCAACGTTTGTGAAGATAGTGTTCTTCTTTGTGCACTCAAGTGCGTTGAAATTGGACTTTGCGTTTGTACCGGGAGCAACACCGAAGAAGCCGTTCTCGGGGTTGATAGCGTACAGTCTGCCATCCTCACCGGGCTTCATCCATGCGATATCGTCACCTACTGTGAACACCTCATAGCCCTGCTCCTTGTAAACAGCGGGAGGAATGAGCATTGCGAGGTTTGTCTTACCGCAAGCAGAGGGGAATGCTGCTGTGATATACTTAACATCACCGTCAGGCTTCTTAACGCCGAGGATGAGCATATGCTCAGCCATCCAGCCTTCCTTCCAGCCCTGATAGGATGCGATACGCAGTGCAAAGCACTTCTTGCCCAGCAGAACGTTGCCGCCGTAAGCGGAGTTGATGGACCAGATAGCGTTGTCCTCAGGGAACTGAACGATATATCTCTTCTCGGGATCAACGTCAGCCTTGGAGTGCAGGCAGCGCACGAAGTCATTGGATGTATCGCCGAGGTTCTCAAATGCCTGAGTACCCATTCTTGTCATGATGTTCATGTTCAGAACAACGTAGATAGAGTCAGTGATCTCAACACCAACCTTAGCGAGAGGGGAACCGATGGGGCCCATGGAATAGGGGATAACATACATTGTTCTGCCCTTCATAACGCCATCGTACATAGGTGTGAGCTTTGCGTACATCTCCTGAGGATCCATCCAGTTGTTTGTGGGACCTGCATTCTCCTTTGTCTTGGAGCAGATGAAGGTTCTGTCCTCTACACGAGCAACGTCGTTAGGGAGAGTTCTGTGATACAGACAGCCGGGGAGCTTATCCTCGTTAAGGTGGAACATTACATCCTTGCTGTCAGCGGGGAGTGCAGTAACTTCTGCGATCAGCTCATCGAGCTGCTCCTTGGAGCCATCGATCCATACAACGGACTCAGGCTTTGTGAGGGCGATCATCTCATCGACCCACTTGATAACGTTAGGGTTCTTTGTTAAAACACCGGGGTTTCTTGCCATAATTGTTATCTCCTTCATAAAAATATTTTTGATTTCACGAGAAGCGTTAATGCCGCAGAAAACGGTATTTCTTACGCATCAAAAACATTCTCCACATATACCATTATACAGTATAATGTGCAATAAGTCAAGGACAATTCTTATGCTTTTTGACAAATATTTTCTGCAGTTTTTACAATATCTTGAATTTAGATATGTAAAATATGCATAATGCAAAGAACACCCGAGCTATCACCCGGGTGTCCATGAATATCAAACTATATCTCCGACAAAGAAATAAATGTCATTTTGAATGAACCTATCCTCTGCAAGCTGCCATATTGCCCTGTCGTCAATGTCATTTCTGCACAGAACGATTCTCTCCGTTTCGCTCTCCCCATCGGGATCAGATAATATCCTGCACTGATCGTATCTTCCTACCTCATCTCCGTTGCAACACACTATCAGCTTGTCTGCCACATTACTAATAATGTAAACATCGCCGCCCTCTGTATATCTATATACCACTGCGATTGCACTTTTTTCATTAAAACCGTATTCACACAGACGCTCCCAACCTACCTCGGGAGCGGGATAGCTTTCGCCCCACACTGGAATCCCATCTGTCCACTCCTCGTCGAATCCAAGGAGCGTTTTCTGCTTAACCTCGTTGATGTAACACACACTTTTGCCGCTGATACCGCCCATCATCCACTCGGTATCCGCCACCAGTCTGACCGCCGTACCATTATCCTGCTCATAACCATCCGGAAGTATGATTAGAGTTTCGTTCAAGAACCAGATTCCGTACATATTCACGCTATAAGTAAAGTAATAGTCGCCGCACCTGATTAAGGTTATCTCATCGTCATAACGAGTAGCTTGTACTATGCCGTCATCAACACCCGGCGGATCGGAATATATTACATCAGATCGGACAGCTGTATTTGCTATATCCGCAACACTTTCTGCAACATAGCCGTCATCGCAGCCACTCATCAGAATCATTGCCACAAGCAGTGAAAACAGATGTACTTTTTTCATCGGAACTCCTCCATCACACATTTTTATCCTTTGACTTACACAGCTCTCTCAGCACGCAAGCATCGCATCTTGGCACTCTTGCCGAACACACTCCACGCCCATGCCAAACAAGACGGTGACAGAAATTCAGGCTCTCCTCAGGCGGAATGACCTCTCGAAGCCGCTTCTCCACCTTGCCTGCGTCCTTTGTATCGGACAGACCAAGGCGGTTGGTGAGCCTTATAACGTGCGTATCGCAGACGTATGCAGGCTGCCCGTACAAGTCGCCCACGATGAGATTTGCGGTCTTTCTGCCGACTCCGGGCAGCTTCGTCAGCTCCTCTATGCTGTCGGGAACTCTGCCGCCGTGGATATCACGCAGCATCCGGCACATCAGCACGATATCCTGCGCCTTTGTCTTGAACAGGCCGCAGGTTCTGATAAGCTCCTCGACTTCTGTGATATCGGCATCCGCAAACGCGTCAACTGTCGGAAAACGCTCAAACAACGCGGGTGTTACCATGTTCACTCGCTTATCCGTGCACTGTGCCGACAGCCTTGTGGCAATAAGCAGCTCATGCGGCTGTGTATAAATAAGGGCACATTTCACCTCGGGGTACTCCGATTTAAGCAGCTCTATCATCTCAGCAGCTACTTTTTTTCGATTGCGTCGCATAGAAAACTCCTTTCATATCACTTGCAGTACAGCGAATAAGGTGCGTGCCTTGTGCTGCCTGTGTACTCCTCAAAATGCAGTCCGCTGTTTTCCTCTGCCGCACTTGCTATAAGCTTCTTTGTGAGATCGGGAATATCATCTCTGCCGAGAGCTTCGTTGACATCCATCCACAGCACCTCGCTGTTCTCGTCGCCGTCAGACCTCGCCTCACCCGAAATATACTCCGCACTGAATGCAATATACCAATCGTGCATATTGAAACGTATGCCGATGATCTCTTTCGGCTCCACCACGACGTTCGTTTCTTCCATAAACTCACGCCTGAGGGCATCCTGTGGGGTTTCGCCGCAGTTCACATATCCGCCGGGGATTATCAGCATTCCCTTTCCGCCGCCATAGGTATGACGTGCCAGCAACACCTTTCCCTCATGTATCACAACGCCTGTGACGCTCTGTCCCCAGTTGGTATTCCCTTGTGACATTATTACTTTCCCTTTCTGCATGGAATTACAGCCGCCTGCAACGCAAGCGGCTGATGATCATTCTTCGTCTTCTATGGATGCTTCTGCCGCAGGCTCTGCCCTTGTGGCACGCACCTTGATGATACATCTGTCCTCAATGGTCATCGCCACCAGATGCACACCATCGTAGTCCACACTGGGCGGAGTAAGCTCATCGCCCTCCGGGATATACCCCAGCTTGTCCGTGATGAAGCCTGCGATGGTCTCGTACTCATGCTCCTCGGGAAGCTCAGCTCCGAACAACGCAAGCACCTCTTCCGGATCGGCCTCTCCGACAACGTCGTACTGGTCCTCGCCTATCTTCACGATCTCGGACTTCTCGTCGTCGTACTCATCCTGAATATTACCCATTATCGCCTCGATGATGTCCTCCAGCGTTACGATACCTGCTGTACCGCCGTACTCGTCCACAACGACAGCCATGCCGGATTTCAGCGAAGTCAGCGACTGGAACGTATCCGAACAGGGGCACGCCTCGGGAATAAAAATGACATCTCGCAGGAAATCGTTGATGTTGAACGTGGAAAGATCGACCTCTCCCACAAGACACAACAGATCCTTAACTATAATAATACCAATTATCTTGTCGATACTTCCGTCATAAACAGGTATTCTGGAAAAGCCCATATCCAGTGCAAGATAGATGATATCATCCAGAGAAACATTCTTCTCCACGCCCACGATATTCGTGCGGTGTGTCATTACATCCTGTGCCGTAAGGTCATCAAACTCAAAGATGTTATTTATCATCTGAGCCGATGCTTCCTCGATTCCGCTGTCGTCGCCGTCCTCATCTGAAGTCTTGGCTAACGCGTCCACCATGTCCAGCACCTCGTCCTCGGTAACATCACGGTAGTCATTGCCCAATGCCCATTTCAGGAACTTGGACGTTCCGTTGTTCAATGCGACCAGCCATCCCAGCAGAAAACGGCGTATCTTGTGCCTTTTGGGCCTGTCATTCTGTTCATTCGTGTTTGTACTTCGACTGTCTGCGTCCATATTTACTCCTTTTTGTTGTTTCCCGCTTCATAGGCGGATTTATAGTTTTTATATGCCGAACAGATTTTCGGCATTCTGCCGTGCGATATCGATCATTTCCTCTGCGGAAACTCCCTTTATCTCTGCCATTCTTTCAGCGGTATGCCTGAGCATTGAGCTGTCGCAGCGTTTTCCTCTGTGTGGTACGGGGGCCATGTATGGGCAGTCCGTTTCCAGCAGCAGTCTGTCAAGCGGCACCGCCTCACAAGCAGCAACTGCCTTCTTCGCGTTTTTGAACGTGAGCACGCCTGTAAAGCCGACATACATTCCCAGCTTCACGACCTCTGCAGCCGTTTCCGCACTGCCTGAAAAACAATGAAGAACGCCCTTGGGTCTGTGCTTTTTCAGCATATTCATAGTGTCCTCACAGGCGTCGCGTGAATGGATGATGACCGGAAGCCCCATCTCACCCGCCATTATGAGCTGCTTTTCGAACACCTCTGCCTGCACTTCTTTGTCAGTATTATCGTAGTGATAATCAAAACCTATCTCGCCGAGGGCACATATCTTTTCATTCCTCAGCAGCACGCTGAGCTGTGCCTCCCAGTTTTCGGGCAGATCGTAGCAGTTCTCGGGGTGGATGCCTGCTGCCGCGAAAACATGACTATATTTGTACGCAAGCGCTATCTCCTCGCAGCTGGACTTCAGATCGTAGCCCACAGCGATGATCTTCTCAACCCCCAGTGACGGAAGGCTCTCCATAAGCGGATGAAGCTCCCCGCCGAAATCCTCCTCGAGATAATGTGCGTGTGTATCTATTATTCCCATAGTTATACGCCCCGTGGAACGAAATATTTTTCCTTGATGATGGAACGGGTCTCATAGCTTTCAAGCGGAAGATGTCCTCTGCCGCCGAAAAGCTCCTCCGTTTCCTTGAATGCACCGTTGAACGCACGATCAAGAAGCGTGGTCTTGTCATCTTCCACCGAAACACATTCAAAAAACAGCATAAGCCTGTCAGCAGTAGGCTCCGCACTCCAGTATTCGGGAGAGCTTTCGTCAATCCTGTCGTTGCCGTAAAGCTGACGAATCTGGTTTAACAGCTCCTCGGCATACAGCTTCGCCCCTACACTCGGTACGCTGCCGGACAACACCTCTCCCTGCTTCACGAACATGGCACGGATTATGTGCTGCACGCCCTGTACCATCAGCTCAGCCTTGCCTTTGCTCTCGCCCTGCTTCACGTTGCCCACCTTATCCTCGGCGTTCTCACGCTGCAGCAGATTGTTGTCGCTGTTCTGCTTTTTTGCAGAGCTTTTGGTGTATGCGGGCGTATACGCCTGCTGAGATTTTATATAGCTGTCTGTATGCTCGGAGGCAAGAGTGGATGTCTTGTGCTCCGTCCTCTGTTCCGAGGATTTGGTAAGAGTTGCCTGATTGACCGAGGCGATATTCGCCATCCTTGAAATATCCATTCAACATGCCTCCTTGCCTGTGAATTTGTTGTTTTCCGTTATTTATCCGATGGGGCTGCCATTGGGCACATCGCTGTCAAGGAAGATAACACGCACATCGTTATCTCCTGCCTCAACTGCGAGTATCATGCCGTTGCTGTCCTCGCCGCAAAGGGGCTTGGGTGCAAGGTTAGCCACAAAGATGATCTTCTTGCCGATAAGTTCCTCGGGGGTATACCAGTTTGCAATACCCGAAACGATCTGTCTGCCGCCTCTGCCGTCGTCGACCTGCAGCTTCAGCAGCTTCTTTGCCTTCTTCATCTTCTCTGCCGCAACGATCTCACCGCTACGCAGCTTGACATCGAAGAACTTGTCGATGGTGATGATGTTTGCCTTGTCAAGGTCCTCGTCCTCACGGATGGCAACTGCAGGCTTCAGCATCTCGTTGAGGGCCTCGATCTCCTTGTCCATATCGATTCTGGGGAAGAGAACATCGCCCTTCTTAACTGTAACATCAGCAGCAAGACCGCCGAAGGTCGCGAGTGTATCATAAGCGGTGCACTTCTCGCAAGCACCGATCTGCTCCCATACCTTGGGCATCGTTGTAGGCATGAACGGGAACAGCAGACCGGAACAGATGCGTACTGTTTCCAGCAGATTGTAGAGAACAGTTGCAAGTCTTGTCTTGTTCGCTTCATCCTTTGCAAGTATCCAGGGAGCGGTCTCGTCTATATACTTGTTCGCACGGGATACCACCTTGAATATCTCCTCGAGAGCCTTGGAAAGCTGTGCCTCATCCACCAGCGGAGCGATCTTGTCACGCAGTGCGGATGCCATACCCTTCAGTTCTTCGTCAAGAGCATCAGCCTGTCTGTCAGCAGGCAGAGTGCCGCCGAAATACTTGTCAACCATCGCAACAGTACGGGACACAAGGTTTCCGAGGTCGTTTGCAAGGTCTGTGTTGATGCGGCCGATCATGATCTCGTTAGAGAAATTGCAGTCGCTGCCATAGGGCATATCGCGGAGAATCTGGTAACGTACTGCATCAACGCCGTAACGCTCGCCGAGAATGAACGGGTCAACAACGTTGCCGAGGGACTTGCTCATCTTTGCACCGTTAAAGGTTATCCAGCCGTGGCCGTAAAGACGCTTTGGCACAGGGATATCCAGCATCATCAGCAGTGCGGGCCAAACGATGGAGTGGAAACGTACGATCTCCTTTGCAGTCATGTGCATATTTGCAGGCCAGTACTTCTCGAAATCGTCGTATGTGTTGTTTTCGTAACCGAGTGCACTGATATAGTTGATGAGAGCATCCAGCCATACGTATACGGTATGTTTATCATCGAAAGGAATCGGAACGCCCCACTTTACAGTGGTCCTGGAGATACAGAGGTCCTCAAGACCGTCCTTTACGAAGTTGTTCACCATCTCATTGACGCGGTTCTCGGGACGGAGAAAATCAGTATTCTTCAGCAGGTCGATGATCTGCTCTGTATATGCGGAAAGCTTGAGGAAGTAAGCCTCCTCCTCGCTGTCGATGACCTCTCTGCCGCAGTCGGGGCACTTGCCGTCCACGAGCTGAGTTTCTGTCCAGAAGCTCTCGCAGGGAACGCAGTACTTACCGGAATAGCTGCCCTTGTAGATAAGGCCCTTATCGTGCAGCTTTGTAACGATATTCTGTACAGTTTCGATGTGATAGGGATCGGTCGTTCTTACATAGCGGTCGTACTTGACGCCCATGAAGCTCCACAGACGCTTGAAATTCTCCACGATCTCATCAACGTATTCCTGAGGTGTCTTGCCTGCCTTTTCAGCATTCTGCTGGATCTTCGCACCGTGTTCGTCTGTACCTGTCAGGAACATTACATCGTAGCCCTGCATCCTTTTGAAACGAGCGATAGCGTCACACGCAACGGTGGTGTAGCAGTGTCCGATATGGGGATTACCCGAGGGGTAATATATCGGAGTGGTTATATAGAACTTTTCTCTCTCGCAATTACACATAGTATAATTTACCTCTTTTTCTACAAAATTTAATATATTTTCGGAAAAAATACCCTCTCCGAAACATATCTATTCCATTTTATTATATAACTTTTCCTGCCTTTTTTCAAGTACAGCGAAAAAAAACAAGAAACTTTTACATATTACATAAAAAAGACTTGATTTTTTATGATTTTTTTAGTACAATATAGATTAGAGTATATTGCTCTGAGCGTCAGCTATGTCATTTTTCGGGTACAAGGCTGTGAAAAATGCACAAAGCCGTCAAAACGCAATACATAACAACAGGCAACAAACATCACAAAACAAGAAGGCATCGCCCTGTCCGTCCTGCCGACCCAGAGGGGTCAGGTCAATGGCTCGGGATGGAAGAGTATGCTTTCGGGACATTTACAGAAAGAGGTAAAAACGATGTCAAACAGATTGTTCCAGGGTATTGTTCACCAGATGAAGGATGCGGTAAACCGTGTTATCGGTGTTATCGACGAAAACGGCACCATCATCGCCTGCAGTGATCTCACAAGAGTGGGCGGCGGCAATGATTTCTTCTCCATTGAACTGGGCGATTCCCACGAGGTGTTCATCCGCGACGGCTACACCTACAAGCCCTTCGGCGTTCACGTTAAGCCCGATTACGCAGTATTCGTAGAGGGCACAGATGAGCCTGCGGCAAAGTACGCAAGCGTTATCGCCATCTCCCTTTCGGGTATCAAGCAGTACTACGACGAAAAGTATGACAGAAACAACTTCGTAAAGAACATCATCCTTGATAACGTGCTCCCCGGCGATATCAGCCTGAAGGCGCGTGAGCTTCACTTCAACGCGGACATCAGCAGAGTAGTGTTCCTCATCAACGTTATCTCCTCCAATGATGTATCCGCATATGATGTTATCCAGAACCTGTTCCCCGACAAGAACAAGGACTTCGTATTCAACATTACAGAAAATGACATCGTTCTCGTCAAGGAAGTAAAGAACAACATCGATGTGCGTGACCTCGAAAAGCTGGCACGCTCCATTTCCGATACGCTTTCCAGCGAATTCTTCACAAAGGTGAACGTTGGTATCGGTACTCCCGTTATGGGCGTAAAGGATCTCGCACGCTCCTTCAAGGAAGCACAGACAGCACTCGAAGTAGGTAAGGTGTTCGACACCGACAAGAACATCGTAAGCTACGACAACCTCGGTATCGCAAGACTTATCTATCACCTGCCCACAACACTATGTGAGACCTTCCTCAAGGAAGTATTCAAGAAGAACTCCATCGAGTCCCTTGACCACGAGACCCTCTTCACTATCCAGAAGTTCTTTGAGAACAGCCTGAACGTTTCCGAGACCTCCAGAAAGCTGTTCGTTCACAGAAACACACTGGTATATCGTCTTGACAAGATCAAGAAGCTCACAGGACTGGATCTGCGTGAATTCGACCATGCTATCATCTTCAAGATCGCACTGATGGTAAGAAAGTATCTCGCAGCAAATCCCACAAAGTTCTGATAATCGCAGGTATCCTGCACACAATGAAACTATGGCTGCCCCGAATTTCGCTGATCTTCGGGACAGCCTTTGAATGTATTAAAGGCGGCATCAGCAGAAAAACAGATGCCGTTTGGGGAATTTAATTAGGAGCATAACCATGGTAGAACTCAAGAACGTCAACGTACACTATTCCAGTGGTGTTGACGCACTTCAGAATGTCAACCTCAGAATAAATGACGGTGAATTCGTGTTCATCGTCGGCGAGAGCGGTGCAGGTAAATCCACGCTGATGAAGCTGCTGCTGCGTGAAGTGACACCCTCCTCGGGACGTGTATTCGTAAACGGTCACAACCTCGCAAGAGTAAAAGGCAACAAGATAGCAAAATTCCGCCGCTCCATCGGAGTGGTGTTCCAGGACTTCCGTCTTATACAGGAGCTGAACGTTTATGAGAACGTAGCTTTCGTGCTGCGTATCGCAGATCAGCCCATGAAGTTCATCAAGCAGCGTGTTCCGTATGTGCTCAACCTGGTGGACCTCAATCACAAGGCAAAAAGCTATCCCAAGGAGCTTTCCGGCGGTGAGCAGCAGCGTGTTGCCATCGCAAGAGCACTTGCAAACGACCCTGCCCTCATCATTGCGGATGAGCCGACAGGTAATATCGATCCCAAGCTGTCCTACGAGATAGTGGAGCTTCTCAAGGAGATCAACCGATGCGGTACGACCGTGGTCATGGTAACACATGAACACGATCTCGTAAAGCATTTCGGCGGCAGAATAATCAACCTTGACGGCGGCACGATTACATTTGATGAGAACATCGGAGGTCAGAATGAGGACGAGTAATGTCACATACCTTGTAAAAAAAGGCATTTCCTCGGTGTGGAAGAACCGTGTCATGTCATTTGCCAGCTTCAGTATACTGATGGTAAGTCTGCTTCTGGTAAGCTGCAGCGTGCTGCTCATGATAAACGCAAATATCATCATGGGCAACATCGAAAATACCAATGAGATAGCAATTTATCTCGAAGAGGGCGTTACGCAGGACCAGATCGCACACATCCGTGACGTACTGGAGAACAACAGCGATATCACGGATATCAAACACATCACCAAGGAACAGGCGCTGGAGGATTTCCGTACCGATATGGCAGAGCAGGCAGAACTGCTGGATTACCTTGACGAAAACCCCATGCCCGAAACTTTTATGGTACGTGTGGACGATCTCACCAAGATCCGCCATATCGTGAACATGATAACAGAAATAGACAGCGTTGAAAAAGTCAAGGCACCCTATGATTTCGCAGGCGTGCTGATAAACATCCGTCAGACATTCACAGTAATTGCGACCGCAGTTCTGGCGGTGCTGATAGTTGTAAGCATTTTCATCGTATCCAATGCGATACGCTCAAGCGTGTACTCGCGAAAGAACGAGATCTTCGTCATGAAATACGTCGGTGCAACCAACGGCTTCATCAAGGCTCCGTTTTTTGTTGAGGGTATGTTCATCGGAATACTGGCAGGTATTGCATCCTGGGCTATCACATGGCTGATATACAATTCCGTATACTCCCTGTTCAGCGATGATCTTACACTCTGGCAGATGTTCGGTGTGTTCAACCTCATCCCCTTTGATGATATCAGATGGATCGTTCTCGGTGTAAACTGTGCGGCGGGTGCACTGCTCGGTGCAGTGGGTACTGTCATCAGCACAGGAAAGCACATGAAGGTCTGATTGATATATTAATATCCTATCTAATCAGCATAATCGAAAGGATCTTAAAACTTGAACAAGAAAATATCACTTGGCGTTGCGATAAGCCTTGTAGCTATCGGATGTGCCATCACCTTCGTGCTGACATGGGCGGTATCGCTCAATGTGTACAATTCCAAGATCGGTACAGCAGAAAAATACGAGGGTATGTACGCCAAGCTGCGTGAGATTGATGCAGCGGTACGAAACAATTATATAGGCACCCTCAATGAGGACAAGATCGAAAACAGCGTTATCGACGGATACGTTGAGGGCCTCGGCGACAGATACGCAAGCTATATGTCCAGTGCCTCTTATTACGAAATACAGCAGGCAAACGAAGGCGTTATACTCGGTGCAGGCTTCGAAGTGGAGGACGACGGCAGCGGCTATCTCAAGATAACGAGCGTATACAAAGGCAGCTCCGCTGAGCTTAACGGCATACTTGTAGGCGACGTCATTACAGAGATCGACGGCAAGAACCTGCTTTCCATGGAAAAAGGTACTGCCGAAGAACGTCTTTCGGGAGAAGTCGGAACACGAATCGCCCTGAAGCTTCTCCGCAACGGTGAAGAGGTCGCAGTAAACCTCATACGTCAGCAGCTTGAAATAACGTCCGTATCCGGAGAATTCCTCGATAACAACATCGCATATGTCCAGATATCTACTTTCAACGCAAAGACTGCAGAGCAGTTTGCAAATACTCTCAATACGATGACGGCAACAGGAGCTACCTCGCTCATCATCGATGTACGCCACAACACAGGCGGTCTGGTAAGTGCCCTGAAGCCTATCCTCAACCGCTTCATCCCCGCTGCAACAGTCGCAACCGCAGAGTATGCCGACGGCAGCCGCAAAGCGATACTCGAAACGGATTCTGATACGAAATTCGATATACCCATCGTCGTTCTGGTGGACGGAAGCACTGCCTCCGCCGCCGAGCTTTTTGCCGGTGCACTCCGTGACGAATGTGGTGCACTGATAGTCGGCACACAGACTTACGGTAAAGCTATGATGCAGAACACCTATGAATTCTCCGATGGCAGTGCACTGACCATCTCCACCGCAAAGGTGTATCTGACAAAGTCGGGAACATGGGACGAGACCGGTCTGAAGCCCGATTATCTGGCAGAACAGAACGTTGATATCCCGTTCGAAAACCTTAACCCCGAAAATGATACACAGCTCCAGAAGGCTGTGGAAGTCATAAACGCAACAGCAGGCAATTCCGCGGTATAAACCGCAAATAAATATATTTGGAGGACAACATAACATGAACAAGCCTATTACAGTACTGACCAAGGACGGCGTAAAGAAGCTCGAAGAAGAGCTCGAGACCCTGAAGACCGTCAAGCGTCGTGAAGTAGCAGAAAAGATCAAGGTAGCACTTTCCTTCGGTGACCTTTCCGAGAACAGCGAGTACGATGAAGCGAAGAACGAGCAGGGTATCGTTGAGTCCCGTATCGCAGAGATCGAGGCTACTCTGGCTCATGCACAGATCATTGACGCTGACGATATTACAACAGAAAAAGTCGGCATCGGTAACATGGTAAAGATTCTTGACATCGAAATGGATGAGGAGATGGAATTCCAGATCGTCGGCACAAGCGAAGCAAATATCGATAAAGGTCAGATGTCTGACGAATCTCCTATCGGAGCCGCACTGCTTGGCCACAAGATCGGCGATGTAGTTGACGTTGAGGCTCCCTCCGGAATGCTTCAGTTCAAGGTTCTGGAGATCAGCAAGAAGGAGGAAGAATAATAATGGCAAACGAAGAACTCGAAATGACCGAGATCACCGCGGAGGAGCTGGACGAACAGCACCGCGTTAGACTCGAAAAGCTGTCCGCCCTCAAGGAAGCAGACAAAGATCCTTATAAGATAACCAAGTACGATGTAACTATATACAACAAGGAGATACGTGACCGTTTCGAGGAGCTGGAGGACACTGATGTAGCTATCGCAGGCCGCATGATGACACGTCGAATCATGGGCAAGGCAAGCTTCATGGATATCCGTGACGGCTCCGACAGAATGCAGGTATATGTACGTAAGGATGACGTCGGCGAAGAGGCTTACGCTGAATTCAAGAAGTGGGACCTCGGCGATATCATCGGTATCAAGGGCAAGGTGTTCCGAACCAAGATGGGCGAGATCTCCGTTCACGCACAGGAGATAACCCTGCTCTCCAAGTCCCTGCTCCCTCTGCCCGAAAAGTGGCACGGTCTGAAGGACAAGGAGGAGCGTTACAGAAAGCGTTACCTCGACCTTATCGCAAACCCCGAGGTGAAGGATACATTCGTAAAGCGTTCCCTCATCCTGCGTGAGATCAGAAACTTCCTGGATTCTCACGGCTATCTCGAAGTTGACACACCCGTTCTGCACACACTGGAGATCGGTGCTGCTGCACGTCCCTTCAAGACACACCATAACGCTCTGGATATCGATATGTTCATGCGTATTGAGACCGAGCTGTACTTAAAGCGTCTTATCGTAGGCGGATTTGACAAGGTCTACGAGGTTGGCCGTATCTTCCGTAACGAGGGTATGGACGCTACTCACAACCCTGAATTCACCTCCATCGAAATGTATCAGGCATACACCGACTATTTTGGTATGATGGACCTCATCGAGGATCTGTACAGAACAGTTACTCTCAATGTATGCGGCACAGATACCGTTCCCTACATGGGTCACGAGATCGCTGTCGGCAAGCCCTGGGAGCGTCTTACAATGATCGAGGCTGTAAAGAAGTATGCCGGCGTGGATTACTTCGACTGGGCAGACGATGCAGCCGCAAGAGCCTGTGCAAAGGAGCACCACATCGAAGACGAGCTGGACGAGAACTCCACAAAGGGTCACGTTCTGATCGCATTCTTCGAGGCTTATGTCGAGGACAAACTCATCCAGCCCACCATCATCTATGATTATCCCGTGGAGAATTCTCCTCTCGCAAAGAGAAAGCCCGAATTCCCCGCTTTTACCGAGCGTTTCGAGTACTTCATCAACGGTACAGAGTTCGGTAACGCATTCTCCGAACTGAACGATCCCATCGACCAGCGTGAGCGTTTCGTAAAGCAGGTTGCTGCAAAGCGTGCTCAGGGCGGTAACGATGCTCAGGTGGACGAGGACTTTATCACAGCACTGGAATACGGTCTGCCTCCCACAGGCGGTCTTGGCTTCGGCTTTGACAGACTTGTTATGCTGCTGACCGATTCCGCAAGCATCCGTGATGTTCTGCTCTTCCCCACAATGCGTCCCATCTGATAAGACGCATGAACCTTGCCGTGGTGTACGGCTCACCCCAAAGATCAAAGCCGTCGCATAATGCGGCGGCTTGATGATTACATCAGAAAATTTTAACGTGCTACTATTATCCTACGGAGGACATTATGGCAAACAGAAACGAGGACGAGCAGGAACGCCTGCTCCGTGAAAAAAGAGAGCTTCTGAAACTGAAGCAGGGTCTGGTGGAAGAAAGCGACATTATCGAAGTGGATAAGCCACAGGAGCAGATCGAGCTCCACGGCTGGAAGAAGGTCGAAAACTTCCTCTACCATTACAAGTGGTATCTTATCGTGGGCATTTTCGCCGCATTGTTTATCGGATATATCACCATCGACACGATAACCAAAGAAAAGAACGATCTGTACGTTCTTGCAGTATCCACCACCAATGCCAGCGGAATCTACGCAAAACAGTTTGACATAGAAGAAGCACTGGAACAGTATTGCCCCGATTTCGACGGAAACGGCTACGTACACGTGGGCGTGAATTTCATCAACCTCTCCACGGAATATGGCGTCAATGAATATACCGACGCGGACAACTACAAATTCTCATCCGAGGTCATTACCGGTGACAGTCAGCTTTATCTCACCGATCAGGGTATCGTGAGGATAATCGCTGAAATGGCAAACAATGATGAACTGCAATACTTCATCGATCTGTCAGACAAGTATCCTGATACCGCACTGTATGAAGGTACAGGCTTACAGCTCAACACCGCCCCGGGCTTTAAAGACGCCGCACGCTGGCAGAGCTGTCCCGATATCGTGGGACTTTACGTCCGCGGCGAATACAAAGACATGACAGGCAACACCGAAGAAGCAAAAATACAACGTGAACGTGCTCTTGAGGTCCTCGACAATATCGCGACAGGCAACATAGTCAATCCTCCCGAGGAAGACTAATCCTTCTCTGTGAGCTTTCTGTAACGCGGTGCTCCTCCTGCGGGTGATATCGCTGACGGAACGCCCTCAGCATCGGGCAGGTCCCGTATCTTCACGTCGCAGGGATAGTGGTCGGTATATGCACTGTGCTTTTTCACAGGAATTTCTTCAGTCGATCGCAGAACTGCTGCTCGCGTTTCAGAAGTGCCGCCGCATCTGTGCGTATCCGCTCCTCTGCTTTAGATGAGCTGTTCAGTGCGTGAGTCATATCGATGATGCCCATCGTCGTTCCACGCACCATCATCTCAGCAAGGCTTTTCGAGCTGGGATCCTGAAGTGCTTTCATGCCGATACCCATCTTTGTCATCATGCGGGTGTATACAGGATATTGCTTAGGTATGCTTCCACGGCGGACAAGCTCTGCTCGTGCCTGCGATGCCACGCTGCGATATCTCTCTCGCTCTGCCGTAAGCTCTTCGCGAAGCCGTGAGTTGCTGCAGTACTTCAGTACATCTCCGCTTGCTTCGTACGCCATGTCGGCATTCTTGTAGACGCTCCGCAGAATCTCGGAGCTCTGACGATTTTTGAAATCATTCATGATATTTCCTCACTTTCTCAGTGTCTGTGCTGATATTATGTACAGCTTCTGTAAGTTTATCCGTCCCGAAAGGAGAACAAATGCAAAGAAAACCGTTTCATATCCTGCTGCTCAAGGGCATAGGATTTATAGTGCTAGGTAACGTTATGTGTCTTATAATGACTATGGCACTTGCTATGTTCGGGCTGAACCTGTTCTTTAACATTCTTTCAATACTGTGCTGTTCAGCAGTTTTCTTCATGCTGGTGTTCACAGTGGCATGGAAGGACGGCTGCGACGAACGCAGTCTTGTCAAGCACGGACGTGTCGAAGCACCGCTGAAACACAGATGGATCGTAATAGGTCTGATAATGTTCCTTGTGGCTTCTGTCCCTACGATAGTTCTGCTGCTGAATAAGCTGTTCTTCCCCGAAGCCGATACCCTCTTTCTTTACCGCTTCATCAGCGCAAGTGCGTATCCGTTCGTGAACACGTTCATCCCGAGAGCAGAGGCAAACGTCGATGCATGGCACACGACTCTGCGTCAGTTCGACAATATGTCCGTATGGTTTCCCGTTCTGATGCTCGTCTATTACGCACTGATACCTGCGATGACCCAGTTCGGATATTACATGGGCTATAACGACAAGCTCAATACTGACAAGATAATGTATAAATAAAAATGCCCCACCGCTCGTCGGTGGGATATTTGTTTCGGGTCTTCGGTGATGTTTTTCGGCAAAAATGTAAACGATGCCACTGCGGATGATGGAAAAGCCGTTTCGTTTTGGTCAAATGCACCAAAGACCTTAACAAAAAAATGGCAATAAACATGAAAAATCAACAAAACTATTGAAATAAAATGGCTTTTGTGATACAATAATGATAAGAAATTATGCTGTCCTGACATATTTTTTGTCAGATATGTGCAGGGTGGTCATTTTTTTCACTATTTCTAGGGGGTATGAAAATGGCAATAATCGTCCCTGAAGAGTACAACGTGCCGCTTCACCTTTTCCATCAGGGCGAGAACTCTCATGCATACGAGTTCTTCGGTGCCCATACAATGATAAATAACGGAAAAGAAGGTGCAGTATTCAGGGTTTGGGCTCCGCATGCCAGATCTGTCAGCGTAGTGGGTGATTTCAACCACTGGGACAGAAGCCGCAACTGTATGAGCAAGATCAGCGACGGCGGTATCTGGGAGCTTTTTGTTGAAGGTATCAAGCAGTACGATAACTACAAATTCAGCATAGAAAGCACAGACGGTCTCATCAAGCTGAAGGCTGACCCGTATGGCTATCATATGGAGCTTCGTCCCAACACCGCCAGCAAGTTCTATGAGCTTGACGGCTATAAATGGACGGACAAGAAGTACATGGACGCACTGGCAAAGAAGAATATCTACGACAGTGCAGCTAATATCTACGAAGTGAATATCGGCTCCTGGAAGAAGGACGGCGAATGTTACTATAACTACAAGCGTCTTGCTGATGAGCTTATTCCGTATGTAAAGGACATGGGCTACACCCACGTGGAGCTTATGCCCATCGCGGAGTTCCCTTACGACGGCTCCTGGGGCTATCAGCAGATAGGTTATTACGCTCCCACATCCCGCTTCGGCACCCCGCACGATTTCATGGAATTCGTTGACAAGTGCCATAATGCAGGTATCGGCGTTATCGTTGACTGGGTTCCTGCCCACTTCCCGAAGGATGCAGCAGGTCTGTATGAGTTTGACGGAACGAGCTGTTATGAGTATGAGGACCCGCTGAAGCGTGAGCACAAGAACTGGGGCACTCATATACTCGTCTGGGGCAAGCCTGAGATCCAGTCCCTCCTCGTTTCCAATGCGAATTACCGGATAGAAAAGTATCACATAGACGGTCTGCGTGTTGACGCTGTGGCATCCATGCTGTATCTCGATTACGACAGGCAGGGCGGCGAATGGCGTCCCAATGCCTACGGCGGTCACGAGAACCTTGAGGCGGTGGCATTCCTTCAGAAGCTGAACGCCGCACTCTTCAGAGAGCATCCCAATATTATGATGATCGCCGAGGAGTCCACTGCGTGGCCGATGGTAACAAAGCCTGCGGATATCGGTGGTCTTGGCTTCAACTTCAAGTGGAACATGGGCTGGATGAACGATATGCTTCGCTATATGTCCATGGATCCTCTCTCCAGACCCTACAACCACAATCTGGTCACCTTCTCGTTCTACTATGCATTCTCCGAAAACTTCATCCTCCCTATCTCGCACGATGAAGTAGTATACGGAAAATGCTCCATGCTGGACAAGATGGGCGGTCCGAGAGAATTCCGCTTCAATTCCATGCGTACATTCCTTGGCTATATGATGGCACATCCCGGCAAAAAACTGATGTTCATGGGTCAGGAGTTCGCACAGTATAAGGAATGGAACTTCCAGACAGGTCTTGACTGGGAAGTGCTGGAGTTTGAACCGCACTACCAGCTGCACCAGTATGTGAAGGATCTGAACAAGCTGTATAAGAATCTCCCCGCAATGTGGGAGTGCGATACGAGCTGGGAAGGCTTCCACTGGATCTCCAGCGAAGACAACGAGAACAGCGTTATCGCATTCAGACGTATCGCAAAGAACAAGGACGAGGTGGTCTGCGTATGCAATTTCCAGCCTGTTCGTCATGAGGTATACGATATCGGTGTGCCTTACTATGCGGATTATAAGGAGATCTTCAATTCCGACGCAAAGAAGTACGGCGGTACAGGCATAACGAACGGTACGCTTACTGCCAAGGAAGATCCTCTGCACAATGAAGCTTACCGCATCACGCTCGATCTGCCACCTATGTCGGTAATGTATTTCGAGGTGAAGAACATCCGTAAATCCCCCTCTGAGGAAGAGGCAGAAAAAGCTAATGCCGCTGAAGAAAAACCGGCAAAGGCAGCAGCTAAAAACAGCACCGACACCGCAAAGTAAATCGGGGCACAGAATAAATCATGCTAATATCACGACAGCAATGTCGGGACAGGAGGAAATATATGAATCACATCAAAAAAGAGTGCGTAGCCATGCTGCTTGCAGGCGGACAGGGTAGCCGTCTTTACGCACTGACACAGGACATGGCAAAGCCCGCTGTTCCCTACGGAGGAAAGTATAGGATCATCGACTTCCCGCTCTCAAACTGCGTCAATTCGGGAATTGACACAGTAGGCGTACTTACACAGTACCAGCCTCTGGTGCTCAACGAGTACATAGGCAACGGTCAGCCCTGGGGCCTTGACCGTGCACACGGCGGCGTACACGTACTCCCCCCCTACGAGACCGCTTCCGGTAAGGCATGGTACTCCGGTACTGCAAATGCTATCTACCAGAACATCGGTTTTGTAGACAGATACAACCCCGAATATGTGGTTATCCTTTCCGGCGACCACATCTACAAGATGGACTATGCAAAAATGCTGGATTTCCACAAGGCTCAGAACGCAGATGCTACTATCGCAGTTCTGGAAGTTCCGTGGGAAGAGGCTCCCCGTTTCGGTATCATGAGTGCTAACCCCGACGGTACAATCTACGAGTTCGCAGAGAAGCCTGCAGAGCCTAAGTCCAATCTCGCATCCATGGGTATCTATGTGTTCACTTGGTCAAAGCTCAGAAAGCACCTTATCGACAACGAAAACGACGAGGGTGCTACAAAGGACTTCGGTAAGAACATCATCCCCATGATGCTCGCTAACAACGAAAAGATGGTAGCATACCACTTCGACGGCTACTGGAAGGACGTTGGTACTATCGACTCCCTCTGGGAAGCTAATATGGACGTGCTGGATCCCAACGTTCCCCTTGACCTTCTGGACGACAGCTGGAAGATCTACTCCAGAAACCCCGTTATGCCTCCTCACTACACAGGCGTAAACAGCAAGATCGAAAACTCCATGGTTGCAGAGGGCTGTGAGATCTACGGTACAGTTGACTTCTCCGTTCTGTTCGCAGGCGTTACGATCGAAGAGGGTGCTGTTGTAACAGACAGTATCATCATGCCCGGCTCCACCATCAAGAAGGGTGCAGTTGTAGAATACGCTATCGTAGGCGAAAACTGCGTGATCGGCGAGGGTGCTCATGTAGGCGATCGTCCCGAGCGTATCGAGGACAAGTCGCAGTGGGGCGTTGCGGTAATCGGTCACAACGTGAATGTATCTCCCAATGCTGTTGCCGCACCCAAGGCAATGATCTCTAAGGATATTTGATATTGGAAAGGATGTTTTTGATATGGCAAGTATGGCAAATGTTTTAGGACTTATTTTTGCTAATATGCATGAAGCAAACCTTCCCGAACTGACAAAGGGCAGAGCAATGGCGAGCGTTCCCTTCGGTGCTAGATACCGTATGATCGACTTCCCCCTCTCCAATATGGTCAACTCGGGAATTACCCAGGTTGGTATTATTACAAAGCAGAACTACTACTCCCTGATGGACCATCTCGGAATGGGCAGTGAGTGGGATCTGGCAAGAAAGACAGGCGGTCTGCATATCCTGCCGCCTTACAGAAGCGAAGGCAGCGGCATTTACAGAGGTCGTCTGGAAGCTCTTGCAGGTGCAGCGGAATTCATCCGCGAATCCAATGCAGAGTATGTCGTTCTGGCAGATTCCAACGTAGTGGCTAACATGGATATCAAGCCCATGGTAGATTTCCACGAGAAGAGCGGTGCAGACATCACCTGCGTATACGGCAGAGGCGTTTACACCACCGAAAGAACAATGACAATGACCGTTCTCTCCGTTGACGAGGACAATAAGGTTTACGATGTTCTGGCAAGACCCGCTATCAGCGGCGAGATGAACGTAGCTCTCGACGTTTACGTAATGAGAAGAAAGTTCCTGGAGGATCTCATCAGAGAATCCGAGTGCCGCGGTCTGTACAGCTTCGAAACAGATATCCTGCTCCACAAGCTGCACGATTACAAGATCATGGGCTTCAAGTACGACAAGTACTACGAGATCATCGACAGCATGAAGACCTACTACAAGGCCAGTGCAGATATGATGGACCGTGATATCTGCCACGAGGTATTCGACCTTGAGCGTCCTATCTACACCAAGATTCGTGACGTAGCTCCTGCTAAGTACGGCATTGAGGCTGATGTAAAGGGCTCCCTCATCGCAGACGGCTGCATCATCGAAGGCAAGGTCGAGAACAGTGTGCTGTTCAGAGGCGTTGTTGTTCAGAAGGGTGCAGTTGTTAAGGACTCCATCGTAATGCAGAATACTGTCATCGAGGAGAAGGCAAACTGCATCAACGTGATCGCAGACAAGGATGTTACTCTCACAAAGAACCGCACAATTACCGGTTCCTCTGAGTATCCCGTATTCATCTCCAAGGGTGCAAACGTATAAACAATTTATCCCCGGGCGAAAGCTCGGGGATGTTGTGATTTAAAGATATGACAATGATAAACATTAAAAAGTTTCTTTCGGCAATATTGATCGTAGCTGTTTTATTCACTGGCTGTAGTAACGGAAACACCAATTCAAACAGCGACGAAATTAAAGATCTGCTGTTTTGGAGCAATAAAGCATATTCTCGTCAAAATGGCTGCGGCGTTGCAGTTTATGAGGACGGTTCAGTATATTGGTATGATTATAATTCCAAAGCACTGTTTTCATCTGCCGATGATCTACCATTTCATCTTGCCGACAAGCAAGTGTCAACGTTTGTTACCACCATACCCGAAGACGAAATGGCGGAATTTATTGAAAAACTATCCAAAAATGCAAAGCACAGCGAAACAATCTATACAGAAAGCCGTACAGATGACATAAGAGGCGATCTGAAATGCTACGCAATCTATAAAGACGAACCGTTACTGCTGGGTGGTACAGGCGACGATATCTATACCAACACTAACGAGCCACTGACTGAAATTTATGAACGATTGATAGAATTACACGAAGAAGCGGTTATAACGACAGGTCATGAGGATGTTTATCCTTGGTAAAAAGAAAACTCTATAACACGGGACAAAGCAATATTTAGGAATATAATATGAATGATTTAATAAAAATAAACGAAGAAAGAATTTCGGCTGAGGAATATATCGACTTCCTTAAAAGAACAGATCTGGGTTCACAATACCCGAAAGAACGATTTGAAAAGAGAATAGCAACGCTGGTGACAACTGTTTCCCTGAGCCTTGTTGCACGAAATGAGAATGGTTTGATCGTAGGCGTTTTATTTGGTCTGACTGATTATGCATACTGGCTATATGTGACCGATCTGGGCGTTGACAGAATGTACGAGGGACAGGGCGTCGGAAGCCGTCTGATGAAAACAGCACACGAAAAAGCTGGCGGCGAAAAGGATATTGCTGTATATCTGATCGCAAACGAGAATGCTATTCCGTTCTATGAAAAACTTGGTATGAAAAAAGCTGAGGATGTAATGCAGTATAATCATATCGAATGGACAGGCTTTGTGGTTGAATGATCATAATAAAAAACAAAAACGGCGGGCGGACTTGATGTCCGCCGTTCGTGCTTTAATCAGTCTTTTTTGATTGACTTTTGGCTGTTCGCGTGCTATAATTAGCAATAAATCGGGATTGGAGAGGTGCAAAATATGTATGTAAGTGAAAGAGTAGCAGAGAAGGACAAGGAAATATACGAAAGATTATATCGTTATAATTGGGATGAAAAATATAGTCATTGGGTAATAGATAGGCAAAAAGATATTTATATTGTCTGTACCGGAAAACGCGGAGTTGAAACTCCTGTTATCTTTTATATGCAGTTCAAGCAAATGAAGGTTGAATTTTGGATATGGGAAGCCGATTTTAAATACAGCATTATAGATGTCAGGATACCTCCTGAATTAAACAATGATAAATCGGAAATTGAAAACGAAATTCGATGTGCATATTTTGAAACGAATGGGTTGATGTGGGACTTACCTTCTAGTATTGACGATTGTACTTTTAAATTTGAAACAATTTGATAGTAATGATGGTTGGCGTTTTAAATTTCAGTTGAATACAAAAACGGCGGACATGAAGTCCGCCGTTCGTGTTTTCTTAGTCGATCTCAACGGAGATCTTTTCATCGGCTCTTACTGCACCTGCACGCATTACAGTTCTGATAGCCTTAGCAATGCGACCCTGCTTACCGATTACTCTGCCCATGTCGTCGGGAGCAACGTGAAGGTGATATACCACAACGCCCTCTGCATCCGGCTCATCGGCTGTTACCTGTACCGCACTCTTATCCTCAACGAGGGCAGAAGCGATAGTTGTAAGAAGTTCTTTCATATATTATCCCTCCTTGGGGTGATCGTACAAACGGGCGAATGCCCGCCATCAAACCTTGCTGTAAGATTACTTCATCAGTCTCTTAACAGTGTCGGTAGGCTGTGCGCCCTTCTTGATCCACTCGTTAGCCTTGTCCATGTCAATCTTTACAACAGCGGGCTCCTGAGTAGGATCATAGTAGCCGATCTCCTCGATGAAACGACCATCTCTGGGGTAACGGGAATCAGCAACAACTACACGATAGAAAGGAGCCTTCTTAGC
>JAZURJ010000046.1:0-68288 GCA_045606085.1 Oscillospiraceae bacterium
AGCCCGCAGAAGATCTTGAAAAGCTGGCAAATGAAATTGGTACATACTGCTTTGATGTTGTAGAGCAGGGCTGTGAGACCTACAGTGCTCTTGCACTTGAGCTTAAGGATTCAAGGATATGGAATCTCTGGTGGGATTAAAACCACCGTAAAATAAACATACATTACAAGAGGAAAATTTTATGATGAATGAATTTAAACAAAGCTTAATAGATAATATCAAATATGAGATTACATCTGAGACAACATGTAAGGTTGTCGGCTATAAAGGTTGGCTTGTCAAAGTGATAATACCTGACGAGGTAACGATCGAAGGAAAACAGTATAGAGTTACTGTAATAGGCAAGGATTCTTTCAGTTGTTCTGATTTAACAAGTATTGAGTTACCTTCGGGAATAACCGAGATTGAAGACCAGGCATTTATGGGGTGTACGTATTTGGAGAGTGTCAATCTTCCTGATGGACTTGATGCAATGGGAGATTCTGTTTTTATTTATTGTAAGTTTATAGAAACGGTTGAGATTCCTGATTCCGTAAAAAAACTTGGCGAGTCTGTTTTTTATGGTTGCGAAAAACTGAAAAAAGTAAAACTGTCAAGCAGTCTTACAACTATTAGCAATACTTTGTTTTATGAGTGTAAGTCATTGGAAAGTATAGAAATTTCCGACGCAGTTAAGACAATCGCTGACTATGCTTTCTATGGATGTGAAAAATTAAGCACAGTAAATTTGCCTTTTGGATTGGAGTCCTTGGGTGAAGGAGCATTTAAGGGATGTTTATCGTTAAAATACATTGAACTTCCGCAAACTCTGACACAAATAGGAGATATGGCGTTTACTGATTGTCCGTTATCAGAAGAAGTTAAATTACCGAATAGTTTTGTATCGGAAGAGATAAACTATGGGTTTAGCGAGGATGTCAGCAAGGTTGTTATTGATGACTCTGATAACAGCACAGAATCGGAATTTCAATACAATTCCGAAGATGAGATGTTTATTAATCCTTTTGAAATCGAAAGCAATATCATAAATGTCCTGTCTTACAAAGGCGAACTGGTGAAAATCTTTCCTGACAAGATTGTGATTGGAGAAAAAGTACTTCCTGCTGAAAATGGAAACCGTTATTATTGTGAAAACGACGTGCTTACATATACAGACGGTGAAAATTTTTATGTATATGACGGAGAAAAATTCGTACTGACAGAATGTAAATACAAAAATCACAACGATTATTTTGCACCTGATATTTACTGCTCCATATTAACTGATACACAGAATTCTATTCAACACATAGCCTTAAACGACCATGGAAAAGAGTATTCATTTGAGTATAAATTCAAGAGTTCGCTTTCTGAATACTACTATTTTGCTAAGTCGGGCGTTTTGTTTTTTATGGAAACATTCATTCCGAAACTTCGTTTCTTCTCAAAAACAGGAGAGGAATTATGGAGTTTAGAGTTAATTAAGGGTGATCGTTTCAAAGAAAGTTTTTTCTATGATATCGACACTGCAAATATTGACTTTGAGAGCGACGGAATTATCATAAAAATCCAAAAAGGAGATAATATTTATACGGTTTGCTTTAACGTACCGAACGGTGAAGTTAACTGGTACCGTAAAGACAACCACCCTTTCCTGTTTACAGGTGCAAAGTGCAACGACGGTCTGATGCGTGGCGTGTTCCATTGCAAAGACAACGGTGAGATTGTAACAGTAATGTTTGAAATAGATCCATCAAACGGCAAAGCACATACATATTGTATTTCGGATAACGACAAAGCCAGAAAAATAACAGTATCAGATTTTGACACCGAATTGGAAAGATATAAATATATTTTAGATGGCGAAATCCTATACGCAATCAGTAAAAATGAAATAATAGTAGTTGACATAAACAAAAAAGTGATACTCAGCAGAAAAAAAGCACCTGCCTATGCTGAATATTATCAAAACTCTGCAATTTTAAATGACGGAAAACTGTATGTATGCTTGCAGTATGCTCTTATGGACGCAGCCGATGTAATGAAAAAAATTGCAGAATACAGTCAAAAAGCTATCGCTTCAAACAATGTGGACATGACAATGATGTCTATGCTTATGGAGTATTCTTCATACGTAAATGACAAACAAGAAATCTGGAAGTGCTACTATCTGTCCGATACACCGATTGTCGAAGAAGATATATTTGACGAGCTTTCGGAAATAGAAAAGCTGCAGGTTCTCACCGGATGTGAATGTGAAGATTTCGACGGTTCGGTTGAAAACTATTTCAGATACCGTGAGCAGGGCAAGAAAGAGGGCTTTATTCCCGTTATCGTTGCAACGGACGATATATTCTTTGAACAGCTTGAAGCACTTCTGAAATGCGATGGTGAAAGCTCTATCTCCAAGATTCAGGAAATCGTAGAGGAATACCATAAGAAGATGTTAGCCACACCTGTAGAAGACGGCAAGGCTTATCTTGAAAAGAATCATATTGAAGCCGAATGGGATGAAGCAGAGCTGGAAGATGATGAATACGAGGCGGAGGAACACTTCACAAAAGGCGGCTACCTTGTGAAAGTTCCCGTTACCGACCCTGGGCGTATCTGGGCATACCTGCCTTACGGGGGCTGGAATGCCTGCCCCAAGGTTTCAGAACACATGGCGGTATCAAAGTACTGGTACGAGCTGTATGGTGCATACCCTGCCGCACTCTCTTATGACACTATTGATTATGCGGTAGAAAAGCCTGTGGAAGACCTTGAAAAGCTTGCAAATGAAATTGGTACATACTGCTTTGATATTGTAGAGCAGGGCTGTGAGACCTACAGCGCTCTTGCACTTGAGCTTAAGGATTCAAGGATATGGAATTTGTGGTGGGATTAAACCGACAAATAAAAACATTTTCAACAGGAGGAAAATTTTATGATGACCAATGAAGAACTTGCCGCGTTTGAAAAAGAAAACGAATATCCGTTTTACAAGACAACGTATGTATCATATCCCGAATACACTATGATATATATGCTTAAATCCCCAAAGACCTGTGCTGTTAATGGCATTAAAGATGTAACGAATGAAAATCTGCATCTTGACATACCTGCCAGTGTTGAGATCGAGGGGAATACCTACTGGGTGAATGAAATCTTTGAAGAAGGCTTTTGGGATAATGACTATTTAGAAGCTGTGACCATACCTGATACTGTTACCTGCATAGACAGAGGAGCGTTTCAGGGCTGTCGCTTCTTAAAGAGCGTATACATTCCCGATTCGGTAACCTTTATAGATGAGATAGCATTTGCATGTTGCGATTCCTTAGAATCCGTCAGCATACCGGGCGGAGACATCGAACTTGGAGACGAATGCTTTGACGATTGTCCGTTACTTACCATAACAAAGCGATAATGAAGGAGGAAAAAACTATGATGGATTTATATCAGGAAATGTGGACAAGCAAGAAGGCAACAGGCAAGCGTTTCTGTCAGTGCGGCTCGTGCAAGGCACATTGGGAAGGCTTTATAGGCATGGAGCTTAAAGAGCAGACCTGTTCTGCTAAAGGATGCACAAACAGAGCAACAGCAGGCGGTCATATCGTAAGTGAAAATTATCCTGATGGATATATCGTGCCGATTTGTGATGCGTGTAATCGATCCGACGAGCCTTTTGAGGTTAAACCAAATACCGTTTTTGTTTCTGCTGATCTGAGCGTAACATGTGAAGAGGAATAAGCGAGGCAGTTTTATAGCTCAGCCTTTCACGGATGAGCAGATTTAATAAACAGCAAGTATATTTATAATGGGAGAAAAAACAATGACAAGAGAATACTTAGAAGAAAACTGGGCAGTATCATCATATGATGAGGACACAATGTGCCAGACCGATTATTACATCGACGAGGATAATTGCAACGTTGGCAACAAGGCGTATATGTATTCGCATGCGGATGAAGAACTGATCGAAATGGAGATCGTACATATCATAGCACTTTCAAACGACTTCGATCTGTATAACGAGCTTTTGGCCGATGATGATGTTCTTATCAACGGTGAGGATGAATACGGTGCAGACTGCAGTGCAGAGTTTATCACAGATAACGATTCTTATCTTGTATGGTTCAAGAACGTATAACTTGATGTGTAATCGCCTGCTTCACAATTCTGATGCTGTATGTCGGAAAACTTCTTGATAAAAATATGTCGTTTATGGTATCGGAAATATGAGGATATAAAGAATGAGCAGTACCGCATTAAGCGATACTGCTCTGTTTGTTTTTGCATCAGCCACCGATCGTCTTGAATTGTCTGGATCGAAAGCTTCTCTCAGGTAACGATGATGCAATATTGATGCTCTGGATATAAAATTTATAAACTACATTTGGTGCTGTCTGTGAAAAGTGTGAATCAGTTGTTGCTATTTGATGCAATACATGATATACTTTATATACGAATACTGTAAGACGGAGGGTATTTATGACTGCCGATTCAAACATCATCACACGTGATTTCTTTGATTCTATACTGCTTGAGAGCAGATATATCGATGCTGATCTTCCCGATATATCCTTTGAGCTTTTCGGTGAGAGCTTCAGCACGCCCATAATGACCGCGGCACTTTCGCATCTGCATAAGATATGCGACAACGCAATGACCGAGATCGCTGTCGGAGCAAAGAATGCAGGTGCTGTTCACTGGGTAGGTATGGGTGAGCCTGAGGAGATGGAGGCTATCTTTGCGACAGGTGCAAAGACCATTCGTATAATCAAGCCCCATGCGGATAACAAGGATGTGCTGTGGCGTATCGAGCACGCCGTTTCCCATGGTGCATTTGCGGTGGGCATAGATATAGACCATGCCTTTGCATGGAACGGCGGATATGATAATGTCCTGGGTCTGCCGATGAAGCCGAAGACGCTGGATGAGATAAAGATGTTCGTTGATGCGGCAAAGGTGCCGTTCATCATCAAGGGCGTGCTCAGTGTGAGCGACGCTCTCAAATGTGTTGAGGCAGGAGTTGCCGGCATCGTTGTGTCCCATCACCACGGCATCATGAACTATGCTGTTCCGCCGCTGCAGATATTGCCTGATATCGTAAAGGCTGTGGACGGTCGCATGAAGATAATCGTGGATTGCGGTATCGAAAGCGGTATGGACGTGTTCAAGGCACTTGCACTCGGTGCGGACTGCGTGTGCGTGGGACGCGATCTGATGGAGCCGCTCAAGAACGGCGCAGCAGGCGTTACAGAGAGGCTGCAGCAGCTTAACACGGAACTCAGCACAGTTATGGCGAGAACAGGCTTCAGGAGCCTTGCTGAGATAGATTCCACCGTCATTCATTACAGGAGGGCGTGACATGAGATTAGGTATTTCATCGGCACTGCACCACGAAACGCCGTCGCAGTGGGCAAAGCAGCTCAGCGAGCTTGGCTGCAGAAGTGTGGTGTTTCCGCTTTGCTGCAACGACAGCAGGGACAGGATAGCTGCCTATGTGGAGGCGGCAGGGGAAAACGATCTGACCATTGCGGAGGTCGGTATCTGGAATAATATGCTTGATCCCGACCCCGAAAAAAGAAAGGCAAATATCGAGTACAACATCCGCCAGCTCATACTTGCGGATGAGATAGGTGCGGTATGTGCGGTGAACATCGCAGGCACTCCTCACGGACCACGCTGGGACGGCGGTTATCGGGAGAACTTCTCCGGGGAAACGTTCGATATGACGGTGGCGACGATACAGTATATCTTAAAGCAGGCGGATGTGAAACGCACATTCTTCAGCATAGAATCTATGCCGTGGATGATACCCTCTACGCCGCAGGAGTATCTGAAGATGCTTCAGCGTGTCGGTCATCCCCGTTTTGCTGCACATCTTGACCTGGTGAACATGATAACATCACCGCAGAAATACTTCTTCAATGATGGATTTATCAGGGAATGCTTCGATGTGCTCAAAGGGCACATCTGCAGCTGCCATCTCAAGGATATACGCCTGAAGGAGGAGTTTACCTTCCAGCTTCAGGAGTGTGCTGTCGGAGAGGGTACGCTTGATATCCGGCTTTATACAGAGCTTGCAACGGCGGAGGACCCTGATATGCCTATGCTGATAGAGCATCTCAGCACCGATGATGAATATATCAGAGGCGTGAATTACATGAAAGAACTTCTTGGATGATATTACGGGGGAGCAGACGTGTTTATAAAAGGTTTTACATATGGTTTTGACGGAAAGCGTGGCGACTACCGCTCTGAGGAAGCTGCTGCATCGATGGAGCGTCTTGCGGCTCTGGGCGGCGACTGGGCGGCTCTTGCATTCGTTGTGAGGCAGGACAGCTTCAGCTCCACGGTAATCCGTCCCGATTATCGCTATACGGTCACCGACAAGGACGTGGCTGCCGCAGCGGATAAGCTGCACGCACTGGGCATGAAGGTCTGCATGAAGCCTATCGTGAATTGTGCCGACGGCGTTTGGAGAGCTAACATACGTTTTCCCGAGGTGGAGATCGGCGACAGGAGCTACTGGAGGGAATGGTTCTCATCCTATACCGCTTTTCTGTGTCACTATGCGGAGATAGCGGAGGAAACAGGCTGCGAGATGTTCTGTGTCGGCTGTGAGATGCTTGGCACGGAGCACAAGGAGGATTACTGGCGTAAGGCTATCGAGGAGGTCAGGAAGATATACCACGGACCCATTACCTACAACACCAACCACGGCAAGGAATTCGGCGTGAAATGGTGGGATGCGGTGGATTACATCGGCACCTCTGCCTATTACGGCGTGGGTAAGGTCCCCGGTGACAGTCTTGAGAACATGATCGCCGTGTGGGACAGCCAGAAGGAAAGACTGGCGGAGCTTTCCCGCATAAACGGCGGCAAGCAGATAATCTTCATGGAGATAGGCTGCCGCAGTGCAAGAGGATGTGCCATGATGCCATACGATTTCAGCCACAGGGAGTTCCCCTACGACGAGGATGAACAGGCGAATTTCTATGAATCCTGTATGCGTTCCGTGTGGGGTGAGCCGTGGTTTGCAGGCTTCTTCTGGTGGGACTGGTATACGAAGCTCCCGAAAAATCAGCCCGAGATGGGATTTTCCATCGTCGGCAAGAAGGCGGAGCAGATCGTGAAGGAATGGTACGCAAAGTGATCGCTTGATAATATGAAAACGCCCTCCGCGGTTATGACGGAGGGCGTTTTATTCATGTGAAGATCGGCTTGCCGTTTACGGCTTTTCCGAAGGCCTGGGAGTTATCTCAGGAAGCTCCCTGGTGGTGTCGATAACGGTCAGCGACGCACGGCGTAATTCTGTCAGCTCTTCTTTGTGAAGTCGGTTTCCCGAATGTGCACATTTTTTGTTACGCAGCTCATTTGCCTGTGCAAGCAGCTTTCTGATATCTGCCCATTCAGGGATGTGGTCCAGTTTGCTTTTGATGATGGAAATGAATTTGCCGATGGTGATCTTGTCATCGGGCACTTCTTCCAGCAGATAATTCTTCCTGCTCTCAGGATTTCTGACACCAGATTCGAAATCGGGGAATGCTGTCCTCAGAGTGTCAAGCACCCTTACTTTCATGTAATGCTCCAGTGCCTTTGCGTACAGTATTCCCGCAGGGGCAAAGTCGTTGAATTCAGGGAACTCTGACATGACGTTCTGGAGGTATTCCGCCTGGAGGATCGTGTCCCTGACTTCCAGTGCAGCGTGGTTGTTGAACAGGTCGGGGAAGTCCTTTGTGATATCTGCACTGATGCTCTCAATGTTGCCGGCGGGGATATCAGGCAGCCTGTTGGCGATCTCCTCTTCGGTCTTTATGAAGTATTCCGCCTCTATCGTTTCCAGCTCGTCAGCATCATAGGCTGCGGCGTCGATTCGATTCATGGCTGTCATGATCTCGCGGATGGCGTCTGCACCAAAATTGTTGACCGTGATGCTGTCACCGACATGGGCGTTATCGCCATGGACCTGAGTTAAATTGAGATCTCCCTGTACCACAACTACGGCGGGCTGCTGCGAGAGTATATCGGGATACTGTGAGAGTACGGACGCGATATCACCGCTGCCTGCCTTAGCGGCAATTATGGATGTATCGCTGTCAGGCTTTATTTCAATGTCCTGGCAGATGTCGTTCAGCTTATCTGCTGCAAACACTGCGGAGCCTATCTCCGTGAACCTTTCGAGTGCTCTTGCAAGACCGTTGCCTGCACAGGTCATATCCTCGGTGATGCTGATGCATCTGAGTACCAGCAGCCTGAACTCCTTGAGCGAGATACAGGTGCGGTTGCTCTCCATATCCGAAAGCTCACCATTTTTATAGATGGCGATATGTCTGTTGCCGTCATTGGTGTTGATGCTTTCGCTGCCAAGTACTTCGGTGCTGTCGGAGTATTCCGTGTCGCTGCGGCACAGATGAAGTGTGATACCGAACTTCTTGAGCAACAGTGCGTCCCTGCTGCGGGAAACTTCCAGACCAAGCTCATTAAGTACCTCAAGCAGGTGAAGCGATGCCATTGTTCCGAACGCCACGAATTCTTCCCATGTTTCGATGAAATCGGTGGTTATCCGTGAATCCTTTTCGAGCGTATCCAGCAGCTTGTCATATTCAAACTTCAGCGGCTCAATGAGGATCTCCATCAGTTCCTTACGCTGTGCTGCGGAGATTATCTTCAGCGTTTCGGAGGGGCACTGGAATATCAGTCCTGTGACGGAGGCGTATCCAAGCTCCGCCGACTTCTTCTCCAGCTTCAGCAGCTTTGTACGGGGCAGGCTGCGGATGTGCTTGTTTGCGATACGTGCAAGATCAAGGCTCATGCCGTACTTTATACGGATAGACAGGGAGTAGAAGCAGTCAGCCATATGATTGCTGTGCTCATAATCATCGGTGTTTCTTACCCTGAAGCCCCTGGATACCGCTTCCAGCAGATGTGCACAGATATCGCCGAGGCTCTGCACTTCGGGAGTGTAGATGTAGTATTTTTCGGAATCGGGAAGGTCGAGCAGCTTACGCATCTCCACAACGGTCCTGCCTGTTATCCAGTAGTGCAGCACGATCGTGCGGTACATTGCCAGAAGCTGATCTGGGGCTATATCGCCGTTGAAGGAACTGAATGCTTCCTTCCAGACGGAAGATGGGAGGAACTGCTTTTCGATATTTCTGCTCTTTATAAATCTCAGAACAGCCGATCTGATGTTCCTGTATATATCGGGATTGTTATTGAGATCGGGTGAAACATATGCGGTGTTTTTTGTGATCTCATTCATATTGCAGATATGGAACATCACATCGAAGAAGTAGTCGGGCACAGCATCCTCTGTGTTGTTTGATGCATCCTCGAATTGCTGGGGAGCAAGTATAGTATAGTTATTTTCGTCGGTGTATTTGGGCAGCACCTTGTCGTTGTCTGATTTCGGAAGCTGCAGGAAGAAAAGGCAGATATACCTGAGCGTCTGCTCGCACAGTGCAAAGCCCGAAAAGGCTTTGCCTATGCTGTTTACAGCACATTCGGTCTCGTCATTATCGTCAAACAGATTGTAATCGGTGCTTTTTTCAATGATAAGCTGAGGGAATACCTGCTTCTGTGAAAGGTTATATCCTTTAAGTGCGTTGATGACTTCCTCAGCACAGTTGTCGTGGTCATCCGGCTTTGTGAAGCCCGTTTTTATCAGCACGGACAGATCGCTCTGCGTGAATGCCGATTTGTTGAGGATATTGAGGTAATACGGAGCGATCGCCATGCCGAAGTTCATGCTGTTGAGATACTTCTTGTTGGTGATGCCTGTAAAACGCAGATCCTTTTTCAGCGACGAATCTATACGCTTCATCCTGCGTTTTTTGATGAATTCGTCCTCTTTCATTGCCATTTTCTTTTCGGTATCGAACAGCATATAGCTGGTTCCTCTGCCGTTCTTGTTCTTTCCGAGACGACCTGCTCTGCCTATTGCGTTCTTGTAGTCATGATAGGTGATCTCGACCTCGCCGTCTGTACGATATACTTTGTCATCGTACAGTATCATCACATCCGTCGGCAGGTTTACGCCCATGGTGAGTGTTTCGGTGGCGATGATTATGCGTATATCTCCATCGTCGAAGTTGTTTTCGATAAAGCTGCGTGCGATGAAGGTCAGGTTTGAGTTGTGACATACTATGCCGTATTCCTGCAGCTTGCGTCTGAAATCATCGTACTGCTTCTGCTCCATCTCACATTCGTCCGCTTCGGGCATATCATCAAATTCCAGTGCCTGTCTTTCCAGCACACCGCTCGTGCAGAGCTTGTTCAGGAGCTGTGTTCCGTACGACTTGCTCTTGCAGAAGATGATGATCTTTTCCTCGGGATGATTGCGGACGATGTTCAGAAGCATCGTCAGGCGTGCATCGCTGTTGTCGTTGATATCCTTGGAAAAACGGAAGTCACAGTTGTCCTCCAGCTGCACGCCGTTGTTGTAGCGTCTGAGGTACAGCTTCTCGTTTTCTTCATCCCATGAGATGAAGCGTTCTTCTATCTCGACAGGGCGTTCCTCGTTTCGGATGACGATAGTACGTTCCTTTCCGAGCCATGTGACGATATCGCTGATATCGCTTTCGGTAGTGGTAAGACCCATCACGCTGATGCTGTCGCCGTATGCATAACGCAGCTTTTCGATGGAGAACTCCAGCTTGGGACCACGGTCGATATCGGAGAGCATATGCAGCTCGTCCACCACAACAAGCTCGCAGTCCCGGAGGAATTTTTGGGAGTTCTGTGCCAGCAGTGCAAAGAATTTCTCATATACGAGTATTCCGATGTCGTAATCTCCGTGTATCAGGTCATAGTCATGCTCCTGGTAGTCGGAGGAGGACGAGTATATCCTCAGTCCGCTGAAATCCGCCTTGAAATCCGACAGCTTTTCGGAGGTAAGGGTCTTCAGCGGCACGAGATACAGCACCTTCTTCTGGCGGCAGTATATCTGATATGCCATGGCAAATTCTGCGGTCAGCGTTTTTCCTGCGGATGTCGCACCCTGCACGATAACGTTATTTCCGTTCCAGAAGCCGGGGGTGGTCACTGCCTGCTTCTGCAGGGCAGTGAGGTGCTCCAGATACGTGTGCTCGCGTGTGATGTTGTCTGTAAACTCCTTCATCAGTTCAGCGTTATCCGCTGTGATGACGTCGTTATCTGTCATCAGGTCCAGGAATTCCTGATACAGCATTTCAGAGTTTGTCATTGATCTATGCCCTCCTGTTTCAATATGTTTCTGACTTTTTCGCTGAGTTCTGCGATCTCATTTCTGAAGGTTGCTTCTTCCTCATCCAGCAGATATTCGTATCTTCTGGCGTAAATGGAGGCGATGTGAAGATCGTTTGCTCTCTGCGGTGTCATGGAATTAAGCTCATCTGCACCGAGAGCGTCCAGATAACCTATATCGATGCCGTAGAACATTCCTATGGACATACGCTTAAGCTGTGTGCAGATCTCCTGCGGACGTTCTGTTGCCACCGCCTTTGCGTAGACCGCATCGATGATATGGCTGGATTTTTCGCCGATCTTGCGGCGGATGCTGTCGATGCCTGCGTTGTCTGAGCCTGCTATCTGATTGATGAGATCAAGGCTGTATCCTGTCAGCCACATCGCGGATATTATCGACAGCCTTATGAGCGTGAGAGCGTTGATCTCTGTGTCGCTGAGGAGATCGCCGTTATACGCCTTGTCAAGCTCCTCGCTGTCCGTTATGCTGTTATACAGCTCTTCGGATATGATTCCCAGATCCAGTGCGTCGCGAAGATACTTATCGGCAAGGTCGACCGTAAAGCGTGCCTTTGCTTTTTCCTTTTCCATATCCTTGTCGATATGGAAGTGGCTGATGATATCCTCTATGGAGCACAGCTCATAAAAGAAATCGATGTATCTGAACGGTTGCTGACCGCCCAGTTTGCTGAGTGCCTTTTCCAGCTTGAAGTAGCCGTTTCGGCTTATTGCAACGCTCTGGAAATCACGTCCGCTGTGGGTGACATAGTATCTCTGTTCGTCGTCGGTGTCATCCATCATGAAATCATCATATCCGGGGCTTCGCTTTGCTATCATCTGCTCGCCCAGGAGGAACTCCAGTGCGTCTGCGATGAGCGTATCCAGCTTTCCCTGATTTTCGTCATGCTGACTGTAATTGGGCAAACGGGACAGAAGCTGCTTTATCTCCGTGTGCGTGAAGCCGCTGCTGTCGCCGGGCAGCAGGCTATGCATATAGAACGTGAATTTGTTGTGATCGGTATCCTTTATCATGTTGCACAGTGTGCTCTGCGGCGTGGTGTTGCGGCGGATGTTCGAGCTGTAATGATCGATCATGAACTCCTTTGTATCAACGGGGTGTTCTTCCTTGATGTCATTGAAGCTGTAATTATCTATGAAGGCATAGCTGTTACCGCTGTTGCGGTAGCCGAAGCGACCCGCTCTGCCTATACAGTTCTGGTATTCGTGATAGGACAGCGTTACATTTTCTCTGCCTGTGTTCTTGCTCATCTCCTGCATGATGACGGTATCCACATTGCTGTTAAGTCCGTACGCAATGGTGTCGGTCGCCACCACAAGACGCAGACCGCCCGGAATCATTTCCGGCTCGTCCAGAAGCTCCTTTTCAAGGGCAGTACGCATTGCTTCGGGAAGGGAAGCGTTATGGAAGCCGATACCGTTCATCAGTGCTTCGAACTCGGCGTCCTCATCATATATACCCTTAAGCTCCTCGCGGGACACATTGTAGTGCCTGAGGAAGCGGCTGCGGAATGCACTTATCTCATCGGCTGACGGTCGAGCAATATTCATCTGCTTTTTATATTTGTTGTAGATGTCCTTGGTCCATTTACGGGTATTTGCCTGCGAGAATGTGAATACGACCGTCTTGTGACCGCGTTTGATTTCGTTGCAGCAAAGCGTTGACAGCTTGTTGCAGCCGTTAAAGCTCACAGGCTCTCCTGCGGAGTTGTACATCTGCATACCCGTTTTTTCGGGGAATACGAAATGCTCGAATATCTTGGTTGGTCTGCTGTACATCTTGATGGGGTACATATCGTACTTTTCGATGTATCTGCTCCAGTCGTGATATGGCGTAGCGAGCATTATCACGTTGTTCCTGCTGGCCAGCAGCTTGAGGTTCATGACCTCAGACTTTGCTCCTCTTTCGATGTTCTGGAATATATTGATCTCGTCAAACACGACGTAGTCGTAATTGTTGAAGAACCTGTCGGTATCCGCAGTGAAAACGAACAGCTTTTCGTATATCACGATGGCGATATCCACGTTTCCGTGGCGGATATCGGTATCCCTGTCCACGTATTCACTGGTGGAAACGGCGATGTCCAGATCGTAATCGGCAAGCTTGTTTTCGAGGCTCTGCTTCATCTGGGTGGCAAGTGCTCGCAGCGGCACCGCGATGACCATCTTCAGCCTTTTGCCCAGGCGTTCTCTTTCGCTGAGGTACTTCGTTATGGGGATGGCTGTTTTTCCCGAGGAGGTGCTGCCCATTATCAGAAGACGCTTGCTGTTCCAGAAGCCTTCATCTGAAAAAACTCTTTTCTGCAGCAGCGTCATGCAGGGATAGTGCTGTCTGGCCAGGTGGGAAACCGCATTCTCGTACAGCTCTCGGCAGCCCTGCATCGTTGTTGTGCGGAGAGTATCGTTATCGTAATCGATATGTATCCTGTCGCTGAATTGCTCAAGGAAGAGCTCAGTTCCGCCGACAAAACCGTATTCATCGGGATGTATTTCGTTTTCTGCAAGGCACTCTGCGGCATCGGATATTTCGATGCTGCTTTCAGCATATTTCTTGTGCAGTGCGGTGAACACCCTGTCCGCAAGCTCGTCCGTAAGCGGCAGGAATTCGTCTATAACAACGTTTTCCGCACGGCCGTAGAGTTCAGCACTGTCGGGTGCGAGAGATCTTGCCGTGCAGTGTACCTTCTGATCGGGGCGGATGCTTTCGGCGGCAATGTTCGTGTCTGCCGTGCTGAAGACAAGGGTCTCGCCGTCAACGGTGGAAATAAGTCCCTGACCATCGGGGAGCAGCCTTATCACCTTTCCTGTGGTATCTGCGTCCTTCAGCAGCTTCAGATTGCCGTTTATCGTCTTGCCGCTGCACGGGCTGAAAGAAACTCGCGATCCTGTGTTATCGCCGGGGTCTATGTTTTCGTGCTTGGTGTAATTCGTACCATCGTTGCCGAGGACCTTGATATCATAACGGTCCTTTTGGTGTTCTGGTCGGTGGTCTTGATAATGTTACGGATTATTCCGTATGAGTAATACATCCTGTTCTCCTTGTTTTGTGTATTTTTGACAGAAATCCCGAAATCTATATCACAAATTTAGATATAATCATTACAACATAATAGCGACATAATTTCAAGCATTTTGATATTTTTCGACAATTTGTGAGTGTTATGGCATGAACAAAACACCCGCCTGTTTTGGCGGGTGTTTATCTTTATCAGATCATTTCTTTGCGTCCTGCTCTCTGATCTCGCTGCGGCGGATCTTTCCGCTGCCTACGGTCTTGGGCAGGCTGTCACGGAACTCGATCACTCTCGGATACTTATAGGGAGCGGTCTGGTTCTTGACGTAGGTCTGGATCTCCTTCTTAAGCTCATCGGAGGGCTGTGTACCGTTCGTGAGAACGATGGTCGCCTTTACGACCTGACCTCTGATCTCATCGGGAACGCCTGTAACGGCACATTCCAGAACGTAAGGAAGCTCCATGATAACGCTCTCGATCTCGAACGGGCCGATGCGGTAGCCGGGGGACTTGATGAGGTCATCAACTCTGCCGACGTACCAGTAGTATCCGTCCTCGTCCATACGAGCGGTATCACCTGTGTGGTAATAACCGTCATGCCATGCGGCGTGGGTGCTTTCTTCGTTGTTGTAGTAGCTCATGAACAGGCCGCAGGGCTTGCTGTCGCCTGTCTTGATGCAGATCTCGCCTGTTTCGCCGACGCCTGCCTCAGTGCCGTCCGCATTGAGGATGTGCACGTTGTACAGGGGATTGGGCTTACCCATGCTTCCGGGCTTGGGTGTCATGCCGACGAAGTTTGCGATAGACAGTGTGGTTTCTGTCTGACCGAAGCCCTCCATAAGGGAGATGCCTGTTGCTTTCTTGAACTGGTGGAACACCTCGGGGTTGAGTGCCTCGCCTGCGATGGTCGCATACTTCAGGCTGGAGAGATCGTACTTTGAGAGATCCTCCTTGATGAAGAAGCGGTACATAGTGGGAGGTGCACAGAAGGTGGTGATATTGTACTTGGCGAACATGGGGAGGATATCCTCTGCATGGAAACGCTCAAAGTCGTATACGAACACGGCGGTCTCGCACATCCACTGTCCGTACAGCTTGCCCCAGAGAGCCTTGCCCCATCCGGTATCGGAGATGGTGAAGTGGATGCCGTTGGGATCAACGTTGTGCCAGTAGCGTGCGGTGGTGTAGTGACCCAGAGGGTACTTGAAGTCGTGCATAGCGATCTTGGGGTAGCCTGTCGTACCAGATGTGAAGAACATCAGCATGGGATCGCTGCCGCAGGCTGCGTCCTCGGGGCGGGGGAACTTGGTGCTGTATGCGGGAAGCTCATCGTTGAAGTCATTCCAGCCCTCACGCTTTTTGCCCACGATGATCTTTGTTCTGAGGGAGGGGCAGTTTGCTGCTGCGAGGTCGATCTCGTCCGCAACGGTTCCGTCGGAGGTGCAGACAACAGCGGAGATCCCAGCCGAATCGAAGCGGTACTCAAAATCATGCTTTACGAGCTGATTGGATGCGGGGATGACCACAGCACCCAGACGATGCAGTGCGAGGATGGAGAACCAGAACTGATAGTGTCTTTTCAGCACCAGCATTACCTTGTCGCCCTTGCGGATGCCGAGGGACTTGAAGTAGTTTGCTGTCTGGCAGGAGTATCTCATGATATCCCTGAATGTGAAGCGACGCTCGTTCTTGTCATCGTCAACGTAGATCATCGCAGTCTTGTCGGGACATTTCTCGGCAAGTGCGTCCACGATATCGTATGCGAAGTTGAAGCTCTCCTCGTTGTGGAAGTTCACTGCGGAGAGCATACCCTGCTCATCTGTTTCGCAGGTAACGAATTTATCTGCAACAGGATGTGAGATACCTGCCTTGTAGAAGTTGGAGTGAGTGTAAGAGCGGATGTGCTCGTGGTATTCGGTATCCTGCTCGCCGTCCTGCGGTGCCATAACGAAAGCGTAGATCTCGCAGTCCTCGCCGCCCAGTGCGATCTCATCGTGGGGGATGGAGCTGTCGTAATAGATGCAGTCGCCCTCGTACAGAGTTTCGATGTGTGTGCCGATGACCATACGCAGTGTGCCCTTGATGACGATATCCATCTCCTGACCTGCGTGGCTTGCGAGATGTCTATCGCCGCTGAGTGCTTCCTCGGAATAGGGGATGACTACATGGAAAGGCTCGGCGATCTTGTCCTTGAACTTGTGGGCGAGGCGGTTGTATTCAAAGCCTGCACGGCGTACGATGGGCTTGCCCTGACCCTTGCGGGTAACGGTGTAGCCTGTAAGCTCAGGTGTGTGACCTTCCATAAGCTCGGCGATATCTACGCCGAAAATACCTGCACACTTGTGGATGAAGGTGAAGCTGTAATCCACTTCGCCGTTTTCCATCTTTCTGTACTCTTCTGCGGAGAAGCCTGTCTTTGCCGCCATCGTTTCGGCGGAGATGCCCATATCCTCACGAAGTGTGCGAATTCGCTGTGCGACCTCACGGATCTTCTGTTCGGTCGTGTTCTGGTTAACTTGCATGATGTTTTCTCCTTTCGTCGTTGTAGGAACCGCACGCCGTTATCCAAATCGAAGATCTGGACGGCTGAGCGAACCCTGAAATATATGTTTGTTGCTGTGCAACTACCTGCTATCGCAGGCGTTATGAAAACTTCATTTTCATAACATATATTATCGGGGAAGTGATTATAAAACAAAAAACTCGCCCCAAAGATCACTTTGAGACGAGTATCAAACCCGCGGTACCACTCAAATTGCGGAGCAGCCTTATTCTGTCCGCCACCTTCAGACTCGCCCTCTTCCGGGGAATAAGCCCTATGCATTAACGCAGCCTCACGAGAGCACCTACTGGAATTTCAGCACTCCAACTCAGAAGGGATGTTCATTATCCGGCATTACCATCTCACACCACCCGATGGCTCTCTGAAAACGTTGCAGATAACGAACGTGTCTTCGTCCTTGTTTTTGTGATGTCATTATAGCACGTTAAATTCCAAAAGTCAATAGGTTTCCGAAAATTTTTTCTGTTTTTTTCCGGATGCTCTCCGCCGTGGCATATCTGACAGCGGCTTGACAAAATACGGTGCCTGCTTTATAATCTTCATAGTACCGATGAAAGGCGGTGTCATATGCGTATAGATAAATTCGTATCCGAGCAGGCGGGCGTTTCACGCTCCGATGCAAAGACAATGATAAAGAAGGCACAGGTGTACGTAAACGGTGCGGCGGTGAGGTCCGCCGACATGAAGATAGATCCCGCAAAGGACAGCGTGAGCGTCAACGGCAGAGAGATACGCTATCGTCAGTTCCTGTACATCATGCTCAACAAGCCTGACGGTGTAGTGTGTGCCACCCGTGACGGGCTTAGCTCCACGGTGCTGGAGCTTTTGCCCGAGGAATTAAGACGCAGCGGACTTTTCCCTGCGGGCAGGCTGGATAAGGACACAGAGGGCTTTGTGTTCATCACGGATGACGGTGCCCTTGCACACAGGATGCTTTCACCGAAGAACCATGTGGAGAAGGAATATGTGGTGACGCTGGAGCGTCCTGCCGAGGAGCGGTATATCCGTGAATTCGCCGCAGGCATCACCATCGACGGCGGCGAGCTGTGTATGCCTGCCGAGCTTATCCTGACGGAAGAGCCGCATATCGTACGTCTTGTCCTGCATGAGGGCAAGTATCATCAGGTAAAGCGTATGATGGAGGCTGTCGGGAACAGGGTGACGCATCTCCGACGTGTGCGGATGGGAGGCATCCTGCTGGATGAGAGCCTTGCTTCGGGCGAATGCAGGGAGATAACGCAGGAGGAGCTTTCGCTTCTGCTGACAGAATAAACATCAACACCCTCTGTTTTCACAGAGGGTCTTTGTCTTTATGCAGGGTCCTGAGGTAATATGCCCTCTGCCAGCATGCTATCGATGAGCCTGCGGATGACCAGATCTGACAGTGTGAAGCCAAGCACAAGGGCGATAACGCCCGAAATAAGTGCACCCACATCCAGTGCTGCTCCCTGACCGGGGAACACAGAGAGCAGTATCGCGGTGAGCACGCCCATGATGTCGCCTGTGTTTCGTCCTGCATGGTCGCTTGTGCAAAAACGCAGAGAGTTTCTGATATCCATGGAGTTACGCAGGGTAGTGGTGTTGTTTGCAACGGAGCCGTATATCCACATGGAAAACAGGAGCAGTCCCGGCTCGAAGAAGATGCTGGCTGTAAGGCACAGGAACGCATATGTATGACAGCTCATGTACGCTGTCAGCTTGTTGGTGAACATATACGGTCGCAGTGCCGTGGCGGTACAGGAGGCGGCGTTTGCGAAAACAAGTACCGCAGCGGCGTATTCCTGAAGCATCAGCACAGCGGCTGAAAAGAACAGCATCCTGAATACAGCACAGCGGTAGTGTTCGAGAAAAGAGAAGATGAACTGCTCGCATCTTACTCTGAACTTTATGAAACGAGGTCTTTTGTCGGGGACGCGGAAGGCTCCCAGCATGACCGCTGACGAGCTTATCATGAGTATCTCCGCAGGGAAATACAGTGCCAGCGGACAAAGGGCAAGTCCGAGGATACCGTAAAGGTCAGCAAACCTGAGAGTCCTGAAGTCGGTGCTGCGGCGGATGGAATTCATGCCTGCAGAAAGCAGGAATATCGTGCAGCACTGGAGCAGATATGACGGGGCACCCATGCTGTAAAGGCAGTGCACAGCTGCGGCGAATACCGCTGACGCTCCGCCTGCTATGCAGGTGAGCCTGCGGCCGAGGCTGACGGGAGAAGCGAACAGGCTGCCCAGCCGGAACGCCAGTGCAGAACACAATGCGACGTACACGGGAAGTCCGGCGTGGATGCCCGAGAGCACCCAGCCGAACTCAAGCACGCCTCTCAGTATTGCAAACAAAAATGCCATTTTGCCTCCTTTCAGTGTGGGAAGCTCATCTGCCGAAGATGGTCCTCAGGATATCTGCGGTGGTGTCACCATCCCTGTTGACGAGCGGGGGAATAGCTCTGAAGATGTTCATTGTATCACCTCCTTGCGGTAAATGTTGTGTTGTGTGGGTGTTCCTGACGGAACTCAGTGCCCGCATAGGCATCACCTCCTGTGGTGTGGTCTGTATATCAGAGTTATCAGTCGATGAGGATGTCAATGATGATACGGATAAGGCTGCTCATGATATCACCTCCTTCATGCATCGGGGACCTGTGCCGGGATATAAAGCGACGCCGGGCGTCTGTCTCAGCTCATGAGCCTTGAGGCACCGCCGATGGCTGCACCGTTCACTGCGGTGGTGGTAGCACCTGCTGCGATGCTGCTTACTGCTGCGGAAGCTCCTGCGGTGGTGGCAGCACTGCTTACGGCACTGCCGATGGCACCCGCACCTGCTGCGATGGCGGGGCCGACTACGGGGACGACGCTGACAGCGGCGGAGCTGACAGAAGCTGCTGCTGTTGCGATAGCTGCTAAGATACCGATCATAGTATACTCTCCTTTTCCTGCCTTACGGCAAATACGTTGTTGTGTTGACGGGATGCTCCTCAGGACCTGAGGACACTGATGATGTCAAGAAGCTCCTTGTTGGAGTTGATCCTGACGTTGTCCGTGCAGATGTTGGACGTGATCTTCTCGTTGTTTGTGTATATGTTGGACGTGTCATGGTCGCTGCTCATGCGGGTATCGGTGGGCAGGTGGCAATACGGGCAGATCAGTGCGAAGTTGCCGACCGAGGGGTTGCAGCGGACGGACTTCCTGCAGTTGACGCAGGTCTTTGTCATGGACAACGCCGACATATGATGCTCCTTTCTTCTGTGTGTTTCAGTGGTTTGTCTGTATGTGATCTCAGGCTGCCTTCTGAGCTTTTTTCTGGAATTCTGCGGCTACCGCCCAGCCGATGAACTCGGTAAGTGCTGCGGCGGTGGATGCGTTAAGGATGTTTCCTGCGATGGGGACCCAGCCTACGCCGACCTGTGTCACGCCACGGCCGACTGCTGTTGCGGCGGCGGAAGCGATGGCTGCCTTTGCGACACCCTCGGAGATCTCAAGTCCGAATACCTTGGCGATGGCGATCACCATTGCGGTCTGGAGGGGTGCGATGACGAGGTTGTCACTGCAGGGGAGCTGTGCAAGACCGCCGCCTACTGCTGCGGCACCCGCGGAGAATGTGTGGATGATAGAGTTGCACGCGATCGTCTGCGTCTTTGTCATTGGTGTTTCCTCCTTTATAATAGGTGTTTGTGGTTGCATTGGTTTTGAGCCGCTCTGCGGCGGCTTGTCCGATAAAGTATCAGGCAGATCGGTGAAGGGCGGTGCGTGAACACCACCCGTACCGGACCGTGCGGCAGTGACCCGTGCCGCACGTCCTGTATTCGGTTGTCAATGAACTGAGTTTTTATCCTGTTTTAATTATACGAAAAAATACGTGAGAAGTCAGCGGGGAAAATGGTGCACAAACGTTGATTTTATTACGCCGTGATGATATAATTAAAATATAACGACAAGCAACGGGAGGTCAGTATGAAGGACAGTGAAGTAAGGTTCGTCAGAGATTACGAGTGTATCCGAAGACTTGTACGAGGACAGTTCCTCTATGACGATTTCACTATTGACGACGCACGTGGAATGGGGATAAACGACCGTGATTATAACTATCTCAAGTCCATGCTGGAGTCCTATATACACAGCGAAGACGATCTTGAGAGGATGCGTGTGAACGGCAAAAAGACATTCTCCCTGAAGAACGATATCTACCGCAACGGTTACAATTACCTCTGTGATACATACGGTGCAAAGACTATCGCCTGTTCAAAGCTGCTGAGCTATATCCGTATCCTGCAGGCGTGCTGTTATGAGCCTGAGGGCTTCGAGGAGCTTCACGAGATGGTCGGCAGGCCCGGTGACAGAAACACTATGCTGGAACGTGTTTCAGAGATGGAGAAGCTGGGATACATCACACGTAAAAAGGCGGAGGGCAGCAATAAGTATCAGTATTTCGTTACCGAAAATCTTTTTTCCCGGATCGGTGATGATGCGGAGCAGCTCCTTGATCTTATGTCGCTGATGAGGAACATCGTGCATCCCTATCTGTGCGGAAATATGCTGTTCAGCTCGGCAAAGGCGGTTTTTGAGGAGAGAGGAACGTCGTCAGGCTACATCTCTCCGTTCGTGATGGCGAACAGCCACTTTGAACAGGTGCTGGATGATGATATCCTGTGGAAGCTGATATGTGCATATGAAGAAAGGCGGAAGGTGGACCTGCATCGCAGCCACGAATACAAGAGATCGACAGAAGAAAAACGAATAGCCGAGGAGAGGCGTGCCGCAGAGAAGAAGCTCGGCAAGAAGGAGCTGTGGACAGAAAAGAAGAGGGAAAAAGCAGAGCAGGACGCAAAGGATGAGATGGAGAGGGAGCAGAGGATAGCCGCTCCTCTTGAGATAGTCACAAATGCCGAAACAGGAAAACGATATCTGCTTGCGGCGTATAACAACGGCGTTATCAGGGCGGTGCGTCTTGACCGCATAACGAGTGTGGAGATCACCGACGAGGCGTTTGAGCCTGCACAGTATAAAGAGCAGCTTGAACGGGCGAAGCGGTACAGCTTCACGGGCGGCGTGATGCTTCAGGGCGAGCCGTTCAGTGTGGAGCTGCAGTTCCTGCCGCAGATGAAGGACACCCTGCTGAAGCTGTTCCCCGATGCACAGATAAAAAAGCAGGACGGCGTGCTGACCGCCACTGTGTATGTGAACAAGGAGAATGAGATCATACCGTGGCTGAGAAGGCATTTTGGTCTGGTGAAGGTGAAGGAGGGCACGCCCTTCGCGGAGAAGCTTGAACGGGATATGGAAAGATGGAGGGAAATGTATGGAATTGTTTAACGATACAAAAAACCGATATTTCCTTGCCATACAGCTTCTGACCTATCGTATCTTTTACGGCGGGAAGAATGTCGGTGCATATGAGCTGTGTGATGCACTGACGGAGCTTGCGAAGGATACCTCGGAAACCAGTCCCGAGCTTGTGGCGGATGTTATCGACAGCGACCTCATCTTTGACACGAGCGACAAAAGCCGGGTCCGTCTGTCGATAAACGCTCCGGCTATGGTGCTTCCGTCGCTTGCGGAAAAGGTCTGGCTCAAGACTGCACTGGATGATCCGCACAGCAGGATGCTGCCTGATCCGCAGATGAGAGCCGTACTGAAGGAGTATCTTGGCGACACAAAGGGCATCTCCATGCCCATGAGCGTGAAGCGTGAGAGAGTATACGGCGATGAGCCGACACCGCAGCTTGGCAGAAACCTGCGGATGGTGCTGCGTGCGATACATATGCACAGGGAGCTGATATACAGCAACCGTTCAAGGGAACACGGCAATCTCGTCGGAAAAAGGGCTGTTCCGTGCAAGGTGGAATATTCCTTTGCACAGGACAAGCTGCGTGCGGTGATGTGGGATGATGAGCAGAAGCTTCTTTTCAGGATGAACCTTGACAGGGCGTATGACCTTTCTCTCGGCGATGAAACTGAGCTTCCCGTGAGCGTCAGCGGGCTGATAGATACGGAGGCTGAGCTGCTGGAGTTCATCGTTTCCCGTGAGCGTGCAGCACTTGAAAAGGCAGTGCACGTCTTTTCAAAGCACAACCGCACGGTCATTGAGGAGGACGAACAGCACTATCGTTTCATAGTGCCGTATTATTCCTTCGAGGAAACGGAGCTGATATCGGATATCATGGCGTTCGGTCCGATGCTGGAGGTGGTATCGCCGCAGAGCATCAGGGACAAGGTCATCGGACGCATCCGCATGGCACAGACGCTCATGCCGCGTCAGAAGTAAAAAAAACAAGGGAGCGTACGGCGTATGCTCCCTTTAATTGTGCACGGTGTGCAGAAACTGTAAAAATTCCTCTTGTAAATATCCGTGATGTGTGCTATAATAAATAACGTATGCACGAAAATATCTCCGCAAAGCGGATAAAAGAAAGGAATAAATCACTATGAAGATCGAAACAAAATGTCTGCATGAAGGCTACACCCCCAAGAACGGTGAGCCGAGAGTAATGCCTATCGTTCAGAGCACAACCTATGTTTATGATTCCACCGATGATGTGGCTGCGGTATTTGACGACCCCACAAAGAGCCTCATCTACTCCCGCTTCGAGAACCCCACCACCGACTGCGTAGAAAAGAAGATCGCAGCTCTGGAGGGCGGCGTTGCTGCTATGTGTACTTCCAGCGGTCAGGCTGCGTCCCTCATCTCCATCCTGAACATCTGTCAGGCAGGTGACAGCTTCATCGCATCCTCTTCCATCTACGGCGGCACAGTAAACCTCTTTGCCGTTACACTGAAGAGAATGGGCATCGAGTGCATCTTTGTCGAGCATGACGCTACCGAGGCAGAGCTTGCAGCGGCATTCAAGGAGAACACCAAGGCGGTATTCGGCGAGACCCTCGCAAACCCTGCCATCACTGTTCTTGATATCGAGATGTGGGCAAAGGTGGCTCACGAGCACGGCGTTCCGCTCATCATCGACAACACATTCGCAACACCCATCCTGTGCAGACCCATCGAGTGGGGTGCTGACATCGTTATCCACTCCACCTCCAAGTACATGGACGGCCACGCAGTGCAGGTAGGCGGCGTTATCGTTGACAGCGGCAAGTTCGACTGGACCAGCGGCAAGTTCCCCTGCATGACCGAGCCTGACGACAGCTATCACGGCACTGTTTACACAAGAGATTACGCATTCGCTCCTTACATCGTAAAGGCAAGAATGCAGCTTATGAGAGATTTCGGCTGCTATCCCGCAGCTCACAGCTCCTTCCTGCTGAACCTCGGTCTTGAAACGCTGGCTGTACGTATGCAGCGTTACTGCGAGAATGCTATCAAGGTCGCAGAGTATATCGAGAACAGCGGCAAGGCTGAGTTCGTGACATATCCCGCACTGGCTTCTTCAAAGCAGCATGAGCTTGCAAAGAAGTATCTGCCCCTCGGCACGAGCGGCGTTATCTCCTTCTCCATCAAGGGCGGCAGAGATACCGCTGTGAAGTTCATGGACAGCCTGAAGCTTGCTTCCAACGAGGTACACGTTGCCGATATCCGCACCTGCGTGCTGCATCCCGCATCCGCAACACACCGTCAGCTCACCGATGAGCAGCTCGTTGCTGCAGGCATCGACGGCGGTCTTATCCGCTTCTCCGTGGGTCTGGAGAACGTTGACGATATCATCGCCGACATCGAGCAGGCGTTTGCGGCTCTTTAATCAGGAATGAGGAGTTATGGTGTCCGACTTCGTCGGACTTATCATAATGATCTGCTCTTCATCTCCGCTTTCGGTGAATATTATGGCAGAAGTTATTGTATATGATAAAGCTAAAAAGTTTGCATTAAGGATCGTTCGATTGTACAAATATCTTTGTTCCGATAAGCATGAAACTGTTATGTCAAAGCAGATATTACGCAGTGGCACAAGCATCGGAGCCAATATAGCAGAGGCTGAATGTGCTGTCAGCAATAAGGATTTTTTGTCAAAGATGTATATTGCATTCAAAGAGTGTGCCGAAACACTGTACTGGCTTGAATTGTTATGTCAGAGCGGATATATCACTGAAAGCGAATTCAATTCCTTGTTTATGGATTGCAATGAAATCAAGAGGATATTATCATCAATTACGAAAACGACCAGGGATAGGGTTGAGGAATAGAAATATAAATGAGGAATTATAAACCGTCCGACGAAGTCGGACACCGAAACTCCTCACTCCTCACTCCTAACTCCTAACTTATTTGAAGGGAGACAATACATTGATAACAGTTTCAAATTTAAGCATCAGCTTCGGCGGACAGCTTCTGTTCAAGGGCGTTGAGCTGAAATTCACGCCCGGTAACTGCTACGGCGTCATCGGTGCCAACGGTGCCGGCAAGTCCACGTTCCTGCGTGCACTCTGCGGCGAGCTGGAGCCTACAAAGGGCACGGTCTCCATGCCGGATGAGCTTCGCATGAGCGTGCTCAAGCAGGACCACTACGCATACGACGAGTACACCGTACAGGACACCGTCATCATGGGCAACAAGCGTCTTTACGATATCATCCAGGAGAAGGACGCCCTTTATGCCAAGGAGGATTTCTCCGATGAGGACGGCGACAGAGCGGCAGTGCTTGAGGGCGAGTTTGCCGAGCTTAACGGCTGGGAGGCAGAATCCGATGCTTCCAAGCTGATTCAGGGTCTGGGTCTGCCCGAGGAGATACTCTATCAGAAGATGGAGAGCCTCACAGGTAATGAGAAGGTAAAGGTGCTGCTTGCACAGTGCCTGTTCGGAAATCCCGATATCATCCTGATGGACGAGCCTACGAACCACCTTGACATCGATGCTGTTTCGTGGCTGGAGGACTTCCTTGCGGAGTACTTCGGTACCGTTATCGTGGTATCTCATGACCGTCACTTCCTGAACAACGTATGTACCCACATCGTGGACATCGACTACGGCAAGATCAAGATGTATGTCGGAAACTACGAGTTCTGGTACGAATCCTCTCAGCTCATCCAGCGTATGATAAAGCAGCAGAACAAGAGAGCAGAGGAGAAGATAAAGGAGCTGCAGAACTTCATCGCACGCTTCTCTGCAAACAAATCCAAGAGTAAGCAGGCGACCTCCAGAAGAAAGCTCATCGACAAGCTGACCGTTGAGGAGCTGCCTGCATCCAGCAGAAAGTATCCTTACATCGGCTTTGACATGGAGCGTGAGGTGGGCAAGGATATCCTGCAGGTATCCGGTCTGTCCAAGACAGTGGACGGCGTGAAGGTGCTCAACGATGTCAGCTTCACCGTGGGCAAGAACGACAAGATCGCTTTCGTCGGCAACAATGAGATCGCCGTAACGACACTGTTCAGGATACTCATGGGCGAGATGGAGCCTGACGAAGGCTTCTACAAGTGGGGAAGCACCACATCCGTCAGCTACTTCCCGAATGACAACAGCGAGTTCTTCAACGATTGCCAGCTCTCCATCCTTGACTGGATGCGTCAGTATTCCAAGGATGAAACGGAAAGCTATCTGCGTGGCTTCCTCGGACGTATGCTGTTCAGCGGCGACGACGTATTCAAGCCCGTAAACGTGCTTTCGGGCGGTGAGAAGGTTCGCTGTATGTTCTCCAGAATGATGCTGTTCCAGAGCAACGTGCTCATCCTCGACCGACCCACGAACCACCTCGACCTTGAGAGCATCACTGCCGTGAACAACGGTCTGTCCGAATTCAAGGGCAACATCCTGTTCGCATCCCATGACCACGAGATACTCCAGACAGCGGCAAACCGCATCATCGAGCTGACCGAGAACGGCTGCTACGACAGAATGGGCAACTATGACGACTTTGTTGAGTGGCGTAAGGAAGCTGTCGGCGGAAAGCTTATGCTTTGATATAAGCATCGCTTATATCAAAGCAGTTAGGAGTTAGGAGTGAGGAGTTAAGGTGTCGGCTTACGCCGACTGATCTTAAAACGGCTTCGCCGTAATGATGATCAAACTGTAGCCTGGCAGCATTGAAATAAATCGCCGAAGGCGATACCGAAACTCCTGATCCTCATTTACCAAAAGGAACGTGAAAAAATGAACTATATCATTCTTGATATGGAATGGAATCAGGCGGTGGACCGCTCCAAGGTGGTGCAGTCGCCTGTGATACTCCGCGGCGAGGTCATCCAGATAGGTGCGGTCAAGACGGATGACAGCTTCAACCTCATCGACAGTATGAAGATAAACATCGCCCCGAAATACTACCGCAGGATGAACCGCCACGTTGAGAAGATAACGGGCATCACCAGTGCCCAGCTTGCAAAGGGCGAGAAATTCCCCGAGGCATTCGAACGCTTCAGAGCGTGGTGCGGCGATGATTTCCGCTTCATCACATGGGGCTTTGACGATGTTGCGATGCTGTCCGACAACATGGCACTGCATGGTCTTGACCCCTCCTGGGGCAGTGATTACATCAACCTGCAGCTCATATACAAGAACCAGATAGACAACGAGCGTACGCAGTGGTCGCTGTCCGATGCGGTGGAGCGTCTGCAGATACCGCTGGATATTCAGGCACACGACGCCATGAACGACGCATGGTTCACATATGAGATATGCCGCAGGCTGGATATGCAGAAGGGTCTGGCGGAATATTCCTGTATGTCCGCAGGCGCGAGGGTGCCTCTGCGCCGTGATGTCATCAAGAACATCAGGGAATACAGGCAGGTGCTGGCTGACCCCAGAGTGCGTGACATCCCCTGTCCTGATTGTCAGGCGGTGATGAAGCCGCAGGAATGGCTCAGCTTCGGCGGAGGCAGGAAATCTGTCATTGCGGAATGTACGCAGCACGGCAAGTTCCTCATAAAGCTAAGCTGCAAGAAGGCAAGCGAGACCACCTGGACGGCGGCAAGGACCATCTACCGTGCAGACGAGGACGCCATCGCCTCCTACAACAAGAAGCTGGCGAAGCAGCGTGAGGTCATTGCAAGACGCAAGGCAGAAAGGACTAACAATGATAACAACAGTAATGTTTGATATGGACGGAACGCTCATCCCCTTTGATCAGGATGAGTTCATCAAGCTGTATTTCGGCGGTCTGTGCAGGAAGGTAGCACCTCTCGGCTACGATCCCGACAACACGGTGAAGGCTGTCTGGGCAGGCACCAAGGCAATGATAAAGAACGACGGCTCCAGGCTCAACTCCGAGGTGTTCTGGGAGGTATTCAACGCCATGAACGAGTGTCTGCCCGATGCGAAGCCCCTGTGTGACGAGTTCTACACCAACGAATTCAGGGCAGTGGAGAGCGTTGTGCAGTACAGGACCGACCGCAAGCCGCTCATTCAGAAGCTGCGTGACAAGGGTCTGAAGATCGTTCTGGCGACAAATCCGCTGTTCCCTGCTGACGGCATGGCGACACGCCTTAGCTGGGTAGGTCTGACCCCCGAGGATTTCGACCTCGTGACGCACTATGACAACAGTACATACTGCAAGCCGTTTCCCGGCTATTTCAGGGAGATCATGGGCAAGCTGGGCGTTCAGCCTGAGGAGTGCATCATGATCGGCAACAGCGTGCAGGACGACATGGCGGCTGTGAATGCAGGCCTGCGTGTGTTCCTCGTTCCCGAAAACCTTGAAAATCCGCAGGGCACCGATTATTCCGCTCTGCCGCAGGGTACTCTTGAAGAGGCTGTGGAGCACGTGCTCTCCCTCATCTGACAAAATACCGCATTTTTCACGCATCCCCGGGCTTTTTCGGGGATGTTTTTGTCATTATTTCCAACGGAAATTTCGTCAAAATTATTGACAGCACCGGAAAAATGTGATATACTGTACTAAATTGGCGATGACGGAAAGAGTACCGAAGCAAACGCATTCCCAGAGAGCCGTGGCAGGTGTGAGCACGGCAGTGCGTCCGAGGGAAAAACGCTCCCGAGCCTGCGGAAGAACACGTGTAATCACGTCAGTAGAACCGCACGTTACATTGCGTAAAGATGAAATTGAGTGGATCGGCAACGATCAATTTGGGTGGTATCGCGGAAGATGTCTTTCGTCCCATGTTCGGGCGAACGGCGTCTTTTTTGTTTTTAAAAGGACACGTTCACCGGAAAGTAAGCATATCAAAAAAATATATTGAAAAGGAGAAAACAATATGCTTAGAAGCCACACCTGTAATGAACTGAACACAGAACACATCGGTCAGAAGGCCGCACTCACAGGCTGGGTGGACACCATCCGTGACCACGGCGGTGTCATCTTCCTTGACCTGAGAGATCACTACGGAGTTACTCAGGTAGTGCTGTCCAGCGACAGCCTGCTGGAGGGCGTTTCCAAGGAGACCGTAGTCAAGGTAACAGGCGAAGTTACAAAGAGAGATGAGGAAACAGTAAACCCCAAGCTCGCGACCGGTATGGTGGAGCTGAAGGCTGACACTCTGGAGATCCTCGGTCCCTGCCGTCAGAGCCTGCCCTTCGAGATATCCGCTTCCACACAGACACGTGAGGATATCCGCCTGAAGTACCGCTATCTTGACCTCAGAAACAACAAGATCCACGATAATATAGTGCTGCGTGCGAAGATACTCAGCTATCTCAGACGTCAGATGGAGGACATGGGCTTCCTGGAGATCCAGACACCCATCCTCACCGCTTCCTCTCCCGAGGGTGCACGTGACTACCTCGTACCCAGCAGAAAGCACAAGGGCAAGTTCTATGCTCTGCCTCAGGCTCCTCAGCAGTTCAAGCAGCTTCTGATGACCAGCGGCTTCGACCGTTACTTCCAGATCGCTCCCTGCTTCCGTGATGAGGACGCAAGACAGGATCGTTCTCCCGGCGAGTTCTACCAGCTTGACTTCGAGATGGCTTTCGCTGAGCAGGACGACGTTTTCGAGGTTGCTGAAACTGTTGTATACAACACCTTCAAGGAGTTCTCCGACAAGGAGGTAGTAAAGCCTCCCTTCAGACGTATTCCTTTTGCAGAGGCTATGCTGACCTACGGTACAGATAAGCCCGACCTGCGTAATCCCCTCGTTATCAAGGAGCTGTCTGATCTGTTCGTTGACAGCGATTTCAAGCCCTTCTGCAACAAGTGCGTAAGAGGTCTGCGTGTGCCCCAGATGGCAAGCCAGTCCAAGAGCTTCTTCAAGAACATGGAGGACTTCGCTACTCAGGAAGTCGGCATGAAGGGTCTCGGCTACTTCAAGGTAGAAGAGGGCGAGAACGGCGGCTTCAAGTACAACGGTCCCATCGACAAGTTCCTGGATGACGCTCAGCGTAAGGAGCTGGCTGACCGCTGCGAGCTGGAAGTCGGCGACGTTCTGTACTTCATCGCAGACAGCGAGAAGAACGCTCCCAGGTTTGCCGGTCAGATCCGTACAGAGGTTGCAAACCGCATGAACCTCATCGACGACAGCAAGTTCGAGTTCTGCTTCATCGTGGACTTCCCCATGTACGAGCTGAACACCGAAACAAACAAGATCGACTTCACACACAACCCCTTCTCCATGCCTCAGGGCGGTCTGGACGCACTCCTCAACAAGGATCCGCTGGAGATCTTCGCATACCAGTATGACATCGTATGCAACGGTATCGAGCTGTCCTCGGGTGCTGTAAGAAACCACAACCCCGACATCATGAAGAAGGCATTCGAGATCGCAGGCTACGGCGAGGAGGATGTAAAGGCTAAGTTCGGTGCACTGTACAACGCATTCCAGTTCGGTGCTCCTCCTCATGCAGGTATGGCTCCCGGCGTTGACAGAATGATCATGCTCATCGCAGGCGAGGAGACTATCCGTGACGTTATCGCATTCCCGCTCAACGGTAATGCTCAGGACGTTATGATGGGTGCTCCCGGCGATGTCACAGAGCAGCAGTTACGCGAAGTCCACATTAAAGTAAGAGATTAAGGCTGCCGATAAAACGCCATCTACTGCAGGTCACCAGTCATCGCTATGTTAGCGGCATCCATGCCGCTTTTGGGCGATGACCGTGCAGCATCCTTGCTGCATATTCAACGGCAGGCACAAAGCCTAGCCGTTGAACAGTTTCCTTGTATCTGACGCTTTCTCGTTCGCCTTGGGTGAACGTAATAGATTGAACGTAATGTTTTGAAAGGATAAACACATGGACAGAGATGTTTTAAGAAGGCTTGAAAAGCTCAACCAGCTTGCCCTCACCGAGGAGCAGAGGGATGGTTTCCTTGCCTTTTATGCAAAGCAGGAGCAGGAGATCGAAAAGCTCTACTCCGCAGACACCGAGCAGGTGGAGAGAATGGTACACGTTATGCCCATCATGACCGTTGTCCGTGAGGACGTTGAGATCAAGAAGTTTGAGCGTGACGACCTTCAGAAGGGTGCCCCCGAAGCCACAGACGGCTACTGGCAGGTACCCCGTCTGTTAGAGTGACAGGAGGGCTGACGTATGAATTTATATCTGAATAAGAAGGATGCTGCCAACGCAGTTGTCCTTGACGATCTTTTCCTCACAAAGGATATGCCCACAACAGCAGGCTCTAAGATGCTGGAGGGCTACATGAGCCTTTTCGGTGCTGATGTTATAGACAGACTTACCGATGCAGGCTATGCTATCGGCGGCAAGGCAAACATCGGCGAGTTCGCCATCGATCTTCTGGGCGAGACCTCTTATTTCGGTGCCTGCGAAAAGGACGGCGTTCTTACAAATGCATCTGCCGAGATACTGAACGACGGCACAAAGGCAGTGCTGAATTTGGATATCAACGGCACTCCCAGACGTGCTGCAGCTCTTGCAGGCAAGACCTTCGTGAAGCCCACCTACGGCACAGTTTCCAGATTTGGTACTATCGCAGTTGCGTGCTCCGGTGAAACCGTAGGCGTTATGGCGAACAACGCTTCCGATTGCGGCGATATCCTCTCCGCCATCGCAGGCCACGACGACAAGGATGGCACCAGCCTTTCCGAAGCAGAGTGTGCAAGACTGAAGAGCGGTGCAGAGTTCACAAAGGTGAAGAAGGTCGCTGTTGCTGCTTCCATCACCGCTTGTGCTGACGACGCTACCCGTGCGAAGATCAGCCACTTCTGCGACGTTATGGCAGAGCAGGGCGTGGAGTTCGTTGAGGTGGACGACGCAGTGCTTGCTCTTGCAAAGACCGCATGGAACGTATGTATGTCCGCTGAGCTGTGCAACAACGTTTCCCGTCTTGACGGCGTGAAGTACGGCTACCGCACAAAGAATTACAAGACCATTGAGGAGCTTTACACCAACAGCCGCACCGAGGCTTTCGGTGAGCTGCTCAAGACAGCCATCCTCTTTGGCTCCGAAACACTTTCCACTGACAATTACATGAAGGTATATGACAAGTCCCTGCGTATCCGCCGTGTAGTATGCGAGAAGTTCGCAGAGCTGTTCGGCGAGTTCGACGCTGTTATGATGCCTGCCTGCGGTAAGGCTCAGTACACCATGGACGACGTAAAGGCTAACAAGTACATCTCCTATGACGAGGCTCTGTACACCGCTCCCGCATCCCTGACAGGTCTGCCTGCAGTGGTCACAGGCGGCGTTCAGCTCATCGGCAAGGCGTTCTCCGATCTCGCCCTGCTTGATCTGGCAGCGACATTTGAAAAGGAGGACAAGTAATGAAGAAGTACGAAACCGTCATCGGTCTTGAGGTACATATCGAGCTTGCGACCGAATCCAAGATATTCTGCTCCTGCTCCGCTAAGTTCGGCGGCGAGCAGAATGACCATGTATGCCCTGCGTGCTGCGGTATGCCCGGTATGCTCCCCATCGTAAACAAGCGTGTTGTGGACCTCGGTATGACAGCAGGTCTGATGCTCAACTGCGACATCAACCGTGTAACCACCTTCGACAAGAAGAGCTATTACTACCCCGATCTTCCTTGCTCCTACCAGACCACACAGTGGTTCAGCCCCGTTGCCATCAACGGCTACGTTCCGATCGAGACCAGCAAGGGCAAGAAGAACATCCGCATCAAGCAGATACACATGGAGGAGGACGCAGGCAAGCTCGTCCACGATGACTGGACAGACACCACCCTCGTTGACTTCAACCGTACCAGCGTTCCGCTGTGCGAGATCGTTTCCCAGCCCGACCTTTCCAGTGCAGAGGAAGTCGTTGCTTACCTTGAGCAGCTGCGTTCCCTGCTGAGATTTGCAAAGGTATCCCACTGCCGTATGGAGCAGGGCAGTATGCGTTGCGACGTTAACCTCTCCGTTCGCGAGGAGGGCAGTGACAAGCTGGGCGTTCGTACCGAGATGAAGAACATGAACTCCATCTCCGCCATCACACGTGCCATCGAGTACGAGACCGCACGTCACATCGACGCTCTGGAGAACGGCACAGAGGTGCTCGTTCAGGAAACACGCCGCTGGGATGACATCAAGGGCAAGAGCTACGCTATGCGTAACAAGGAAACTGCAGGTGATTACCGCTACTTCCCCGACCCCAACATCATGCCCATCGTTATCGACGACGAGTGGTTCGACCGCATCAAGGGCTCACTGCCTGAGCTTCCCGCTCTGAAGAAGGAGCGTTACATCAGCGAACTCGGCATCACTGAGTACGACGCTGAGCAGCTCACACAGAGCAGAGCACTTTGCGACTGCTTCGAGGCTGCCACCGACGAGTGCGGTCAGGCGAAGGAAGTCGCAAACTGGCTCATTTCCGACTGCATGAACATCCTCAACAAGAAGCAGCTCACCGCTGACGATCTCACTGTTGACGGAACTGCTCTCGGCAAGCTCATCAAGCTGGTGCAGGAGGGCAAGGTACAGCGTGGCAACGCAAAGAAGATCCTCACCGTAATGTTCGACGAGGACATCGCAGACGTTGAGCAGTACGCTAATGACAACAACTTCATCGTATCCAACGATACAGGTGCTATCGAGGCTGTTATCAAGGCCGTTGTGGCTGAGGATACACGTTCCGTAAACGACTATAAGAGCGGCAAGGAAAAGGCTCTTATGGCTCTGTTCGGCAAGTGCATGAAGCAGCTCAAGGGCAACTGCTCGCCCGATACCCTGAGAGAGCTTCTCATCAAGGCTATCAACGAGGCGTAATCAAAACAACGAGAGCCACCCGAAAATGGGTGGCTCTTTTATGTTATATGCTGACATCCATCAGCCTGTACAGACCCTCATACTGCTCGAACTGAAGCTGTGCCGTTGTGCCGCAGATATCCGCCGTGATGCCGCTGTCCGTTACCTCAAACGTGCAGCCGTTCATATACAACAGACCTGCCGCAAGCAGCCTGTGATCGCAGTAGAACACGCTCACCACCTCCATCATCTGACGCAGCAGGCTCTGTGCGTCAAGAGGAGCAAACACACTGTCGGGCAGCCCCTCCACCGTCACGAATGCCGCTCCGTCGCTGTGGGGACAGCGGTAGTAGCAGATATCCTTTTCGGACACGCAGCAGCTTACCATCGAAAGGTTGTGACCTGTGTGCAGCTCGTCCAGCATGAACTTGCCGTTAGTGAACTCGGGGCAGTCGGGAAGTGCCTTTTTCGCTCTGCGTGAGGGCGCTGCGGCTATCTCGGGCAGACCGCCCTCGGTGTTTTCCCACGCCCACAGCCATGTGCCGCTGCTGCTGCTTTCCGTGCCGAGAACGCCTGATTTATACACGGCGTCGCCGAACTTTATCGTGCCGCCCTTCACATCCACGTTCCAGCCGCTGTCGCCGATTATCCCGCCCAGCCTGTTCTGGCAGGCTACCGACCAGCCTACGGACAGCGACAGCAGGTCAAAAAAGCTGCTCTTGTCGAATTCTATGGGGCATTGGAGTATATTTCTTTTCATCTTTTCACCTTGTCATATATTGATATTAACGCCGAATTTTCGCAGTATATCACGCATGAGCACCTTGTCGATGCTGTACATACGGCTCTTTCCTCTCGGCAGGTCGTCCACACGGTACTCGAAACGCATCCACACCTCGGAGTAGTCCTCCTCGTAGAAGAACGTGCACAGCAGATAGCAGTTCTTTGTGGCGTAGTAATTCACGGGCACGAACTCCAGCACCGCACGCATATCCGCTTCCAGCAGTGCTTCTGCCTCCGATATCTTCATCGGCTCGAACTGCACCTTCTTGGTGCGGGGTAGTGCCTCGGCACGCTTTTCCTCCTCGGACTTGCCCATCTTCTTTTTCTTTGAGAACAGACCGAACATCCTGCTGCTCCTTTCGTATCGTTTTCGTTGTGATATCATATATTTTATCATATCTCGTGTGGAAATGCAACCGTCACGGGCATTCGACAAAACTCGCACAGAATTTTTATTAAATTATCACACGAATTTGGGCAGTTTTTTTCAAAAAGCCCTTGACATTTTGGTGAAATCGTGGTAAATTATATTTAGCACTCAATGACAAAGAGTGCTAAATCAGTTAAATACACTTATAAATATAAGGAGGAACTATACAATGACAATCAGACCATTAGCAGACAGAGTAGTTATCAAGATGGTTGAAGCGGAGCAGACCACCAAGAGCGGCATCATCCTCACTGCAGCAGCCAAGGAGAAGCCCTCCATCGCTGAGATCGTAGCAGTCGGCCCCGGCGGAAACGTTGACGGCAAGGACATCGTTATGAACGTTAAGGTAGGCGACAAGGTGCTCATCAGCAAGTACGCCGGCACAGAGGTAAAGGTTGACGGTCAGGAGTATTCCATCGTTCGTCAGTCTGACATTCTCGCAGTAGTTGAATAATTCAGACCGTCGATAAAATCCCGTATACTGCGTCATCGGCAGCTTGACGTACACAAAGTACGCCTGCGCTACCGTTTCCTTGTCTACGGAATTTTCTCTAGGTCTGAGTGATCTGTTATTTATTTTTTATCGACATTATCTAAGGAGGATATACCATCATGGCAAAGGATATCATTTACGGCGAAGAGGCCCGCAAGGCTCTGCAGGCAGGTATCGACAAGCTTGCAGACACTGTTAAGATCACTATCGGCCCCAAGGGCAGAAACGTAGTTCTCTCCAAGAAGTACGGCTCTCCCCTCATCACCAACGACGGTGTTACCATCGCCAAGGAGATCGAGCTGGAGGACGCTTTCGAGAACATGGGCGCTTCCCTCGTTAAGGAAGTTGCAACAAAGACAAACGACGCTGCAGGTGACGGTACCACCACCGCTACACTGCTGGCACAGGCTCTCGTTCGCGAGGGTATGAAGAACATCGCAGCAGATGCAAACCCCATGGTAGTAGAGAAGGGTATGCAGAAGGCTGTTGACGCTGCTGTTGAGGAGATCAGGAAGAACGCTCAGGCTATCAATGGCAGTGAGGACATCGCAAGAGTTGCCACTGTTTCCGCAGGCGACGAATCCGTAGGTGCACTCATCGCAGAGGCTATGGAGAAGGTAACTGCTGACGGCGTTATCACTCTTGAGGAGAGCAAGACCGCTGACACATACAGCGAGGTAGTTGAGGGTATGCAGTTCGACCGTGGCTACATCTCCCCCTACATGGTTACAGATACCGACAAGATGGAGGCTGTTATCGACGACGCTTTCATCCTCATCACAGACAAGAAGATCTCTTCCATCCAGGACATCCTGCCCCTGCTGGAGCAGATCGTGCAGGCAGGCAAGAAGCTCGTTATCATCGCTGAGGACGTTGAGGGCGACGCTCTCACCAACATCATCCTCAACAAGCTGCGTGGCGTATTCGTTTGCGTTGCTGTCAAGGCTCCCGGCTTCGGCGACAGACGCAAGGAGATGCTCAAGGATATCGCTATCCTGACAGGCGGCGAGGTTATCACCGAGGAGCTTGGTCTGGATATCAAGGATACACAGATGTATCAGCTTGGCCGTGCTAAGCAGGTAAAGGTTACAAAGGAGAACACCATCATCGTTGACGGCTGCGGCGAGAGCGACGCTATCAAGGCTCGTGTGAACGAGATCAGGAACGCTATCGAGGCTACCTCCTCCGAGTTCGACAAGGAGAAGCTGCAGGAGCGTCTTGCAAAGCTTTCCGGCGGCGTCGGCGTTATCAAGGTAGGTGCTGCAACTGAGGTTGAGATGAAGGAGAAGAAGCTCCGCATCGAGGACGCTCTGGCTGCTACAAAGGCTGCTGTTGAGGAAGGCATCGTTGCAGGCGGCGGTACTGCTCTCATCAACGCTATGCCCGCTGTAAAGGCTCTGATCGACACTCTCGACGGCGACGAGAAGACAGGTGCGAAGATCGTTCTGCGTGCTCTGGAGGAGCCTGTTCGTCAGATCGCTCTGAACGCAGGTCTGGAAGGCTCTGTCATCATCGACACCATCAACCGTGCAGACGCTGTCGGCTACGGCTTCGACGCTTACAACGAGGTATACGGCGACATGATCAAGGCAGGTATCGTTGACCCTGCGAAGGTTACACGTTCCGCTCTGCAGAACGCTGCTTCCGTTGCTGCAATGGTACTCACCACAGAATCCCTCGTTGCTGACAAGCCCGAAGAGAACGCTGCTCCTGCAATGCCCGCAGGCGGCATGGGCGGTATGTATTAATAACGCTCAGAAAAAGTCCCGACAAATAATAAAGGCTGTCCGAAAGGGCAGCCTTTTTGTTATGCAAGTATCTCACGCAGGGCGTTTGCGGCGGTGAGTATCTCGGCCTCGGTGTTGTATTCCGATATCGATAATCTCACTGCACTGCCTGCCTTTTTCTCGTCCAGACCCAGAGCCAGCAGCACATGGCTGGCACCCGTGCCCGATGAGCACGCAGAGCCTGCGGAAACGCATATCCCCTGTCTGCTGAGCTGGTACACCAGACGCTCGCCCACAGCTCCCTCAAAGCAGAAGCTGACGTTGCCGCAAAGACGCTCCGTGCGGCTGCCGTTGAGGCTTGCACAGGGCAGGGAAGAAAGCTCGTCTATGAGGATGTCACGCAGGCGTGTGATGTGCTGTGTGCGTTCCTGAAGGCGGTCGGTCGCCTGCTTCAGTGCCGCGGACATTCCCGCTATGGCGGCGATGTTCTCCGTGCCGCCACGCTTGCCACGCTCCTGACCTCCGCCGTGGATGAGAGGGAACACCTCGATGCCGCCGCGTATGTACAGGGCACCTGCACCCTTCGGTCCGTGGAATTTGTGTGCCGAGAGCGACAGCATATCGCAGCCGATGTCACGGATGCTGACGGGCAGATGTCCTACTGCCTGAACGGCGTCTGTGTGGAACAGCACGCCATGCTCACGGCATATCTCGGCTATCTCCTTTACGGGCTGTATCGTGCCGACCTCGTTGTTGGCGGTCATTATGCTGACAAGCGACGTATCCTGCCGCAGGGCACGCTCCACAGCGTCTGTGGATACTCTGCCCTCGCTGTCAACGTCCAGCAGAGTTATCTCGTACCCTTCGGTCTTAAGGTGCTCCAGCGTGTTCAGAACGGCGTGATGCTCGGTCTTCTGCGAGATGATATGCCGCCTGCCCTGTCTTGCTCCTAGCTGAGCAGCAGAAAGTATCGCCATGCTGTCCGCCTCGCTTCCGCCCGAGGTGAAGAACAGCTCGTACGGCTCACAGCCAAGGCACTGCGACATCTCACGGCGTGCAGTGAACAGCACAGAAGCCGCCTGCTGACCCATCTCATGCGACGACGACGGGTTGCCGTAATTCTCCTTCAGCAGCGGCAGCATCGCATCAAATGCGGCGTTGCACAGCTTCGTCGTTGCTGCGTTGTCGAGGTATATCATGTTGCGGCGTTGATCGTGTTCAGGGCGGCCACGGAACAAAGCATTGCGGTGTACTGGGCAGCTATCATTGCCAGAGTGCCTGCGATGGCAGCAGTATTCGTTTCGGAGATATTGTACAGGTCGGAGGTTATCATCGCTGCGTGCATGGTGCGTGTCTTCTTGTCAAGACCAAGACCTGTGTAGCCACGCTGACCGTCCAGGAAGTTATCCGCATGGGCTATCTGGGCAACCGCCTCGTTGAGGTCGGGAGCGTTTATTGCAAGGTAAGCAAGCACGTTCATCTCATGATACTTGCTGTACTTGCGGCGTGCCTTTGTCAGCATATCGTAGAGAGCCTGCAGGCGTGCACATTTCTCCTCGGGAGCACCGTCGTACATACAGAGCACATGGGACACTGCCTGTGCGGTGTTGCTGTCGCCTGTTATCTTTCTCAGCAGTGCATAGCACGCTTCCATGTCGTTGTGGAGCGTCTGGTCGTCCTTTGTGGAGAACGCCAGCAGCACTGCCATAACGCTGTCCTCGCTGTCTGTCAGGAACGGGTGTGCCTGCTTCATCATCTCGTAGATGTGCTTGCCCCTTGAGATATAGCCCTCGGCATTCTCTGTGGTGCACATCTGTGCAAGTATCGCGGATACCAGCACGGAAAAATTGCCGCCTCTGAAATACTTCTTCACGATGTCGAATATCGCCAGTGTATCCGCAAGACGCTTTGCAGGGTCGGCGGATGTCGCCAGCAGCGTGATGACGGGAAGCTCGGCAAAGCTCCTGAAATCCGAGAAGACGCCCGTGTTGTCCCTGAGAAGCTGTCTGCACTGCTTCAGGCGTTCTCTGCTCACCACTGCACCCTTTTCGGTGAAGATGTTTGCACACACGGGGATGATGTACTGGTTGCCCCAGCGGAACTCCTCGTTGATGGCGTCACGGTTTGCGATGAACAGCTCGCAAAGCTGCTGTAATTTTTCGACCATAATAAAAACCTCCGTCTTGTATCAGATAAAAATGCCCTCGCAGGGAGGGCAGCTATCAGCCTTTTGAGAACAGCATCAGGGCGACTATCGCAATACCTGTTGCGGCACAGATGATCCAGTTGCGGCGTATCGTACGCTCCAGCTTATCCTCGTTACGCTTTTTGTCATCACGCTTTGCCATATCATCACTCCTGTCGTTCCTGTTCTTCTTCCTATATTGTACAACACATGGCGGCTTTTGTCAACTATATCCTGTTTATCATGAACTCCAGCAGATCGCCCATCACCTCGTCACGGTTCAGCTCGAACAGCAGCTCGTGACGTGCTTCGCGGTAGATACGCAGCGTAACGTCGCAGCCGATAAGCCCGAACATCTTACGCACCCTGCGTACTCCCGCACCGTATTCGCCGATGGGGTCCATTCCGCCAGAGAGCAGCAGCACGGGGACATCCGTGCGTGTGTCCTCCAGAACACGCCGCTGATTGCACAGCATCAGCACGCTGATGAGGTCACGGTAGCCTGCCACCGTAAAGGCGAAGTTGCATTTCGGGTCGGCACGGAACCTATCCACGCTCTTGTCGTCACGGCTGAGCCAGTCGCAGGGCGTGCGGTAGTTCTCCGTCCGCATATTGAACACGCCGAGTGCAAGGTCCATGCCCCAGTCGTAACGCCACAGCTCGCCCTGCAGCCGTGTCATGGTCACGAGGTGAGCCTTCAGTGCGTCCAGCCACGGTACCGGTCCTGCCGTACCCATGAACACCGCTCCGTTCCAGCGGTCGCCGGGGTAGTGTGCGAAATATATCCTTGCGATGAAGCTGCCCATGCTGTGTCCGATGAGGAAATGCGGGACATCGGGGAAGCGTTCCTCGGTGATACGCTTCATGCGGTGGAGGTCCTGTGCCATGCGTATATGACCTCTGCTGTGGCCGAAGTAGCCCAGCATCTCGTCGCACTCCACGGAGCGTCCGTGGCCCAGATGGTCGCAGCCGACCAGTGCGATATCGCTGTCGCAGAGGAACCGTGCGAACTCCGTGTAGCGTTCGATGTATTCACACATTCCGTGGGAGAGCATCACCACCGCCCTGGGGAGCTCGGGGGTGTAGATGTAGTAGTGTATCGGGCAGAGCTTTGAGCTGCTCATGAACGTGCCGTGGTATTTCTTCATGATACCTCCGTAGGTAAAACAGGAGAGAGTGAGAGTATTTTCCTGCACCCTCACTCTAACACACTTATCACTGCAAAAAACTGCAGGGTTTACGGATTTACCGCTTCAAGTCTGTATATCGGCAGACCCATCTCGGTAAACCTTGTTTCGTACTCTGTCATAATATTCCCCTCGAAGCTGCTTTTATGCAGGTCAAGGGAAACGTTCTTCATCGCAAAGCCGTTTGCGGAGAAGTGCTCGATGGAGAACTCGAACAGACGCTGGTTGTCCGTTTTCTGGTGTATCTCCGCACCGTGGGTAAGTATGCCCTTGTATATCTCAAGGAACCTTGTGTGGGTCAGGCGGTGCTTTGCGTAGCTCTCCTTCGGGAACGGGCAGGAGAAGTTGAGATACAGCCTTTCCACGCTGTGCGGACGGAACAGGTGATCGAGATACTCCGCCTGACCGAGGCAGAAACGCAGGTTCTTCATGTCGCTCTCCATCAGCCTTTCCGTGCCTGCAACGATGACATTGGGCGTTTTTTCGATGGCTATGTAGTTGATATCGGGATTACGCCTTGCAAGCTCCAGGATGAACTGACCCTTGCCGCAGCCGATCTCCAGATGCAGCGGATTTTCGTTGCCGAACACACGCATGCTGTCGAAGAACAGCTCCTCGTCCAGAGGGTCGTCAGCGTGTTCGTTCTGGTTCTGCATATACAGCATCACATCCTTGCAGGCAGCCAGTCTGTCCTCAAGGTGCTTTTTCTTTCTCATTCGCATAGTCGTTACCTCGTCTGTTTATTGAAAAGACCCTGCAAAAAGCAGGGTCCTCTGTTTTTTACGGCAATAATTATATTACCACGTTTTGTGACAAAAGTCAACATCATCCGATGGAGATGACCTCATAGCCTGCCTCGGTGACGGCGGCGGTCAGAGCCTCGTCGGATACCTCCGCAGACAGCGTGATGACTGCCTTCTTCTCCTCCAGCACCACCTCGGCACTCACGCCCTCAAGTGCGTTCAGAGCCTTTTCCACGTGTGCCTTGCACATCTTGCACATCATTCCCTCGACTATCATCGTCTTTGTCATCGTCTTTACCTCCGTTGTTGTGTTTGTATCTGCATCCTGCAGCACTGTGTTACATACCTGCACGGCTGCCGTGGTTTTTACCTGCTCCATCTCACGCAGCCTGAAGAACCTCAGCCGCAGTGCATTTCCCACCACGAACAGCGAGCTTAAGCTCATGGCTGCTGCGGCTATCATCGGGTCCAGCTTTATCCCGAGCGGAATGAACAGCACGCCTGCCGCAAGGGGTATTCCGACGGCGTTGTAGAAGAACGCCCAGAACAGGTTCTGCTTTATGCTGCGGATAGTCGCCCTGCCGAGCGAAAGAGCCGCAGCCGCATCGGACAGCCTGCTCTTCATCAGCACGATATCCGCCGCATCTATGGCGATATCCGTGCCTGCTCCGATGGCTATGCCGACATCCGCACCTGCCAGTGCAGGAGCGTCGTTGATGCCGTCGCCTATCATCGCAACACGTCTGCCCTCTGCCTTCAGGGCTGCTATATGCTCCGCCTTGCCTGTGGGGAGAACCTCCGCTATCGCTGTATCAACTCCTGCCGCAGAGCGGATATATTCCGCTGTACGGGTGTTGTCGCCTGTAAGCATGATGACGGAAAGTCCCATCTCCTTCATGCGTTTCACCGCCGCTGCACTGTCGGGCTTTATCACATCCGCCACCGCCACGATGCCCACTGCTCTGCCGTCGCAGGCGATATACATCACCGTCCTGCCCATATCGGAGAGCCGCAGGAAGTCTGCCTTTCCTGCCGATATATCCACTGCCTGCTCGTTCATCAGGCGTTCGTTTCCGATGTGATATCTCCTGCCGCCGACGATGCCTGTAACGCCGCGTCCGAACAGCGTTTCAAAGCCGCTGACCGTTGCTGCGGCAATTCCCATACGCCCGCCCTCGGCTGTTATCGCGGCGGACACGGGATGCTCCGCAAGACGCTCTATGGAGTATGCTGCGGCGAACGCACCTGCTTCGTACTCGATGATATCCGTGCAGGAGGGCTTGCCCTCGGTTATGGTGCCTGTCTTGTCAAGCACCACTGTATCGATGCTGTGCAGCGTTTCCAGAGCCGCCGCAGAGCGTATCAGTATGCCGTTTTCCGCACCCTTGCCCGTGCCTGCCATTATCGCAACGGGCGTTGCAAGTCCCAGTGCGCACGGGCAGGATATCACCAGCACCGATATGCCGCAGGAGAGTGCGTGGGTGAACTCGTACCCGAGCAGCAGCCACACGGCGAAGGTCAGCACGGCGATGCTCATCACCACCGGCACGAAAACTCCGCTTATCTTATCCGCGATGCGTGCTATGGGAGCCTTTGAGGCTGCGGCGTCGCTCACCATGGAGATGATATTCGACAGCGTCGTGTCATCGCCTGTCTTTTCCACACGGAATTTCATGAAGCCGCCCGTGCTGACGCAGGCTGCAAGCACCGTATCGCCCACCGTTTTCTCGGCGGGTATGCTTTCGCCTGTCAGGGCTGCCTCGTCCATGGTGCAGCTGCCCTCTGTTATCACGCCGTCCGCGGCTATCCTCTGACCTGTCCGCACGACGCAGATATCGCCCACCTGAAGCTCCGATGCAGGTATCGTCAGCTCCTCGCCGTTACGCTCCACCACGGCAGTTTCGGGAGCAAGCTGCATCAGCTTCGTCAGTGCATCGGCGGTCTTTGCCTTTGAGCGGCTCTCAAGGAACTTTCCGACGGTTATCAGCGTGAGTATCATGCCCGCACCCTCGAAGTACAGGTCCATGCGGTAGTGATGCACAAGCTCCGTGTCGCCGATATTCATACCGTGGCACATCATGAACACCGCAAATATGCCGTATATCACGGACGCCGCAGAGCCGACGGCTATCAGCGTGTCCATGTTCGGGGAACGTCTTGCAAGCGACGTGAAGCCCCTGATGTAGTAGGCACGGTTGAGGTACATTATCGGCAGCGTCAGCAAAAACTGCGTGAACGCGAACGCCACAGCACTTTCCCGAAGCAGCTTCGGCAGCGGAGCGCCCAGCATACTGCCCATCGAAACGTACATCAGCGTAAGCAGGAAGCCCACGGAAAGCAGCAGCCGACGTTTCACCGCAGCAGCCTCGGTGCGTTTTTCAGCCACGGGGTCTGTTTTCGGAGCGTCCGCACCCTTTACGGAGCAGCCGTAGCCTGCCCCGGTCACGGCACGGATTATGTCCGCATCCGTTATTCCCTCATATTCGGCGGTCATGCTGTTCGTCATCAGGCTGACCTCGACCTCCGTCACGCCCGACAGCTTGCGTACCGCCTTTTCCACATGAGCCGTACACGCCGCACAGCTCATGCCTGTTACGTTGTATTTCTGTTTCACTTATCTCACCCTCGATTAGTATAGACTAACACACAAGTTAATTATACTCCCGTGGCGTGATTTTGTCAAGCGGGGCTTTGGAGCGGTCTGTACCGAAAACCTGCGTCCTGAAAACCTGCCGCAAATAAATAACAAATAACTAAATAACAAATAAACAAAATAACAAGAGGGGATATAGAGTATTTTGTCTTCAAAATGAAGCACCTCAAAATGCGGAACCGCAAAATGCGGAACCGCAAAATACGTCCCAACTAAATAACAAATAAACAAAATAACAAGATAATAAATTAAATAAAAAACAAAAGGGGAGAGGAAAGATATAGATTATAAGCTGCAAAGTAATCTTATATGCCCCCGTGACATATCACCTCCTGTCATCCCTCTTTTGCTTGTGAACAAAATGTTACTGAACAAAACGTTACTGAACAAAATGTTCCCCAACTAAATAACAAATAAACTAAATAACAAGATAATAAATTAAATTAAAAACTAAAGGGGAGAGGAAAGATATAAATTATAAGCTGCAAAGTAATTTTATATGCTCTCTGTGACAGATCACCTCCTGTCATCCCCTTTCTGGTTTTTATTTTCTGTTCCCGAAAAAAACTCCCTCCGTGGCGTCGGAGAGAGTTTGCAGTAAATTGCAGATGCGTATGGGTTATCATATCCACAGGGAGATCAGGCGTTTTCCTGACGGGAGCTTATCAGCTCGTAGTAGAAGCCGCGGTTCGCCATAAGCTCGTCGTGGCTGCCCTGCTCCACGATGTGTCCCGACTTCATCACGAGGATGCAGTCAGCCTCACGGATGGTGGACAGCCTGTGTGCCACCACGAAGCTGGTCCTGCCCTTCATCATGCGGTCAAAGGCACTCTGGATACGCATTTCCGTTCTGGTATCGATGGAGGACGTCGCCTCGTCCAGTATCAGCATCGGCGGCAAGGTCAGCATAACTCTTGCGATGGAGAGAAGCTGCTTCTGACCCTGGGAGAGGTCGCCGCCGTCGCTTATCACGGTGTCGTAGCCCTGCGGTAATCTGCGGATGAAGCTGTGTGCATGAGCTGCCTTTGCCGCCTCGATGATCTCCTCAAGCGGAGCGTCGGGTCTGCCGTAGGCGATGTTCTCACGCACCGTGCCTTTGAACAGCCAGGTCTCCTGCAGCACGATGCCGAAGCTGCTGCGGAGGCTGTTACGGGTAAGCTCCTTTATCGGCGTGCCGCTTACGCGTATCTCGCCGTCCACCACGTCATAGAAACGCATCAGCAGGTTGATGAGCGTTGTCTTGCCGCAGCCCGTGGGACCCACGATGGCGATGTGCTGACCGCTCTTCACGTCGAGGTCGAGATGCTCGATGAGCGGCTTTTCGGGGAGATAGGAGAAGCTGACATCATCCAGCGTTACGCTGCCGTCGCAGTCTGTGAGCTGTTCGCACTGCTCGTCGGAGCTTTCCGCAGGCTCATCGATGAGCGTGAAGATACGTCCTGCGGATGCGATGGCGTTCTGAAGCTCGGTGATGACGCCCGATATCTCGTTGAACGGCTTTGTGTACTGGTTGGCGTACTGCAGGAAGCAGGAGAGAGCACCCACCGAGAACGCACCGCCCGAGGTAACTACGCTCAGAGCACCGAACACGCCCACGCCTGCATACACAAGCGAGTTCACGAAGCGTGTGCAGGGATTTGTCAGGGCGGAGTAGAACTGTGCACGTCTGCCGCAGACGTTAAGACGCTCGTTGATGTCGTTGAAACGCTGCTGTGCGTCGTCCTCGTAGCCGAACGCCTTTACGAGCTTCTGGGAGCCGATATGCTCATCGATGAAGCCTGTAAGCTCGCCCTTAAGTCCCGACTGCTCGCTGAACTTGTTGAAGCACAGCTTTGAGATGACCGCAGCCACCAGAAAGGACACGGGGGTAAGCAGCACCACAACGAGGGTTATCTTAACGCTCAGCGAGAGCATGAAGCACAGTGTGCCGATTATCGTGACGACGCCCGTGAAAAGCTGCTGGAAGCCCTGCAGAAGTCCGTCGGACACGGCGTCAACGTCGTTTACCACACGGCTGATGATATCGCCGTGGGCGTTGGTGTCGATATAGGACAGCGGCACCTTCTGGATACGTGCGAACGCATCCGTTCTGAGAGCCTTTACGGTACGGTGGGTTATGGCGTTGGTGCAGAAATACATCAGCCACTGGAAGCCTGCCACGAGGGGTATCAGCACCGCCATGCGGATGAGTATCGGAGCCATTTTCCCGAAATCCGCACCGTCGGCGGCTATGCAGTCCACGGCGTCGCCCACCAGCACTGTGGTATACAGCGACAGCAGCACGCTTGCAGCGGCACACACAAGAGCCACCGCCACCAGCCACAGCTGCGGCTTTACATACTTCAGGATACGCAGCAGAGCACCCTTTTTCTTCTTGTTCTCAGCCATGCTCATCCCTCCGTTTCCTGTTCTTTCAGTTCCTGCTCGGTGTACTGCGTCAGGCATATCTCACGGTACACGTCACATCCACGCAGCAGCTCTGCGTGTGTTCCGATGCCTGCCACCTCGCCGTCCTCCAGCACGATTATCTTATCCGCATGGCGGATGCTGTTGGCACGCTGCGACACGATGACGCAGGTCATGGAAAGCTGACGCAGTGCCTTTCTCAGCTTTGCATCCGTTGCGTAGTCGAGAGCGGAGGAGCTGTCGTCCAGTATCAGTATATCGGGCTGCTGAGCCACTGCACGGGCGATGGTGAGCCTCTGCTTCTGACCGCCCGAGAAGTTCTTTCCGCCCTGCAGCACACGTGCATCGAGACCATCGGGGAGAGCGTCGGTGAATTCCTTTGCCTGAGCCGTTTCCAGTGCAGCGAGTATACGCTCGTCGGATATATCCTCACGGCCCATCGTCATGTTCTCACGGATGGAGCCGCTGAGAAGCTCAGCCTTCTGCGGCACGATGCCGACTATCTCACGAAGCTGCTTTTCGGGGTAGCTGCGGACATCCGCACCGTTCACGAGAACGCTGCCCTCCGTCGCATCATAGAAGCGGCACAGCAGGTTCACAAGGGTGGTCTTGCCGGAGCCTGTACCTCCGATGACGCCCAGAACGCCGCCCTTTTCCAGCGTGAAGCTGACGTGCTCCAGCGACTTTTCCGCACCCTCGCCGTCGAGGTAGGAGAAGCTGACATCCCTGAACTCCACTGCGGGAGCGTCCGCATCCGTTCCGGGGGAGCTTTCGGCACCCACGACGGAGGGCTTCAGGTCGAACACCTCGTTGATACGCTGTGAGGAAGCCGCCGCCTTTGTGAAGATGGTCACGAGATTTGCCACCACCACAAGGGCAAGGGATATCTGGGTCATATAGTTCACGAGGGCGATGACCTCACCCTGCGTCAGACCATCGGGGGCGGTGGACACCATACCTCCGCCGAAGTACACGATGAGCAGGTACGCGGCGTTCACCACGATGAATATCGCAGGGTTCAGCAGTGCGTTTATCCTGCCCGCCTTCAGTGCGAACACACGGTATTCCTCGGCACTCTCGCCGAAACGCTCCTTTTCGTGCTCCTGACGGGAGAACGCACGCACCACCCTCACGCCCGAGAGGTTCTCACGGGTGATGCGGGAGATGCCGTCAAGGCTCTTCTGCTGACGCCTGAACAGCTTTACCGTCACCTGCATGATGGGGTACATTATCAGCACGATGGCTATCATGCTGGCGAAGAATATCAGCGACAGCTTCGGGCTGATGGAGAACGCCATCACAGTGGCTCCGACCACGAGGAACGGAGCACGTATCACAAGGCGTATCAGCATGGCAACTGCCGTCTGCACCTGATTTACATCGTTTGCGATACGTGTGACGAGGGCAGGAGTACCGATGCGGTCTATCTCCTTGTAGGACAGCCTGTTCACGTGGGCGTACAGGTCACGCCGCAGAAGTGTTCCGACGCCCTGCGACGCCACCGATGCCAGATACTGGCACACCAGCGTGAAGGATAATCCGCACACGGCGAGCAGTATCAGCACGCCGCCGTTTTTGAGTATCAGCTCCTTGTCGCCGCCTGCGATGCCCTTGTCGATGATGTCCGCCATGACCAGCGGCACGAACAGCTCGAACACCGCTTCGACCAGCTTGCAGGCAGGTCCCAGCGAAACGTGGAGCTTGAAATGCTTTAAGTATCTTGCTAGCTTGAGCAACTTTTTTTACCTCCGATGGTAGTGTTGATGTCATTCTATATGGCTTGTGCTTCGTTCTTTTCTGATGTAGATCCTGCGGTCGGGGAAGTGCTGACGGATCTCATTTACGTGGGACACCAGACCCACTGTGCGGTCCTGTGCGGAGATCATGTTGATGACCTCCAGTGACAGCTCAAAGGTGTTGCCGTCAAGGGCGGAGAAGCCCTCGTCCACGAACAGCATATCAGAACGCCTGCCGCTCTCCTGTTCCATGGTGAAGTCCGAAAGACCTATCGCCAGTGCAAAGGACGCGAAGAACCTTTCGCCGCCCGAGAGCGTGGATACGTCACGGGCAGAGCGAGAGCCTGCGTTGTTGTCGATTATATCGATGTCAAGGCCTGCGGTGGAACGCTTGTTCTCGTTGACGAGGCGGCGTTCAAAGCGGTATCTGCCGCCGCTCATGTGCGAGAGCCGCTCGTTGGAGCGTTCCAGCACACGGTCGAACAGCTGACCCTGAATGTAGCTTTCAAGGCTTATCTTTTCGCCCGTCTGACCTGCCACAGCCTTGTACAGCAAGGTCATCTGCGACGCCTTCAGTGCCTTGTCACGGCTGTCGTCGCACAGCATCCTCAGGCGGTCCAGCTTTGCCGAGATACGCTGCACCTCGGACTGAGCCTCAGCCGCTGCGGAGCGTTCCTCGTCACGCTTGTCCGAAAGCTGCTCATGCTGCGTGACAAGCTCTGCGGTGTCCTGCTTTTCCATGGTATCGGGGAGATTTTCACGGCACGCCTCAAGGGTCGCCTTTGCGGCGGAGAGCTGCTGTTCGTAGTCCTTTATCTCATCTGCGATGCCGTCACGCTGAGCCTTGTCCGTGAACAGAGCCGCAAGCTGATCTTCGTCCGAAAAGTCCTGCGTTCCCATGGCGGAGGACAGCTCCTCTGCCGCTGCCGAGCACTCTCCGATAAGCCCCGCAAGCTGCGTTGACAGGTGCTTTCTGTTCGCTTCGGCGGCTGTCAGTGACTTTTCCGCTTCTGACAGCTTATCATCCGCTTCGGCGGTCTGCCTGCGGATGTCATCCATCTCACGATGCAGGGCGGCGATGCTGTTTTCGGTATCCTCTCTGCTTCTGCCCGAGAGTGCGGCGGATTTTTCCTCCGCGACGGCATTCTTTGCGGCAAGCTGCTCCGAAAGCTGTCCCAGCCGCTGTGAAAGCTGCTCCGCTTTTTCGGTGAGCTGCTTTTTCCTTGCCGCCTCGTCCCCGGCTGCCTTCTGAAGCAGGGGAAGCCTGTCGGCAGCCTCTTTTGCGGCGGTAAGCTCCTCCAGTATATCTGCAAGCTGTTCATCCAGCTCTTTCTTAGTTTCGTTCATCCGTGTGCCGATATCCTCGGGAATATCTCCGAAGATACGTGCGGCGAGGTCGGACGCTGCCTTTTCCGATGCCGACAGCTCTGCCTGAGCCTTTGCGAGAGCCTTTTCTGCTTTTGCAAGCTCCTTCTGCCTGCTGTGCCACTGCTTCTCGGCGGCGTCAAGCTCCTTTTGCGTCGGAGCGTCACCGCAGGGCTGTGCGAGCACGGGATGCTCTCTGGAGCCGCAGACGGGACACGGCATATCCGGTGTTTCACGCAGCCTTTCAGCCAGCACAGCGGCGGCGTTCAGATGATACGCTGCGGCGGTGGAGTGGTAGTGCTCCTCCGCTTCGGCACAGATGCTCGCAGCGGACCTATGCTCCGCAACGGCGGCATCTGCTGCGGTGCGGCACGTCTGGGTTTTATCCAGTGCCGTTTCAAGGGCGTGCAGATCCAGCAGCCTTGCGGATACATTCTGCTCCTGTGCCATAAGAAATCCGCTTTGTGCGGCGTTCTTCTCCTCGGCGGCGATGGCTTCTGAGAGGCGTTTTGCTTCGTTGTCGCAGTGCGTGATGGCGGCGGGACATTCCTGCTGTTCTTCGTTTGCCTGCGTCAGCAGCGGCAGCAGCTCGTCCGCTTCACGTCGTGCTTTATCCGCTTCATCAAACTTCGGCAGCAGCTCACTGAGAAGTGCAGCGGCACGCTGGTTTTCGGACAGCTTCGGCTGCAGCTTTTCCGCCGCCTGCTTTGCGGCTTTTGCCTGCTCCGTGCTGCTCTGGGCCTCTGCCAGTGCGGCGTCAGCCTCCGTCAGCTTAGCTTCGCAGGTGCTACGCTGCTTTTGCAGGTCCTGCTTCTTATCGTATAACGGACGCAGCTCTGCGGCACGCTCCAGCGTCGCCAGACGTTCGCTCTGTCCTGTGAAATACTCCGCCCTGCCCTGAAGCTCCTCCAGTGCAGCCACAGCCCTTTCGCAGGCTGTGATGGCTCTGTTGCGGCTCTCGGCAACGGTTATCTCGCCCGAGATGCGGCTGATATCCTTGTCCAGCTGCTCCATCCTTGCCTTTGCTTCATCCTGAAGCGTGCGTGCGGCATCCATCTTCTTCTGAAGTGCCGCAGTTATCCTTTCCTCCTCGGCGATGACATATGCACTCTCGTCGATGTCCTCCAGCGTTTCGCCGGTAAGCTCCGCAGCGAACAGCTTTTCGATGTCCTCAAGCTCATCCGTGCAGCGGTCGTTCTCCGCCTTCAGCAGCTTCTCGAATGCCTCGTAACGCTCTGTCCTGAACAGCTTACGCAGGGTCACCTCACGCTCGCTTGACTTCAGACGCAGGAAGCGGTCGAACTCGCCCTGTGCCAGCATCGAAACGCGGCAGAACGCCTCGTAGTCGAAGCCGACTATTTCGGGGATGCGGCGGTCAAGCTCCGCCTTGCCCTCCCAGTAGCTGCCGTCGGAGCAGCTCAGGCGGTAATCCGCCTTCTTGCCGCCGTCCACGGAGCGGTATATCGTGTATTCCCTGCCGCCGTTCTCGAATACGAGTTCGGCATAGCTTTTTGCATCAGGTGCGGCGTGCTGGCTCCTGAGGGTCTTTTTTCCACGCACGGAGCCGCTGGTCTCGCCGTAGAGGGCGTAGGTGATACCGTCGAATATCGTGGTCTTTCCCGCACCGGTGTCGCCTGTTATCAGGAACACCTTGCCGCGGAACGGCGTGAAATCAGCCACCTCAGTGCCTGCATACGGACCGAACGCGGAAAGCGTCAGCTTCTTTATCAGCATGATGTTCCCTCCGATCTTTCGAAAAGCTCCTTTGCGGCGGCGAGCAGCTCGTCGCTTATCTCCTGACCTGTCGTGAGGCGGAAGAAGCTGCTGAAAAGCTCACCGAACTCCATTTCGGTATAGGCACGTTCCTCCTCGCTGCTGACGGTGTCCATCTCGTAGCGGATGGTGACGCAGTTCGGGAACTTTGCTGTCAGCCTGCGTGCGGCGTCGCTCTCGGCGTTCTCGCCGCGGATGGTGATGTAGAGATAATCCTCCGAGCGTGGAACGGCGTCCGACATAAGCTCCGCAAAGCTGCCTGCCAGCACACGTGCGGGGTGCAGTGGAACTATCGGGTGATTTATAACGGAGCAGCCGCCGTCCTCGCTGATGTCGATGACATCAAGGTACTTCTGCGGCTTCTGTGCCTCCTTTGCGGAAAAGCACAGCGGCGAGCCGCAGTAGCGGATATTGTCTGCACCTGCGTTCCTCGGCGTATGGAAGTGACCGAGAGCGGTGTAGGTAAACTGCGAGAAGATGCGGTGGTCTGCGGTTTCCAGCGTGCCGATGGGGGAGGTGCCTTCCTTTGCGACGGACTGGTGCGTCACAAGCAGGCAGGGTCTGCCGCTCTTCGGGACATCCGCATGGCGGAGAGCCGTCTGTATCGCGGAGGTGAGGTCGGTGATCTCCTCCCCGGGGAAGCACTGTGCAGCCATCTCAGCCGAGATATACGGCATCAGTGCGATATCGATGCCGCCGCAGGGGATGACCGTCACGGGGGTATCCGCACTGAACGGCTCGCACACGAACACGCCGTTCCTGCTGAACAGCCTTCTGCCGTAGGTGACACGGTGCACGTTGTCGTGGTTGCCGTAGATCACGTACACGGGCAGGGAAAGCTCAGCGGCACGGGAGAGCAGCTCATCGAAAAGCTGCACAGCCTCGGCGGAGGGGTTGGAGCGGTCGTAGATATCGCCTGCGATGATAAGACCGTCGGGGCGGTATTCCTCGTAAGCACTGCCCAGCACCTGACCGAACAGCACGTGACGCAGGTCCTCTGTGATATCTATGCTGCCGAGCTGCTTGCCGATATGCAGATCGGCTATGTGAAAAAATCTCATATGCTTATCCTTTTATAAACGCCAATATCGCAGCGGGATGCCGCTGCGATACGTAATATTGATGTGATCAGTCTGCTGTGCCACGCATGATAGCGTCCACCACTGCGGGTGCTGCCATCTCGCAGGCACCTCTGTCCAGAAGACCGAAGGTCTCGCCGCTGTGGAAGGAGCCGTTGTCCCACCAGAAGCAGGGAACGCCGATCTTGTGGAAGGTGCCGAAGTAATATTCAGCCCAGTAAGCACGGTATTCATCGTTCGGGATGGTGATCTTCTCGGGCAGGTCAGAGCCTTCGGTGTACTCGGGGTTATCCACCTTCATCTGGCGTACCATCGCACCTGTTTCACCGATGATGACTGCGATGCCCTTGCTGATGAACAGTCTGTCAAGCACCTCTGCCAGTGTATCGATCTCTGCGGTGCAGCCGGGACGGTCGCTTACCCATCTGGAGGAGCCGCCGTTCGTTGCCAGAGCGAAGCCGTAGGGTGTATAAGCGTGAACGGAGATGATGATGCGGGGATCATCGGGGACCTCTATTGCGGAGAGAGCACCCTCGCCGCTGTTTGCGGCATATCCGCATATCATGAGGAAGCGGTGCTCATTGTTGCCGCCTGTTGCACGTACTGTATCAACGAACACCTTGTTGAGCTGGTTCACGACATCACGACCCTCGTCGTTGCCGCCGTTCCATTCCCATTCGGTGCCTCTCCAGCGTGGCTCGTTCATGCCCTCGAAGATGAGGTGCTCGTCATAATCCTTGAAATTCTCTGCTATCTGCTTCCAGCACGCCGCAAGACCCGTCTTTATCTCCTCTGCTTTTGCGTAGGTGGGGTAGTGCCAGCCCTCATGGTGCATATTCAGGATAACGTACATATCACGCTCATAAGCGTAGTTCACGATCTCCTGCACGCGTGCCATCCACTCGGGGTCGATATTGTATTCAGCATCGAAGTGCTTTTCCCATGTGGTGGGGATACGCACAGCGTTGAAGCCTGCGTCCTTCAGTGCCTGCATCATTTCGGGAGTTGTTTTCGGGTTGCCCCAGCTCGTTTCGGTGCCAAGACCCTCGCTGCCTGTTGCGTCCAGGGTATTTCCGAGGTTCCAGCCCACTCTGATGCCGCTTGTGAACTCCAGCGAGGTCATCTCGGTATCTATCGTGAGGACGGGTGCCTCCTCGGTAACGTCAGGAACATCCGCAACGGTCGCAGAAGTGGTAGTGGTAGTATCGGACGTGTCAGTAGCAGACGAGGTGCTGTCACCGCAGCCTGTCATCAGTGTAAGGCCCATCGCTGCAGCCAGCAGCAGGGAACAGAGCTTTCTTATCTTCATGTCAGATCTCCTTTGATTACATAAGTGGGAACATCAATACTATTATATAGGAGAAATCCCTCCCCGTCAAGTACAATACTGTCATTTTTTACACCATAAATACCTGTTCTTCCGCTGCGTTGGATTTTCCTGTACGCTTTTGGTGAAAATCACTATATTAGTATTGTTAAATTCGGTTTTAAAGTCAAAAATAAAGCTGAAAACCTCATGATATCGTTTTCGGGTCTTGTAATTCCTGCGGATTTATAGTATACTGTTTCTTAGTGGCATCACTATGCCCTTATTACATTTTTGTATGCAGACTTCCAGTTTTTGAAGATGCATCAAAGAAAGAAGGTCTACAATGAAATTCGGACATTTTGATGACGTCAACCGTGAATACGTCATTACCTCTCCACGCACCCCCTATCCGTGGATCAACTACCTCGGCACACAGGGCTTTTTCTCTCTGATATCCAACACCGCAGGCGGTTACAGCTTCTACAAGGATGCTCGTCTGCGTCGTATCACACGCTACCGCTACAACAACGTTCCCGTTGACATGGGCGGCAGATATTTCTACCTCAAGGACGGCGATACCGTCTGGAACCCCGGCTGGTCTCCCGTAAAGACCGAGCTTGACGCTTACGAGTGCCGTCACGGTATGGGCTACACCATCATCAGCGGTACAAAGAACAACGTTAAGGCTACCGTTAAGTTCTTCGTTCCCCAGGATTTCAACGGCGAGATCCAGAAGGTGTCCATCACCAATGAATCCTCTGAGAAGAAGAGCCTCAAGCTGTTCAGCTTCCTCGAGTGGTGCCTCTGGGACGCTAATGACGATACCACCAATTTCCAGAGAAACTTCAACACAGGTGAGGTCGAGATCGTTGGCTCCACCATCTTCCACAAGACAGAGTACAAGGAGCGTCGTGACCACTACGCTTTCTATACAGTAAACGTACCCGTACAGGGCTTTGACACCGACAGAGAGAGCTTCCTCGGTCTGTACAACGGCTTTGACAAGCCCGATGCAGTATTTGAGGGCAAGGCTCACAACTCCGTTGCTGACGGCTGGTCCCCCATCGCTTCCCACTACATCGAGCTTGAGCTGGACCCCGGCGAGACCAAGGAGCTGGTATTCTGCCTTGGCTACGTTGAGATGCCTCTTGAGGACAAGTTCGACAAGAGCGGCAGCTATGACGGCATCCTCGCAAGCTACACCGTTGACGGTCACGGCAACAAGAAGCCCCTCGCCAACGTTATCAACAAGGTAAAGGCTAACGAGATGATCGCTATGTGCGATACTCCCGAGAAGGCTGACAAGCTGTTCGAGAGCCTGAAGAACTACTGGGACAAGCTGCTTACTCAGTACAGCGTTGTTTCTCCCGATGAGAAGCTCAACAGAATGGTAAACATCTGGAACCAGTACCAGTGCATGGTAACATTCAATATGTCCCGTTCCGCTTCCTACTTCGAGAGCGGCATCGGCAGAGGCATGGGCTTCCGTGATTCCAACCAGGATCTGCTCGGCTTCGTTCACCAGATCCCCGAGAGAGCACGTGAAAGACTTATCGACCTCGCAGCTACTATGCTTGAGGACGGCGGTGCTTACCACCAGTATCAGCCCCTCACAAAGATGGGTAACCACGAGCTTGGCTCCAACTTCAACGATGACCCGCTGTGGATGATCCTCGCAGTTTCCGCTTACGTTAAGGAAACAGGCGACCTCACCATCCTCGACGAGATGGTTCCCTACGAGAACAAGGCAGAGCTTGCCGATACAATGCTCGATCACGTCAAGAGAGCATTCAACCATGTTGTCAAGAAGGTCGGTCCTCACGGTCTGCCCCTTATCGGACGTGCAGACTGGAACGACTGCCTGAACCTCTCCTGCTTCTCCAACAAGCCCGGCGAGAGCTTCCAGACATACAACAACAAGGAGATGTTCACAGAGCCTCCTTTCTACAGCCAGATCGCTGAATCCGTAATGATCGCAGGTATGTTCTGCTACATCGCTCCCGAGTACGCTGCTATGTGCCGCCTGAAGGGTGACGAGGCTGAGGCTCAGAGAGCTGAGGCTGAGATCGCCAAGATGCGTGAGATCACAGAGAAGTACGGCTACGACGGCGAGTGGTTCCTGCGTGCATACGATCACAACGGCAACAAGGTCGGCTCCTCCGAGTGCGAGGAAGGCAAGATCTTCATCGAGCCTCAGGGCTGGTGTGTTCTTGCAGGTCTTGGCAAGGACAAGGGCTACGACATCAAGACACTTGAGAGCATCGACAAGTACCTCAACTCCGATCACGGTATGGTACTGAACAACCCTGCTTTCACTACATACAAGGTAGAGTACGGCGAGATCTCCACATACCCCGGCGGTTACAAGGAGAACGCAGGTGTATTCTGCCACAACAACGCATGGATCATCTGTGCTGAAGCTGCAGTTGGTCACGGCGACAAGGCTTATGAGTATTACAGCAAGATCGCTCCCGCATTCCGTGAGGAGAAGTCCGATCTGCACAGAACAGAGCCTTATGTATACGCTCAGATGATCGCAGGTAAGGACGCTGCACGCCACGGTGAGGCTAAGAACTCCTGGCTGACAGGTACCGCTGCATGGAACTTCGTTGCAGTTTCCCAGTTCATCCTCGGCGTTAAGCCCCAGTACGACGGTCTGATGATCGATCCTTCCATCCCTGCTGCATGGGACGGCTTCAAGGCTTCCAGACTGTTCAGAGGTGCTGTATACAACATCACTGTCAAGAACCCTGCTCACGTTTGTGCAGGCGTTAAGAGCATGACTGTTGACGGCAAGGCTGTTGAGGGCAACATCATCCCCGTATTCGACGGCGGCGAGCACGAGGTAGAGGTAGTTCTCGGCTAATTCCAAGGCACTATCACAAGGGCGGTAGTAATATCGCCCTTGTATCAGCGGGATAGATTTTAGCGTGTTAATACTTTAGTGTAACGTTACATATGGACCTCATCAGGAAAAGAAGGCGAAGATAAATGCCATACGGCAAAATACTCATGGTGGACGAGGATGCCCAGCTGCGTCGTGCAGTGACCGATTATCTTGAAGCGGAGGGCATGGAGGTCATCTCCTCGTCACGAATAGATGAGTTTTCCGTGGATGCGGCGGAAAAAGCGTCTGTAATAATTCTCAGCAGCACCATATCGGATGAGATCGGCAGCAGCATCGCGACCCTCAGGGCGGGCCGCAACACGCCGCTCATCATGCTCATCTACAATACCGAGGACAATATGCTGTATTTCCGTCTGGGTGCGGATCAGGTACTGCTGCGTCCGTTCAATATCGCGGAGCTTTCGCTGCGTATCAGGGCACTGCTGCGTAGAACTGAGAACGGTGTTTCCGACAAGACGGAAGCGGTGTTCAGGGGGATGCAGGTGAACCTGAAGGAATACAGCGTCATCGTGGACGGCTGTCCCGTGGAGCTGTCCCCGAAGGAGATAGAAATGCTGTTCCTGCTGACCGCAAATCCTGGAAAGATATTCAGCAGAAACGAGCTGTCCTCACGCGTGTGGGGCAGGATACTTGCGGACAACCGCACCATCGCTGTGCACATAAACCGCATCCGTTCAAAGATCGGAGCGTATGCAAGGCACATCGTGGCGGTGCGTGGCGTCGGCTACAAATTATCTGAAAAAGCATAACAAAAGACCTGCGGAGCGTTTGCCCTGCAGGTCTTGCTTTTATTTCACGGGGATTATGACAGCCTTTTCGCCCTTGGCTATGTTGATGACGGTGCGTTCCGTCCTGCCGTCGGCAGGGAATTCCAGCCTGCACTCGCCGCCGCAAAGCGACAGCACATCTGCGGAGATGACCTCGCCGTTACGCCACACGGCATTGATGACAAAGCCGCCGCGTGCACAAAGTCCCCTGAAGCTGCCGTTCTTCCATGCTTCGGGAAGGGCGGGGAGAAGTCGGATGTAGTCCTCGTGGCTCTGGATGAGCATCTCTGCGATGCCTGCCGAAGCACCGAAGTTTCCGTCGATCTGGAACGGCGGATGGAAATCCCAGAGGTTCACGAACGTGCAGCTTTCCAGCAGACCTCTCAGCAGCTTGTAGGTACGTTCACCGTCGCCCGTGCGTGCCCAGAGGTTTATCTTGTATGCTCTTGCCCAGCCCGTGGATTCGTCGCCGCGGTCGTTCATTGTGGCGATGGCGGCGTCCATAAGCTCAGGGCGGCTGCGGTTTATCTGCTTGCCGGGGTAAAGGCCCATCAGATGTGAGATGTGGCGGTGGTTCTTCTGCACCTTGGAGCTGTCGAAATCAGGCTCGTCCTCCTCGAACCACTCCCTGAGCAGACCTGTTCTGCTCACATGATACGGCTTCAGCCTGGGCAGCATCTCACGCACCTTCGCACAAAGCTCCGGGTCAGTGTTGAGCACCTGTGCAGCCTTCAGGAAATCGATGAACAGCTGCTCGATAAGGCTCTGCTCGTAGGTGTTGCCGATGGTTGCGGGACCATGCTCGGGGCTGTATGTGGGTGAGGACACAAGTCTGTCCTGCTTCTCGTCGAAGATGAGCCACTGTGTATAGAACCTCACGCTCTCACGCATGATGGGGTATATCTTCCCGGCGAGGTATTTCTTGTCGCCTGTGAATTCATAGTGCTCCCAGATGTTCTGCATCAGCCATGCGACAGCCGCCGTTGACCAGCCCCAGTAGAAATCCCAGCCGGGGGCGGTCCAGCCGAAGGGCGAGCACTGCGTGTGTGCGGTCCAGCCGTTTTCGGGGTGAGCCTCATCGGATACGATGTTGTAGTATTCCTTTGCAGTGACACGTCCCGGCTCACGCAGCGAATCGAGGAAATCCACCAGCGGCGGTACTGTTTCCGCCATGTTGGTGTTGTATGCACCCCAGTAATTCATCTGGAGATTTACGTTGATGTGATAATCGCAGCACCACGGGGGAGTGTTGCTCTCGTTCCACACGCCCTGAAGGTTTGCCGGCAGCGAGCCTTCACGGGAGGAGGATATCAGCAGGTATCTGCCGTACTGGAAGTACAGCGTTTCCAGCCTGTTCATTGCGGCTCTCTCGCCGCGGCGGTATGCTTCCAGCAGCCTGTCGGAGGGGAGGTCCGCCATTTCGCTGCCGAGCTGCAGCGATACTCTGTCATAGATGGCGGAGTAATCCGCAAGATGCTCCTTGTACAGCTCATCCCAGCCGAGATTGCCTGCGGCCTCGATGAGGGGGATAGTGACGGTGGCAGGGTCTGTGCCGCTGCGGTAGGTCGGGTACTTCATCTCGTAATCCGTTGCTGCGGTGATGTACACAACGGCTTCGGTGGCATTGGTAACGCTCAGCTCACCGCCGTTTATGATCATCTCGCCGTCGGTGCGGAACATACCACGCATATCAAATCTCATGCCGTTGTCCTCGACATGACCGTTGTACAGCATCATTCCGTCCTCGGATGTGACAACGGCAGGGTGTGTCTTTTCGAGGTGTGCACTGAATGCGAGCCTGCCCTTTTCGGAGGCGGTGAACTTCAGGGCGATGACGCGTGCGGGATAGCTTGCGAAAGCCTCGCGTGTGTACTTCACGCCGCCGATCTCGAACTCGCAGCTATACAGTGAGCGGTCGAGGTCCAGCGAGCGGCGGTAGTTCTTCGTCTGTCCGTTGGGGACGTTGAAATCCAGCACCATATCGCACAGCAGCAGATACGAGCCGAAATCACCGTCGCCCGTAAGCTCGGGAAGAAGCTCCAGTACCTTTTCGTAGCTGCCGTTTTTCAGCTCCTCCTGCACCTGCTTCACATATTTGTATTTATCACGCTTGTTGCCGCCGTAGTAATCGGGGCGGTTTTCGCAGGGGCCGCCTGCCCACAGCGTCTTTTCGTTGAACACGATGTGCTCCGTGCGGATACCGCCGAACATACTTGCACCGAGGTAGCCGTTGCCTATCGGAAGGCAGGTCTGCTCCCAGAGCGAAAAGTCGCCTTCATGGTCGAAATAGATGACATTGCCGTTGTTATTCATTTCTCTTTCCTCCCCGTCGGGCGGCATATGCCGCCTTAATTAATCGTTTACAGTATAACACACAACGGCGTGATTGTCAATTCTCCGAAGTGTCTGTGCAACAGAAAACGCCCGTCAGCGTACTGCTTTGCGGGCGTTATATATGTTATATCAGTTCCTGCCTGTGTTCGTCATCTCTGTTTCGGCGATGACCATGGAGCACAGCTTCGAGAGGACCTCGTATTCCTCCTTCATGTCGCCTGTCATACGGCTGGTCTTCACCGTGTGGAAGATGCCCTGTATCAGGAATGAGAGGATGACATCGTTGTGTGCGTTGCGGAATGCGGGATATGTTCCGTACAGCATGTTCTTGATGCGTGCCTCGATCTTGTCCGCTGCGATGGCGTTGCGGCTTCCCGAGAACACCACGTCGATCTGCTCACGGTGAGCCACTATCGCCTTGAATATCTCGTTTGCGTGCTGCTGCGGAGCTTCAAAGAACTTGTCCTGCACCTGCAGGTCGATGAGTATCTCGTCAATGATGGTGTTCTCGATCTCGTCGGAAAGAGCGTAGATATCGGAGTAGTGAAGATAGAAGGTAGCCTTGTTGATGTTGGCAGCCTTCGTCAGCTCCGTGACGGTGATCTTTTCTATGGGCTTTTTGCGTCTTAGTTCAAGAAACGAGTCCTTTATCGCTGCTTTGGTACGCTGAATTCTGAGATCCATTTTGGGTTCCTCCGGTGGTTGTTTCGTTTTCAACAGATAGTCAGATTAACTATTAACAATGTCGTTCAAGTGTCGTATAAATGACTATTTTAGTAAAATGATGATTGTATTAGTTAAAATTAACCGCTATAATGTATTATAGTACAAAAATCGACGATTGTCAATAATCAATTTAATGAATTAAACGAGAAAATCACAAAAAAGGACATATTTCTGATGAAACTGGAAGAATTTTATAACGGAAACAGCTTCGACAGCTACGAATGGCTGGGTGCTCACAGCGATATGGGCGGCACGATGTTCAGGGTATTCGCTCCCCATGCTGACGCTGTTGCGGTCATCGGCAGCTTCAACGACTGGCAGCCTCAGCAGATGACGCACGTCGGCGACGAGAATTTCTGGGGGCTGTATATCTCGGGAGCAAAGCCGGGGGATATGTACAAGTACCGCATATATTACGGAGGCGGCTTCGTGGACCATTGCGACCCGTACGCCTTCGGGGCACAGCTTCGACCCGATACCGCGTCTGTCATCAGGGATATGTCCTACAACTTCGGCGACTATGACTGGATGAACAGCAGGGGCACATGGCACGGTGATGCCCTGAACATATATGAGCTTCAGGCAGGCTCCTGGAAGGATGCTTCTTCGTATGAGGAACTTGCGACGCAGCTTATCAGCTACTGCAGGGAGCGTTCCTACAACTGCATCGAACTGATGCCGCTGAACGAATATCCGAGCGACGAATCCTGGGGCTATCAGGCGACGGGCTTCTTTGCTCCCACTGCACGCTACGGCGAGGCGACGGAGCTGAAGAGGTTCGTTGATATGTGCCACCGCAATTCCATCGCAGTGCTTCTGGATTATGTGCCTGTGCACTTTGCCGTGGACGGCTATGCACTGGCGAATTTCGACGGAACACCGCTGTATGAATCCGAGTACAATGACATCTCCCACAGTGAATGGGGCAGCCGCAACTTCGATTTCAGCAAGGGCCATGTCTGCAGCTTTCTGAAATCCGCCGCAAACTACTGGCTGACGGAGTACCACTTCGACGGTCTGAGGATGGATGCCATCAGCCGTATCATCTACTGGATGGGCGACAGGCAGCGTGGCGTGAACGAAAACGGTCTGGAATTCATCAAAAGCATGAACACGGGGCTTAAGTGGATACATCCCACTGCGATACTCTGTGCGGAGGACAGCACCGATTATCCCCGTGTCACCAAGCCCACAGATCAGGACGGACTTGGTTTTGACTACAAATGGGACATGGGCTGGATGAACGACACGCTGGATTATATGCGTAAGACGCCCGAGGAGCGTGTGCTGTATTACCACAAGCTGACCTTCTCCATGCTGTATTTTTACAGCGAGCGTTACATACTTGCCCTTTCGCATGACGAGAACGTACACGGCAAGGCGACAGTGCTGCAGAAGATGCACGGCAGCTATGACGATAAATTCCCGCAGGCAAGGACGTTGTATATGTATATGTACGCACATCCCGGCAAGAAGCTGAATTTCATGGGCAGCGAGTTCGGACAGCTACGCGAATGGGACGAAAAGCGGCCGCAGGACTGGGATGTGCTGAAATACCCCATCCACGATGCGTTCTCACAGTTCATGAAGCGGCTGTGCAGGCTGTATCTCAGAAAGCCTGTGCTCTCACGCTGGGACGACACGCCCGAGGGCTTTGCATGGCTTGACTGCGACAGTGCACTTCGCCGCTGCTACGCCATGATACGCCGCTGCGAGGGCGAAAAGCCCATCGTCGCCGTGATGAATTTCTCTGACAGCACGCAGGAGCGTTACACGCTGCACATCGGCGAGGGGAAGATGCTGACCTGCATACTGGACAGCACGGCGGACGAATACGGCGGCTGTGCTCCGCATTACAGGAAGACCATGCGTGCGGACAAGGACGGAAACATCAGGATGAACGTGCCGAGATATTCCGCAGCATATTTCGAGCTTTCGGATAATCCTCTGAAGAAATAACAAAAGCGGCAGTTTTCTGCCGCTTTTCTGCGTTTATTTCCAGTAATCCGTTTCCTGCGGAAGCCCGATGTCCTTTGCGTGAAAGACAGGCTCCCTGCCCTCTTTACGCTGCTTTTCGTAGTCCTTCAGAGTACGCAGGGCGTATTTTGCGAGGATGATGATGACGGGGATGTTTATCAGCGTCATGCCGCCCATCAGCACATCTGCGATATCCCACAGCAGACCTGCACTCATGCCTGCACCGAGGAGTATCACCAGTGCCGCCACTATGCGGTAGCCCAGCATGAACTCCTTTGAGGGCTGTCTGCCGCAGATGTGGATAAGGCACTTGTCTACATAGAACAGGTTGCCCAGCAGCGTCGTGAATGCAAACAGTATCATCGCTGCGGTGATGAATACAGGACCAAAGGAGCCGAGCGTTTCGCTGAGTGCCGCCTGCACATAGGGAGCACCCGAAAGTGCCTCGGTCGGTTCAACGCCCGAGCACATACACATGAACGCCGTTGCACTGCATACGAGGATGGTGTCGATGAACACGGACAGCACCTGCACAAGACCCTGCTTTGCGGGATGGCTGACCTCTGCAGAAGCGGATGCGTTGGGTGCGGAGCCTACTCCTGCCTCGTTGCTGAAAAGGCCTCGCTTGATGCCGTACATCACGCAGGAACCGCCGAAGCCTCCGGATATCGCACCGAGATCGAATGCCTCGGTGAAGATGCGTGCGAGGACCGCAGGCAGGGAGGTGATGTTCATCACGATGATGATAAGGGAAACAAGGATATACGCAACGCCCATCGCAGGAACGAGAAAGGATGTCGCCTTTATCACTCTTGAGCCGCCGCCCACAAGGCAGTAGAACACAGCCGCCGCCACCACAAGTCCGATGATCCAGGGGGTGATCTGTGCATCGTAGAAGCTGTATGCGGAGAAGGTGGACTGCAGGTTATAGGATGCCAGCATATTGAAGCCGAAGCCGTAGGTGAGTATCAGGAACACCGAGAACACCACCGCCAGCGGACGGCATTTCAGTGCGGTTTCGATGTAGTAGGCGGGACCGCCGTAGCTTCCGTCGGGACCTCGGCGTTTATATATCTGTGCAAGCGTGCTTTCGATGAAAGCGGACGCGCTGCCGATTATGGCGATGACCCACATCCAGAACACGGAGCCAAAGCCGCCAAGACACAGTGCAGTGGATACGCCCACGATGTTTCCCGTGCCCACACGGGACGCGGTGGATACCATCAGTGCCTGGAAGGAGGACACGCTCTTTCCGTCGGCAGGCTTCTCCATCACAGCCTTTATCTGCTCCCCGAAAAGACGGAAGGGAGCAAATCTCGTGCGGATGGTGAAATAAAGACCTGTGGCCACCAGCAGGATGATGAGGATGTAGCTGTACATGGCGTTGCTTGTGGCGGATACGGCAGATGTCACTGCCTCGATCATCTTTCCAAGCACGCCTGCCTCGGCTGTGCCGATGGCTTCGATGGTTTCGGTCATAGAATTCTCCTTGATAACAATAGTTACCTTATATTTTACCAGAAAAAGCACCGCTTGTCAAACAGATACGCTCCGTCATCGGGGGACAACGGAGCGTTACTTGCTTATTCAAAGGGATAGGTGATGCCCCATTCTTTTCTCAGGTCTGTCATTATCCGCTGTACGAGAAGTATCTCGGAGTGCGGCATCTGCCATGCCTCGGTCCTGCCTGCGGCGATTGCGTCTGCGGCGGCCTGCACCTGATACTCGAAGCCGGTTATCTGCTTGGGCGTATCGTAGCTTGTGAATGTGCCGTCGTTGAGGTACACCGTGATGCCTTCGCAGTTGTTGATGTTCCTGAACTCTATTCTGCCCTTTTCGCCGTATATCATACCACGCAGGTCAGTGAGAGCGTTCATATTGCTGTGGAGCATCGCCGTCCTGCCTTCGGAGAAATTCATGATGAGCGAGTTGTTCACGTCCACGCCGTACTCATTCTTGTTGCAGGAGGACTTTATTTCACGCACATCGTTTCCGAAAGCCATCAGTGCGAAGTTTATCGTATACACGCCGAGGTCCAGCAGGGCACCGCCTGCAAGCTCCGGCTTTATCAGACGTTCAACATGGTTTATCTGGTAGCCGAGATTTGCGGTGAGATAGGAGGGCGTGCCGATGACGCCGCTTGCGAGTATCTCGTCCAGCGTGAAACGCATGGGCAGGTATCTTGTCCATATAGCCTCGCCGATGAAAAGCCCCTTCTCCTCAGCGAGAGCGATGAGCTTTTCCGCCTGAGAAACGTTCGCCGTGAACGGCTTTTCGCACAGCACGTTCCTGCCGTTTTCAAGACACAGCAGTGCGTCCTCGTAGTGACGTGAATGAGGCGTTGCCACATAGATGAGGTCAAGCGAGCTGTCAGCCGCAAGCTCCTCGTAGCTTCCGTAGGCTGTGGGCACGGAGAATTCCTCCGCAAACACCGTCGCCCTTTCGATATCCCTTGAGCCGACAGCGGCAAGGGTCATGTTCTCCATGTTGTTCACGGTATACGCCATCTTGCGTGCGATGCCGCCCGCACCGAGAATACCTATCCTCATAATATCTCCTTACTTGCGGTAGGGGCTGTCGAATTCAGCCTCTGCCTTTGCAACAGCTTCCTCCAGCGTCATGCCTGTGAAGTGGGGAGCGTTCAGGTATCTGCCCGACTTCTTGTCATCCACGAAAGCACCTACAACGATGCCGGGGATAGCACTCTCGGGAGCGTTGGGAGCGTGAGGACCGCCGAGGTCTGTTCTGCACCATCCGGGATCGGTGAGGTTTATCATAACATCTGTACCCTCAACTGTGGAGCCGAGGTCGATTGTGATCTTGTCGAGAGCCGCCTTGCTCGCGGAGTAGCCTGCCTGCTGAGGCTCGAGAGCGATGCCGCTGGTGGTGTTCAGGATACGTCCGAAGCCACGCTCGATCATCCTGGGCATGAAGTGGTAGCAGATCATCGCGGGAGCGATGGTGTTGATATAGAAGCTCTCTGTGTAGTCGGACACGGGTGTCTTGAAATACTCTGTGCGGTAAGCGATCTGCATACCTGCGTTGTTCAGAACGATATCCACCTGTGTGCCGCGGCTGTCTATCTCCTCCAGCATAGCCTGAACGGATTCGGGCTTGGAAAGCTCGGCGGAAACTGCGTAAGCCTCAACGCCGATAGCCTTTACCTCTGCCAGTACCTTTTCTGTGTGAGCGATGTCACGGCTGTGCAGGATGAGGTTGCATCCCTGCTCTGCCATGAACTTTGCTGTGAGGTAGCCGATACCTCTTGCCGCACCTGTGATGAGTGCCCATCTTCCTTTTACGTTTACCATTTTAGTTTATCTCCTTCTTAGCATTTTCCAGTGCGGCGATGACCTTGTCGCACCATGTGTCAAATTCGGGGTCGGGTACCTGGAATTCCTCGTGAGCGAGTACGTATTCCACTGTTCTGCGGATACCCTGATCGTATCTCACGGTAGCCACGAAACCGGGCACCGCCTTTTTCAGCTTGCTGTTGTCGAATACCACGGAGTTAGCCTTGTCGCCGATAAGGCTGCCCTCGAAATCGTAGTTGCTTACTGCGTGCAGGAAATCGGAGGGAACGTAGTACGGCTTGAACTCAACGCCGAGGGTATCTGCGATAGCCTTGTAGATCTGATTCCATGTCACGGATTCGTCGGAGGTTATCTGGAATGCCTCGCCGATGGCGTGGATATTTCCCATCAGACCGATGAAGCCCTTTGCGAAATCGCTGTTGTGGGTCATTGTCCAGAGTGTGGTGCCGTCGCCGTGGATGATGACGGGCTTGCCCTCCAGCATACGCTTTACCACCTGCCAGCTTCCCTTGTCACCGTGTACGCCCAGCGGTACGCTGCGTTCGTCATAGGTGTGGGAGGGACGGATGATGGTAACGGGGAAGCCGTTGTCACGGTACATCTTCATCAGGAATTCCTCGCAGGCGATCTTGTTGCGGGAGTATTCCCAGTAGGGGTTTGCGAGGGGAGTGCCTTCGTTGATGCGGTAGTCCGAAAGCGGCTTCTGATATGCACTTGCGGAGCTGATATACATGAACTGCTTTGTTCTGCCGTTGAACAGACGGTAGTCACGCTCAAGCTGCGAGGGCACAAAGCCGATGAAATCACATACGCAGTCAAAGGAAAGGTCGCCCAGAGCCTCTGCCGCCTGCTGCTCGTTGTTGATATCCGCATTGATGACCTTTACGTTTTCGGGAAGCTGTGCTGTGCGGCTTCCGCGGTTGAGCAGGTACAGCTCCCATTCGGGATCCTGTGCGAGCTGTCTTGTTATCGCCATGCTGATGGTGCCTGTACCACCGATGAATAACGCCTTCATGAGTTGCTCCTTTCTTATACGGTCGCCTTTGCGGCGATGTTGTAGATAGCTGTGATGTCCTCGGAGCTAAGTCTTACGAAGCCCCATGTTCTGTCCTCGACACCCTGATTTGCAACGAGTGTGGGGATATCCTCTTCCTTTGCACCAAGCTCTGCCAGATTGATCGGCAGACCGATATCGTGCAGGAAGCGTCTGAAGCAGCGGATGCCCTCAAGAGCCGTTACCTCGGGATGCTCGAAATTCATCTGGCAGCCCCACAGTCTTGTGGCGATCTGTGCGAAACGCATAACGTTGTGGTCCATAACGAACTCCATCCAGGAGGGCATGATCACTGCAAGACCTGCACCGTGTGCAACGTCGTACAGACCCGACAGCTCATGCTCGATGCCGTGGCTGTTCCAGTCCTGGCTTCTGCCAACGCCGACGATGTTGTTGTGGGCTACCATGCCTGCCCACATGATGTTCGCACGTGCGTCGTAGTTGTTGGGGTCAGCGATGACACGTGGAGTTTCCTTCACCATGGTGAGCAGCACAGCCTCGCACAGGCGGTCTGTTACCTCGACCTCGGTGGTGTTGGTGAAATATCTCTCGAACACGTGTGCCATGATATCCGCAGCACCGCAGGCTGTCTGGAATGCGGGCAGCGTACAGGTGAGAGCAGGGTTCAGCACGGAGAACTTCGGTCTGATGTGATCGGAGCCTGCACCACGCTTCATGCCTGTTGCTTCCTGTGTGATAACGGAATCGGGAGAGCCTTCGCTTCCTGCCGCAGCGATGGTCAGCACCGTGCCGACGGGCAGAGCCTTCTGTATGCCTGCCTTGCCGCAGTAGAAATCCCAGAAATCGCCCTCATAGGGTACGCCGATGGCGATAGCCTTTGCGGAATCGATGGTGGAGCCGCCGCCGACGGAAAGGATGAAGTCAAGACCTTCCTTCCTGCACAACTCGATGCCCTGATACACGAGAGTATCACGGGGATTGGGCTGAACGCCGCCAAGCTCCATGAAGAACACGCCCTCAGCGTTGAGGGATGCCCTTACTCTGTCCAGCAGGCCCGAGCGTACTGCGGAGCCGCCGCCGAAATGCAGCAGAACTCTGCTGCCGCCGTGCTTTTTAACGAGTGCACCTACCTCGTTCTCTCTGTCCCTGCCGAAAACGAATTCGGTGGGGCTGTAGAAATTAAAATTTTCCATTGTATGTCCTCCGTATATTAATTACTTTTTACTTGCATAGAAATCGGAAATGACCTTTTCGGCAGGCTTGCCGTAGGTCTCGTAGCCGCCGTGTGTTTCTGCCTTGCCGAGAGGATACTGTCTGCCGCTCCAGTCCCAGATGGCGAAGCCGCCGACCCACTCACGCTTTTCGCAGGCACGGAACATCTCGGCGTACCAGTCTGCCTGACCCTGCAGGTCGATGTCGCCGCGGACGGACCAGTCGTTCGGTACGAGGTTCGCACCCTGTACGGACATACATCCGCACTCCGCAAAGAAGAACGGCTTGCCGAACTTCTTCACCACAGCCTCGATGCGGTCAAGCTGGCGTTCCCAGTCGTTTATCGGGTAGTAGCCGCTGGAGGATATCACATCCACAGCGTCCCACCACTTCACGTTGTGCTCCTGATATTTGTCGG
>JAZURJ010000047.1:0-108037 GCA_045606085.1 Oscillospiraceae bacterium
TATCTTGCCTTCCGCTATGGCCGCGGCACCTGCCTCGGCATCCATTCTGCCTGCGCAAACCACGGGTATATCAACGAATTTTTTGATGTGTGCAACGTCCTCAAGGTTGCAGTTTTCGGGCATATACATAGGCGGATGAGCCCAGTACCAGGAGTCGTAGGTTCCGTTGTCGGCGTTGAGCATATCGTAGCCCGCATCCTGAAGGTACTTTGCGGCCTTTTCGGATTCCTCCATGCCACGTCCGACTTCAACGTAGTCCTCGCCCGGCATTGCACCCTCGCAGAAGCCCTTCATCTTGGATTCAACTGAATAACGCAGAGAAACGGGATAATCCTCGCCACACGCATCCTTTATCGCTTTTACGACCTCAGCGGCAAAACGATAGCGGTTTTCAAAGCTGCCGCCGTATTCGTCGGTACGCTTGTTGAAGAACTCGATGGAGAACTGATCAAGCAGATAACCTTCATGTACAGCGTGCACCTCTACACCGTCAACACCTGCTTCCTTACAGAGCTTTGCGGTCTTGGCGAAGGCTTCTATGATCTCGTGTATCTGCTTAACAGTCATCTCAGGACATTCGATATCATGTGCCCAGCGAGATCTCTGCGGACTGGGGCTTGCAAGCTCATGAGATGTGTCAATAATGGGCTTGATGAGTGCACGGGTGAATTTGTTCTTATGAAGAGGAGCAACAAGCTCGGTTATCGCCCATGAACGGCCCATGCCGGCAGTAAGCTGGATGAACAGCTTTGCACCTGTCTTATGTATCTCATCCATGAAGACCTTCAGTTCCTCGAACATCTTCGGATTCTGCCAGAGCCACTTGCCCCAGAAAGTATCACGAAGAGGAGCAATGCCGGGAATGATAAGACCTACGTTATTATTTGCTCTCTCAAGAAAAAGCTTCGCTGCCTCCTTATCGAAGTGACAGCCTGTAAGCTCAAACCAGCCAAACAGGGATGTTCCGCCCATGGGACACATTACGATTCGGTTCTTGATCTCCACATTGCCGATCTTCCACGGTGTCAGCAACGGTTCGTATTTTGGGTTTGTATTGCTCATTTACGATACTTCCTTTCCGAAAATGATTTTGAAAACTTCTGAAAAACCAGTTACATTTATTATATACCAAAACATAGCGGATGTCAATTAATTCCGCACTAAAAAACCGCCGACTATGCGGCGGTAAATCTCAGAACGGATCGGTATTATCATATATCCATAATGAAGCGGATCCTGATATCTGCTCAGTGCGGCGAAAACCTGCTTCTTTGAAAAGAGATATGGAAAACACATCCATATCATACAGCTTTGCACAGACAGGAAGCTCTGTGGAAGAAATGCAGCGTTCCAGTGCAAGCTTTGCAATACCTGTACTGCTGTATTCGGGATAGATATACATATCATTCAACATCATTCTGCCATTCTCGCAGTAAAAGCAATAGAAGCCTGCAAGCTCTCCTCTGATACGGATGAGTATGTAATCAGACAGATGGAACTTCAGCCTGTTCAGCAGCTCAGATTTAAGCTGTTCCGTATCATCCCGTACACCAACACGGTAAAACCTGTACGCTTCAAGTGCCTCCTCAGACACAACACGGCGAAGCTCCTCAACTGAGATCAGACCTTCAGACATCGGGATGAATTTAACTACCATAAGCACCTCATATACAACAAGTGCCTGTAATGATACAGGCACTTTATCTTCTATTAACCGAGTACGCTGAGCAGCACGCCGGCAGCAACAGCTGAGCCGATAACACCGGCTACATTCGGACCCATTGCATGCATCAGCAGGAAGTTGGAGGGATTAGTTTCCTGACCGACCTTCTGGGAAACACGTGCAGCCATAGGTACGGCAGATACACCTGCAGAACCGATAAGAGGATTGATCTTACCGCCGCTGATAAGGTACATCAGCTTACCAAGCAGAACGCCGCATGCAGTACCGATACTGAATGCGATAAGACCGAGAAGGATGATGAACAGTGTCTTTGCACTCAGGAAGTTCTGGGCAACTGCGGTTGCGCCAACAGTGGTTCCGAGGAAGATGGTGACGATGTTCATCAGCTCGTTCTGAGCAGTCTTTACAAGTCTGTCGCAGACACCACTCTCCTTCATCAGGTTACCAAGCATCAGCATACCAACGAGGGAAGCTGCATCGGGAACGATAAGGGATACGATAACTGTAACAGCGATCGGGAAAATGACCTTCTCGATCTTGGATACCTGTCTGAGCTGACCCATCTTGACAGAACGTTCCTTTTCAGTCGTGAGCAGCTTCATGATAGGAGGCTGGATAACAGGCACAAGTGCCATGTAAGAATATGCAGCAACTGCAATAGAACCAAGGAGCTGAGGTGCAAGCTTTGATGTCAGGAAGATCGCGGTAGGACCGTCCGCACCACCGATGATGGCGATGGAGCCAGCCTCCTTCAGTGTGAAATCCGCAATACCGGTAAGGTTGAGCAGACAAGCACCGAGGAAAGTGAAGAAGATACCACCCTGAGCAGCAGCTCCGAGTAAGAAGCTCTTAGGGTTAGCGATCAGCGGACCAAAGTCGGTCATGGAACCGATACCAAGGAAGATAAGGGGAGGATAGATGCCAAGCTTTACACCGAGGTAAAGAAGATCAAGAAGTCCGCCCTCGTGAAGAACACGACCGTAGTCAAGGCTTGCTTCCTTCACATAATTTACAACTATGCCGCCTGCTTCCTCAATATAATGAGGAGCAAAATAGGGGTTGGAAGCGGGATCCCAGAGCTCGGGATGGTAAAGGCCTGTGACAGGCAGATTTGTAAGCAGCATACCGAATGCGATAGGGAGCATCAGAAGAGGCTCATACTGCTTGACAACAGCAAGATAGAACAGAACAAAAGATACGAGTATCATTATGATATTCTTCCATCCGCCGTCAGCCAGAAAACCCATAAAGCCGGAACCCTGAACGAGTCCGACAAGGGTATCAACGAATATTTCCATATTTTAAACTTTCCTTTCTGTCTTTATCAGAACGGGCGGGTGTTGTCGCCAATGCCGGCAAGGCTCCATGCAGAACGTGTTCTGCTGTCCTTACGTCTTATGCTTCTGATCTCGTATGTCTTGCCATCCTGCTCAGAATAAGCAGCGATAGCGGCACTGATGACAGCGATGATCTCATCGTCATCGGACATCTCGTCCTCAACAGCCTCAACAGCAGGTGAAGCTTCAGCCTTGGCAGCAGCTTCCGCAGCCTTGGCTGCCTTTTCTGCCTCTGCCTTCTTAGCTTTCTTAGCGTCAAGGGCTCTGAAAATCTGACCCATACCCCAGAAAACAAAGATGAGCAGTGCAAGGATGAGGAATACAACCAGAATACCCGTTACGGTAATAATGCCTACCGAGCTCCAGTAATCGGGATCGGCAAGCTGCTGCTGTGCGATGGAATTTCCATCGATCTCCGTGTAGCTCTGAAGTCTGTCGATAACGCTGACATCCTCAGCAGCCGCAGAGGCAGCAGACAGAATGGAATACGCTAAATTCATAGTCTTCTCCTTTATAGGAACTTTTCTGTCTTAATCGAAAACCACGCTTGCAGATACCAAAAGATACGAACTAACGCAGTTTAAGCTGAATTAAAACACATTACTTTAATTATAGCAAATATTTCTGCAAATTTCAACAGGTTTTTGAGATTTTTTTGACGAACTTTTACCAAAGAACGATAAAGTTTTGTACAAATAGCAGATGTATCAATAAAAACCGCCGTCTACTCCAAGTACCTGTCCAGTGATAAAGCGGTTCTCTGCAACAGCACGTACTGCTGCTGCAACCTCCTCTGCCCTGCCAAGCCGCATAAGCGGTGTACTGTCAGCAAGTTCCTGAAGCTCATCTTCGGAGAGATGGGAGCTGTTCATGGGGCTGTCAATGACGCCGGGTGCTATACAGTTAACGGTTATACCCGAAGCTCCAAGCTCCTTGGCAAGTGCCCTGGTCATGCCGATAATTCCTGCCTTTGCAGCGGAGTATGCTACCTCACAGGATGCACCATGCACGCCCCACACGGAGGAAATATTGATAATCGCACCGCTTCTGCGTGATATCATAGATCGCACCAGTGCCTGAGTTACGTTAAAGCAGCCTGTGAGATTTACACCCATCATCCTATCCCATTCAGCCTGTGTCATATCGGTAAAAAGCCCGATATGGGATATACCGGCATTATTGACAAGTACATCCACATGTCCGTAACGCTCAAGTATATCCTTGCAGGCTGCATCAACGGACGCTCTGTCAGAAACGTCCATCCTGACAGCTGTACATCGGAGTTCCGACGCAAGCTTCTGTGCAATATCTTCTCTGGTATTGTAGGTTATTATTACATCGTCTGTCTTAGCATATTCTGCGGCTATGGCACTGCCGATAGCACCGGTGCCGCCTGTAACAACTACTACGCTCATGCTCCGATCACCTTTATCTCTCCGTTTTCAGATGCAACTGTGATGCTGCTGAGAGCGTTTTCAGCATTGTCGATTATCAGCTCTGCAATGACATCCTCGATCTCGCTGCGGATGACCTTACGGATATCTCTGCCGCCGTACTTTCCGCCGTATGCCTTTTCAGCAACAGCTGCGTATACATCATCGCTTATGGAAAGTTTGATCTTCTTCTCATTGAGCGGCTCAACAAGCTCGCCAAGCATCAGCTTTGCTATCTCGGCATAAGCCTCCTTCGAAAGCGGTGCAAATGCTATGACCTCATCTACTCTGGCGATGAACTCGGGACGCAGGAAATCACGCAGACCCTTCATTGCACGGTCCTTGCTGATATCACCCTCGCTTCTGGAGAAACCGATACCATTAGTGCTGTTGCTGGAACCCGCATTGGAAGTCATGCAAATGACAGTATTCTCGAAGCTTACAGAGCGACCCTGAGAGTCGTTTATCTTGCCCTCGTCAAGTATCTGGAGCAGTATATTCATCACATCAGGATGAGCCTTTTCTATCTCGTCAAAAAGAATAACAGAATAAGGCTTTCTGCGTACCTTTTCGGTGAGCTGTCCTGCTTCGTCATATCCTACATAACCAGGAGGCGAGCCGATGATTCTGGAAACGCTGTGTTTTTCCATGTACTCGGACATATCGATGCGAATGAGCGGCTCAACAGTATCGAACATCTCCTTCGCAAGCACTTTTACAAGCTCCGTCTTGCCGACTCCCGTGGGGCCCACAAAGATGAACGATGCGGGACGGCGGCGTGAAGAAAGCTGAACTCGTGTACGCTTTATCGCCTTTGCAACAAGCTCACACGCCTCATCCTGTCCGATGACCTTGTCCTTGAGTGCCTGTTCAAGACCAGCAATACGCTTGTATTCGGTCTCCTTTATCTTGTTGGCAGGTATTCCTGTCCACATCTCAATGACCTTTGAAAGATCATCCATCGTTACACAGACGTTTTCCGCCTTATCCTTTATCGCTGCAATACGCTCGTCGTTTCGTGCTATCTGTGCAATAAGCTCCGCACGCTTTTCAAAGAACTTTTCATCCGCATTGTCCATTGCAGCTTCTTCGGCTCGCAGCTTCTCTGTTTCAGCCTTCAGCTTTTCGTATTCTGTGATATCCTCGCTTACAAGGCTCGCACACGCACAGGATTCATCCAGAAGGTCGATTGCCTTGTCGGGCAGGAAACGGTCGTTGATATATCGCTCGGAGAGGACAGCACACATTCTCGTAAGCTCAGGAGATATCTTCACCTTGTGGTGTGCCTCGTAATAATCTTTGATACCCTCCAGCAGCTCCACTGTTTCATCAATTGTCGGCTCGTTGATTGTAACAGGCTGGAAGCGTCGTTCAAGAGCACTGTCCTTTTCGATATGCTTGCGGTACTCATTGAATGTGGTTGCTCCGATGACCTGAAGCTCACCACGGGAAAGTGCGGGCTTGAACATATTTGCCGCATTCATGGTTCCGTCTGCGTCGCCTGTGCCGACAAGATTATGCACTTCATCGATGAACAGGATGACATTTCCTGCATTCTTCACTTCATCAATAAGTGCCTTTACCCTGCTCTCAAACTGACCGCGGAACTGTGTTCCTGCAATAAGTGCGGTAAGATCAAGCAGATAAAGCTCCTTGCCCTGAAGTCTGAAAGGTACATCACCGCTCTCCAGACGGAGTGCGATACCTTCTGCGATAGCAGTTTTTCCGACGCCCGGTTCACCGATAAGGCAGGGGTTGTTCTTACTCCTGCGTGACAGTATCTGAAGCACACGGTTAATCTCACGATCTCTGCCGATTATACGGTCGATCTCACCGTCACGTGCTCTTCTTGTGAGATTGGTGCAGAATGTTTCAAGGTTTCTGCGTTTCTTGTCGGTCTTTTCCTTTTTATGGGGTCTGGAGCTTTCTCCACCCTCGGCTTCACCGTCGGAGCTTCCGCCCATCTTGAACAGATCACGCAGGAAGCTGGGCATGGTATTTGCACCGCCGCTCTCGAACATCTCATCTGTTATGTCGTCATCATCATTATCGGCAATACCGCCGCCCATTTCGTCTGTGGGAATATTCAGTATCTTGAGCAGTTCGCTGTCTGCATTTCCGTTATCATCGAAAACTGCATTGTATGCGTTCTCAAAATCGTCTTTAGACACACCGAGATGCTCCAGATACTGAGAAAACTGCGGGAGATTCATTTCAGAAGCACATTTCAGACAAAGTCCTTCGTTCTTGCGGTCATTTCCTGACAAAGTAGAAATGAACATGACCGCAGGACGCTTCTTGCACTTTGTACACATCATCATATATAATTCACCTTTTCCTTATCAGCTGATGAAATTCAGAAACTCAAAATCATAGAAGTAATGGAATACCATCGTGCTGTCAATAACTGCGTTGTTGAAGAAAATAATGTTGCCGCCGCTCATAACCACGATAACTCTTACCAGCAGACAGGTAACGCAGATAGTCAGCAGACCCTGTACAAGACCCAGCAGACCGCCGCATACAGCGTTGAAGCCGCCGAGCACAGGTATCTTGTTAACAAACTGAAGCAGCTTCGCAACCAGATTAAGTATTATCACTACTGCAAAGAAGATAACAGCAAAGACAATAGTCTGCACAGTGACATTGAAGCAGGGTCTTACAATGCCATCAATAACTGCGTCCCTGAGATTTACGTTCGCAGTCTGCATGATGAGCAGTATAGAACGCACAGGCTCGATGCTGCCGGCAGCTATCTTCTCGGACATATTACCGAAGAACAGCGGCACTGCATCTCCGACACTGTCAGTAAATGTTATCATAGTGCGGTAGAAATCACCGTTCTGGATATTCACGGCAATGACCTGTGCAACTATCATCCGACCTAATCCGTAACGGTTGATATCGGTCATGGTGAATTCGGCTGTCTTACCATTCATATCTGAAAGGTCAGCATTTGCAGGAATTCCGAAGCTTTTAAGATCAACAGCATCGATTCCCGTTTCGCTAAGATCTACCGAAGCAAGATCGAACAGTGCCTTATTCGTACCTGAATAGCTGGGCTCAATATCCTCAACGGAAATGCCGTTCACCCTTACCAGGCTGTAATCGACATTCTCCATGCCGTCCATGAAAACCGAACCCATCACCTCATCAATGGCGATGTTGACCGTCTGGTTCACAGGCTTCTCCACATAGGAGATGTATATCTTCTCACTTATCGGCTTGCTGAGCATCATAGCACAGATAAAGCCCACCGCAACGGCTGCAAAACCCACAACGGCACTCGCAAACCCTCTTTTCAGACCCGAGAACAGCATACCTATAAGTATTGCCGCTATCGCAAGGTCATAAACTATCGCAAACTGAGTTCCCATAGTTCTCCTTTCGTATGCTTTACAGTGCTATACGCTGTACCTCGTTATAGCCGAGGAGATAAGCATACCCGTTCATTACAACAACATCAGAATACACATCATCAAGTTCATATTCCTTCAGCGGCTGCAGCTTCGAATTATAGGAGCTGAGCTTATTGCCCGAAAGAACATAGCATATTCCGTTGTCCTCACATATATTTGTCAGTTTATCTATATATAATTCTGCGGGAGCGGATATATCCTTGTCATAGACCGCAAGGACATCGCCACTGGAGCCCGAATCATTGAACACCACCGTGCGTACATTGTCCCAATCGGGAATTCCCGAAACGCTGCGTGAAAAACCAGCGGTCGAGATCAGTTCACCGCTCTGTGCATCATAAAGTGCACAGCCGCTGCCTGTGGCAAGGAAGATGCCATCCTGACCACACTGAAGCTCATAAGAGATATTGTTTCCCGCATGGACACGCCACACCTCTGATTCAGCATTGTCGAGATCGAAACGGTAGATATACAGACTGAGATCGCCGCCCTGTGAGCCGAGTGCCGTTACATAGATACTCTCATCATTATCGGAAAAAGCGACCTGCATGATCTTGTAGTCGGGGGACGCCCAGCGGAATATCTGCTGACCCTCGGCATTGAAGACATAGAGGTAATTGGAATATCTGGTGGAAGTCGTGACTACAGCACAGCGTTCGTCATTACCTATTTCGGCAAAAACGATACTGTCATCCATCGTATTATTATATATCTGTTCGGTACGGGAATAGAAATTCATTTCCTTACCATTCTTGTCATAAACAACGATACGCTTATCATTTGAAACTGCAACAGGTGTCTGGAAGCCATGCTGTATATCGGTGATAAGTGCACCTTCGTTGTTATATGTATAGATATACGTATCCGTCAGAAGATAAAAGCTGTCACCGAGTTCGTCCAGTACATATCCTGCACTGCCGGGAAGCTCTACGGGGAAGCCGCCTTCACCAACATCAAGGGCTGCATCCTTGAGCGGAGCGATAATTCTGCTCCAGTTGAGGACGATGAGCAATATGATGAGTGCGAAAAGCAGTCCCACCGCAACACGGAATATCAGCTTCTGACGTGCCCTCTTCTTTCTGAAGCTGTTTATGTCATTACGCTTATCGATTCGCTTTTCCTTCTTTACAGCTTCCTTATTATCCTTCTTTTCTATATTTTCCTTACGTTCAACCATGTCTGTCATTTAACCTCCTTGTTTATATCATAATGGAGTTTCAGTAGAACACTTTGTTGAGATACAGTCCCGTCGGCGGGAGCGTAATACCGCTGAAGGAGCGGTCGCCTGTTTCAAGGGCGTTGATGATATCCTGTTCGGACCGCTTTCCCTCGCTAATATATATCAGCGTGCCTGTGACTATCCTTACCATATTGTAAAGAAATCCGTTGCCGCTTATACGAACCTCACAGCGTCCGTTCTGCTCGGTAACATTTATATCATATATGGTACGCACGGTGGATTTCATGCGAGCTTTTCCCTCCGCACGACAGAAACCACCGAAATCGTGCTCGCCGATCATGAGTTTTGCAGCGGAATTCATTGCGTCGATGTCCAGCTTATATGGATAATGGAACGCAAGATCCTGCAGGAACACGTCACGCTGCGGCAGATTGTTTATCACATATACATACTCCTTGCCTCTGGCACAATATCTGGCATGGAAGTCGTCGTCAACGTCCTCGCAGGAGAGTACCGCGATATCGGGCGGAAGCAGCGTGTTCATGCCCTTTACAAAGCCGTCGCAGGGGATTCGGTTATCTATATGCACGTTGAAGCAGAACTCACGGGCGTGAACACCTGTGTCCGTTCTGGAACAGCCGTAGATCACAGGAGGCGGTATCTTCAGCAGCTTACCGATGGCTTTCTCCACAGTTTCCTGTATCGAAGAAGCATTGTCCTGCCGCTGAAAGCCGTGGTAATTCGCTCCGTTGTAGGCAATAAATACTTTCAGGTTTCTCATTATATCTCCATAAAACTATCAGGGAAGTATGGGAAAGCAGTTGATCACAATAACGCCCGCAAGCAGTGCGATCATCACTGCTATCGCAATGTAATCACGCGGAGCAGTTTTAAGCTGCCTTAATCTTGTTCTTCCCTCTCCGCCGCGGTAGCAACGACATTCCATAGCAGTCGCAAGTTCACTTGCACGCTTGAATGCTGATACGAACAGCGGAATGAGCACGGGTACAAGTGCCTTTGCTCTCTTGATAAGTCCGCCGCTGTCAAGCTCTGCACCTCTCGCCTTCTGTGCCGCCATGATCTTGTCTGTTTCCTCTACGAGCGTAGGTATAAAGCGGAGTGCGATGGTCATCATCATGGAAAGCTCATGCACCGGAAACTTTATCTTCTTCAGCGGAGAAAGCAGACGTTCGATCGCGTCCGTCAGCATGATGGGCGATGTTGTATAGGTCAGCAGTGACATACCAACGATGAGCGAGATGACCCTGATGAGCATGAATGTAGCCATGCGGATGCCCTCGGGGTAGATCGATATCACCCACCACTGGAACAGCGGTTCCTCACCTCTTATAAACAGCAGATTCAATATACCTGTGAATATCATCAGCGGAAGTATCGGTCTGATGCTCTTCAGTATCATTATCAGCCTGATGCCTGACAGGATGTAACAGAACACCATGAAAAGCACACTGAGAAGCAGACCTGTGTAGCTCTGTGCGGTAAATATGATCACCAGATACAGAATATCCAGTAATATCTTTACTCGGCTGTCAAGCCTGTGTATGACAGAATTTCCGGGGAAATACTGTCCGATCGTAATATCCTTTATCATTTGTTCTGTCCTTTTATCAGAGGCAGCAGACGTTCTGCCGCTCTTTCTGTTGTATAAATATCATTTCCGATATCAGTGCCGAGATCACGCAGGATGTGTGACATCCTTGTTATCTGCGGTACATCCAGTCCTATTTTTGCAAGCTCATCCGTACGCTCGAATACTCTGTCGGTATCATCATAGCAGAAGAGCTTTGCCTTGTTCATCACAAGAACCTTGGATGCATAACGTACGATATCCTCCATGGAATGTGACACGAGAAGTATCGTCTTGCCCGACCGCTTATGGTACTCACTGATGCGGTCGAGTATCTTTTCCCTGCCCTTGGGATCAAGACCTGCAGCAGGCTCGTCCAGAATCAGCACCTGCGGATCCATGGCAAGTACTCCTGCAAGAGCTACCCTACGCTGCTGACCGCCCGAAAGCTCGAACGGAGAACGGTCAAGAAGATGCAGGATATCCATGCTTTCAGCAGCATCACGGACACGCTTTTTGATCTCCTCATCGGAAAGGCCCATGTTTTTAGGACCGTATGCGATGTCCTTTGCAACAGTTTCCTCGAAAAGCTGATGCTCGGAATACTGGAACACAAGACCTACCCTGAAACGGATATCACGGATATTCACGCTCTTATCCCAGATGCTGATGCCGTCAACAAGGATCTCACCCGATGTGGGCTTCACAAGTCCGTTAAGGTGCTGGATGAGCGTAGATTTACCACTGCCTGTATGGCCGATGATGCCGACGAACTCACCCTTTTCGATGTTCACGCTGACATCGTCAACGGCAGTTTTTTCAAACGGCGTTCCGACACTGTATTTATATGTCAGGTCACGTACAGTTATTATTCCGCCTTCCGAAGGCTCGGCTGTATCGATATGACAAACGCCTGAAAGATCAGCCTTTGCGTTCTTAGTCAGGGCTGCGATGGCTTCGGCACATTCCTGCTCATAGATCAGCTCATTTGAGATATCAACTCCGCCGTCACGCAGCATATACGCAAGCTCTGTGACCTGCGGCACATCAAGACCGACCGCCTTTAGCTCCTGCATACGGGAAAATATCTTTTTGGGGACATCATCCATTATAACTCTGCCCTTGTCCATAACAAGAACACGGTCAGCCTGTGCCGCCTCATCCATGTAGTGGGTGATAAGGATAACAGTGATGCCTTTCTCTTTATTGAGATGCTTTATCGTCTTCATTATCTCACGCCTGCCCTTGGGGTCAAGCATGGCTGTCGGCTCGTCCATGACGATACAGCGTGGCTGCATTGCGATTATTCCTGCAATGGCGATACGCTGTTTCTGACCGCCCGAAAGCTGATGCGGTGCGTGCTCACGGAATTCATACATATCGACCTGTCTGAGGGCATAGTCTACCCTCTCGCGTATCTCCTCGGGAGGTACACCTAGATTTTCAGGTGCAAAAGCCACATCCTCCTCCACGATAGTCGCAACGAGCTGATTATCGGGATTCTGGAACACCATTCCAACGGTCTGGCGTATATCAAAAAGACGATCCTCATCAGCGGTATCGATACCGTTAACCGTGACAGTGCCCTCCGTGGGTACGAGTATCGCATTGAACAGCTTTGCGAGTGTGGATTTACCACAGCCGTTATGTCCGAGTACAGCAAGAAACTGACCCTCGGGAACGGTAAGATCTATTCTTTTAAGAACGCTGTTGCGTTCTATCTCTTTGCCTTCCTCATCCCGTGTAATGTAATCAAAGCTGAGGTTGTCTACTTCAATAATGTTCAAATCAATATCCTCTGTATATCATATATTAAAGGAATCTTACTATCGCTGTGCTTCCGCAGGGCAGCGGCATACCTGTCTGCTGCACTGGAAGTCCTATCTCCTCGGAGATTATCTCGATGTTGAAACGCTTGCCGACTGTCTGCTGCAGAAGATAGCTCATGACGGATGCGGAAAGTCCCGTTGTGTAGCTGTTCAGCAGGATGAACAGCGGCTTATCGGAAAGAAGCTGTGTTATCATCACCATGAGATCGTAGATGTTATCCTCAAGACGCCACATCTCACCGTTCGTTCCTCTGCCGTAGCTGGGAGGATCAAGGATGATACCGTCGTAGCGTGTACCGCGGCGTATCTCTCTGCCGATGAACTTTACTGCATCGTCAACTATCCAGCGGATAGGCTTATCGGAAAGGCCCGACAGCTTTGCGTTGGTACGTGCCCAGTCCACCATGCCCTTGACGGCATCGCAGTGGCAAACAGATGCACCTGCTTTCGCACAGGCAAGGGTCGCACCGCCTGTGTACGCAAAGAGGTTGAGGACATTTATCGGTCTGTCAGCATTACGTATCTCGTTCATGCAGTAGTCCCAGTTGACAGCCTGCTCGGGGAAAAGTCCTGTGTGCTTGAAGCCTGTGGGCTTTACCATAAAGGTCAGCTCGCCGTACTTTATCTGCCAGCTCTCGGGAAGCTTTCTGCGGTAATCCCACGAGCCGCCGCCCTGGGAGGAGCGGTTATACTTTGCATGGGCGGTATGCCACTCGGCAGCCTCACCCTCGCACTTCCAGATTATCTGCGGATCGGGACGGATAAGCGTTACATCGCCCCAACGCTCCAGACGCTCGCCGTCGGAGGTATCGATAAGGCAGTAATCCTGCCACTTGTCGGAAATTCTCATGTTTTGTCGTCCTTTGTATGTTATATCAGCAAAGCACTGCTCTGACTTCGTCAGCGATAAGGTTGGTGAGCCTTGTCACCATCTCCTCGTCCTTGCCCTCAAGCATTACACGCAGGAGAGGCTCTGTGCCGCTCTCACGCACGAGGACTCTGCCGTCGTTTCCAAGCTCACGCTCTGCTTCAGCTATCTTCTCCATGATAGACGGTGTCTTATCCCACTTACCCTTTGCTGCTTCTGTGATACGTACATTCTCCAGAAGCTGTGGATAATCCTTTATATCACAGACAAGCTCAGAGAGCTTCTTGCCTGTTTCCTTCATCACTTTAAGGAGCATCGTGGCAGTCATCTGTCCGTCGCCAGTGGTAGCGTAATCCAACAGGATGATGTGTCCGGACTGCTCGCCGCCGATGTTATAGCCGCCCTTCTGCATATCCTCGAGGACATATCGGTCGCCTACCTTGGAGCATATCGTCTTTATGCCGTTCTCTTTCATATAGTTATGGAAGCCGAGGTTGCTCATTACAGTTACAACAGCAGTATCGCCCTTAAGCATTCCCTTATCCTTAAGATACTTCGATATGACAGCGATTATTCTGTCACCATCGACCACATTGCCCTTTTCGTCCACAGCAAGACAGCGGTCTGCGTCACCATCAAAGGCGAATGCCACGTCTACCCTGTTGTTCTTTACGAACTCCGACAAATTGTTCATATATGTGGAGCCGCACTTGTCATTGATATTGGTGCCATCAGGACTCTTGCCAATAAATCTGCCGTTTACGCCAAGCGAATTGAACAGAAGCTCGGCTGTTACAGCGGAGCTGCCGTTTGCACAATCGAAAGCTACTGTCATACCTGTGAGGTCTGTGTCGATGCACTCTCTGATATGTTCGATATAATCAAAGCCCGCGTTGCAGCGACGCATGATCTTACCCACATCAGTGCCCTCTGTCAGCTTTATCTCCTCGGGTCTGTCAAGGATAAGTGCTTCTATCTCCTCCTCAACTGCATCAGGCAGCTTGAAGCCCTCAGCCGAAAACAGCTTTATTCCGTTATATTCAACGGAATTATGCGATGCACTTATCATAACGCCCGCATCTGCTTCGTATTTCGTCACGAGATATGCCACAGCAGGTGTAGGCACAACACCCAACTGCTCGACCTGTGCCCCGACAGAAGCAAGACCCGCAGAAAGTGCTGCCTCAAGTATCTTGGAGGAGATTCTTGTATCCATACCAACGAGGATACGGGGGTGCTTCTTGCCGTTTGTGCGTGTCAGCACATACGCCGCAGCACGTCCTATCTCCATTGCACGCTCGCAGGTAAGCTCTGTTACTGCCACACCACGAGCACCGTCTGTTCCGAAAATTCTTCCCATAATGTTTTCCCCTGTTATGTATTATTTTACAGATTATCCAGCGTCTGCTGGTTGTCTTTCAGTATTCCGAGATGCTGGTATGCAAGTGCTGTCGCTGTACGACCGCGAGGAGTTCTCGCAACGAAGCCGAGCTGCATAAGGAACGGCTCACAGACTTCCTCAAGCGTTACGCTCTCCTCACCGAGAGCAGATGCGAGAGTTTCAAGTCCGACGGGACCGCCGTTGTATCCCTTGATTATCATCTCAAGGAAACGCTTGTCAAGGCTGTCAAGGCCCAGCTTATCGATCTCAAGTCTGTCAAGAGCGATATCCGCTATCTCACGGGTTATCTTACCGTCACCGAGTACCTCCGCGAAGTCACGAACTCGCTTCAGAAGTCGGTTTGCGATACGAGGTGTACCTCTCGAGCGGCGTGCTATCTCCATGGCACCATCCCTTGTACAGGGAATGGCAAGGATGATAGCAGAACGCTGTACGATATCACACAGCTCGTCGGGGGTATACAGCTCAAGACGCTGGATAACTCCGAAACGGTCACGCAGAGGCGCGGAAAGCTGACCCGAACGTGTCGTAGCACCGATGAGAGTGAAATGCGGCAGATCGATTCTGATGGAACGAGCGGAGGGGCCGTTGCCCATGATGATATCAAGGACATAGTCCTCCATCGCAGGATACAGCACCTCTTCCACCTGACGTGAAAGACGGTGTATCTCATCGATGAAAAGCACATCGTTTGGCTGAAGGTTGGTAAGCAGAGCGGCAAGATCACCTGCTTTTTCTATCGCAGGGCCTGATGTCACCCTGATGTTTACGCCCATTTCATTTGCAATTATGCAGGACAACGTTGTCTTACCAAGACCTGGCGGGCCATACAGCAACACGTGGTCAAGACACTCGCTGCGTTTCTTTGCAGCTTCGATATATACAGACATATTCTCCTTGACCTTCGCCTGTCCGATGTATTCGGAGAGCACCTTGGGACGCAGGCTGTATTCGATATCGGTATCTGCTGCATTATATTCGGGTTCCACGATTCTGCTACCGGACTTTTCAAAGATATCATCGGAATTATTCATTTCCAGCATCATTCTCACCCTTTTCACATTTTTTGTTCAGATCGCAGTGCTCACAGCGGGAGCTGCAATTCCTGCGGGGCTGTTCTTCCTGCTCTTCTTTTTCGATATGTCTGTAATACTCAGACGGAAGATCGCTGCCATCGGCAGCAGGAGCTTTATTGAATTCATAAATTGCGGTCATTCTCTTGGAGAGCATTTCAGGATGCTCGTGACCGCAGAGGACAGCCTTTTCATAGCACTCTCTGCACTTGTCATCATTACCTTGCATCGCATATATCGTGGCAAGCTCCGCATAAATGAGCGGATGATTCTCCTGTATCTTAATAAGCTGCTCCAGAACAGCTATCGCTTTTTCATCCTCGCCGCGTACCATATGTATCTTTGCGATACTGTAATGCGAATAACCGTGATTTGGATCGTAACGAAGAGCCTGCTCAAAACAGTACATCGCCTGCTCCAGCCTGCCCTCAACATAATAAGCATGGCCAAGTCGCGACTGGACCTCGGGATTATCGGGCGAATACTCAGCCGCCTTGCGGTAACACCACATCAGACGGGAGTTGTCATTATAAGCCTCGTGAACATGGATGAGCCACTCGATACAGAACACCTGATTCTGGCGGACATCCGAAAGCTGGAGTGCCTTTGTAAGCAGCTCCTCGGCAGTGACGAGATCGCCCTTGACAAAGGCATAAACGCCCTTGTATGCGATACGTGCGACCTTGTCCTTCATGACAGCCTTAAAGCCATCCTTGCCCATTGCTTTCATGGCGGTGCGTCTGTTGCTGAAGGGTACTCTCGTAAGATCAACAAACAGATACAGCAGCAATATAACTACAGCCGTAATCAAAAGTGCAAGAAGTGCTCTTCTGTCAGTGGCGATCATCGGATTGGAAAACAGGAACAAGCCGACCACAATGCCGATGCTGATCGCGAAATATTTAAAGAAAACCATCAGGATATCGGTCTTTCTGTTCATTATATCACCCTTTAATTGCCAAGATTTTTAAGAGCGTGTTTGATAATATCCTCAACAGATGCATCGGGGCTTACTCCTGCGATGGCTGTCTGTGCCTGCGGCATTGAGAAGCCAAGCACGCACAGAGCAGTAAGTGCCTCGGATACATTGTTTCCTCCGGGCATCTGTACAGGTGCTGCAGCATAATCCGAAGCAGAGATGTGCTGCTCCTTTGCTACCTTATCCTTAAGCTCCAGTACGATACGCTGTGCGATCTTTGCTCCTACACCTGGAGAACGTGTCAATGTCTTGCTGTCGCCTGTCGTGATGCAAAGAGCCAGCTTCGACGGTGTTATATCGGAAAGGATGGACAGAGCCACCTTTGGTCCGACGCCAGATACGGAGATAAGCTGCCTGAAGCAGGCAAGCTCAGCGGTATCGGCAAAACCGAAAAGATCCACCGCATCCTCACGCACGTGCAGATATGTAAAAAGTCTTACCTCGCCGCTCGTACCGATCTGTCTTAGTGTATTCATCGTGGTGCGGCAGGCATAGCCGACACCTGCACACTCAACTACCGCAAGTGACGGTTCGGTATGTATAAGCTCACCTCTGACGCTATAAATCATGATATCAGCCTTTCTCCTTTAGTATCCTTGACAACGCAGAGCCGCTGGAATGTCCGTGGCAGATAGCCAGTGCGACAGCATCAGCGGTATCATCAGGCTTTGGGCACTCCTTCAGACGCAGGATGTTCTTTACCATCTCCTGCACCTGATGCTTTTCAGCACGTCCGTAGCCGACAACTGCCTGCTTTACCTGCAAGGGCGTGTACTCATAGATCTCGACACCGTGCTGTGCGGCAGAAAGGGTGATAACTCCTCTCGCCTGTGCAACATCGATGCCCGTTGTCTTGTTATTGGTGAAATACAGACGCTCGATAGACATACAATCAGGTCTGAACATATCAAAAAGGCTGTTCATATCATCGTATATCTCGATCAGACGCTGAGGAAATGGAGTTGCAGCCTCAGTGGTTATCGCTCCGTAATTCACAACTGTAAATTTATTGTGATCATAATCCAGCACGCCGTAGCCGACTATGGCGTAACCGGGGTCAATTCCAAGTATCCTCATCAGGTGTAGCTCTCATTGTCAGTAACGTAGTGACGTACTCTGAGAGGGATACCCATGCTGTCGGCAAGAGCCTGACAACGATCGATCTCATCCTCACTGATGATGTCAACTACGGTAAAACCTACGGAGGACACGATATCCTTCATGTCCCCGGCGAACTTCAGCATAGCATCAAAGGACTTTTCGCCAAAGGAAGGACGGGTCACTTCGTTGTAACGTACCGCATCAGGTGCATTGAGGCTGATGGAAACGCTGTCGATGACACCGCCGAAGCGTGTGATGTCAAAATCAGGATGAATAAGCTTCACAAGACCGTTGGTGTTAAGTCTGATGCTCATATTGCTGTTATTCTTGATATATTCCGCAACACGCACGATCATATCGGCTCTGATGCAAGGCTCGCCATAGCCGCAGAACACGGCATCGGTCATATCGCCCTTGTCGAAAGCGTCAAAAGCGGCTGTGATCTCCTCAAAGGAAGGTTCATGCTCAAGCCACAGACTGTCGTTGTCACGGATGGAATCGGCGTTGTCCCTGATGCAGAACACACATCTGCAGGGACAGCCGTTTGTGATGTTGATATATAACTTGCCCTCGAATTTATAAAAGATGGTCAAAACAAACACCTACCCAGAATATATTTTTACATTATATTATACCATTATATCGTGAATTTGTCAAATATTTTTTGGCTGAATATGTACATTTTTCACAGGAATTTCATAGCAAAATGACGCAAAAAGACCCTGCCGTATGACAGGGTCCTGATTTTATTCACTGCTTTTCTCGATAGGGGTCTTTTCGTCCTTACGAATCTCATCAATAACATTAAGGAACAGGTTCTGGATGACGCGATTGAAATCAATACTTATATCCAGCACCTTGCTCTCAACAGCAAAGCCGCCTGCCATGGATCGATGACCGCCGCCGCTGCCCACTTCCTCAAGTGCCTTCTGTGCTATCTGACCTGCGTTGAGCTCGTCCAGTTCGGAGCGTATGGAGAACTTGAAGCCGTGTTCCTTACGGGAATAAACGACACAGAAATCAACAACGTCAAGGCTGAGGATGAAATCGGACACCGTTGCTACGAATGCATCCGCACAGTTGAAATTAAGGAACGCAAAAGCAACGCCGTTGTAGACCTCTACCTTCTTCATAGAATCAACAAATGCTTCCAGCTCATCATACTGGATGACACCTGACTGAAAACGTCTTATATCAGCCATATTCGCCTTTGGGAAAAGGTATTTGTATATCTCAACGTCAAGCTCGGTCACGCCGCGTGTGAAATCCTTGGTATCCATCTTCAGGCCATACAGCAGAGCAGTTGCCACATCCTGCGGCATATCTATGTTATAAAGCCTGTAATAATCCGCAATGATGGTGGCACAACTGCCTACAATACGGATATCCTTGTACTTATAGCTATGTGCATCACGGAAAACGGGATGGTGATCGATCACGGCTATCTCCTCACCTACAAGGTCAAGAATGTTAGCGTTACCCTTCTGTGCGTCAACAGTGATTATATAGTCATCAGACTTCATATCCTTGATATCTGCATCGGTAGTCATGGAGATACCAAAATCAGCAACCATGTTCGCTGTTGCTGTTCTCTCTATATTACCGTGATGACAGATAGTTGTGCGGATATTGAACTTGCCGAGAAGCACCTGCAGACCGAATGCACTTGCGATTGCATCGGGATCAGGGAAATTATGTGTCTGAATAAACACACGATGCCCTTTCAGCAGAGTAACAAGCTCACTGAGTTTAGGGGACATTGATATCTCCTTCCGGCAGACAGATATCTGCCTTTTTGATGTGCCTTTGAACCGTTGAAACGACCATTACTTCGATCACAACAACGTATTCTACATAATTATACCACATCAGTGGTCTTTTTTCAATAGCATTTCAGCAAAAATTGTAAATAAAAAGGAGTACTTAACTAGTAAAAAAGCTTCCAAAAAAAATTGGCAGATAAAATCCGCCAAAATGAAATAAAAAGGAAATGGAAATATCACGATCCCACGATGTCGGAAACATAGTGAACAACACCATGGGATGAACGGTGTCGGTCATAGCTGCCTCTTCCCTGTCGAGAGTGAACGCAGCAGCTTTCTTCGCCTGGTGCTGTCCTCATTCTCGTAGAGAGAATCCACTCTGGATCTGTACATAAAATATGACAACTGGCGAAAGCTGACAGCAACAGCGGGAGCCAGTCCAAGTATACAGAAATCATACTCGCCTGCAAGCTCTGCAAGTACCGCAGCAAATGCTGCCGATGCGACAGTAATTGCCAGAACCACATTAAGTGCGTCCTCGGCTGCAGTCTTATTGTAATTGATATCCTCACGCTTCCTGAAACGCCGCGATGGAGCGAAAAACTCCAGCAGCATGACGATCAGAGTGATTATCAGAAATCCGAAGAATGCATTTTTCAGAGAGAAGATGTCAGGTCGTATGTTACCTGCACCTGCAAAATACACGACACAGGCCGCCAGTGTGCTGACAGATGAGAATGTCCAACAGAGGATACCACGGCGTGTTGCAGTAATGCCTCTGACCAGCAGTGTTATAAGTACAGCGGCTGCACCCGCTGATATTATCATCCTTATCATTCCGTCACCGTCCTTCCTGTGTATACGAAAGGCTCATTGTCGGATACATCGGTATCTTTATCCCTTTGCGGTGCCTTTGTACGCTTGCCTTCACGCAAAGCATCCGCTGCAGTCTTTTCACTTACCCACAGCATGAACTTTGTTTTCAGGAGTACCGTATCATCAGAATACGAAACACCGAACAGTTCGGCATCTTCGCTGCTAAGCACCTTCGCCAGCCCGAACTGACACAGAAATGCGACAAGCGGCTCATACAGCGAAACTTCTTCACGCGAAGCGGCAAGCGTGTATCCTTTTTCAGCGGCGAAATCAACCGCTGAAAAACGGCAGAGGAAATCACCAAGTCTGTCGGTTACCTCATCCATATCAGGTGCTTCGGAAAACGCCCTGCCTTCTGCACACATACCAAGACGCAAAGCAGTTATTATGTTACGTTCAAACAGGTCCTCATCTCCGACAATCGCCTGATCTGTATTCTTTGCGGCAAGGACGCTACGCTGACGCACAAATATCATAGCAAACAACAGCGATAGCACATCAACAAGTACCGCAAGAAGCAGTGATATCAATGCATCAGTGCCCAACGCTCCGCTCCTGATTGCAGCAACGGGAAGGGTATAGATATTCTCGAATGTAAACACAGTCGCATCTGTCGCACAGCCTGCAGCAGAAAGAGTGTCGCATGCGGCATTTATCACCGACATAAGTCGTTCACGTACTACCGCAGCCGCATCATTCACTGCTATTTCTTCATACGCGGGCAAAGTCAGAACGACACTGCTTTCGGAAATATATTCGGGTATCTCAAGCGTTTTTCCCGAGATGCTCCTGTACAATGCACTTATTTTTGCGGCAGACGAAGCATCTCCCTGTGCTGCTGATGCTCTCATGTTTTCTGCTCTTGTGTAGAAGCTGTCGCCGCCGAATGCCGCAAGAGTGCCTTCAATCAAAGACAACTGCGAGGTTATCTCACCGGTGCGTGCTGCTATCTCCGATGTATCCGTAATGCCGTATTTACTGAGTATAGCCTGCAGCTTTGCCTGCTGCTCCGCGGTGCTTCCCTGCGATATACTTGCTATGTATGCAGAGTACGCTGCCGCATAATCCTCGTAATCCTCATACTGCCAGCTATATGGCTTTGCCATGCCGTCGGATACACTGCTGTCTGCGGAATTTATCTCCTCCGTCAGCTTTTGCAGAGTTGCCTTCTCGGCAGTGAGGGTCGTGTAGGTGCCGATGATATGATTAACACCCTCATCAACGGATGATATATACGCTTCGTTACCTGCACTGAGCAGCACTTCATGCTGTGCTGTGAGCTGCTTTACATAGCTGTTGTATGTACGCTCAAGATACTGCACAGGAGGGTTGATATTATTGTAAATGCCGACAAAGGAAAAGTAGCTGGAACAGCATATCGCCATACATAATGCGACACATTTCAGAAACGATGTCCTGCGGCGTATACTGTTCTCAAGAAAATATACGACTGTCTGCACGGCAAGTGCAAAAAGCAGCGGTGCATACGCAAACGTTGCAGCGAAATACGCTTTCGCACCATCAAGCGTCGTGAAGAAAGATATTATCTGAAGCAGCAGCGATACTATCGCCGCCACTATCATCAGCGACTGTTCCCTGAACAGGAACACATCGCCGCTGTTATTGAAAAACCGCTTCTTATTCATCTGCGGTCACCGCCTGCTGTTCAGCCTCGGCGGCAGGTGTGACCATCGGGAAGCTCACGATCGCCTTGAACATATCTCCGTCAAGCTCGATATCGAAATTGCCGCCGCAGGCAAGAGTGAAGCCCTGTGCGATGGAAAGTCCGAGGCCTGCACCCTCTGTTGTTCTCGCCTTATCGCCGCGTGTGAAACGCTCGAGTATCTCCTCCTTGGTGAAATTCATCTCGTAGGAGGCTACATTCTTGATGATGATATAGGCAAAATTTCCGTGAGTTTCAAGGGAATAGTATATACGTGTACCCTTGAGCGAGTATTTCAGAGCGTTGTCAAGCAGATTCTGGATAACTCTGTACAGACGCTTTCCGTCGCTGATTACAGTTACGGGCGGCTCGCAGATGGATGTCTTTATCTCAAGTCCCGATGCCGCTATCTTATCCTCCATCTCACCGAGGGTCTGATAGGACAGCTTGGTGAGGTCAAGCGGTGTACGCTCGACGGTTATCTCGCCGCTGGTAGTCTTTGCAAGCTCGAACACATCGGAAACGATGTTCTTCAGGCGTTCGGACTTCTTCTGCAGTATGCCGACATACTCTGCGGCATCGCCTGTCAGTTCCTCCTTGGAGAGCAGCTCGATGTAGCCTATGATGGAGGTCAGCGGAGTTTTCAGATCATGCGAAACATTCGTTACAAGCTCCATCTTGGTACGTTCTGCCTTTACGGTTTCCTCAAGACCTCTGCGGTACTGCTCGGAGATTGCAGAGAGCATCTCGGAGGATTCGGTATAGGGAGAGTTCTTTACAAGTCTGGGTCTGTAATTATAGTTGCCTACATATGTTTCCCGTATCTGTCGTTCAAGCTGTGCTTCGTCACGGAGAATAAGGAATCTGCCGTAGATGAACAGTGCAAGTACCACAAACTCGATCAGCAGCGGCAGGAAGTTCTCAAATCCGATCACAAGGAAGAACACGAGAACACTCGCAATAACAAAAACAGCATCAAGCAGGATCAGCTTTTTCGCAACGGTGCCTTTGTAAAACTCACCTGTGAACAGCTCCTTCAGAAAAACAGGAAATCTGAGGCACTCCTTCAGCCCCTTCAGCACATACTTTCCACACCACTTCAGTGCCTTGAAAGCATAGTACAGCACCAACAGGACGAGTGAGCCACGGTATGCCTTGCCGTTCTTTCTTCTTACTGCGATGGAAACAGCAAAATACAGCAGACAAAGCATAGTTAGCGTCATTACGACACCGCCGACAGCCATTATCACGATACGTCCGTTATGGCTGTGGCAGAGGACACTCATTCCTGCATCGTTGAACATGATGAAGCCCATCCACACTGCAAAGCATATCGTTGCGATGAGCGACACCTCAAACGGCAGTTTCAGGAACTTCGGGAAAGTAACGTTACCCTCGCTGTCCTCACCGCTGACAGAGCATATCATGCCCATCAGCACGAAGCCGATGATTATCAGCGCTATCTCCGAAATCAGAACTATCTGCATATTCCTGCGTGTTTCAAGCCACCAGCGCACAGAGCTATCATACTGTGCTTGTGTGTATCCTATTGAGATATAATCATAAATGTTATCAGAGAAAGGCACTCTTAAAAAATGCGAGCGCGATTCAAGCTCATTGGACAGATCGCCTTCATAGAAGCTCAGACCCTGCCTGTCTAAAACAAATATTATGTCCGCAGAATAGTTGTTCATAAATGAAAAACCATAATATTGCGTTGACACATAGTAGGGAAGTTCTTTTATCTGCTTATCAATAAGAGTATATTTATCAAATTCGTCATACTGGCTGTAATCGGCCGTAGAAATTGCTTGTACCATTAATATATCAGATATCACCCTGTCCGCAAAGCAATCCGATTCGTAGTAATTGTCCGCAAGAAGTGCGTCCATTATGTAGATATTACCGTCCATGTAGCCGTATGCGGGAAGATATGCACCTATTGCTCCCACTGCGGCGAAGCACGCAATATAAAGTAATACCAGCAGCACCTTCATGCCGCGGCTTCTGCTAAATTTTTTCGATCTTGTAGCCAACGCCCCACACCACCTTCAGATATTTTGGTTCTCTTGGATTAATTTCAATCTTTTCTCTGATACGGCGGATATGCACCATTACCGTGTTCTCCACTGCGTATGCCGTTTCGTGCCAGACCTTTTCGTAGATCTGCTCTGCCGAGAATACCCTGCCTGCATTGGACATCAGCAGCTCAAGTATGCTGTATTCCTTTGCAGTGAGCTTCACCGGCTCACCCTCCACAAGAACGGTCCGCTCGCTCGTCCTGAGTGTAAGTCCGCCGATCGTGACATCACTGCCGACTAGTCTGCTGGAGTAATCGCCAAGCGACATATACCGACGCAGCTGCGACTTCACACGTGCAATAAGCTCGGGCGGCGAAAACGGCTTTGTTATATAGTCATCCGCTCCCACCGAAAGACCGAGTATCTTGTCGCTCTCCTCTGTTTTTGCAGAAAGCATGATTATCGGAATATTACGTTCATCACGTATCTTTATAGTGGCGGATATTCCGTCAAGCTCAGGCATCATGATGTCAAGGATGATGAGGTGAATCTCCTCGTCCGTGAGCTTTTCCACCGCCTCTGCACCATTGTAGGCACACACCGTGTCGATGCCCTCAAGCTTCAGCAGCTTAGATATGGCAGACACTATCTCCCTGTCGTCATCGACCACAAGGACTTTTTGCTGTGACATTATTTTTCCCCCTTTTTCTTGTATGTCTTGATTTTAACATGGATTTCTTATAAAAAATACGACAAATTTCTTACAAATTTCTTAACGAATAACGCACCGCAGAAATACGATAATAACATCGAAATAACACTACGGAGATGATAATATGAAAGCAATTATTGCCGCTGTGCTTGTATGCTCGGCAGCGGCCGCAACACAATATGATTTCCTGTATGAATACAATAACGAAAAGATCGCATACGGAATGGGCGTAGAGCTTGACGGCGAAAACCGTCCTACGGGTGCGGTAACTGCTCAGGCACAGTACGGGGATCAGGGTGCACTGTTCATCGGCGACAGCGACGAGAAGCGTCTGTGGCTGACATTCGACGAGGGATATGAAAACGGTTATACACCACAGATACTGGATACCCTCAATGACAAAGACGTAAAAGCCGTGTTTTTTGTCACATACGATTACTGCGTTAAAAATCCTGAACTCATACAGCGTATGATAGACGAGGGACACACAGTCGGCAACCACACATGGAGCCATCCGTCGCTGCCCGAATGTTCACCTGACGAGCTTTACGCAGAGCTGTCGCTGCTGCATGAATACGTCAGTGACAACTTTGGCTATGAAATGTATGTCATGCGGCCGCCAAAGGGCGAGTTTTCGGAAAGAGTGCTCGCCTGTGCAAAGGAGCTTGGCTACACCACAGTGCTGTGGAGCTTCGCCTATGCAGACTGGGATGTTGATTCTCAGCCGGGAAAGGCAGCCGCATACGAAAAGATCACATCAAAGACACACAATGGTGCAGTGTATCTGCTACACGCTGTATCTCAGACCAATACCGAGATACTCGGTGATGTCATCGGATACTGGCAGGAAAACGGCTATATGATCACCCCGATGTGACAAAAGGGAGCATTTCAGTTATGTCCGAAATGCTCCCTTTGCTTATTCTGTTTCGGAAGTATCATCGGACAGCTGCTCTGCTATCTGCGAAAATACATTCGCTGTGCGTGCTGACGGACGCTCAAATACGCTCGCCGACACATAAATGATCTCCGCACCGCCCGATATCATGGCGGAAAGTGCTTCGTCAGATCTCAGTTCATCATAGCTTAACCTGTCGCTTGCGATGATATGATCAGGAGTGGATTCAGACAGCGTCAGCATACTTATGTATCCTTCCTCCGTGCAGATGTTGTCACCGGAAAGTGAAAGTACGGCATTCTCGAAAGTACCGGCACCTGCTGCTGTCAGCTTATCCGTTACATATACAAAGCTGCCGAGAGATACAGCTCCTGCGGCATCTGTAAGATGCTTCACTGCAGCCTCGGAGGCAGCGTTTCCCTTCTCTGCTCCGCCAAAAACAGCAGCTATATCACCGTACAGCTTTCCGTACTCCTCGATGCTGGTAGGCGGCACAAGGCACATCACCTTTGCTCCCTCAGCCTCGACAGTGTAGATATCACGCTCGGAAAGCCCCGAAAGTGTAAATACGACATCGGGAGATAATCCCTTGATGATCTCAACATCAGGGTTTTCCGAACTTCCGACCGTCTGGAGCGAAAGCTCGGGATAATCACAATAATTGCTTATTCCTCTAAGTCTTGCAGTGTAATCAAGCTCAGCAATTATCTCTGTCACGGCGGGAGAAAGGCTCACCACACGCTTCGGGGATGCCTCCAGAGAAACGCCGCATACCTCAACAGGAAAAGCACTGGACTCGACAGTTTCAACTGGTACGGAGGACACGATTATCTCGGACGGGATATCAGAAGAGGAATTTACAGTGTCATTACAGCCTGTAAACAGCAGCGTACATATAAGAAAAAACGGTATTGCTCTCTTCATAAATTCCTCCTTATATCTCCAGACCGAGTGAAAGCCTGCCCTCTGCCCAGTCAACGAACTGGCGGGCTATTCTCGGTGAACGACCGCTTCTGCGTATCGCAAAGCGTTCAGCAGCCATAAAAAGCTGCTCTTCAGGGATGTCAAGCTCACGGTCAGCCGCTATCTTCTTCACGATATCAAGATAAACTTCCTTGTTCGGCTTGCCGAAGGTCACAAAAAGACCAAAGCGATCAGCAAGCGACATACTCTCATCCACCGCATCCGTCGGGCTGACCTCGTCACGCAGACGCTCGGCAGTTGTTTCCTTGATTATCTTGCGGCGGTTTGTTGTCGCATAGATGAGGATATTCCCGGGCCGTGCGGAAAGAGAACCTTCAAGGGCTGCTTTCAGTGCGTTGTAACGGTCGTCGTTCTCACTGAAAGTAAGATCGTCTATGAGAATGATAAATCTGAAGCTGCTGCCTGCAAGCAAAGTATATAACTCCGGGAGATACTCTACATCATTCTTTGAAAGCTCTACCATTCGCAGCTTATCGAATTCGCTGAGCAAAGCTTTCACTGTGCTGGATTTTCCGGTGCCTCTGTCGCCGTACAGCAGAACATTCTGGGCAGGCTTGCCGCTCAGGAAGCACTCTGTGTTCTCGATTATCTGATCTCGCTGCACCTCATAATTCTTGAGGTCAGCGAGAGTAATGGTGTCAGTATTTTCAACAGGTACAAGACGCTCGCCGTCAAAAGTGAACGCTCTGTATCTTGCAAAGATTCCGATATTTCCACTGGCTGCGAATTCCTTTATACTATCAGCATCAATAACATGATCACCTGCGTCAAAATCGGGCAGCGAGAGGAACAGCTTATTGCCGAACCGCTCACAAAGATCCGTCTTCAACCTCTCAGACGTGTAATGAGTAAGCACCTCCAACACTCTGACGTCATGTTCGACAGCTTCAGCAGACATCCTGTTGCCATAATTCTTCAGCACAGGCGATTCAGAATATCTGATAACATCACGAAGATATGACGAAAGATCTGTATCCTTCAGTGTAAGTGTGCGAAAGATCGTGCTGTATGCTTCAAAGCAAGCGGTTTCATTCTCTGTGCTCAACACAGAATATGCTTTTACCAGCGTATCATCCTTAATATCAAACGCACACAGAGATGCGATAAGATTTCTGATATTATTCATGTGTTTCTCCCCGTTGTTCATTTGCTATCATCTCAATAAGACGCTCAAGGTCGTCGAGGGTATTCAGTGTACCACAGAGATTTCTGAACCTTGCGGCTCCTGTCATCCCCTTCAGATACCATGATGCGTGTCTGCGAGCTTCCTTCATTCCGACGCTCTCGCCCTTGTCATCAACCAGCAGACCAATGTGATGACGCATGATGACAAGCTTTTCCTCGAAGGAAGGCTCGGGACGGACCGGCCTGCCTTCGAAATAGTCCCTTATCTGCCCGAAGAGCCATGGTCTGCCATAGCTGCCTCTGCCTATCATGACGAGATCACAGCCCGTATAGTCGTACATTTCTATGCACTTTTCCACGCTGTCCACATCACCGTTGCCGATGACGGGAATGCTCACAGCCTGCTTTACGGCACGTATGATATCCCAGTCAGCCTTACCGCTGTAAAGCTGCTCCTTCGTCCTTCCGTGCACCGCAACAGCCGCTGCACCGTTCTTCTCAGCTATCCTTGCCATCTCAACCGCATTTATGCTGTTATCATCCCAGCCCTTGCGTATCTTGACTGTGACGGGAAGCTCTGTTGCATCGACCGCAGCCCTTACGACCTCACCGAAAAGCTGAGGTGTCTTCATTAATGCACTGCCTGCTCCGCCACCGACTATCTTCGGCATTGGGCAGCCTGCATTGATATCTATTATCTCTGGAGAATACTTCTCTGCGATCTTTACTGCTCCTGCCATGAATTCAGGCTCTGCACCGAAAAGCTGAACTGCCATGGGCCGCTCAGTTTCGGTAACAGTTAGAAGCTCCGCTGTTTTCCTGTCGCTGTAACACAGACCTTTGCAGCTTGCCATCTCGCCGACAACATACGCTGCTCCGTATTCCTTTGCCATAAGACGGTACGCTCTGTCAGCTACACTTGCCATAGGTGCAAGGGCAGCGGTCTTTTCAATACGTACACCGCCGATGTTCATATATTCTATCAAGGCGTATTATCCTTTCATCCTTATTGGTCACATAATAATCTAGTATATATTCTAACACAAAATCCGTGTATCTTCAAGATGTTGTTGTAATTTTTCAGAAAATATGATATAATAATATTTTAGATGTACTCAAATATGATATAACAGGAGGATGCAATGGCTGCTACCAGAAATACAGGCTACAATGAAAACGCTCACTCCACCCGTGTCGGGCTCTTTGACGAAATAAGAGGTTTTGCCATCATCTGCATGGTGATCTATCACGCAATGTACGACCTTAAATTCCTGCACGATATCGATATTCCCATCTTTTTCGACGGCTGGTTCGATATCATCCGCGATATCTTTGCGGGAACGTTCATATTCATTTCGGGAACGGTCTGCCGTTATTCATCAAATAACCTGAAGCGTGGCGTGCAGTGTTTCTTCATCGGCATGATAATGACATTTGTTCTCCCGTTCTTCACTTATGGCACCATCCTTTTCGGCATCCTACATTTTCTAGGCGTATGCATGATGCTGTACGGACTTGGCGACAAGATACTCGATAAGCTTCCCGCACTCGTCGGTATCATAATCTGTGTGTTCCTGTTTATCTTCACGATGAATATCAGCAGCGGTTACATCGGCATCGGCGGACTTGCAATATTCAACATTCCACAGGTCGCATATGATGTCGGTATCCTGTTCCCGCTTGGTATGCACAACAACTTCTTCTATTCTTCCGACTACTTCCCGCTGCTGCCCTGGATGTTCATATTCTTCACAGGAAGCTATTTCGGCGTTTATGCAAAAAAAGGGCAGCTTCCGAAATGGTGCTACAATACACACTGCAAATGGCTGGCAACAGTAGGAAAATACACGATCTGGATATATATCCTGCATCAGCCTGTGCTTTACCTTATCTTTAACCTTATCTTCGGATAAATGGCAGAGAAAATGGGTCAATAAAAGACTTGAAAAAAAGTCTGAAATGATATATAATAGTATTTGTGTCTATATACGGGATAGTACAAAGACACATATTTATGACAGAATATGGGCGTTTTGCCCGAACAGATAGAGAATCTCCGGGAAAGGATGATAATTGATGGCTAAGAATTTAATATTACCTGCGATATCTCTGCGTGGCCTTGTGGTATTCCCCTCAATGGTACTGCACTTTGATGTGGGCAGAGAACGCTCAGTAAATGCACTGAAGGCTGCAACGGATAACGACGGTCTTATTTTCCTCGTTTCACAGAAGGATCCTTCTGTTGCCGACCCCGATGTGGCCGACATCTATGAGATAGGTGTCGTAGCGGAGGTACGACAGCTTCTGACTACTCCAGACGGCTCCACAAGAGTGCTGGTGGAGGGTCTGTACCGTGCAAAGAGAGTAAAGACCCACGGACGCACAGAATACTTCAGGTTTGAAGTAAAGGAGCTTGGCAGCCGCAACACTGCTCTCGCCGAAACCACACAGGTCGCTGCAAAGCGCGCACTGAAGGACGCTTTCGTTGACTATGCACAGGTCACTCCCAAGATGCCTCGTGAGCTTTACGACAGCATCGTTGGTGAGGAGGACTGTGCAAAGCTGTTCGAAAAGGTCGTATTCAATGTCGTGCTGAAGGTCGAGGACAAGCAGAAGCTGCTGGAAACAAACGGTACGCTCAATCGTATCAAATCGCTTATCGGCATGCTCAGAAGCGAGCTTGAGATAATCGAAACAGAAATGGATATCCAGGAGCAGGTACGTGAGCAGGCGGATAAAAACCAGCGTGAATACTATCTGCGTGAGCAGCTCCGTGTGATCTCTAGACAGCTCGGTGACGGCGATAATCCTCAGGAGGAGGCCGACCGCTACATAGAAAAGATAACAGCACTCGGACTTCCCGAGGAGAGCGAGGAAAAGCTCATCAAGGAAGCCGAAAAGCTGACAAAAATGTCCTACACCTCACAGGAGGCAGGCGTTATCAGGGGCTATCTCGACACAGTTCTGGAATTGCCCTGGAATGTAAAGACCAAGGACAAACTGGATATAAAGAAGGTGCAGAAGCAGCTTGACAAGGATCATTACGGTCTGAAGAAGGTCAAGGAGCGTATCACTGAAACTATCGCTGTGCGTGCTCTCGCTCCCGATGTCAAGGGACAGATCATCTGTCTGTACGGACCACCCGGAGTTGGTAAGACATCCATCGGAAGATCCATCGCAACTGCCCTCGGCAGGAATTACGCACGTATCTCCCTCGGTGGCGTTCACGACGAGGCGGAGATAAGAGGTCACAGAAAAACATACGTCGGCTCTATGCCCGGACGTATGATCGCTGCTCTCAAGCAGGCAAAGAGCATGAATCCCGTTATCCTGCTGGATGAGATAGACAAGATGGGCAGCGACTACAAGGGCGATCCTTCCTCCGCTATGCTGGAGGTGCTCGACAGTGAGCAGAACAACGCATTCGTTGACCATTATCTTGAGATACCTGTGGATCTCAGCGATGTGCTGTTCATCACCACAGCAAACTCCCTTGATACCATATCCGCTCCCCTGCGTGACCGTATGGAGATCATTGAGCTGAACAGCTACACCCGCGAGGAGAAGTTCCATATCGCAAAGAAGCACCTGCTCCCGAAGCAGCTTGCAAAGCATGGCGAAAAGGCAGCAAATGTAAAGGTAACCGATGCTGCACTGTATGCTATCATAGATTTCTACACAAGAGAAGCGGGCGTGAGAAAGCTCGAACGCAGGATCGCCGATATCTGCCGAAAGGCTGCAAAGATGCTTGTTTCCGGTGACACCAAGGTGGTTGTTACTGACAAGAACATCAACGATTTCCTCGGCGTTAAGAAGTATCTCCCTGAGCATCTCGCAGCACAGGATGAGGTTGGTCTGGTAAACGGACTTGCATGGACCTCCGTCGGCGGTACTATGCTTCCACTCGAAGTGCTCGTGCTTGACGGCACAGGCAAGACCGAGTTCACAGGAAGCCTTGGCGACGTCATGAAGGAATCCGCAAAGATCGCTGTCAGCCTCACAAGGACTCTGGCTCAGAAATATAACATCGACCCCGAGTTCTACAAGAACAAGGATATCCACGTGCACGCTCCCGAAGGTGCTGTTCCTAAGGACGGTCCCTCCGCCGGCGTTACTCTCACGACCGCTCTGGTCTCCGCTCTCAGCGGTATTCCCGTACGCCGTGATGTTGCTATGACGGGCGAGATCACACTCCGTGGCAAGGTGCTTGCTATCGGCGGTCTGAAAGAAAAGACCATGGCGGCATATCGTGCAGGCGTTAAGACCGTATGTATCCCCAAGGAGAACGAGCCTGACATTGACGAGCTGGATGATGTTGTAAAGCAGAACATCCGTTTCGTTGTGGCCGAGGACATCTCCACCGTACTGGATGCAGCACTGGTCATGCCGAATGTTACTCCAAAGAAAAAGGGCAGCATGAAGAAAAAGGCGATCTCATCCGAGGTCCCCGAAAAGAAGCTCCCTGTTCTTTCCGCAAACTAAATATCAAATGACTATATGGCGGATCTATAAGGTCCGCCGTACATAAGGTGACAAATGAATTTCAACAAAGCACAGTTTTTCACTTCCTACGGCAGCTTCAGGCAGATACCCAAGTCTACTAAGACCGAGATAGCATTTGCAGGAAGATCAAACGTGGGCAAGTCCTCACTGATAAACAAGATATTCAACCGCAAATCCCTTGCAAGAGTGAGTGCGGTGCCCGGCAAAACAGCAACGATCAACTTCTACTCGCTTGAGGATGTTTTCTTCGTAGACCTCCCCGGCTACGGCTATGCAAAGGTCGCAAAGAGCGAAAAGGAACGCTGGGGCGAGCTTATCGAGGGATATCTGAATGATGACCGCTCGCTCGCACTTGTTTTCCAGCTTATCGATTTCAGACATCCTCCCACCAAGGATGACATCATGATGGTGGATTTCCTTATCGACAGCGGTATCCCCTTTGTAGTGATACTCACAAAGGCGGACAAGCTCTCCAGAAAGCAGCGTTCCGACAGACGCGAAGCACTGCTCACCGAGCTTCCCTGTGCTGACGATATCACCATCATCGAGTTCTCTGCTCAGACAGGAGAAGGTGTTGAAGATATCCGCCAGATCATCGAGGAGCTTGCAGAAAGCGAAGATGAGATCATCGGCGACGAGGATGAAATGCACGAGTGAGAAATTTCATCCCATTCTCACATTACTGTTCTTGACACCTGTGAGGTTACGTTATATAATTATGATATAACAAACTATCTGAAAGGATATTACAATGGACGAGAAAAAAAGACAGAAAATGCTTAAGATATTCCGTGTGATGGCGTTCGTTATGGCGATAGTCATGGTAATTGGCATTATCTTACAGGCTTTTATCTACTAATAACGCTATACTGAAAGGACATCTGATTTATGGGTCTGTTTCCTAATTACAACGACAGCGGTTCGGGCGTTGCAAAAAAGGCACCGCAGAAAAAGCCGTTCTTCCGCTTTTTTGATGCATTCATCAACAAGTTCTGGGTGCTTATCCAGATAAATCTCATCTATGTGCTGTTTTGTCTGCCGATAGTGACCTTTGGTCCCGCTACCGCCGCCATGACAACACTGATGAGAAACATCTACCTCGAAAGACCACAGTTCATCTTCCATGATTTCTGGAAGGCGTTCAAAAAGAATTTCAAGCAGTCCATCGTTATCGGCATCATTGATGTTATCGCTATCATACTTGCTGTGTTCGCATTCCTTTTCTACACCCCTTATCTTGACACCGAGGATAACTACTGGCTGTACTGTGCACTCACAATGGCTGCCGAGATCATCTTCCTGATGATAAACTTCTACATCTATCCTCAGATAATTGCCCTTAACCTGAGGATGCCAGCTATCATAAAGAACTCTGTTATACTTGCATTCGTGAACATAAAGGGAAATCTCATAACACTGGCGATGTTCATCATCTACGCTATGCTGTTCCTGTTCTTCCCTCCTGCTATGATAATCGCATCTCTGGTAATGCCGTTCGCATTCATGGGTCTTGTAAGCATCTTCTGCTGCTACCCTGCTATCCAGAAACTCATAATCAACCCTTTCTACGAGGCCAACGGCGAGAAAAATCCCGAACTCCCCGACTACGACGATGACGAAGCATTGTTCGAAGACAAGGGCGGTGAGGAAACTCCCATCAAGATGAAAAAGGAACGCTCTAAGGGCGGCAAAACTATCAGATAAACAACAGCTCCCTCCGAAAAACGGAGGGAGTTTGATCATTTATTACGCAGTTTTTCTTCAATCAGGTCGATATCTGCGTTGATGTAATTAACAACATAAGCATTGTCATCGGTATCAGCGATACTGTACTGCGACAGCATCGTCAACCGAATTCCGCACGTTTCACAGCAAGTCGATATCTCCTCGGTTCCGTTGTTGACATAAGCAAGAAAATGAAGCCCTGCCTTTTCCTCATTGATGGTACAATCAAATCCGCCGAAAAGCTGCAGAACCAGTTCACGCACACGGCGGTAATGCTTTTTCATGCGGTTGATGTGTCGCTCGAAGTATCCGCCCGAGATAAAACGTGCAAGAGTGTACTGCTCGAACACAGGAACAGGACAGGTACAGAAGGACAGCTTTTCTTTCCAACGCTCACACAGTTCATCAGGCAAGCACATATATGCGATTCGCACGGACGGGGCGATGGTCATGGAAAATGTGTTCATGTATATCACACGTCCCGAAGTATCCATTCCGAACATAGATGGTACAGGCCTTCCGCTCCAGCGGAATTCACTGTCATAATCGTCCTCTATAACATAGCGGTCGTCACGACCCTCGGACCACTGCATTATCTCGCGGCGGCGTGATATCGGCATAACGATGCCAGTCGGGAAATGATGTGCAGGTGAGATATGTGCAACAGTTGCTTCGCTGTCTGCAAGCTGAGAACAGGACATTCCCTGCTCATCAAGTCTGACAGGCACCCATCTGACATCATTCACGGAATATATCTGCGACAGCTTAGTGTAACAAGGATCCTCGACAGCATAGACACGATCACGTCCAAGAAGCTGTATCAGCATATTGTAAAGGTACTCAGTGCCTGCACCTATGATTATCTGATGCGGTGACACATCAATACCGCGTACACGATAAAGATACCTTGCGATCTCCTCACGCAGTTCATGTGCACCGTTTCCTTCACATGGTCTGAGCAGTGCCTCGCCCTTCTCCATGATCACCGAACGCATCAACCTTGCCCAGACATTGAACGGGAACAATCCGTTTTCTGTTGTGACAGCAGGTGATTCGTCTGTTATCTCTGCTCTTAGGGAAGGAGCATTTTCGTCTGCGGGAGTTATTGGTATGCCACTGAACTGCACATAATAACCGCTGCGTTCAACGGCACGGATGTATCCCTCTGCAATAAGCTGATTGTATGCGTTCTCAACTGTGATAAGGCTCACTCTCAGTTGCTCTGCAAGCATTCTTTTCGAGGGCAGCTTCTGACCCTCTGTAAGCCTGCCAAACAGGATATCACGGCGGATATCGCTGTATATCTGCATATACAGGCTGCCGCTGTCACGGTCAAGACTTTCAAGCATTATATCAGCTCCTTTCGCCGTATCTTCTTCCCTGCCACGTATCACGTTCAGCCATCAGCTTATCTATACCGCCAAGCACAGATATCTTATCCCTGCTCCACACAGGTGCCAGCAGTGTGTTTTTATCTCCGTCGCCCGTAAGACGTTCTATGACTGTTTCGGGCGGAATAAGCTCAAGCTGCCTTACAACGGTGTCTATATACTCATTCTTCTCCATAGGCTGATATTCACCGCGTCGGTACATATCAGCGAGTGGTGTTCCCTCTATGACGTGCATCAGATGTATCTTAACACCGTCGGGACGGAGATCTCCAAGCACACGTGCGGTTTCCAGCATCATAGGTACATCCTCTGTGGGAAGTCCGTTGATAATATGCACACAGACACGTATACCATGCTCTTTCAGCAGAGAGTAACCCTGCAGAAAATCCGCCATAGTGTGACAGCGGTTGATAAGTGCGGCGGTGTTATCGTGCACTGTCTGAAGTCCCAGTTCTACCGTTACCGGAACAGGAAGCGACGCAAGCAGTACGGCACGCTCTTTATCAATGCAATCTGCTCTTGTAGCAACTGCAAGAGCATCTGCTCCGTGTGATATCACCTCATCATACATTTCACGCAGACGATCAACGGGTGCGTAAGTATTTGTATGAGCCTGAAAATAGGCGGTTATCGCAGCACAGGGATACTTTTCATGTATACGCTTTTTCTCACGCAGATACTGCTCACTGACGGATATCTCATCACGAGCAGTAAAATATCCGCTGCCACCGCTGCAATATATACAGCCTCCTACGCCCTTACTACCGTCGATATTCGGGCAGGTAAACCCGCCATCTATCGCAGCCTTGTGCATTTTTGTGCCATAGGTATGACGATTGTAATAGCTGAGCGTGTGGTAACGTTTATTATCGTCCGAATAAAGAAAAACCATTATGCCATGCTCTCCATAAGCGATTTAGCAAAATGCTTGACTTCGATGCGGTCTGCAGCCTCCCAGAGTCTGGACGTGCAGCATACTACGCCATCCTTACGGTACAGCAAAGCCAGTTTCTTTCTGCGTTCGGGGTTATCTATCACCCAGACATCGGGGATGATATCTGTTCCGTCAAGATCGGCACAGTGGCTGTGGCTCACGATATTATACCAGATGGGCGTGGTGTATTCGGCTGTCGGGAAAGAACCGAGAAGCTCGGAGGATGTATCGATGAAAAGACCGAGTGTACCGGTCGGAACAGGCTTGCCCATGGATTCAGAGATACTTCTGAACATACCGTAACACCAGAAATCCGTGCAGTATTCGCCCACGAGATCGGTATCCGCTGCTGTCGGGATATACAGACAACCCGTTGACTTTGCAGTTTCAAAATCGTGTGTGATGGCTATCTTTCTGTTGCCGCAGATGATGCTGTTTTCAGTTATCTCAACATCGATGTCAGGATAGATGTACAGCTCATAAGAATTGCGGATGTCGGTGCCGTCAACGGAAAGCTCCAGCACTGCTGTCACAGGTGTATCGGTCTTTACAGCAAACGAAATGCTTCTGAAGCGTCTGATACGTCCGTTTTCGGAGAACAGATCGCTCCTGCCTTCTGCTGCAGTTTCCTCACCGACCTTTACAGTCCAGTTGATCTTCGTGGGAGCAAAGCATGGCTCGGTGGAGCTTACGATAAGTCCACATTCGATCAATTCACCTGCAGTGAAAACAAATCGCGGAAGATTTGCCAGTACAACAGATGTACCACAATATCTACGCCATTCTTCCGCTGACACGTGACCTTTATTCTCAAGGAAGGAATTGAGTATACCTACTGTCGCTACACCCTGTCCCGGGAAATCCTGAATGTCAAGGAGCTGGAATCCGCTCATCTGCTCGCTGCGGACAGCAGTTTCGATATCATCACGATAGCAGGCAACAGACAGTTTACCAGAAGCACGGAAGAAATCCTCCCAGTACGGGAAAAGCGACTTTTCCTCAAGTCCCTTGCGGTATGCTTCGTAAGGGGTGTGACGAACAGGACCGTTATAACGCTGAGGCTCGTTGAAATCGGGATACATAGCAAACTGTCCCACCTCGTGCGAAATAACAGGTACATCAGGCTGAAGTGCTCCGCTGTCGTCCGCTGTTACCTTTTTCATTTCGGTACCGTACTGTATCATGATCTCGCCGCCGATGCTCTCGAGAGCTTTGGTCTCATTAATGAGCGGATCGTAATTATGTATAGAATTCGGTTCGAGTTTCTGGATATGTCCCTGCGGAGCATCGCACATAGCATAGCTGCCACGGATAAGCCTGTCATGACCAAGACGTACACCGCTGAAGAAATCATCCTCATCCAGTACACATGGTACGAACTGATAATTGTTTGAGCCGCCGACGTACATTTTGTCGGGACAGATGCTGCGATAGCCTGCTATAAGCTCGTTAAGACGCTCCTTGCTTCCCCACAGCTCGTTACCCATTGACATCATCACAAAGGACGGATGATGTCCGAACTCACGCAGGATGCGGAAGCCTTCATCACGGAGGTAATTATGCTCCTCGCCGAATTCCTCAGGGATAGTTCCCCAGAAAGGAAGCTCGGGCTGCATATAGATACCCATGATATCAGCAGCAACAAAAGCAGCTTCGGGGGGACAGCAGGTGTGGAAACGATAGTGGTTGATGCCATACTCCTTTGCAATGCGGAATACTTCCAGCCATGCTTCAACATCCATTGGTGCATAGCCTGTTTTCGGGAAAACCATACCGTCATGCTTGCCACGCAGGAAAGTTTCCCTGCCATTTACAAGCAGCTTAAGCCCGTCTGCTTTCATTTTACGCATACCGAACTGTACTTTTCGTGTATCGCAGCCAATGCTTATCTCAAGAGTGAGAAGAGCGGGAGAATACTCATCCCAGAGCGGTACGTCTTCAGGTAATGCAAGGCAAGCATCGGATATCCTGCCGTCTGCAAATTCGGTTTCAGCAGAGGCTATCTCGGAATCTCCGTCAAATACACGCAGCATCGCATTTCCGCAATCCTCGCCGGAGATATCACAATTCACGGTGATGGTCCTATTCTCCACATCAGGCAGGATACATACAGTTTCAGGATATGATGTATAGGAACGAAGCTCGATCTTTCCGAGGATACCGTTCCAGTTTGTCTGGGTATCACGGGATGTCATATGTCCGCCGCCCGTGGGATAATCACAGTTAGCAACACGGATAACAAGCTCATGCTCACCGACGGAAAGTCCGCCAAGATTGAAACGATGCGGCGTACACAGCGAATTACCGAAACGACATTCTCTGCCATCTATATAGATCGCTGTCATACGTGTTCTTTCAAGATACAGGCAAAGGCTTCTGCCCTCCATATCGGGATCTATGGTGATGGTACGTCTGAACCATGCGTAGCCCTCGAATTTGTGCGTATCGGTAAGACAGCCGTATTCGATCTCAGTGGTATTAAGCTCGCCCAGACCTGCATTGGAAGTAGAATCTGGCAGTATTATAGTATCGGGATAATTCTCAGGAGAGAGCATACGCTTCTCCTTATCAAGATAAAGTTCCCATTTTCCGCTAAGGTCAATAATCTTCATATGTAGCTCCTGTATTATTTCTTTGGTTTAACGTGTTCAAGACAGATGCCCTTGGAATCCCAGTATGCTTCCTGTATAACACGCATGGCGAGGTCCTTGTCCTCCTCGGACAGTGTTCCTCCTGCGAACAATGCCGCAACCTCATTAACGAGATTTGCCGCGGAGAACATCCGCTTTCCGTCAGCTAATTCATCCGTTGAGGTGAGGTAATCAACACTTACGTTGAAAAATTCAGCCAGCTTCACAAGCACACCGTTGCGAGGATAACGCTCGCCGCTCTCGTAATACTGGATGGATTTACGTGAAACTCCCACAGCGTTGGCAAGATCTGTCTGGGACACAGAATAACGCTTACGCAGGGACAGCAATTTTTCATTGAACTGCATAATATCCTCCTGTCTAAAGTTCCCACAAGGCACATGGTGAGAACTTTTATACTCATATGATAATACAAAACAACATAAATGTCAAGCAAAAACAGGCGGATATCCATCCGCCTGCTGAAAATATTCTGTTAATTACAGTGGCATAAACACGATGCCTTCTGTGCCGATACACGCTCTGCTTCTTCCCTGTGCAACATTGACCTGATACACAAAGGAGTTGATGCGGATAAGCACGCCGGGCAGGAACTCCCTGCGACAGGAAACAGACAGATTCTGCTTCAGCTCAAGGGTGCGGTCTATCTCAGTGATACGAAGCTGGTTACGTTTGATCTCGCCCTGTATCTGGAAGCGGGACTTCATCGCTTCGACCTTCATCTGCTCACGCTCGGGAGTGAGCTTCGCCGCCTTTGCAAGCTCGGTGAGAGTTGTAAGTATCTTGCCAAGCTGATCGAATTTATCCTCAAGAACAGCATTCTTGCGTGTGAGATCTTCCTTTTCTTCGGTGAGGATAGCATTGTTTCCGACAGTAATGACAGTCTTTGCATAGCCCTCAGAGCCGAATGTAGCTGCCTCGATGTTCTCAAGAGCAGTGTACTTTCCGCCCATCATGACGCCCTTACCTGTGGCGAGTATCTCCTTACCGGCGTAGACCTCTCCGCCTACAAAGCTCTGTGCTTCAACGATATTGTCGCAGGTAACATTGCTGTTCTCGCAGAAGCCCATGCGGATATTGCCCTTACACTCAACAGTTGAGTTTATGATACCCGTCTTTACGCTGATATCACCCTCTGCCTTAAGTGTAGCACCTGTAACAGTGCCGTTTATTGTGATATTCTTCTTGGAGATAACGGAATAACCTTCGCTTACATTGCCCTTGATGATGATATTGCCGATAAAATCGATATTACCGCTGGCAACATCTACATCGCCCTTGAGCACAAGCTCCTCATTTACACAGAATGCACCACCTGAAAAGCAGAGATTACCGTCAATGGAAGCGATGATCTGAAGTCCGTCCTCTGTCAGAGAAGTGCCCTTGCCAAGGTTCACACGTACAGGCACTCCGACGTGCTGGCGTACCACCTTGCCGCAGATATCCTTACCCGGCTCGCCCTCTGTCGGCATGGTAATATCAGCGATGACCGTACCCATGAGAGTGTTCTTTACAAGACCAAGGTTCTTATAATCGACCGTGCCGTGTTCATCCTCTGCAGGAGCGATGACAGTGCTCTTATCAAAATGATATGTGATGGTGCCGTCAACACCGTCAATTGGTGCTGTCCATCTTGCTATACAGATATTCTCGTTATAACGCTTATCTTCCACGATGCTCCGAAGAGAATCCTCGAAGATACCACAGGATATATTCTTTTCATCAATAGCAGCCCTGATCTTATCCATTGTAATATCAAGACCGCCGTTCTGAGGTGCTGAAACTGTCATGAATGCCGTAGTGAAATTGGGATCGACAGAAATCTCGGCCACAGCGTGAACAGGTATATTATTGTTTACATTCTCAGACATGATCTGACCCCCTTTTTGATAACATTTCTCTAATATATATTTTAGCACATTTTCTTATTAATTGCAACTGTCACAGTGGTAGTAAATACAAACAAATATAGCTATTGCCATTTGTATATTGGTACAAAGTCAGATGAGCTCGCCTGCATCAATTACATCAAGGGTATCGGCAGTGCATCTGCAACGCAGGAACAGGACACGCACGCCTGCTTTTCTTGCAGCCTCAAAAGCTTCGGCATATTCGGGATGAACTGCGGTATTCGGGCGTACTTCATTGACGCCATTCATCGGTATCACATAAGCAGCGATGGCAGTATAGCCCTCCGAGACAGCTTTTACCAGCTCGCCGAGATGCTTTATGCCACGCTCGGTAGGTGCGTCGGGGAAATATCCGACACCGTCAAGGCTTAACGTGCAGCCCTTGACCTCCATCAGGAAACGTTCGTCGCCACGTTCCATGTAAAAATCTATGCGTGAGCTGCCGTATTTAAATTCAGGACGGACAAGCGTAAGATCCTGTGTTCTCAGCCACTCACCTGCAACGATATTCGGGGCGTAGCTGTCGATATTGACCCAGCCGCTGCCACTGTCCGCACTGATAAGGTCGAACGCAGTTTTCCGCCCGGGATTGGATGCTGCAGCAAGTGCGACCTGTGCACCGGCTACCAGCACCTGCTCACAGCGACCTGTGTTCTTAACATGAACAAGCTGCTCCGTGCCATCCAGCGATACGACCGCAGTAAATCTGTTGAGGCGGCGGATAAACCTGCCGTATCTGATGTTGTCGTACTTCATTTGTGACCTCGCTTATACCATTCATGTCTGTATGACACAAAAATTTGCTTAACCGCTTGACAAACAGACGGTTTGGTAGTATAATATTAGTGTTAATTTGCCGCTGTGGTGGAATAGGCAGACACAAGGGACTTAAAATCCCTCGGAGTAAAATCCGTACCGGTTCGACCCCGGTCAGCGGCACCAGTATTCCGCTGGATCTCAGATGAGGTTCAGCGGAACTTCTGTTTTCACACATAAAATCAAACCAATTTAATGCTTATCAGTTCAGCCCTCTTATTAAGAAGAGGGCTGAATTTTATTTATCTTTCATCATCTTAACCAGTCTTACTATACTTTTTATAGTGCTTGTCAGACCTGTAATAAAAAATACAGACCAGAAAATGATCGGTGCCAGTATCACGGGCATTTCAAGTGACATGGTGGTAAGCATGACAGTGCATAAAACCACGGGGATGATGACGAAAACTAGCCCCGTGAAGATACTTATTGCCTCACGTGCAATAGATACAGGCGTGTGAAGCTGCTCCAACTTGCTCTGTGCCGCCATCATCCTTTCTTCAGGTGTTGCTGTACTCATAGAAGAAGAATACTGGACCTGCGGCGACTGTGACGGCTGCTCAGGAAGCTGCTGTGATTGCTCTGGCGTGCTCTCCAGAAATGCAAGTTCCTCGGGAGTGTAAAAATTATTATCCATATGTTTCTCCTATAACTCACGCCCGCCGAAGCGGGCGTAATCATTATGCATTGTATAAAGTGTTGTAGTTTACAAGCTCGTTAAGAAGCTCGGGTACCTTTTCCTCCATGTTCTCATTGGTGAACTGGCAGGTTCCTACCGCCATATGTCCGCCACCGCCGTATTTCAGCATCAGGCTGCCGACATTTACGCGGCTGGTCCTGTTGAGGATAGAATAGCCGACTGCACAGGAGCAGCCCTGACCGCCCTTGCCGTCAACGATCCAGCAGGAGATGTTCTGCTCGGGATACAGGCTGTATATCAGGAAGCGGTTTCCTGTGTAGATAGGAGAAACGCCACGAAGGTCGGTTATGATAACATCGCCCTCAGTGCGTGTATACTTATGTACCATTTCCTTGAACAGCTCGGTCTGCTCGTTGTAAAGCTCAATACGCTCCTGAATATCAGGCATAGCGAGAATCTCTTCCGTTGACATATATGAGCAGCACTTCAGCAGCTTTTCCATAAGCTGATAATTACTGATGGTGAAGTTTCTGAATCTGCCCAGACCGGTTCTGGGGTCCATCAGAAATCCGATGAGTATCCAGCCTGTGGGGTTGAGTATCTCATCTCTGGTGAGGTTACCGCTGTCCACCTTGTCAACAGCCTCCATAAGGTCATCGAAATTCGGGAAACGCTCCTTGCCGCCGTAATACTCATAGATGATACGTGCAGCACTGGGAGTGATGCGGCTCTCGCCCTTGTACTTACCCTTGTACTTCTTACGCTCCTCCTCACTGGAGTGATGATCGAACCAAAGTCCGCAGCCTTCCACAAAAGGAACGTTTGCAAGGCAGTCATTTTCAGTTACGGGAACAAGGCCATCCTGCAGATCCTTGGGATGAGCAAAGGTCCAGGAATCGATAACACCTGCACACAACAGCAGTGCACCGCAGGCAAGTCCATCAAAATCAGAACGGGTGATAAGTCTCATAGCCATGGCAATTACCTCACTGAAATTATTTTCGTATATTTATTATACAACATCCGATCGTAAAAATCAACACAATTTCATATATTTCAGAAAAAACTTTATCGTACTACCACGATAAACGAATCATCTGAATGTTCTGACGATATTTTTGCGGATACGGAACTTGCTTACAGGATCAGATCGTCTTACAGCTTCCGCATATACCTTTGTGAATACCTTAGCTATCCTGGCTGACATATCCTCATCGGGAGTACCACCGAATGCCACCGCTTCAAGTGCGGCTGCCGCATCCTCCATTCCTGCTGAAAAATGCTTGTCACAGGTACGATAGAAGTCTGTCGGAAGCTGACCATGAGTGGGGCTTATGCCACACAATGCTATAACATCGATGATGCAGCCATATACTGCGGCGATATCAAGCTCACTGCACTTCTGCACGATCATGTCTGCTTTCTTCTTCAAGCCTATCCACGGCACAACCACAAACACTATTACCGCAACAAGTATAATAGCCGCAGCAACAATAAATATCAGCCACGAAGGAATGGTATCATCAGATGTGGGAGGAACGTCGGGGGTGTCGGGGATATACTCACCGGTATCACCTTCGACAGTGGGGTGTTCTTTTGTTTCGTGCTGTACGGATTTTGTTTCTTCCTCCACATCGGGATGTTGTGTGGTATTTCCGCTGTTAAGGCGGCTTACCGCCGCACTGGTGGGATCAAACGTCAGCCAGCCGATATCTTCAATGTACACTTCGACCCACGCATGCAGGTTCTTTTCCTTCAGCACGGTGGAATCGCCGTTGATACTGTCGGGATAGATACTGAAGCCTGTGCAGTAGCGTGCAGGAATCCCCTCAGTACGCAGAAGAAGCGTCATTGCAGAAGCATAAAGCGAGCAGTGACCACGTTTTGTTTCGCGGAGGAACTGCAGGATGACATCATCGCCTGTGTTTTCACCGCCGAGAGAATATGTGTAGTTGTCGGAGAGATAGTCACAGAGAATCTTTGCCTTCAGATATGTTTCGAGCTGCTGTGAATACTCAAGCTGACCGCCCTCGACATAGATATCCTCCGGCAGCATCAGATCAAAACCGATGTCATCGAGGTATTTTTCGAGATCATTACGGAGCAAGCGGGGGACCTCGGTATAACGTTCGTTGACATACTCATTATACTCTTTCAGAATATCATAATTATTGGTGGATTCATCGGATACGATCGCACTGTAAAACATATCAGGATCATAATTATATTCATCCAGCACTGACAGTATCTTTCCGAAGGATTCTATCTCGCCGTAACCGAAAGCATCGGAAGCAAGCATCATTGCCTGACACTTGACAGTGTTGATATAATTATCCGCAGAATCGCTCACACGTACTACATGATCTCCGTAAACATCAAAGTTATCATTGGCGAAATAAGAGAGATCAAGCGTATATGCCGGCAGAAAGACAACATCCATTTCCTCAAGGTACTCTATACTTATGTCACTCCTGCTGCTTACCTCAGTTTCGCTGAGGATGCTTTTCATGAGAGCATCAAGGATAAGAAGCTCGGAAGGACGGTACATATCCCTCAGAATCGTTGTTTCCCAATATGCATTGTCATGCACCGGGCTTGTCCAGCCGTTGTCTACAAGATCGACGCCGATATCGCCACGAAGATATATGTTTTCATCGCCCGTAAAAGTAACACGCAGTACCTCGCCCTCGCCGCTGCCGGGAGTCACGATATCGAGGCGGCCGCTGTCATCGTCAGGGCTGGCGAAATAGTCGGAAATATCGCTTTCGGAAGTATCATCAGAATCAGGCACTTCGCCAATGCTTGTGATCATGTTATACATCTTCCTGTAATCAAGGCTGCTTCCCTCTTCAAAAACATTCCACCCGATACAGAAGACAAGTGAAAACACCGCAGCACAATAAAAGCCTGTCGTTGCATATTTGGAATAGTAGCTGAGCCTCATGGCACAACGTTTGATAATACCTGCCGATGCTGTGCGGCCGAGGAAATTCTTTTCCTCCTCGCGTACCTGCAAACGGTACGATGATCCTCCGCTGCGTACCACCGCCAGTCCGTCACGATAATTAATGCTGACAGACACTGCAGCGGCAGCCATAAGAGCAAAGGGAATGAACCACATATTGAATTCCAGGCTTTCGGACAGGAGCATCGGAACGCAAAGCAGAACAAATCCTGTGAGCACGGGGAGTATGCGTATCCTGCGTATCGAAGATGCAGCACAGAGCAGACCGAACACCACACAGAGAACAAATGCACCCAGTGTCAGGCCATCCCTATACGATGGGTTGAAGGATGTGAGTTCATATGTTTCGTGGATGAGCAGACCCCTAGGTTTCAGAAAACGCCCCTCAACAAGAAGCATAGCTGCATCGACGAAATACGAAAAGTCTTCCCAGAATCGTTCAAAGTTCAGCCAGATCAACGCAGCAGACGCAAGAAAAAGTACAGGTATTGCGTATCTCCTGCGGACAAAGATGAAAATCACGGAAAACAGTGCCGCAGAGCAGCCTGCATACAAGCCTACATTAAGCATAGGTACATCAAGCTCATACTGCGAAAAGATGTACAGCATTGCCGATGCTGCAAGGAAAGCACAAAACAGAACTCTGCCGACAGCAAGCAGCACCGGAACGGGCTTTCTTCCGTAGTAACGGTCAAAGACCAGTATTCCGTCAGACGGATGATTTTTCTTCATATATTTCCTCTTAGAAAGGCAAAGCTTCCGTCCCGAATAACGGACGGAAGCTGCCACTGATTATTATCTGAATATGTGTATACCATGCTTCTTGAGCGAGTCGTTGACATATGCATAATGCATATTCTCCCACTGATCGTAATCGGGGAAGCCGTTAAGACGCACGCCCGACTTTATCTGTGCAACTGCCGCAGAGCAATTCATGACAGAGCCGTTCCAGATGTAGTTCATGCCCTTGTATTCTGCACGCAGACCCGCGATCTCATCCTGACGGGTGGACTTGGGACAGATTATGCGGTTGAGTGCGAAGTCATCATTCATGGGAGCAGGTACTTCAGCCTCTCTTACACCGTTGCTGATAGCAGTGTACAGGCAGTTCTTCTTACCGAAATAGTCACACATCTCGCTGAAGGACATATCAAGGATATTGCCAAAGCACTTGTGAACGATCTGGACAACAGCCTTAGCCGCTGCCTTATCATCAGAGCCATTCAGCTCGAGTATTCCCGATGCAAGCAGTGCCTTGGAGAGCGTTTCCTGCGGAACATCCTCAACAAGTTTATCCAGCTTCGCTATCACATCGCTGTCTGCAAGAGATATGACATCCCTTGCACATACGAGGTCACTGTTATCTCTGGCGATCTCACTGATTATCTGCTTGCGGTTCACAGCTACATTTTCAAATGCGGATGTGGCTGCACCAATGGTATTGTTGAGATAATCCTCCAGCTTATCGTAAACATCCTGATAGAACTTTACCAGAGTACCGCCTGTACGCATCTTATTGCAGCAGTTGGCGTACTCGCGAAGCTCATTGATATACTGTTCAACAGCCTTGCCAACAAAGAGAGGAGAGGTCTTTATCTTCATATAAGCAGTGCGTGTAACATCAAGATAATGAGCCTTCTGCTCGGTCATGTCCTCTACTTCGGAATTGATCTTTGCCATCGTTACACGCAAAGTTGACAGACAATGCTTCACAAGCTCAGCAGCATAAAAGGGGCCCTTGTCAAAATCACGCATAGCTTCCTCGCAGACCTTTACGATGCTTGCTGTGACTTCCTCAAGACATATCTCAGCACCCTTTTCTGTGGATGCGGATATCCTGTCTAGCCAGTTTTCGATATATTCATTTGCACTGTCGCTGCTGACCTTGAGAGAACGTGTAGAGAAAACAGGGTTGATACGCTCATCAAACTCAAGTGCGGGAAGGTCGCCGCCCTTCTGTGCCAGAAAACGCTCATCGGGAGTAACGATAGAGCCGTAATGGCCAAGCAGACGTTCACCGACACTGTTTTTATTGAGTGAATGGTTCATCAGAGTGAACACCTTTACACACAGATAGCTCATTATCTTCCCGAGAGGGACTTCGTAAACACTGATACCATAGGAAAGATAACGGAAGTCGTGCGTATCATTGGGTCTGAGCATATTATAAGACATGATACGCTCAGCGTCATCATCCTTGGTGAAAAGTATCTCCATGCGATTAAGGATCTTTTCTGCCGCACAGTCGAGGGTATAACGATAGGATCTTTCTGCCTTAGCGATGAAGCAGGCATTAAAAGGCACCTTATCAGAGGTCACCTCAAAGGATGAGCTGTACTGCTGAGAAAAAGGACGACGCTGGCACTGGAAAAGATCCAGCTCATTCTTGGTGAGTATAGTATTGGCAAAGTAGTTTCCCTGCTCACGCTGATCATCCTCAAACATAACAGCGGTATCAGGTGCGAACATATAACAGTTCACCTTGACCGGGTATGAAGAATCCGCAAACAGCTTCTTGAGTATGTATGCAAGGTCGATAAACATGCCGCCAAAGAATATATCACCCATATTGCCTGTGATAACTATCTCCAGGGATTTATCAGTTCCTGAAAATGCATTCAGTGCCTCACCGATACGCATGATCACATTCTTTATATTATGGAACAGTGCGATCCTGCCGCCCTGACGCTTCGTCATACCATATACAGGGGGTGCGGGAGAATAGTTCTTAAGTCCGTTGTCGAACCAAGACACTGCCGCCTGCGGAAGTCTTGCAGGGTTATTGAGGTATTTATATATTGCCTCCTCGGGCACTATCGGAATCTGCTCGCTTTCGGTCAGCACGGTACCCTCGCAGCCTGCTTCAGCAAGGTATTTATCCTCAGCAATGCAGAGGAAGCGTACTTTCTTCTCATCTGTTCCGAAACGCTTTTCGGTAATATGTTTGCACTGCAGTGCACAATCAACACCATTCTTACCAAGACCGATAACAAAGAGCCTGTTTATACCGAACATACTCTTATGCCTGTCTGTCAGCTTCATAACACGCTCAGGTGTAAGCCAACCGATTCTGCTTTCAATTTCCATGAAATCCCCACCTCATTCATAAAAATTTCGATATATATCAATTTTTCTGTCATTCTTCATCGGAAACTCCGAACGGAGCTCCTCAACATTCAAGCGATCGATCTGTGCAGTGAGCAGCATCTCGTCACTGCCTGCACTGCATACCTGGGTTCCGTCCGGAGCAAATATCGCAGAATCACCGCTATAAGATATAACGATCTCGGAGCCGATACGGTTGCAGCCTATTATGTAACACTGGTTTTCTATCGCCCTTGCACGCAGTAGAGTGAGCCAGTGTTCCCTTCGTGAAGCAGGCCAGCACGCCGATACGATCACTGCATCACAGCTTTTTGAAAGCTGCTGATAAAGCTCGGGAAAACGCAGGTCGTAGCATATGGTCATGCCTATCTCCATTCCGCACAGCGTAAAACTGACGGGCTGAGTTCCGTTAGCGAAGGCACTTTCGCCGCCGATGCTGAACGGGTGCATCTTTGCATATCTCGCAGCTATCGAGCCATCTGCGTCGGCAAAGGCAAGGCGATTTCGGACGATTTCACCATCACGCTCGGTATATCCAAAAACGCTTGGCACGCCATACTGCTGTGACATCCTGCCGAAAAAAGAACAGGTATCGCCGTCAGGGGGTTCTGCAAGTGAAGTATCAACAGAAAAGCCCGTCAGTGTCATCTCAGGAAAAACAAGCAGCTCTGTACCTGATGCAACCGCTTTTTCAAAAAAGCTGCGGCAGCGTTTTACATTTGCAGACCTGTCATCCCATCTGATATCATACTGAACGATACTTACTTTCATAATACGCACCTTTCGGCATAGTTACATATATTAATATTATACGCCAATTACGAAATATTGTCAACATGAAACTGTGTTCAAAAAGTGAAAAATTACTTTCAAAATATCAAATTCATGTTTTTTTGCTTTTTCTTTACTTTCTTTACCAGATAATGCAAAAAGCCCGTATTTCTACGGGCTTGATATTTACTTTATCATATATCATGGGATATTGATATGACTAACTTCTGCCAAGACGATACCTGAAATCATCGTAGCCGAAGCGAGCAAGGAGCACGATATCCCCCTCTGTTGTCAGCAGTTGTATATCAGGGAGCGGCATTCCATTGAAAGTGTTGTTCTTGCAAGTCGAATATATAGCCATATCCTCAAAAATAAGGCGGCTGCCCTCGGAAAGCGGTGTATCAAAGCTGTAATCACCTACGATATCCCCTGCAAGGCAGGTGGGGCCGCCAAAACGGTAGGTGTACTGCTTCTCACCTGCTTCTCCTGCACGGTACAGCGGAGGTCGATAAGGCATTTCTATAACATCGGGAGTATGGCAGGCTGCCGACATATCCAGTATCGCAATGTCAGTGCCGCCGTTTTTCAGCGTATCAAGCACAGTGGTCATCAGATAGCCGGCATTGAGTGCGACTGCCTCGCCCGGCTCCAGATATACCTGTACTCCATAGGTGTCACTCATATGTATGATAAGCCGCTCAAGCCGCGGGATATCGTAGCCCTTACGGGTGATGTGATGTCCACCGCCCATATTGAGCCACTTCATCCTGTGAAGATGCTCACCGAAACGCTCCTCGACCGCAGCAAGGGTAACCTCCAGAGCATCCGAATCCTGCTCACAAAGTGTGTGGAAATGAAGACCGTCCAGCATAGATATCAGCTCCTCGGTCATATACTCTTTCCACTGTGAAATGGTCGTACCAAGTCTGCTTCCTGACGCACAGGGGTCGTATATCTCGTGACCCTCCTGTGTGGAACATTCGGGATTTATGCGTAATCCCACAGACTTCCCTGCTGCTTTTGCCGCTGCTCCGAATTTTCTGAGCTGCGACGGGCTGTTGAACACGATATGATCAGCATATTGCAGAAGCTCCTGAAACTCAGGGTCGCGATAAGCAGCACAGAACACATGGCACTCCTTCTGCGGCATATACTCCGCTCCAAGCCGTGCCTCGTACAGACCACTCGCCTCTGTGCCTGCCAGAAAAGGTGCGATCGACGGATACAGATCGTAATTGGAAAACGCCTTCTGTGCAAGAAGTATCCTGCAGCCTGTGCGGTCCTGAACACACTTCAGTACCCTGCAGTTTTCGATGAGCTTTGCTTCATCTATGATGTAGCAGGGGGTCGGGATATCGCTGTTCAGCAATAATTCACGTGCATCCATATCAGTCTACCAGCACGGGGGCATGGCTCTCCCTGTGAGGAAGTCCGTATTTGTCAAGAGCCTCGATATAAGGATCGGGATCGAATTCCTCAACAGTATAAACGCCTGCCTTGTTCCACTTGCCCGTCAGCAGCATCAGTGCTCCGCACATTGCGGGAACACCTGTCGTATAGGATATCGCCTGAGATTCCACCTCCGCATAGCATTCCTGATGATCACATACGTTGTAGATATAATATGTCTTATCCTTGCCGTCCTTCCTGCCTGTGAAGATGCAGCCGATGTTCGTCTTGCCCTTAGTTCTGGGACCGAGAGAAGCGGGATCGGGCAGCAGTGCCTTCAGGAACTGGATAGGTACGATCTCTTTACCCTCGTACATAATGGGTGTTGTGGAGAGCATTCCTACGTTTTCAAGACACTTCATATGGGTGAGATAGCTCTGTCCGAATGTCATGAAGAAGCGTATCCTCTTTACATCGGGAATATTCTTTGCAAGGGATTCGATCTCCTCGTGATGCAGAAGATACATATCCTTCATGCCAACTTCTTCGAAATCATACTCACGCTTGATGCTCATCGCGGGAATCTCCACCCACTTGCCGTTCTCCCAGTAGCTTCCGGGAGCAGATACCTCACGCAGATTTATCTCGGGATTGAAGTTCGTCGCAAAGGGATAGCCATGGTCGCCGCCGTTGCAATCAAGGATATCGATGGTGTCAATAGTATCGAACTCATGCTTGAGTGCGTATGCACAGTATGCCTGAGTTACACCGGGGTCAAAGCCGCTTCCGAGGAGTGCGGTAAGGCCTGCCTTCTCGAATTTCTCCTTGTACGCCCACTGCCAGCTGTAATCGAAATATGCGGAGAAACCTTCCTCCTGGCAGCGTTTGTCATAGACAGCACGCCACTCGGGATCTTCGATATTCTCAGGTTCATAATTGGCTGTGTCCATGTAATTTACACCGCAGGCAAGGCACGCATCCATGATGGTAAGATCCTGATACGGCAGTGCTATATTCATTACAAGCTCGGGCTTGTAGGAGTTGATAAGGTTGATTACCTGCTGCACATCGTCAGCATCTACCTGTGCGGTAGTGATGACAGTGGATGTGATGGGACGCAGCTTCTCTGCAAGCTCGTCACATTTGGACTTTGTACGGCTTGCGATACATATCTCCGTGAACACCTCGCTTACCTGACAGCACTTTCTGATAGCTACATTTGCTACGCCGCCGCAGCCTATGATCAATACTCTGCTCATTTCTTTTCCTCCGTATATGTTTTATTTTCTTTTCTTCAACAATGAAATAATCAGCTCTCTCAAGACCTTGCAGGCAAGAGCGGTACTCGCTCCGCTTGCATCAAGCATCGGTGCAAGTTCATTTATATCAGCGCCTACCACGTTATGTCCGCACACCTCTCTGATGGCATCAAGCAGCTCTGTAAAGCTGATGCCGCCTGCTTCGGGCGTGCCTGTGCCGCTGAAATATGCCGGGTCAAGACAGTCAAGATCGATGGTGAAATATATCGGATCACTACCTATCTCGGACAGTGCTTCGGATAGACCATCAAGCGAAAACCTGTGCATATCGGTGTGCTTCTCCGCAAAACGGAACTCCTCGCGTTCGCCGCTGCGTATGCAGAACTGGTGGATGCGTCCATCACCGATGATATCATGGCAGCGGCGAATAACGCAGGCATGGGAAAGCTGTGCCCCGAGATAATCATCACGCAGGTCACAATGTGCATCGAAATGAATTATATGCACATCAGGAAACTTCTTCTGCACCGCACGGAAAGATCCGAGCGTGACAAGATGCTCGCCGCCGATAAGCAGCGGAAATTTCTTGTCAGAGAGTATCTCCGCAGCTCTTCTTTCAATATCGACGATAACTCTCTCCGCCGAGCCGAAGCACAGCTCAAGATCACCGCTGTCAAACACGCTGTAATCTGTCAGATCCTCGTCCTGATAGGGAGAGTAGGTTTCGATACCAAAGCTCTCATGGCGTATCGCAGAGGGACCGAACCGGGCACCGGGACGGAAGCTGGTGGTGCTGTCAAACGGTGCTCCGAAAAGCACGAGATCTGCATCCTCATAACCTGCATCGCAGCCAATGAAGTTCTCTATGTTTCTCCTCATTACTCAACCTCCTTCAGCATCTCTTCAAGGAACGCAGGCAGATAGAAGGCACCTGCGTGAAGCTGTGTAGTATAATAGCGTGTGCGGAGATTATGTTTCTTCCATGCCTCCGCATCAAGATCGTTTATCGGATGATATTTCTTGCTGGCAAATCCGAACAGCCAGTAACCAGCCGCATAGGTCGGGATGTGTGCCTGATACACCTTGCTTATCGGGAAGGTCTGCACGATGCGTTTGTGGCTTCTCTGCATAGCTTCGGCATCCTGCTTGTAAAACGGACTTCCCTGCTGGTTTACCATAATACCGTCCTCACGAAGTGCATTGAAGCAGTTACCGTAGAATTCCAGAGTAAACAGTCCCTCGGACGGACCGAACGGGTCGGTACTGTCAACGATGATGAGGTCGTATTTATTCTCGCAGCGGCGTATGAATTTCAGTGCATTCTCGAAATAGATATGTACACGGCAGTCATCCATACGGCAGGCGTTGCCGGGGAGATACGCACGGCACGCTTCAACAACCTGAGGATCCATCTCAACAAGATCGATATGCTCCACACGGTCATAACGGGTAAGCTCCCTTACAACGCCGCCGTCACCCGCTCCGATGACAAGGATATCCTTTATTCCCTGATGAACTGACATCGGCACATGGGTTATCATCTCGTCGTAGATGAACTCATCACGCTCCGTCAGCATGACATTACCGTCAAGTGCAAGCACACGGCCGAACTCGGGGGTCTCGAATATATCTATCCGCTGATAGTCGCTCTGCTGTGAATACAGATGCTTGTTTACACGGATACTGTGCTTCACATCGGGTGTGTGAAGCTCGCTGAACCACAATTCCAATTTGCGTACCTCCTGTTATTTCAGCACATTGAGATAACGTATCTCCTCATCCTCGGGACCTGTCATGGAACAGCCCTTGGAGCGTGCGTATTCTATGTAGTCGATTATCTGGGAAGTGATGCGTTCACCCGGAGCGAGTATCGGTATTCCGGGAGGATAGCACATCACGAACTCGCTGCAGACGCGTCCGACGCTCTCACGAAGCGGCAGGCTCTCCTTTTCGGCATAGAACGCCTCCTGCGGACTGCTGACAACAACCGGATCAATGTACTCCTGAGAAAGAAGTCCCGTGCCATCGGTGGAATAGCGGCGGCGTATCTCGGCAAGGGCGGAAACCAATCGTTCCAGCTCCTGCGGACGGTCGCCCATGGAAAGATATGCGAGGATATTGCCGATATCTCCGAACTCTATCTGGATATCATACTCGTCACGGAGGATATCGTACACCTCAATGCCTGCAAGTCCTATATCAAGCGTGTGAACAGACAGCTTCGTGGTATCAAAATCGAACACGGAATTGCCGTTAACAAGCTCCTTGCCAAAGGCGTAATAGCCGCCTATCTCGTTTATCTCATCCCTTGCGTAATCCGCCATATCAGCGACCTGACGGAACACCTTCCGTCCTCTGAGTGCGAGGTTCCTGCGGCTTATATCAAGACTTGACATGAGCAGATAGCTTGCAGATGTGGTCTGAGTGAGGTTGATTATCTGTCGCACATAGCCTGCATGGACATTCGGACCTGTAAGAAGCAGCGAGGACTGCGTCAGGCTTCCTCCGCTCTTGTGCATGGATACCGCCGCCATATCTGCTCCTGCCGCCATGGCTGATACGGGAAGTCCGCTGCCGAAATACAAATGCGTGCCGTGAGCTTCATCCGCAAGACAGAGCATTCCTGCATCGTGTGCCATCTTAACGATCGCACGAAGGTCAGAACAGATGCCGTAATAGGTGGGATTGTTCACCAGCACCGCCACGGCGTTTGGATGCTCCTTAATTGCCCTTGCGACCTGCTCACGCTGCATTCCGAGGGAAATACCCAGACGCTGATCCACCTCGGGATTTACGTAGACAGGAACCGCACCGCACAGTACGAGTGCATTGATGACGCTGCGGTGCACGTTTCGCGGCAGGATTATCTCATCACCGCGTTTGCAGGATGCAAGCACCATGCTTTGCACCGAGCTTGTGGTTCCGCCCACCATGAGGAATGCATGTGCCGCTCCGAAAGCATCTGCAGCTAGCTCCTCTGCCTGCTGGATGACGGATATCGGATGACATAGATTATCCAGCGGCTTCATACTGTTCACATCAACACCTACGCACTGCTGGCCGAGGAACTCCGTTAGCTCGGGATTGCCCCTGCCACGCTTGTGACCAGGGACATCGAATGGTACAACACGCATCTGGCGGAACTGCTCAAGAGCCTCATGGATCGGTGCACGGTTCTGATCAAGATGTCTGTTTGAAGAAATGTTCATGGCTGTTCTCCTGCAATAAAAAAAGCTGTACTACGCATAGTACAGCTTGTGTAAACGACAGATCTGAAGCATCGCAGAGAATCCACACGGATATACTGCAACACGATATTCGGATTTTCAGAGTCTATATAGCAATCACTTTTACTACTCTTATTGACCGTTTCACAAGTATGCACTGAGCGTCTGCTCTTCGCATTTTTCGGTTATGAAGTAACCAACTTATAAAATTTGAGCTTTTAACTCAATCAATAATGTGACTTTCGTCACGCATCGGCAGTGGACCCGGCTGTCCGTATGGCCTAAACTCCAAATGGAGTGGTCCTTATGGTTGCTGGAAAGACTCCAATATCCTTCCAAATTCATTATGTATGGAATTATACAACATTATTTAGCTTTTGTCAAGTAGTAATTTAATTTTTTATCACATCAAAGCGAAATATTCCGCTTGACATATACTTACAAATGGCATATAATATAAATCACACTATAAATATAAAGGAGAAATTCTATGAAACGCAGGATATCAGCAATACTTGCCTGTGCCGTACTGCTCACTGCCTGTGCCGCTCCCACGGAAAGCACACAGACATCAGCGACCGATTCCACAACGTCATCTGCGACCACTACCGCCGCAGACACCTCAACCGCAGACACCTCCACTGCAGACACAACAACTGCTCCCGCGGAGATCGCTCCGACAGTTGATGCGGAAAGCGTAGATATCACAGTGGAGATCGATACTATCGAAACTGTCGAAGCAGCTGTTCCCGAAACAGAAGAACAGCCTGTCGTAACTACCACAACTGCTGCAACTACTACTGCTGCTACTACGACCACTGCCACTACAACTGCGGCTACTACCGCAACTGCGACAACCGTAGTCACCACGACAACTACCGCAGCGACTACCACCACTGCTCCCACAGAGGAAAAGGAGCCTGTGGAGATTCCCACCGATTTCCCTGACCCTGCGGATTTCGCGGAATTCAGCTACGACAGCAGTTCCGCCGCACGCATTGAGGGATACGGCATCGACACCGCTGAACGTATCGCAAAATACGAAGTGATGGCAAAGGAAACAAAGCTGCCCATCATACATATCTCCACCGAGGACGAGCTTCCTATCATGTCCCGCGAGGAATACAACAACTGCCTTGTTGACCTTTTCAACTGCGAGGAGGAACACATCCTGCGTGCTGTCGAGGGCGGCATCAAGATAAGAGGCAATTCCACCGCGTACTACGGTGACCCTAACGAAGTGCTCAAGAATCAGGTGCCTTACCGTATCAAGTTCTCCAAGAAGGCTAACATGATGGGTCTTAACGATGGTGCCGAATGCAAGAGCTGGGTGCTTTTAAAGGGTACTTGGAACGTCATTCCCGATCATCTGGCATTCACTATGGCTGAAACACTGATGAAGGATGACTATTACAGCTCTGATTCCACCTTTGTTTATGTATATGTCAACGAACAGTTCAAGGGGCTTTATCTGCTGTGCGAACAGAATCAGATAAACAAGCACCGTGTGGATCTGCCTGAACCCGAAAAGGACTACAAGGGCACAGACATCGGTTACTTCGTGGAGATCGATAACTACGCAAGTGAAGAGCCTTACTGGTTTACAGTTGATTACTGCGGCGAAACTCTCACTGACCTTGAGGGCACGGAAAGAGCACTGGAACCTGCCGATTACACCATAAAGAACGACATTTATTCCGAAGAACAGGTGACCTTCATCTCTGACTACGTAAACAACGTATACAAGCTGATGGTTCAGGCTATCAAATACGGAAGATACTATGAATTTGATGACAGCTATCAGCTTGTGGCTGCTCAGGATAAATACACTTCCGCATACGAATGTATAAACGCTGAGGTCGACCTCAATTCTGTGGTCAATATGTATATCCTGTATGAGATCGCACACGACAACGACTGCGGCGAGGGCAGCTTCTACATGGCAAGGGATTTCAGCGGCGAGAGCAGCTTTGACAGACTTACATTTACCGCTCCATGGGATTTCAACTGGGCATACGAAGGCTCGCCTGTACGCAAATACTACGCTGCTGCATTCAACGATGAAGGCTTTGTCAACCAGTACGGCGACCGTACAAATCCCTGGTTCGTTCTGCTGATGGGCACAGACTGGTTCCAGGACATGGTAAAGGCTCGCTGGCAGGAGCTGTACAACAACGGCGAGATAACTGCTGTTCTTGATTACCTGAGCGTTTATGTTGACCACTATCAGGATGACTTCCACGCACACACAGGTTACTGGGCTGATTGTGCGAGGGATCTTATCAAATGGGTGCGTAACAGAGTAAAGTGGCTCAACATGGAATGGGGCAACCAGTGATCCTGTACATAAATTTCAACATAATATAAACGACGGGGGAAAACGCTTGCTTTCCCCCGTTAATTATGTTCATTTAAAAAGATATATCCCACTGCCCGAAAGTACCTTTGTCCTGACGATAACGTGAAATATCACACAGCCGAATACTCCGCCTGCGGCTGCCTGTACGATGTTCATCGGGATTGCAGCAGCTGCACCGACAAAGCCGTATCCAAGCACAAGTGATTCATATGTATAATAACCAAGCACCATGATGATCTCACCTGCTGCTGCACCAGCCGCACATGACACACCGCGAAGGCTGCTGCGATGTGTGATCACAGCACGTGCCACGACTGCTGCTAACAGACCTATGGCACCTTTTATTATAAAAGTCGCAGGTGCATATGCCGCATAACCGCTGAATATGTCAGCCATCGCCGAGCCTATCGCTCCTGCCGCAGCCCCGTAAAACGGACCCATCACCCATGCCCCGACAAGTATGAAGCAGTCGCCGAAGTTCAGAAATCCTCCGACGGGGGACGGTATCTGTATAACAAGTGTGGCTACGCATATAAGTGCAGCAAACATCGCTGCAAGGCATAGTCTGAGTATCTTATTCTTTCCTGTGGACATAGTAATTACCTCGATCTGAATATCTACGACTACAATTATACCACCGTTTGGTAATACCTCAATAGTCAGAATGTAATAATTTAATAAGACCAGATTGACATGATTGACAAAAGCACAACATTGGTATATACTATTTAGCAACGGCATGGTAAACAAAGAAAGGCATTCACATGAACTACACCGATATACAGACAGGTCTGACGCAAAGAGAGGCTGACGAGCGTATCTCCAGAGGAGAATCCAACAAAACATCATCCGTCAGAACACGTTCGATTCCTCGCATAATACACGACAACATCTTCACACTGTTTAACCTCGTGAATGTTATACTCGCCCTGCTGGTCGCTTTTACAGGCAGCTACCGGAACATGCTTTTCATGGGTACGATACTCTGCAACGTGGCTATCGGTATAATACAGGAGGTGCGTTCAAAGCTCGCCATTGACAGGCTGACGCTGATATCTGCTCCCAAGGCACATCTGAAGCGTGACGGCAGGGAAATTGCCCTGGATGTATCGCAGGTGGTGAAAGATGACATACTTCTCCTCGCATCGGGAAGACAGATATGTGCAGACTGCATCCTCACCGACGGAAGCTGCGAGGTAGATGAAAGTCTGCTGACAGGAGAAAGTGACCCTGTCCACAAGAATATCGGTGACGAACTGCTTTCAGGCAGCTTTGTCGTTTCCGGCACAGGTGCGGCACAGGTGATACGTGTCGGTGCCATGTCCTACGCAAACAATCTGACAGACGGAATAAAATACGAAAAAAGATCGCACTCCGAAATGATGCAGTCCATCGACAAGATAATCAAGACGGTATCTGTATGCATCGTACCGTTTGCACTGGGTCTGTTTTTCAAGGCTATTTTCGTTACGCAGCAGGAGCTTGGCCGCGGCATCGTAAGTACAGTTGCGGCACTTATCGGCATGATACCCGAAGGACTTGTACTGCTTACAAGCCTTGCTCTTGCGGTAAGCTCTGTACGCCTTGCAAAAAAGAATACGCTGTGTCAGGATCTGTACTGCATCGAAAATCTCGCTCGTGTTGACGTGCTGTGTCTGGACAAAACAGGCACACTGACCGAAGGCAGGATGCAGGTGGATGAGCTGCTGCAGATAGACAGGAGCTTCGACAGTGAAGCCGCTCTGAATGCACTTGCTTCGTCGCTTACCGACCCTAACCCGACCTTTGCCGCTGTCTGCGAGAGATTTAACTCAGGCAGTTCCCTGCACTGCGTTTCAACAGTACCGTTCTCGTCGGCAAGAAAGTGGAGCAGTGCAAATTTCGGCGAAAACGGAACGTATATCCTCGGTGCACCTGATTTCGTGCTTGACGGCGACAGATTACAGATGATATGCGAGGACATCAGAAGGTACACCTCAGAAGGCAAGCGTGTGCTGCTTCTTGCATATAGTCCCTATGCGGCAGAAGGTGACGAACTTCCCGAAAGCATCACTCCCAAGGCTTTACTGGTGCTTTCGAACAAGATACGCTCCACTGCACCCGAAACACTGGCTTACTTCGCAGAACAAGGCGTCTGCATCAAGGTGATATCGGGCGACGACCCGATAACAGTATCAGGAGTTGCACAGCGTGCCGGACTTGCTGACGCAGCAAATCATATCGACGCATCCACGCTCGCTGACGATGATATCCCTGCAGCCGCAGAGAAATACACCGTTTTCGGTCGTGTTACACCGCAGCAGAAGCTGATGCTCGTAAAAGCACTCAGAGAAGGCGGCCACAAGGTCGCAATGACAGGCGACGGCGTGAACGATGTTCTTGCACTCAGAGAGGCAGATTGTTCCATAGCTATGCAGTCAGGCAGCGACGCCGCAAGAAATGTATCACAGCTTGTCCTTGTGGATTCTGATTTCTCCTCCATGCCTTATATCGTTGCAGAGGGCAGAAGATGTATCAACAACATCCAGCGTTCCGCCTCCCTTTTTCTTGGGAAAACCGTATTCTCCTTTATCCTTGCGGTACTTTTTATTCTGCTGCCGTTTGCGTATCCCTTCAGCCCGATACAGATGACGCTCATCAGCGTCGTAACCATCGGAATACCGTCATTTCTGCTTGCTCTTGAGCCTAATCACGACATCGTGCGGGGCGGCTTTATCGGAAACGTACTGCGTCGTGCTCTTCCCTGCGGACTTGCGGTAACGACCGCTGTTATCTCCCTGATGGTGTATCAGAGCATTAATTCTGTTCCGCAGGAGCATTTCTCAACGATGGCTACGCTTATCACGGGGATGATATGCTTCGGGTCCCTGTTTCTTATCTCACGACCGCTCAACACACTTCGCAGCATCATGCTCATCATTCTTGCAGCCATGTTCTGCGGCGGATGTCTGCTGTTCCCTGATATCTTTTATCTCACGCCGCTCAGTGCATCGGAATGGTCAGCGTTACTGCTCATACTTTTGATATGTGGTGCTGTGCTGCTTGTCAGCTCCTTGATATCCCGCAGGCTCTCCGCAAATCACAACGTAATATGCATTCCGAACAAGCTGAAATATGCTGCTGCGGCTGTAGTGTTTGTCACATCAGCTTTGTTTGCTGTTTGGTTCGGAATGATAATGGCTGACTACATCGCACTCGCAAATGATATGGAGCCACTGGCTGCAAGCGAGATAACCGAGGGCTGCTACGACGGATTGTTCTACACTATCAATGACGGAGAGATCATAATAAGCGATCACAGAGTACATCCGTCAGATATCACGAAGGGAGCAGGATAAGATGCACTTGGTACAGGCGAAAACGATTCTGTCATCATCGAACGGTATCAACATATATCGTGGATGTACTCACGGCTGCATCTACTGCGACAGCCGCAGTGTCTGCTACGGCTTCACACATGAATTCACCGATATTGAAGTAAAGGAAAATGCTCCTCAGTTACTGGAAAAGGCACTGCGGTCAAAACGCAGACGCTGTATGATAGGTACGGGGGCGATGTGTGACCCGTATATCCCACTCGAAAGGGAGCTGCGGATAACAAGACAATGTCTGGAGCTTATAAAGCAATATGATTTCGGTGCGGCTGTGCAGACTAAATCGGATCTTGTGATGCGTGATATCGACCTGCTGGCGGATATCAACAGAAGCACAAAAGCCGTAGTGCAGATGACACTCACCACCGCAGACGATGATCTGTGCCGCATCATTGAGCCGAATGTCTGTCCGACCTCACGCCGTTTTGAAGTGCTCTGCGAGATGAAGAAAGCAGGTATCCCGACAGTGGTGTGGATGTGCCCGATACTTCCCTACATCAACGATACTGAGGAGAACATACTTGCGATAGTTGACATGGCATCGCGTGCGGGATGCTATGGTATCCTTGCTTTCGGTATCGGTCTTACCCTGCGTGACGGCGACAGGCAATATTACTATGCGGCACTCGACAGGCATTTTCCGCAGCTCAGAAGCATCTACATACAACGTTACGGCGACAGCTACGAGATACCTTCTCCGAGATCTGCTCACCTGTGGCATGTGTTCACAGACGCCTGCAGAAAAGCAGGTCTTGAATACGATACCAACAGGATATTCGGGTATCTGCATGAATTCCCCGAAAGCGAACAGCTGAGTCTGTTCTGAAAAGAAAGGTGACGATATGAAAAAGATAAAAGCAGTAGTATTCGATATGGACGGCATCATATTTGATTCCGAAGCAAAAGTAATAGAATGCTGGGTAGAGATCGCAGATAAATACGGCATCAAGAATATCGAAACGATGTGCCGCAAGTGCCTGGGTACAAACTCCGCCGAAACCAGACGAATCGCACTGGAATTCTACGGACAGGATTTTCCCTATGACGAATACAAGAAGGAATCCTCCGAACTGTATCACCAGCGATACGATGGCGGCAGACTGCCCATGAAGCCTTATATCAGAGAGCTTCTTGAATATCTGAAGCAGAACAGCTACAAGATCGCACTTGCATCATCCACAAGAACACAAGTCGTGCAGAATCAACTGCGTGATGCAGGAATACTCGGTTACTTCGACAAGCTGGTGTGCGGTGATATGGTAAGCCGCAGCAAGCCTGAGCCTGATATCTTCCTGAAGGCGTGCGAGGAGCTTGCGGTGGCTCCTGACGAAGCATACGCCATCGAGGACAGCTACAACGGCATCCGCTCTGCTCATTCAGCAGGTATGCATCCGATCATGGTCCCCGATCTTGCACCGCCAACTGAGGAGATGCAGCAGCTTGCGGAAGCCATCCTGCCTTCGCTTAAGGAAGTAATGGAATATATCGGTGACAAGACGTAATATCAAAAGCCCGTATAGCATAATACGGGCTTTTCTGTATATATGTACATTCAATCCATGCTCCAGAAATAATCGGGATCAGTAGTATATTGTACCTGCTTTGTAAAACCTCTTACTGAATATCCACACGGGATAAGGGCTATCTCTGTTCTGATCTGATCGGTATCATTCAGCATATAGTTTGCGTTGAAGCGGAAAAGGTTCTTTGTCATGTATTCGATGTAGTCATCGAGATCAAAATCGCCGCCGTTGTAAGAAGCATCTGAATTTGCGTAAAAACGCCTTCCATCGATGATACCCTCACGAAACCGTGCTATGGAAACATAGTTACCGCTGTCATCGGTAAGGTATAGCCTGTATGTCGGGTCGAGCATTATTCTTGCTCCGGACGGCAGGATGCAGTCAACTACAACATGGCAATCCGAGAAAGGCTCTTCATACGGTTTGCAGGTAACGTGTCTGGCTCTGACGCCATTGATACGGAGCAATTCAGCCAGAATCAGCGACAAACCGCGACAGTTGGTCTTGGAACCCATCTGTTCGTAGCTTTTGATAACACCGACCAATGTACCGTTTCCTCGTATGGCTGTATTGCTGTCGTGCCTGAAGTTGTCGCAAACGAAGTCAAGAAGAGCGAACACGATATCATCTTCAGAGTCAAATTCCTTGTTGATACGTTCTGCATAATTATATTTCAGCAGGATATCGGGAACAGGAGAATTAAGGACGATGGTTGTTGTATGCCTTATTACGTCATCCGATTCATACCTGCTGTACTTCCTGAGGATATCTATTCGAGGTTCATCGGGAACGGATTTTAACACACGGTGTTTTCCTATAAATTTGATAAGAAGAAAAACAAGCGATCCTGCCGATGCTCCGAAAAGCACTGCCGGAATCATTCTCCAAATGATTTCCATATTCTTTTCTCCACTATACTTATCATAGCTGTTAAACGAAAAAACCGCTGGACCTTTTGCAAATCAGGTCCAGCGGAATGCTGGCGGAGAGGAAGGGATTCGAACCCTTGTGGGGTTGCCCCCAAACGGTTTTCAAGACCGCCTCGTTATGACCACTTCGATACCTCTCCATGTTATAAAAAAGCGTTCCTGACGGAACGCTTTTTATTGGAGCTGCTAATCGGAATCGAACCGATGACCTCATCCTTACCAAGGATGTGCTCTACCGACTGAGCCATAGCAGCATCACAACGATGATATTATACCATATCAAAAAACGTTTGTCAAGCACTTTTTCAAAAATAATTTGCTGTATACACGGAAAAATTAAGGCGTTCCATCTTGTATTTTGCGGGATGTTATGATACAATATAAAATGTATAATTGTGTAAAGAAAGGATACATAGATGGAACCCAGAGATTATAAAGTCACCGCAATATCAGGTGAATATGCAACTCTTACAGATATAAACACAGGCGACGAGCTTCCTGTCGCACTGTTTCTTCTGCCGAACGGCACAGACTTCGGAACATTACTGCATTATGAGGACCTCACATACGAGATCGTGGAATAAGGACGTGAACTCATGGCACTGATGCTTCTTGTTGTTGCTTGTTATACTATATGCTCACTCAGCGACAAATGTTAAATTCGGATACGGACTTATAGTCCGAACTTTCTGCGGCGATAAATGCTACATCTCGCCTACACTCTCGTTGTTCTTTGCACTTGTGCTGTGTGCGGCGATACTCGCACCAAAGGTGCATCCGATAAAGCTCTGCAAAGAAAAGGCCAAAGGAACAGCATTCGTTGCTGTAACCAAAATACCCAATGTCATCGGACTCGTATGTGAGAACATCGTGGCTACACAAAGCATGGCTAACTACTCCTTTATCCAGCCTATGATACTTGTAGTGTTGTTCTTCATCGGACTCATCAGACGTGAGGGATGCACAAAACTGAACATAACAGGAAGCGTGATCTGCATCTGCGGAATAATCGGCTTCCAGCTATTCTGATACATAAACACATAAATACATAAAAGGTGTAAACAAATGAAAGATCTTACAAAAGGAAGACCGCTGAAGCTCATCCTGCTTTTTGCTCTGCCTATACTTTTCGGCAGCATATTCCAACAGGCGTACAGCTTCACGGATACGATAATCATCGGACAGCAGCTCGGAAAGACCTCCATTGCCGCTGTCGGCTCGACGGCTTCTGTCGTTTCGCTGATGTTCAACATCATCAACGGCATGGTCACGGGATTTGCGATCATAGTCGCAAGAAATTTCGGAGCAGGCGACCACAATGAAATGCGGCGTACTATCGCACGAATGATAACATTTGCTTCTGTTACGACTGCCCTCATTATCGCCGTGATAATGCTGTTCGTAACGCCGCTGCTGCATCTGCTTGACACTCCCGAAACCATAATCGACGAAGCAAGGGCGTATCTCCTGATAGTTGCCGCAGGACTTGTCGTTACGCTGATATACAATCTTGAAGCAGCAATACTGCGTGCGGTGGGTGACAGCGTCATACCGCTGATAATACTCATAATCTCTGCAACACTGAACATCGGTCTTGACCTGCTGTTCGTATGCGTTTTTGAATGGGGCGTACAGGGAGCAGCATCCGCTACTGTGCTCGCACAGGCTGTGTCTGCACTGGTATGCTTCATATATCTTGTAAAAAGACGTCCGTTCCTCATGCTAAAGCCCTCTGACTTCAGATTTGATATCCACAGCACCGCTGAGCTGCTGAGTGCAGGTCTTGGCATGGCACTGATGTACTCCATAGTAGATATCGGCTCCATCGTACTCCAGAACGGCATCAACGGAATGGGCGAGGACATCATCGCAGCTCACACCGCTGCACGAAAGATAATCGGACTGTTCTTCATGCCGTATTCCGCTATCAGTGCTACACTTGTTACATTCTGCAGCCAGAACTATGGTGCTGCAAGATATTCACGCATAAAGCGTGGTATACGCGATGGTCTGTTCCTTGCCTTTGGCTGGAGCACACTTGCTCTGCTGCTCATCTACCTAGCGGGCAACGGACTCGTTTCGCTCATCCTGCCAGATGGTGGAACTGACGTTACGCAGACGTCCCTCGATTATCTCAGATTCAACGTGCTGTTCTTCTACCCGCTTGCTGTGCTGCTTATCGTGCGTGCATCGCTGCAGGGTCTTGGAAAGAGCATAATCCCCATCATAGCAAGCATCATCGAACTGCTGTGGAAGTTATGCACCGTTATCTTCATGATACCAAGGTATGACTATTTCGGTGTAATACTGTCCGAGCCAATCATCTGGACAATATGCGGTATCCTCATCGGCGTGATAGCTATCATCACGCTTCGCAGGCTGCCAAAGGACGATCCCGTCAGGGAATAAACCGAAAGGATGTATATTATGATCAAGTCACTTTCCGAAAAGCTCATCGACAATATCTCGCTTGTTATCAAAGGTAAGAAAAGTGAGATCCGCCTTGTATGTGCGGCTCTGCTGGCAGGCGGACACGTGCTGCTGGAGGATGTTCCCGGCACAGGCAAGACCATGCTTGCACGCTCGCTTGCAAAGTCTGTTGACTGCGATTTCAGACGTATCCAGTTTACTCCCGACCTGTTGCCATCGGATATCACAGGTATCAACTTTTACAACATGAAGGAGCAGGAATTCATCCTGAAAAAAGGACCTGTATTCACCAATATCATCCTTGCCGATGAGATAAACCGTGCTACACCAAGAACACAGTCCGCTCTGCTTGAGTGTATGGAAGAGCGTCAGACCACCATTGATGGTGAAACCTACCACATGGATAGTCCGTTCTTCGTTATTGCTACACAGAATCCCACTGAAACACAGGGTACATATCCGCTGCCTGAAGCACAGCTTGACCGTTTCATGGTACGCATCACCCTCGGATATCCCGCAAGGAATGAAGAGATAGAAGTTATCCGCAGCGGACGCTCTTTCACTGCCGTAGAGGAGCTTACTTCTGTATGCTCCGCCGATGACATCACAAAGGCACAGCAGATGATAGATACCTGTACCGCAAACGAAGCTGTGTGCGGTTATATTGCAGATATCGCTGCCGCTACACGTTCTCATGCTGCAGTAAAGCTTGGACTTAGTACACGTGGTGCTGTTGCACTCAAACGCATGGCCGCTGCTCTGGCTATGATGGCAGGCAGAGATTACATCATGCCACAGGATGTCGCAGAGGCTGCTCCCTGCGTTATCAGACACAGGCTCATCTGCCGTGGTTATTCTGTTTCAGGCGGTGCATCAAGGACCGCAGAGGAGGTCATCCGTCAGGTACTGGACAGCGTTGCTGTTCCCACTGAAGATATCGGAGAATAAGAATGGCTCTTATCGTAATGGCACTGATACTGACCGCCGTGCTCATCGTGCAGTATGCAGTGTATAAGAATATCGGTCTTGATAATATCGAATACAAGCTTACCATCGGCAAGCGTGAGGCTTTCGAGAACGAAGAGATCGAGATCATCGAGGAGATACAGAACAACAAGTGGCTGCCTCTCCCCTGGGCAAGATCGGAAATATCCTGCTCACGCTGGCTGAGCTTCTACGGAAACAGCCAGTCCGTGGGAAAGGATGCACAGAAGGGCCTTGTGTCAGGAGTTTTCATGCTGAAGGGGCACCAGAAGCTGAAAAGGGTATGGCGTGTCCGCTGCGACAAGCGTGGCGTGTTCAGAATCGAGGATGTTACACTTGCGGTGAGCGATCTTTTCGGTCTGGTCAAGCCATCGATGATGTTCAGGCTGTCAGAGGAGATATGCGTACTTCCTTCCCCCTGTGAAATGGAGGAGCCTGCCCTTTCCACCGAAGCATTCATCGGCAGCAACACGGTACGCCGTTTCATTCTGCCCGACCCGTTCATGATCTGCGGTGCAAAGGAATACACAGGCAGAGAAGCGATGAACCGCATCCACTGGGGTGCGACCGCAAGAACAGGCGAGCTTATGGCGTTCAGCAACGAATTCACAACAGAAAGACGCATACTTGTGATACTCAATATGCAGCGTATGTTCGCGGACGAGAAACAAAGACTTCCGATCTCGCTGCTGGAGGCCAACATCAAGGCGGCGGCGTTCCTGCTGGATTTCTGCTATCGCTCACATATTTCCGTGGGATTTGCGATAAACGGCGAGGAACGCTGTATCATAGACGCAGCGGAAGGATATGAGCACACAGTGAGCATCCTGCGTAAGCTGGCAAGGCTGAAGAACCGCTGCGGATGTCATATCGATGAATTCGTAAATGAACTTGATTACTCCGAATATACGGATGTACTGCTCATCAGCAACATACTGACCGACGATTGTGCGGACCTTATGCGTAGACTGCTTGCCCGCGGCGTCTACACAGCTCTACTCGCCAACGAGATATACGAGACAGACTTCTGTGATGTGTACCACGTTCCCCGTACAAGAACATATCCTGCCGAAAGCGGTGACGACGATGAATAACAAAGCACTGAGAACAATTGCAAACATCGGCGTACTCATGTCCGTGTTCCCTTTCGTCGTGCTGGGCGAGGGCATCGGCTATGACCGATATATCCTGTGGCATTATCTTGTAATATATGCCGTGATCGCCGCATTTTTCTTACTGGGTCGTCTGTGCGGTGCATGGGCAGCTTCTCCGCGACACTCACGTGCTTTCAAGCCTAAGGCATTCTTTCTTTCAAGAGCAGCCATCACGGTACCTGTTCTCATATTTTTCATAGTCTGTGCGGCTTTTGAATTATCAACAGGACTTTACCTATATGTCCTCCCTGCCGCCGTGATCCTTTTCTTCGGCGGACATTCAACCACCGGCAAGGAATACACAGATATCTTCACACGTGGCTGGTTTGCTCTGTATTTCGTCAGTGCTGTCATAGCAAATATCATCTTGTGGTTCACAAGGGAGGATATCCTCATCAGAAACGGCGGATATCAGCTTTGCCTTGGTTTCGGAGCAGTGATAATACTTGCTGCTGTGCTCACAAATCAGACGAATATCGACACTTGTACGCATCAGCGTGACGCAGACAAAGCAGTGCTGCCGCAGGGTCTCAGAAAATACAACGCATGGCTCGTGGCTGCAATAGTTGCAGTTACCGTCGGACTTTTCCTGTTCACAGCACCTGTTGCAAAGCTGCTGTTCGAAGGGCTGAAGCAGATCGTCCGTGGGCTTCTGTGGCTGCTGACGCTCAGCCGTATTTTTGAGGCTGATGATATCATCACCGGAACTGACGGAGAAGGTCAGCTTTCAGTTGATGTCGCAGACAACAGTTTTGCCGATGCAACTACAATTCTGCTAGCCATTGGTGCAGCTATACTCATCTTCATATTCAGGAAACAGATACTGGAAATACTCGGCGGATTGTTTGCACCTCTCTTCAAGGTGCAAGAAATCTCCACAGAGCCTGCTTATTCAGACGAGATAAGCGAAGTGCCTGACGCATCTCGCAGCTATCTCTCACGCCGCAAGCGTGAACAGCAGCTTTACAGATCGTTCAGGAAAGAGCCGGACCGGATAAAGAAATACCGTTACGGCTACAAGCTGATGATGCTGCGACTTAACGAAACGTCTTTTGCAACTGTGCCCACTGACAACACCGACATCCACAGAATAAAAGGTGAAAACGGACTAAGAAATGAAAGTGTGCAGAGAATCGTAGATATTTACAATGATGTCCGTTACAAGGGCAGAGTACCGACAGAGGAAGAAACAGCTTTCGCAGAAAGCTTTATAGAAGAGATAAGGAGATAAACACATGACATTCAGAGAACTGCTTGCAAGCGACCGTTACATACTTCTGGACGGTGCTATGGGAACGATGCTCCAGCGTAGTGGACTTAAGCTGGGTGGTCTGCCCGAGGAGCTTAACTTCACCGCTCCCGAGCTTATCGAAGACATACACCGCCAGTATATAAACGCAGGAGCTATGGCGGTATATACCAATACATTCGGTGCAAACAGGCACAAGCTGCAGCACAGCAGATACTCTGTCACCGAGGTGGTAAAGCAGGCTGTTGCCATCGCAAGGAAAGCATGCGAAGGCATCGATGCTCTTGTTGGACTTGATGTAGGCTCCATCGGACGTATGCTGCGTCCCACGGGCGATATGCCTGTTGACGAAGCGTACGATATATTCAGGGAAATAATGGTCGCAGGAAGTGACGCAGACTTCATCGCCATTGAAACGATGACCGATCTCATGGAGATAAAGACAGCTCTTCTTGCAGCAAAGGAAAACACTGATCTCCCTGTTATCTGTACGATGTCGTTCGAACAGAATATGCGTACATTCACAGGGTGCAGTGCCGCTGCAATGGCACTTACGCTTTCTTCACTTGGTGCCGATGTCGTAGGCATGAACTGCTCTCTCGGTCCTGCTGAGGCAATGCCGATCGTTGACGAGATACTGAAGTGGTCTTCTGTACCCGTACTGATACGTCCGAATGCTGGTCTTCCCGACCCTGCCACGAACGAGTACAACATAACGCCTGAAGAATATACCGAGCTCATCGGCGAGATGGCTGAAAAGGGCGTAAAGCTGTTTGGCGGATGCTGCGGAACAAATCCTGATTTCATCAGGGCAGTATCAGGAGTTCTCTCCGAACGACGCATCAACTGGACCAAGCCTTATGTTCCTGCCGCTGTGTGCAGCCCCTCGACAGTTGTACCGATCGACACTGTACGCATAATAGGCGAACGTATAAATCCTACAGGAAAGAAGCTGTTCAAGGAAGCACTAAAGCGTCGTGATCTTGACTACATCATGCGTCAGGCGATAGATCAGGTGAATGCGGGTGCTGAGATACTCGACGTGAACGTTGGACTGCCTGATATCGACGAAAAGGAAATGATGCTCGCGGCTGTTGACGCCGTCATGTCAGTATGCGATACTCCTCTCCAGATAGACACCACCGAGAACGATGTTCTTGAGGCTGCATTGAGAGTAGTGCCGGGCAAGCCTATCGTGAACTCCGTGAACGGCGAGGATGACAAGCTGAATACTGTACTGCCGCTGGTTAAGAAATACGGTGCGGCTGTTGTAGGTCTTACACTGGATGAGAACGGTATCCCGAAGACAGCCGAAGGACGTTTTGCAATAGCGGAAAAGATACTTGCTGCCGCTCTTTCCAACGGAATACCGAAGGAAGATGTTTATATAGACTGCCTTACACTCACTGCCTCCGCAGAGCAGGAGGGCGTTGTTGAAACGCTGAAGTCACTGCGGATGGTAAAGGAAAAGCTGGGGCTGAAAACTGTTCTTGGTGTTTCCAATATCTCGTTTGGTCTGCCAAACCGTGAGCTGATAAACTCCACGTTCCTCACAATGGCAATGGAATGTGGTCTGGATCTGCCCATTATCAATCCGAACATTGCATCCATGGCGGGTGCTGTAAGAGCTTACAGGCTACTGTCAGGCTACGACAAGGGCGGTGCTGAATTCATCTCGGTATATGGTGGCGAAGCACCCAAGGCTGCTCCGGCTTCGGTGCAGGAGGTGGATATTGCGTACGCTGTGGAGAACGGACTGAAGGCTGAATGTGCTGCTGCGGCAGAAAGACTGCTGACAAACGGCACAGAGCCGATGGCTCTTATCAATGAACAGCTAATCCCTGCACTCGACGCAGCAGGATCACGTTTTGAAAAGGGCACGATCTTCTTGCCGCAGCTGATACAATCAGCAGGTGCTGCACAGGCCGCTTTCGATGTGGTCAAGCGTGTTATCTCCGAGCGTGGAGGCAGCAGCGAGAGCCGCGGTCGCGTAGTTCTTGCAACAGTAAAGGGTGACATCCACGATATCGGAAAGAACATCGTAAAAACTCTGCTGGAGAACTATGGCTTCGAGGTCATCGACCTTGGCAAGGATGTTGACTATCAGGCTGTTGTAGATGCCGCAATTAAATACGATGTACGCCTTGTGGGGCTGAGTGCACTCATGACAACAACGCTCAAGAGCATGGAAACAACGATAGCTTTACTGCGTGAGAACAATGTCAACTGCAGGATAGTAGTCGGCGGTGCGGTACTCACACCAGAATACGCAGAAAAGATCGGTGCGGACTTCTATGCAAAGGACGCGAAGGAAACTGTGGATATAGCAAAAAAGGTATACGGATAAGGAACTTGGTATGACAAAGAAGATCGATATCGCATATGTAATATTTTCGGTGATCACGGTATTGATGATGTTCATGTACAAATACACCGGTCTTACATGTCATGTAGCTATCGGCACATTACTCTGTGCAGTTACAATAATACATACTTTGCTTACTCACCGCACATGGAAAAACAGAGCTGATGAAGTATTGCTTCGTTTACTGCTAACACTGACATTTTTATCGGGTTTTCCTGTTGCGAAAGTAAAGCTTCCAGGAATTATCATCATTCATAAATTGCTATCCGTTATCCTGGCAGTTTATCTTGTGATATGGGCAATACGTAAGTTTTCACGCAACGTAAAAAATATGTAAAAACACAGAAAGACCGTCCGAAACAGACGGTCTTTTATACTGATATGTATTATCGTTCAAATTCCTTTTTGAGCTCGGGCGAAATGTCTGCTATCGGCTCGGGGGCAGGTCTTCCGGTGTAGTATCCCTGAACATAATCCACGCCGAAATCAATAACAGTCCTGAGTTCCTCGGATGTTTCAACACCTTCCGCAAGCACCTTGATATCATTCAGGCGAGCGAAATCTATCGTACTGCGAACGAACATCTGCTTATTGACATCCTTATCGATATCAGAGATCAGGAAACGGTCGATCTTGATGATCTGCGGCTGATATCTCAGCAGATTTACGATGTTGGAGTGACCCGTACCGTAATCATCAATGGCGATGTGGTTATTTCCATAGGGGTTGCCCACAGTCTTGATGGCAGAAAGCTCTTCATCACTTACGCTGTTCTGCTCTGTGATCTCGAATACAACGTTCTTCATAAGATCGCCGTACTTCTCTCTTACCATAAGCTCGTCTGCATCCCTGAGGATATATCCGGGAATAGAGTTTATGAACACCTTTCTTCCACGGAAGCTGTCCTGTTCGTTTGCATAACGCTCCATTACATTGAACACAGTGGCACGCTCAACATCATACAGACGCTTGTATGCCTGTGCTATCTCAAGGACCTCAAAAGGATTCATGCCGATTCTGGGATCGGTACGCATGAGTGCCTCATAAGCGTAGATCTCGCCTGTGGACGCATCAATGATCGGCTGGAAATGATAGCTGAACATATTCTTATCGATAAGGGTTCTGAACGCGTTATAGTTTTCGACAGGTGCTACCTTATCCTTCTCAACGTCCACTACACCCATCTTCACACGATTGATGTACATCTCACCGCTTGCGAGTGAGATAAAAGTAGAGAGCGTTTCATCCCAGTAAGGCTTGGCAACAGTACAACCACAGTTGACCTCTACAAAGTAATCCTTGCCGCTGTTGGAATTATACTGTCCCTGCTCTGCAAAGAATACCGATGTAGCTTTATTTATCGTATCGCCGATGTCATTGACGTCATTGTAGTAATTAACTACAATGAACTCCTCCTGAGAAATATGTGCAATATAACAATCCTTCTGGTTTGCGTGCATCAGCATCGCGGCGATATGATTGAGAGCCTCTTCAACATCCCTGATGCCATAGTTTTCGTATATGTATCGGTAATTCGGAAGACCATAAATGGACACCGAAAGTGCACGCTCATGGTTTTCGGGAACGGCACTGAATTCCTCAAACCACTTGGAAAGTCCTCTGAGGTTAGGAAGACCCGTATACTGATTTATCAGAGAAGCATTCTCTATTCTTCTTCTGAGAGCATTCTGTCGTATCGTCTTCATCGTGGAATTGAAAGAGATATTGAGTATCTTGCACATACGGTTGAGGTGGTTTGCACCTATATCTATCTCATTCGTCTTTACAGCATAATATCCGCACGCCTCAACGCCTGCATATATACTGGAGAGCACATATATCTTATCTTCATTCAGCCAGTTTTCTGCGTCAGGTATGATACTGCTGCCGTTGAAACAGCTATACATCTCAATATTGTCGTTATTTAATTCGGACGGAATCACTGCAAGCGTATCATCAGGACTGAGGCTCAGCGTATTATTGATGTGAGCATCAGAGCTGAACAGGCTGGACTTAACGCACAGGAAAGAATCCATAAGCAGACAGCCATGGGTAAGGTCTGCAAGTCGCTCGAGATTATCGCAGTCGATCATACGATCGACCCATGTATACATATAACGCTCATGGCTGTCGGAATTCTGCATCATATTAAACAGATGGCTTGCATCCTCTATCGCAGTTCTGCCGGAACGTTTGCAGCCACAGGATTCGGCATAACACGCCTTATACCGTTCAGTAAATGTACCGCAAGGAAGGTCCTCGGTATAATGCTTGTCAATAATGCTCAGGCATAATGCCACGAGATGGTCCGTATCCTCAACACAGGTAGAAAGACGAGGATTGAAATACATTGCATCAGGTATGCCGTCAAAACCGGTGACGATGACATCATCGGGGACGGTGTATCCGTTTTTGCTCAGATATTCACACACAGCTATTGCCATACTGTCATTTGCACAGAAGATGGCACGGGGCGGACGACCTCTTTCCTTTAACAGATCATCAACGACCTTATATGTGGGCATATTCCAGTATTCGCCATATGCAACGTTATTATCGCTGTAGCTGATGCCACACTCCTCAAGGACTTCCTTATAACATCTGATACGTATCTCAGATTCAATATCACCTTCAGTTCTGCCTGCGATATAAAATGTATCGGTAATGCCATGCTCACATATCACGTGACGCATCAGGGATTTATACGCATCTGTATAGTCACGCATTACGCAATAGCATCCGGGAATCTCACGCTCAACTACCACAACAGGAACACCATGGGACTTCGCATCCTCAAGGATATCCTCCATGATGGCACCATTATAGAAATGCTCTGCGAAAACTATGATACCATCAAGTATATCATAGTTCATCATATTATAAATCGCTTTTGCTCCGCTTTCGCAGGCCTCGGGCTTATAGAAATCAACAACACTGTTGAATACGATCAGCTTTGTATCGACCGCACTTGCCGCTTTGAAAAGACGCTGTATCACTTCAGCACGTGCACGTTCATGTATTTTTGTGACGCATACACCGATAACACGTTTTCCTGCAAGCATACCTATACCCCTTTCCTAATTATATCTCATATAATAGTTTATCATATTTACGCATTTTTGTCAAGAAAAACGATAATTTATAAATGATATTTGTACATATTTGCTATTAAATTCTGTGTAAATTTAATAAATGCATTACATCAACTAAAAGTCCTTGACAAAAACACTATAATATATTATAATAAGATTGTGAAATATCAGACGATCTCCTCTGACATCGAGATTTATCAACGTGAAAGACAGGGACACTGATATAGCAGCCAAACTCTGACGCAGAAATCCTCTTGACGCGAAAGACTTGCAGCAGCTCTGACCTTACAAGACTACTGCACCTTTCGGGGTGCATTTTTATTTAGGAAGGGACATACTATGGAAAACAACACCCGTGTGGCAACTGTTGCAATGATAATCGATGAAAACAGCTGTATCGAAAAGGTCAATGACCTGCTCCACGAATACAGCCAGTACATCATCGGAAGAATGGGTGTTCCATACCGTGAACGCGGGCTGAACATCATAAATGTCGTTCTGGACGCTCCGTCCGATGCGATATCTGCTCTTTCCGGAAAGCTGGGACGACTTGAAGGCGTCACCGCAAAGGCTGTCTTCGCAAAACAGGCATGAGCCTTGCTCTGCCACAAAAGAGGGAGATATCCCCGAAAGAAAGGAACAGAAGTTTATGAAGATCATGAAGTATTTTAAGGGTGCTGTCGCAGCGATCCTGTGTGCAGCGATGCTTACAGGCTGTGCAGGTGTTGACAGCAGCTCTGCAGTTACAGATGAGGCAGCAACATCCGATGCTGTAATAACCGTTGATGCGGCTACTGCTGAGGACGAAGCTACATCCGATGCAGCTGTTACCGTTGAAGATATCATCTCCGCAGAAGCTCCCGAAACCGTTGAATCCGAGATCGTTTATCCCGACAGCATAAACGTACTTGCTATGAAGGGTCCCACTGCAATGGGTATGACACAGCTCATGGACGAGGACGAAGCAAAGGGCTATCCCTACGAGTTCTCCATTACTGCTGCTGTTGACGAGATCGCTCCCCTTGTTATCCAGGGCAAGACCGACATCGTATGCGTTCCTGCAAACCTTGCTTCCGTACTCTACAACAAGACAGAGGGCGGCGTAAAGGTACTGGCTATCAATACTCTCGGTATCCTTTACATCTGCGAGAACGGCTCCACCGTTACTTCCATGGCTGACCTCAAGGGCAAGACCATCTACGCGAGCGGTAAGGGTGCAACTCCAGAATATGCACTCAACTATATCCTGCAGCAGAACGGCATCGATCCCGCAAATGACGTTACCATCGAGTGGAAGTCCGAGCACTCCGAGTGCCTTGCAGCTCTCACCTCCAACGAAGGCAGCGTTGCTCTTCTGCCCCAGCCCTTTGTTACAACTGCTCAGATGAAGACAGAAGGCATCAACGTCGTTATCGACATCACTGAGGAATGGGACAAGCTTGACAACGGCTCTGCGTGCCTTACAGGTGCTGTTATCGCAAGAACAGAGTTCGTTGAGCAGTATCCCGAGGTAGTTGCTGAATTCATGGACAGATATGCTGAATCTGTGGAATATGTTACAACAAACGTTGCAGAGGGCGCACAGCTTGTCGGCAAGTTCGACATCGTACCTGCTGCCGTTGCTGAAAAGGCTATCCCCGAGTGCAACATCGTATGCATCACGGGTGCTGAGATGAAGGAGAAGATGTCCGGTTATCTCGGTGTGCTCTTTGAACAGGTTCCCACATCTGTTGGCGGCAAGCTGCCTGCTGATGATTTCTACTACGGTGCCTGATCAGCAGACATTCAACTAAACAAAGCAGATAGAACAGGTAGCGGGCGGCATTTTGTCGCCCACTACATATATCACAAGTAAGGAGGAGCAGTATGAAAAAGCATATCATATCGGCGGCCTTCGTCGCTTTCTGGCTGATCGTATGGCAGATCACCGCTATGCTGCTGGAACTGAAGATAAAAAACGTAAGTATTCTGCTGGCTTCTCCCGTTGAGGTCGCAGTGCGGCTGTACGAACTTATCCCCACAGCGGAGTTTCTGAAAAGCCTCCTGTTCTCGCTTGTAAGGATAATCAGCGGCTTTTTTATCGGACTTGTCATCGGCACTTCGCTTGCGGCACTCTCAGGCAAGGTAAATTTCATCAGACGCCTGTTCGCTCCGCTCATCTCTGCGATGAAATCAATTCCTGTGGCTAGTTTTACCATACTTGCACTCATCTGGATAAGCTCCAGAAACCTGTCGGTGCTGATATCTGTACTCATAGCCATACCGATCGTGTACTCGAATATGCTGGAAGGCATTGACAGCCTTGACAGCAAGCTGCGTACGATGGCGGATGTCTTTGAGATACCTGCAGGCAGGAGATTTATCGGTATCTACCTTTCACAGCTTCTCCCGTATTTCCGTGCGGCATGCAGACTTGCAATGGGTCTTTGCTGGAAGAGCGGCATTGCAGCTGAGGTAATAGGCGTTCCGGATGGCTCTGTGGGTGAGAAGCTTTATATGTCAAAGGTTTATCTGGAGACCGCTGACCTTTTCGCATGGACGCTTGTCATCATCCTGCTCAGCTTCTTATGCGAAAAGCTGTTCATGGCACTGGTGGATGTTGCAGTACGACGTGTACAGCGGATGTGAGGAGGTATCACATGGAGATAGTTGCAAAAGATATCTGCAAGAGCTTCGGGGAAAAGCGTGTCCTGGAGAGCTTCTCATACACATTCAGGGACGGAAGCTTTACGGCTGTTATGGGTCCTTCGGGCTGCGGAAAATCAACACTGCTTGCAACACTTATGGGAACACTTCCTGCCGATAGCGGCGAGGTGTTACCGTCAGGCAGCTTCAGACGCAGTGCTGTATTTCAGGAGAACAGACTGTGTGAAAACCTCACAGCAGGCGGCAACATCCGTCTGGTAACAGGAAAGAAGTATTCTGCGGATGATATCGCCGCAGAGCTTGCTGCACTTGGTCTGGACGGCTGCGAAAACAAGCCCGTAAAAGAGCTGAGCGGCGGCATGAAACGCCGTGTAGCTTTGCTGAGAGCACTGCTTGCGGATTACGATGTGCTGTTTCTGGACGAGCCGTTCAAGGGTCTTGATGAAGTCACCAAGGATCTCGTAATAGACCGTGTACGCATAAAAACAGTGGGCAGGACAGTGATAATGGTAACACATGACATCACTGAATGTGAGAAGCTTGCACAGGACATCATACGCCTTAAAACACTGTAAACATGAAAACTGCATGGATAACCATGCAGTTTTTGTTTATATGCGACCGTACAGCTCCGTCATCCGCCTGATATCCGCAGCAAGATCGTCACTGAGCTCCTTGTGTTTTGCCCGCCAACGCCAGTTATTTCCGACGGTGGACGGAGTATTTATGCGGCTGCTGTCGTCAAGTCCAAGCCAGTCCTGCATAGGTATTATGCAGAGGTCTGCCCTGCTTCGCATGATAAGACCGATAAACGAACGGTACAGTTCCTTTTCGGGCGTATATCTGTCACAGAGATATGCTCTTGCGGCGGTTCGTTCTTCATCGGATATCGTGCTAAACCACGAACGGATGGTCTGATTATCGTGTGTTCCTGTGTATGCAACGCAGTTTTCGTGATAATTATGCGGCAGATGATCGCTTCCGCTATCATCACGGCTGTCAAAAGCAAACTGAAGCACCTTCATATTGGGAAAGCCACAGTCCTTCACAAGCTGCTTCACGCTGTCCGTCATGAAGCCAAGATCCTCCGCGACGATATCTCGTCTGCCAAGGGAACATTCAAATGCACGGAACATATCGATACCTGGTCCCTTTTCCCATTTTCCGTTCCTTGCATCCTTATCTCCGAAGGGAATAGCGTAGTATTCGTCAAAGCCACGGAAATGATCTATGCGGACTACATCGTACATGTCAAAACAATGCCGCAGACGCGATATCCACCAGCTATACCCTGTCAACCTATGGTACTCCCAATCATATAACGGATTTCCCCAGAGCTGTCCTTCGGCAGAAAAACCATCAGGCGGACATCCTGCAACAGCCGTTGGAAGTCCGTTTCTTTCAAGCCTGAACAGCTTATGCCCGCTCCATACATCTGAACTGTCATACGCAACATAGATCGGGATATCTCCGATTATCAGAACACCATTTTCGTTCGCATACTTCCGCAGCCTTCCCCACTGTTCATAGAAGAGATATTGAAGATACTTATAAAATCCTATAACTTCCGAAAGCTGTTCTCTGTACCGCTCCAGCGTACCCGTGTCACGGTTTCTGATGTTCTCATCCCAGCGTTCCCATGGTGACCCTCCGAAATGATCCTTTACAGCCATGAAGAGAGCATACTCATCAAGCCACTGATTTTTTGACGAGAAAGCGTCAAGCTGGGACGAGATATCTCCGACACGCAGAAATGCTTTTTTCAGCAGTGCGAAACGCTTTTCATACTGCTGCCGATAATCGATATACCCATCATCGGAAAAGCCGGCAGCTTTACATTCATCTGCCGTAAGAAGACCGTTTTCAATAAGTTCATGCAGGTCAATGAAATACGGATTACCCGCAAATGTGGAAAAGCTCTGGTAAGGCGAATCACCATAGCCTGTCGGGCCAAGCGGGAGTATCTGCCAGTACGTCTGCCCTGCTGCCCGCAGGAGATCAATGAACTCATATGCACGTTCATCAAAGCAGCCTATTCCAAACTCGGATGGCAGCGATGATATAGGCATCAATATTCCTGCGCTTCTTTTCATTTGCTTTCACCTTCCTTGCATATTACAGCGACACCGTAATGATCGGATACTATCTCCCGGTTACTTCCATTGAAAATAACATATGACGATAGTACCTGCTCATTTTGTCTGCATATGATGTGATCTATACGCATTCCATCATGCTTTTTATCACGCCAGCCGTCAATGCTTTTGGCTACTGTTATCCCGTCGTCCTTCTCTATGGCGATGGCATAGCTGTCATACCACCCATCGGAAATGATGAGATCGTAGCCCTCTCCACGCACATCGGCGGCATTATTGAGATCCCCCATGAGCCAGACACGCTCATATTTTCTCATATGCTGAGATGCCTTCTGCCATTGGTGTACAAAAGGCTCTTCCTTATCATCCCACCAGCCGAAATGAACACTGTAAAACCATGTATCCGGACGTGCTGCAGTTCTTATGCCGAGCAACTTGCGTGTCCGCCAGTTATTTATATCATCAACGTCACTTACGGTCAGTATATCTGTTTCAAGTATTTCACTACGGCTCATGATCGCTATTCCCTCATCAAAACGACCATATCCTCTTTTGATCGGAAGCCATGTCCAGAAATAATCGATACCTCTCCTATTCAGTGCGTCAGTTACTGACAACACATGGTTATCAATGCGTATGCAGACATCATCCATGCACTTTGTATAGAACCTCGTGAGCTTATCCGTTACCATTTCGGAGGACGTCTGATTTACCTCCTGCAATGCGATGATATCAGGCATTTCCTCGCTGATAGCATCAACGAATATCTCAAGCTTTCGTTGGTAGTCATCCTCTGCATGGCTATGCGTATTCAAGGTCAGTAGTTTCATTTTCACATCTCCGTCCTGCTTTCATTCTTTTATAGCATAGCCTGAATGACGAGTTTATATACTCTTATCCGAACTATTAGCACTATTCGGACACAGCCACACAAAATTACAGCAATTTAGTCTATTTACTTAATCGGAACGGTGTGCTAAAATAAAATCAACCAAAAACAAAGGGAGTGTGTATATGAAAAAGCTCATTGCAGTTTTCGTTTGTGCAACACTGCTGCTCACAGGATGCACGTCCTTATCAGATGATGCACAGACGGCTCTGGCTGAAAAAACAGCAGACGGCTACATCAGATCAACGGAGAACAGCATCGTGATCTCACAAGTCAGCAACAGCTTCTACAAAACAGAGGAGAATGCAAACCCTATATCCCCGAATGTATTCTGTGCAGACCCGACCGCAGTTGAATACAACGGCAGGCTGTATGTCATCGGAACAAACGACCACCAGCAGTATGACGCAGTGGGCGACGAGGGGTCAAATTCATATGAACACATAAAGTCTTTCGTGATATTCTCCACAGAGGACATGGTGAACTGGACTTACCACGGCATCATCGACACAGGAACGATCGCACCGTGGATAATCAGCTCCTGGGCACCATCCATCGTTTCAAGGGTCGAGGATGATGGTCTTACACACTTCTACCTGTATTTCTCCAACAGCGGCTGGGGCGTAGGTGTTCTCACCGCCACTGATCCACTGGGACCATGGACCGACCCTCTCGGTGAGCCGTTCATTACACCGAACACAGAAGGGCTCACAAACTGTCCTGTACCATTCGACCCGGGTGCTGTGATCGACGGTAACGGAGTTGGATGGCTCAGCTTTGGTGCGGGAACTGCTCCGGGCGGCACTAAATATATGCCGGGGGCGAACAGAATCGTTCGACTTGGTGAGGATATGCTCTCCTTCGACAGTGAGTTTGCTGTTATTCCTGCACCATATTCATTTGAAGCAAGCGAGCTGAATTACATCAACGACACCTATGTTTATACCTACAACACTAGCTGGGATGCACGCATGGAATGGGATTTCGAGAATGACGGTGCTCCGCCGACAGCCTGCAGCATGGCATATATGACAACAAAAACACCGCTGGACCCCGAAAGCTGGGAATACCGCGGCGACTATCTCTATAACCCCGGCGAGGCAGGTCTTGATTACTCCAACAACCACTCACATCTGCACAAATATAAGGACCGATGGGTGATATTCCACCACACAATGCTAAGGCAAAAGAACATGGGCACGACAACAGGCGGATTCCGCAGCCTGTCCGTGGTGGATGCTATAATAGACGAGGAAACACTGGAATTCACGAAGGTCAAGCCGAATACGACAGGTGCCGCACAGATAGGTCATCTTGATCCGAAAAAGAAAAATCACGGTGCATGCCTGTTTACCTCGGGCGGTATCGGATACGAAACTGACGGAAGCCTTGTGACTGCCGCAAAGGCAGAGGAGGACGGTGCATGGATATACCTCAAGGGCGTTGATTTCGGCGAGATGACCGAGGTGTTTACTGCAAAAGTAAAAGGCAGCGGAAGAATCGAGGTACGCCTTGACACGATGGGCAATTCTCCCGTAGCTGCCGTTGAGTTTGACTGCAGCGAAAGCACCGGCGTTTATGCCGAGCTTACAGATGACATCGGCGGCGTTCACGATATGTACATCATGATATCCACGAAGGACATCTGCCTTGAAAGCTGGCAGTTTATCTGACATAAAGATATCCCCGAGAGATGCTCCCGGGGATATTTTGTTATATTCACTTCATATCAGACTGCGATATCAAGAGCGGAGCCTTTCTTATCCTGTCCGTTTTCCATGCCGACGCTGAACTTCTGTGCCTGCTCTGCATTTCTCTTGATAGTGGTGCGTGTGGTGCCGCCTGAAATATACACCTTGCCACATTCCTCGCAGATTCCTGTGTGCAGGGTAACGCTCTGGGATACTATCTCATCGCCGTCACGCTCTGCCTTAGCCTGATTGCGGACAACGTGCTCCTGCTCGTGTCCTCTCACCTGTGCGGCAGCAGACTTAGGATCGATCCTGGTTGGTGTCTGGAAGGATACGCCCGAATCATCCGAGCCGTCCTGATATTTTCTGTTCTCACAGGTCTTACACTCATAACTATCGAAACGACGCTTTTTATCAGCTTCCTCGTCTACGCCCTTGACCGAGCTGTCGCCCTTCTTGCTGCTGTCAGCTATCGGCACTGACTTTTCCGTTTCGGACGCCTTACGCATATTGCCGATATAAGCATTCATACCTGCCATAGCAGTACCCATGCCCATGCTGATAGGATCGATCATCATAAAAAGCACTCCTTTCATAATTTACTACTTTTACTATAACATACTTTTTCAAAAAAATCAAGAGCAAAAACACGGCACTGTAAAAACAATGCCGTGTAATTCTTTATGCTGTTACGATCTTGCTTGCATCGTGCAGGTTGAGATAATCAACAGCCCACTCACGCATCTTGTACTTCAGGATCTTGCCTGCTGCGTTCATCGGGAAGCCCTCAACGAATGCAACGTATCTCGGTACCTTGTGCTTTGCAAGCCTTTCAAGAGCATACTGCTTCATTTCCTCAACAGTAGCCTCCTCACCTGGCTTGAGAACGATACAAGCCATGATCTCCTCACCGTAATCTTTATCGGGAACGCCGATGACCTGTACATCCTTTACCTTGGGATGAGTATAGAAGAATTCCTCTATCTCCTTGGGGTAGGTGTTCTCACCGCCACGGATGATCATATCCTTGATACGGCCTGTGATCTTATAATAACCGTCGGGGGTACGTCTTGCAAGGTCACCGGAGTGCAGCCAGCCATCGCTGTCGATTGCTGCGGCAGTTGCCTCGGGCATCTTGTAGTAGCCCTTCATTATATTGTATCCGCGTGCACAGAACTCGCCGTCCATGTTGTCACCGAGATCCTCGCCTGTTTCGGGGTCAACGATCTTTGTTTCAACACCGAACAGTGATGCACCGACAGTGTTTACACGAATCTCGATGCTGTCTGTGGTCTTGGACATTGTGGTAGCGGGAGATGCCTCTGTCTGACCGTATGTGATACAGATCTCAGGCATATGCATCTTCTCGATAACTTCCTGCATAGTCTTGATGGGACAGGGAGAGCCAGCCATAATACCCGTTCTCATGTGAGAGAAATCCGTCTTGTCGAAATCCTCGTGACCGAGCATTGCGATAAACATAGTGGGTACACCGTGGAAGCAGGTGATCTTTTCCTTGTTGATGCAAGCCAGACCCTTTCTGGGAGAGAATGCAGGGATAGGCGACATGGTAACGCCATGTGTAACACTTGCGGTCATGGCAAGCACCATGCCGAAGCAGTGGAACATAGGTACCTGAATCATCATTCTGTCGAATGTGGAAAGATCCATACAGTCTCCGATAGCCTTACCGTTATTTACAACATTGAAATGTGTCAGCATTACACCCTTGGGGAAGCCTGTTGTACCCGAGGTGTACTGCATATTGACAACATCATCCTTGTCGATCTTAGCACGCATCTCGTTGACACGTTCAACAGGAACGGTATCGGCAAGAGCCATAGCCTCATCCCATGTAAAGCAGCCGTCCTGCTTGCTGTCTGTGGTGATGATATTCTTCAGGAAAGGCAGACGCTCAGAATTCAGCTCACCGGGCTTGCAGGTCTTAAGCTCAGGGCAAAGCTCCTTCATGATGCCGACATAGTCGGAATCCTTGAAACCGTCGATCATTACAAGGGTATGTGTATCAGACTGATGCAGCAGATACTCTGCCTCGTGGATCTTATAAGCAGTATTTACTGTTACGAGAACAGCACCGATATATGTACAAGCCCAGAAAGTGATGTACCATGCAGGAACGTTCGTAGCCCAGATAGCAACATGATCGTCCTTCTTTACGCCCATTGCGATCAGAGCACGTGCGAAACGCAGAACATCCTCACGGAATTCGGGGTATGTTCTTGTGTAATCAAGCTCCGTATAGCGGAATGCATACTGATCGGGAAACTCCTTGCAGATGCGGTCAAGTACATCGGGGAAAGTTTCGTCGATGATCGTCTCCTTGGGCCAGGGATAATAACCTGTGCCTCTTGCATCGATCTGAAGTGTGCTCTTGGCACGGAGATAAGGCTTCATGAAACGTGCAAACTGCGGGAAGATGATGCCTGCAGCATACAGATCTCTGGACCATCTCTTAACCCACTCAAGAGAGATATAACCGTCATAGCCTATCTTCTGAAGTGTGGAGAGCATCTCGCGAATCGGGATATCACCCTCACCCATCAGCTTATAGACAACCTTGCCGTTGTCCATAACGGAGTCCTTGACGTGAATATACTTTATATAGCTGCCCAGATTATCAACAGTTGTCTGAGCAGATTCATTCATATATCTGAACGGATGGTGCACATCCCACAGAGCTGCAACGGACTTATGAGAAACATTATCCAGCAGCTTTCTCAGGCGTGCTGTATCAGCATACACGCCATTTGTTTCAACCAGCAGAGTTACACCCTTGGGAGCAGCGATCTCAGCAAGCTCCTTGAGCACATCACATACCAGTGCGTCATCCACCTCGCCCTCGGGGGCAGGAGTAAGATCGCCCAGAATTCTGATATAAGGGGTGCCTAGCTTTGCAGCAAGCTCAACATACTGTGTGATCTCTTCTATGATGTCGTCATGCTTATCTGCAAATTTAAGTGCACAGCCGCTGGATAGACAGGGAATCTCAAGACCGAGCTTGTTTAGCTTGGCAATCGTATCCGCAACATTATCATCTGTGAACGGCTTTGCCTTAACAGCATAGATCTCGTCACCGAGACCTCTTACTTCGATACCGTCGAATCCGAGATCCTTCGCCATCGAATAGATGTCAGACCATGAAAAATCAGGACAAGCCAGGGTAGAAAAACTGATCTTCATTCTGATCAACCTCCTTATATCTTTTGCTATAATTCGTGCAGGGTACATTTCTACACATATGTTATTGTAGCAAAAAAATGCAATTCAGTCAAGTAGAACTTTCATATTTCAACAAAATAACACAAATCTAAAGTTTGTCGACTGACATTTTTGTAAGTTTGAAAGAAAAGAAACAATATTGTGATAAAAAATCGGAAATCAGCGGATTCAAGTCTTGACAATTACAAAAATGTATGATATACTAAACCAGAACGCTTTATCGATTTAAAGCTGTTAGGCGTTACAGCTTTACAGCAAATATCTAACAGGAGATGACTTTATGGGAACACAAACCGCAATATTCCTCATCCTCGGAATATACATAATAATGATGGTGGGAATTGCACTGTACACATCTAAAAGGACAAAATCCGTAAATGACTTTATGCTGGGCGGACGTAACGTAGGTCCGTGGCTGACAGCGTTCTCTTACGGAACGACATATTTCTCTGCAGTAGTATTCATCGGATATGCAGGACAGTTCGGCTGGGATTACGGTCTGGCAGCAGCCTGGATCGGTGTCGGCAACGCCATCATCGGCAGCCTCATCCCCTGGTTCGTTCTGGGCAAGAGAACACGTCTTATGACAAATCAGCTCGGTGCACGCACGATGCCGGAATACTTCGAACAGCGTTTCGGATCCTCACTGCTGAAAAACATTTCTGCAGCTATCGTATTCATTTTCCTTATTCCTTATACAGCATCCGTTTACAATGGACTTGCAAGACTGTTCGGCATGGCGTTCGATCTTGGTGAGAACGGTTATGTATACATAATCATTGCAATGGCTGTGCTTTCCGCCATTTATGTTATCATCGGCGGATACACTGCGACCGCATTCAACGATTTCTTCCAGGGCATCATCATGCTGATCGGTATCTCTGCGGTTGTTATCTGTACAGTCAATAATCAGGGCGGTCTTACCGCTGCCGCACAGAAGCTCGGCGAATTCGAGGTCGGCGGTGCAGGCGGTCTGAACAGCCTGTTCGGCCCTGACCCCATCAACCTGTTCGGCGTAGTTATCCTGACATCTCTCGGAACATGGGGACTTCCCCAGATGGCACAGAAGTTCTACGCCATCAAGAGCGAAAAGTCCATTTTCACAGGTGCCATCGTTTCCACTTTCTTTGCACTTGTCGTTGCAGGCGGTTCCTATTTCATGGGCGGCTTTGTAAGACTTTTCAATGATTCTTCCGTTGCAAAGGACGAGCGAGTTCCCGCTCTGCTGGATGCTGCACTTCCCGATATGCTTATCGGACTTGTTGTGGTACTTGTGCTTTCCGCATCCCTCTCCACACTTTCCTCCCTCGTACTTACATCCAGTACGACACTCACAAATGACCTTATCAAGCCTCATTTCAAGAATATGCATGACAAAAAGGAGATGCTCATCATGAGAGTGCTCATCGCATTCTTCCTTGTGCTCTCCGTTGTTATCGCGGCTAACAAGAACGCCTCCATCACAACTCTGATGTCCTACTCCTGGGGTGCTCTTTCAGGCTCATTCCTCGGTCCCTTCATGTGGGGTCTGTTCAGCAAGAAGACATCAAAGGCTGCTTGCATCGCAAGCTTTATTACTGGCGTAGGCATCTCATTGGTGCACATGGTATTGTTCAGACTTGGCTTCTTCCCTGCTCTTGTTGACAGCGTGGAGGCTCTCGGATGCCCGCTCGACCTGCTCTCACCCATCAATGCAGGTGCTGTTGCAATGATCGTTTCCATCATCATCGTACCTGTTGTAAGCCTGTTCACAAAGGCACCTGAGCAGAAGGTCATCGACGAAGCGTTCAGCTGCCTCGATAAGAAGATCTGATAATATAACGATGCCCCTTGAACAGTTCAAGGGGCATTATTGTTAATCCAATTACATCGTCCAGAAATCATAAAGCTGAAAAAAGATCATAAACGCTATCGTCAACAGAACTACCAGAACCGTGATGATGTGTCTTACCCTTGCAGAAACCTTCATCTCCTTAGAGGTTCAGCATTGTGATAGGATCATCATAGCTGAGCTTTCTGAAGAAGTCCTCCGGCAGATATGTACGGATATCGGCATTAAGATCGAGCTTTCCCTGCTCGTGAAGCTGCATGGCACTTACCCAGACGAATAGCTTGGAGATACTTCCCCATTCGTAGACCGTGTTTTCATCGGCTGCTGTGCCGTTTTCATCCGTAGTACCATAATAACCGCTGTATATGACCTCGTCGCCTGCAAAAACGATCGCAGAGAAAGACGCACATTCCTTTTCGTGTTCCGCATAGAAACTGTCGATCGCAGCACCGACGGTGTCAGCGTTCGTTCCCGATGGGAATTCCTGCTGTGCAGAAGCAGCCGCCGTCAGCGACGTGAGAGATATTACAGCCGCAAGCAGGGATGTAAGCAGTTTTTTCATTTCGTTCCTCCTGATGATACAAAGCTTGAATATTGTATATATTCATCATATACAATATACTGCCCTTGTTACTCTTTGTCAAGAGGAAAATCAAAAAAATATCAATGTAATAAGATATCTGCTGATATTTTAGTTAATTCAACCAAAGAAGTGAAAAATATTAGACATTTCCGCCAAAATAGCAAACAACAACTATGCAAATCAACTGAAATATGATATAATTATAGTGTATTTTTTCCGTAGTAATATCTACGTCAATATAATTTTGGAGGTTTTGACATGGCAAAATTAATGCTTGGTAATCAGGCTGTTGCCCGTGGCTTATATGAAGCAGGCGTAACAGTAGTATCCAGCTATCCCGGTACACCCAGTACTGAGATCACAGAATTCGCATCTACATATCCCGAGGATGTAATGCACACCGAATGGGCACCCAATGAGAAGGTAGCTTGTGAGACTGCGGTCGGTGCCTGCATCGCAGGTGCACGCTCCTTCACTGCTATGAAGCACGTTGGTCTGAACGTTGCTGCCGATCCGCTGTTCACAGCATCCTATACAGGTGTTACAGGCGGTATGGTCATCGCAGTTGCAGACGATCAGGGTATGCACTCATCCCAGAACGAGCAGGATTCCCGTCACTATGCTATGGCAGCCAAGGTTCCCATGCTGGAGCCTTCTGACAGTGCCGAATGCAAGGACTTCACAAAGCTTGCTTACGACATCAGTGAGCAGTTCGACACACCTGTCATCCTGCGTCTTTCCACAAGAGTATCCCACTCCCAGAGTGCTGTCGAGGAATGTGACAGAGTTGAGAAGGCTCTGCCCGAATATCAGAAGAATCCCCAGAAGTACGTTATGATGCCTGCTTTCGCAAAGGCTAAGCACGTTGTTGTTGAGGAGCGTACCGCAAAGCTCATCGAATACGCAGAAACAACTCCCCTCAACACTGTTGAGATGAACGACACAAAGATCGGTGTAATCACCGCAGGTATCGCTTATCAGTACGCCAAGGAAGCTCTCGGCGACAAGGCAAGCTATCTGAAGCTGGGTATGGTATATCCCCTGCCCGAGAAGCTCATCAGGGACTTCGCTGCAAAGGTAGATACACTGTACGTTATTGAGGAGCTGGACGACTTCATCGAAACACACTGCCGCAAGCTGGGTCTTGACCCCATCGGCAAGAAGCTGTTCACATATATCGGCGAATACAGCCAGACATACCTCAAGGAAAAGATCCTCGGTGAAAAGAACGAGTGTCTTGACTTCGGCGAGAATGTTCCTGTACGTCCTCCCGTTATGTGTGCGGGATGTCCTCACCGTGGTGTTTTCTATACACTCAAGAAGCTCGGCTGCATGGTAAGCGGCGATATCGGCTGCTATACACTTGGTGCTGCAGCTCCTCTGCAGGCTATGGACTCCACCGTATGTATGGGTGCTTCCATCAGCGGTCTGCATGGCTTCAACAAGGCAAGAAAGAGCGAGTTTGAGGGCAAGGCTGTTGCTGTTATCGGCGACTCCACTTTTATCCACAGTGGTATCACAGGTCTTATCAACATCGCATACAACAGAAGCAACTCCACTGTACTGGTCCTCGACAACTCCATCACAGGTATGACAGGTCACCAGAACAACCCTGCAAACGGCAAGAACATCCATGGCGATCCTGCGTCCGCAGTTGATCTGGAGGCTCTGATACGCTCCATCGGCATCAACAGAGTTACTGTTGCTGACCCCGGAAATCTTGCTGAGGTAGAGAGCGTTCTGAAGACTGAGCTTGCTGCCGAAGAACCCAGCGTTATCATCATGAGAAAGCCCTGTGCTCTGCTCAAGACAGTTAAGCACAAGCCCCCCTTCAAGGTAAATGCTGACAAGTGCAAGTCCTGCAAGGCTTGTATGAAGATCGGCTGCCCCGCTATCTCCATGACAGGCGGCAAGGCAAAGATCGATACTACGCTCTGCGTTGGTTGTAACCTCTGCACACAGATGTGCAAGTTCGATGCTATTGAGGAATAAGAGGAGGTAAACACAATGGAAACAAGATCGATTATGCTCGTTGGCGTGGGCGGTCAGGGTACTCTCCTCGCCAGGAGGATTTTAGGAAACACACTGCTCTCTCAGGGCTTTGAAGTAAAGGTCAGCGAGGTACACGGCATGTCCCAGCGTGGCGGCTCCGTAGTTACCTACATCAAGTACGGCGACAAGGTATACTCCCCCGTTATCGAAAAGGGCGAGGCTGATGTTATCGTATCCTTTGAAGAACTTGAAGCTGCAAGATGGCTGCCTTACCTGAAGAAGGGCGGCAAGATCATCACAAATACACAGCAGGTTGAGCCGATGCCTGTTATCACAGGTGCTATGGAATACCCCACAGACATCATTGCGAAGATCAAGGACAAGGGTGCTGATATCACAGCTCTTGACGCTCTCTCCCTCGCAAACGAGGCGGGTTCCTCCAGAGCAGTCAACGTCGTTCTGATGGGTGTGCTGTCCACAATGATGGACTTCCCTGCAGATGCATGGAAGAACGCTCTCGAGACCTGCGTCCCCGCAAAGGCTCTCGAGATCAACCGCAAGGCTTTCGCACTCGGCGAGAGCTACACTAAATAAGTTCACCCGGGAGCACGGCTCCCCCTACATATTCAAAAGGAGTAAGACCCATGAAGTATTTCAAGAAAGAGATCGAATGTGCACCTCGCCATGAGCTGGAAGCTCTCCAGTCCTTCCGTCTTTCACAGCAAATCAGAAGAGTTTACGACAACGTAAAGCCCTACCGTGAAAAGATGGACGCAGCGGGTGTAAAGCCTGAGGATATCAAGTCCATCAAGGACCTGCACAAGCTGCCCTTTACAGTAAAGCAGGATCTTCGTGACAACTATCCCTATGGTATGTTCGCGACTCCCATGAGCGAAGTCGTGCGTATCCACGCATCCTCCGGCACAACAGGCAAGCAGACAGTAGTAGGCTACACACAGAAGGATATCGATATATGGTCTGAGTGTGCTGCGAGAGCACTCGCATCCTGCGGCGGCGACGAGAACGACTTTGTTCACGTTTCCTACGGTTACGGTCTGTTTACAGGCGGTCTTGGTATGCACTACGGTGCTGAGATGCTCGGTGCAACTGCAATTCCTGCTTCTGCAGGTAACTCCCAGCGTCAGCTTGAAATGTTCAGAGATTTCGGCTCCACCATCGTTTGTATGACACCCTCCTACGCTATCAGCCTCATCGAGCTGATGAACGAGCTTGGCATCAGCAAGGACGAGCTGAAGCTAAAGGCTGGCGTTTTCGGTGCAGAGCCATGGACCGAAGAGATGCGTCGCGAGATCGAAGAAGGTCTTGGCATCAAGGCTTACGACATCTATGGTCTTTCCGAGATCATGGGTCCCTCCGTTTCCTGCGAATGCGAATACCAGTGCGGTATGCATATCTGTGAGGATCACTTCATCCCTGAGATCATCGACCCCGATACTCTGGAAGTGCTTCCCGAGGGCGAACAGGGTGAGCTGGTATTCACCTGCATCACCAAGGAAGCTCTCCCCCTCATCAGATACCGTACACGTGACATCGCTACTCTCGTTTACGAGCCTTGCAAGTGCGGCAGGACCCACGCCCGTATGCTCAAGCCTCAGGGACGTACAGATGATATGCTCATCATCCGTGGCGTTAACGTATTCCCCTCCCAGATCGAATCTGCTCTGCTCAGCGTAGACAACAAGGCTACAAATTACCTGCTGGTAGTTGACAGAGTAAACAACCTCGATACTCTGGAAGTTCAGCTTGAAGTGCGTGACGATATGTTCACAGATAACATCAAGGATGTTGAGGCTTACAAGAAGAAGCTCAAGTCCGCAATCGATTCCGCTATCGGCGTCGGCGTAACGATCAAGCTGCTGGAGCCTAAATCCCTTGCACGTTCCATGGGTAAGGCTACACGCTGCATCGATAATCGTAAGATCAAGAACAAGTTTGCGAAGTAATGGAGGTATGTAAAATGCTCAATCAGATCTCAGTATTCGTAGAAAACAAGGCAGGCAGACTGGCTTCCGTTATGAAGATACTCAACGACAACAACATCGACATCCGTGCGATGACTATCGCAGATACAACGGATTTCGGTATCGTAAGATTTGTTGTCAGAAACGCAGAGGACGCTCTGAAGCTGCTGAAGGAAAACGGCTGCACAGCAAATATTACACAGGTGGTTGCTTTCAGTGTTCCCGACCAGCCCGGCGGAATGTATTCCGTTATCGATGCTTTTGAGAACGCAGGTATCAACATCGAATACTGCTACTCTCTTGTAACTAACAAGGAAGGCAAGGCAAGCGTTGCTGTTCGTGTAGACAACAACGAAAAGGCTACCGAGGTGCTGAACGCAAAGGGCATCTCCCTTATCTCCGAGGCTGACCTCGGCTAAGATATCACAATACTTACCGCCATGCAAACATGCGTGGCGGTATTTTGTTATTATTGTCTTTTTGCACAATTACTCTGTTCTTTTTTTGCTATTATGTTAATTGAAATCCTCTCGCTTATCGTGTATAATATAGATGCTATGTAAACGTATACATAGCAATCAACGTTATTTATAGGAGAATCAAACAGATGAGCAGAATCAGAAAGATCATGTCGCTGTGCTTAGCGGCTGTGATGATCGCAACTGTTGCCGGCTGTGACGAAGGCGGAGCAGCACCTGCTGCAACTTCCGGTGCAGGTCCCGGTACTTCCGGAACAACAACTGCCGCAACAACAACTGACCCCGATGAGGGTGCCAAGACAGATGAAGAAGCAAAGGATATCGTCAGCGAGGACTTCGCTCCCGACGGAAACGCTGGAACAGTCAAGTTCCTCGGCTACTATGATATCCGTGACGGCTCCGACCAGTATCTCGTATTCCAGACACCCGAGTGGGGTGGTACCATCGAATACAGCAGCTGCTCCAGCGGACCTGCTTACTTCGAGAAGCTGGGTACACTGATCGCTGCCGACGACTCCCCCGACCTCGTTACATACGAGTGGCTGAGCTTCCCCGGCGGTATGGCAAAGAACATGTACGAGCCTCTGGATGAGCATTTCAACCTTGACACTGCTCTCTGGGCTGACATGAAGCAGACCGTAGAGGACTTCGCATATGAGGGCAAGCACTATTACTACCCCTACCAGATCAGAACATACTTTGCTCTGAACTACAACAGAAAGACTGTTGAAAACGCAGGTCTTGAGGATCCTTATGATCTGTACATGGCAGGCAACTGGACATGGGATACATGGCGTCAGATGATGATAGACTTCTGTAACCAGGACGACACAAATGTCGGCTACTGCAGCACTCCCGATGTACTTACATCCATCGTTGCAACGACAGGCACAAGCTTCGTTGATGTAAGACCCGACGGCACGATCGTAAATAATCTCGGCGACGCTAACGTAACAAGAGCAATGGAGTTTGTTGAAGGTCTGCACAGAGATGGTCTGCTGTACAACAAGGAGCTTGGTGACTGGGTATCTCCTCAGCTCTGGGCTGTTAACTCTGCACAGGTACTGTTCCTCGGTATGGAGCCGAGCTGGTGCTACTCTGACGCATCCAAGATCATCCAGAACCCCGCAGGCGTAGAGAACGATATCTTCGATACTCCCTCTGACTTCGCATTCGTTCCCTTCCCCAGAGATCCCGCTTCCGACACATACAACCTTGCATACGATACATTCGGCTACATGGTTCCCAAGGGAGCAAAGAACATCAAGGGTGCCGTTGACTGGATCTACTGCAACCGCGTATTTGAGACCGACGAGAACGTTAAGGCTCAGGCTAAGCAGGAAGCTATCGCACCCGAGAAGGTAACATTCCTTGAGGGCAAGTTCGCAGGCATGCAGAAGTGGCAGATGACATGGGATGAGCAGGTATATGATCTGTACATCGAGATGAAGGATCCCACAAAGTTCAACTTCTCCTTCGACGATGTTTACGGTTTCAACAGCGAGCTCTCCAGCGATCTCATCGGCAACACTCTCAACGAGATCATGTTCAACGCAGGAAGCTGGACACAGCTCAGTGCTCAGATCGAACCCGCAGTTGACGCTATCCTCGACGAATACCGTTAAGCTATAATAACAAAGCCGCTCCTGACGGGGCGGCTTTTTGTGTGTTATTCTGTTTTTGCCTTGCTGAAATCAACGGTCTTTGTGAAGGGATTGTAATAGATATCCCATGCATCCTCATCAATGAAGAAATACTCATTCTTATAACACAGCGGAACAAATATAGCGTCATTAAGCAGCAGTGTTTCTGCCTGCACATAGAGGTCCGCACTTTCCGAAAGCTCCACTGCCCTGCCTGCCTGCGTCATAAGCCGTTCAAAATCCGTATTGAAGTAGCCCGTGTAGTTCTCACTGCTGTTGCGTGTGAATGGCTTGAGGTACGCCTCGGGGCTGTTATATCCGCCTGTCAGCTCCACCACAGCGAGTTCAAAATCTCCGTCACGCAGACGCTGTTCATACTCGTCCTGTGGAAGCTGCTGCACAACGCAGTAAAAACCGAAAACACGCTGCCATTCCTGCATAATATATGAAACTGCGTCAAGTGTAGTGTCATCGGGCATGATGATGCGTGCACCTACAAACTGCTCACGATCGAGCATGTCCTCCGCAAGTGCAAAGTAATCCTTTGCAGCTGGCTCATCATACGGCAGCTTTGTCGTTTCGCCTGCATATTCACGGTAGCATTTATCAAGGAGCGTTACCTGCTGCGGCACAACACCGTCAGAGATAGTAAAATGCGACAGTGCCTCGGACATATTCTCAGGAGATACAAGGCTTGCAAGTGCACGACGGAGATCAGCATTCTTAAACACTGAATAATCCGTATTGAACACAAGACCAACGGAGATGTTGCTGTAAGACTGTACCGTATACTCTCCTGTTATACCCTCTGCCTGTTCGTCAGTCACCGCGATGCAGCTTGTGGTACCGCTCAGGAAATCCGAAACAAAGCCTTCCTCGTCAACGATGAAAAAGTTCAGACCCTGCGGATACACCTTGTCCCTTTCGCTGCTTTTGTGGTTGCGGCGGAGAATGATATGATTGTTATCGGTTATCGTATAGGGATCATAATCCCATGTGCGGACATAAAAGGCACCGTTTGATGGTGTGGCTTCTGCGGAAAGCCCGTATTTACCCTGTGCGTAAGTAAAGAATTCCTCGTTGCAGGGCATGGCAGGAGATTTTGTCAGCAGCGTCGGAAACTGTGGATTGGGGTATGCAAGAGTGATCTCAAGCTCGAAATCCCCCAGTGCCTTAACACCGATCTCGCTTACAACAGGCAGATGACCTTTATTTACAAGCTCCGCATTCTTGATGCAGTAATACTCGGATGCCCTGGCTGCACGAGTGGCAGGGTCAAACAGACGCTGAAAAGCGAACACGAAATCGTGTGCGGTGCACTGAGTCTCGAATTCATCATTGTCTATCCAGTATACATCCTGCCGCAGCTTGAATGTATACACAAGTCCGTCATCGGATACTATGTAGTCCTCTGCGACACCCTCACCAAGACTGCCATCCGGCTCAGCAGTAAGCAAGCCCATGTAGATACTGGATATCAGCAGATCGGAATTTGAATCAACTGCTGTCTGCGGATCAAGGCTGCCGGGATTAGCTGAGATATCATATTTGAATATTCCGCCGCTGCCGTCGTCCTCGGAGCAGCCGCTGAATGCTGTTATACACATACACGCCGCCATAGCTGCGGCTATTTTCTTTATATTTCTGGTCACTATATTCCCCTTTGTTCTGTTTAGATAATACCTGTCAATATAACAGTATACAACATTAATTACTATATTTCAACCTCTGTCACATGATTTTCAGACAAACTTTTCTGCACGTCGATTATACGCTGATTGCTGCTGCCACGGTAAGTAAGCATGAGAGAACGCTTCGACAGTTCAAATCTGCCATCGACCAGCATATCCAGTATACTGAGCAGCTTTCCGACATATTCCTCACTCTCCGCTTTTTTCTGAAGCTCTTCGAAGGTCCAGCCGCTGTAACACATCAGATGATAGCCATGCTCTTTGAAACGCTTGCCAAGCTCGTACAGTGCCTCTGCCTGACAAAACGGCTCTCCGCCCGAAAAAGTAACACCCTTGGTCAGGGGGTTCTCGACGCAATCCTCATATAGCTTATCTGTGTCAGTCAGCTTGCCGCCGCTGAAATCATGCGTTTCAGGATTATGGCAGCCCTCACAGTGATGCGGACAGCCCTGTGTGAACACAACATAACGCAGTCCGGGTCCATCAACGATGGAATCATGCACTGTGCCTGCAATTCTAATCTCCATAGTTTTCTCCTTGTACTCAACAATGCCGCCGCATTCATCTGCGGCGGCATTTGTTATTAATCGTTATTGATACCGTGCTTTACTCTCTGGGATTCCTCAGCACGCTTAGCGTTGTTGAAGCGGTCCAGAGTACCAACAAGGTAACCGGTGATACGGCGGATACGCTCGAACTTCACATCCTCCTCACGGCGGTGACAGCAAGGACACTCGTCGTCGATGATTCCTGTAAAGCCGCACAGCGGGTCACGGTCAACAGGGTGGTTGATAGAACCGTAGCCAATGCCGCTCTCCTTCATGCAGCGAACGATCTGCTCGAATGCATCAAGATTCTTGAGAGGATCGCCGTCAAGCTCAACGTAGCTGATATGACCTGCGTTGGTGAGTGCGTGATACGGTGCCTCAAGTCTGATCTTCTTGAATGCACTGAGCTGATAGTGTACAGGAATATGGAAGGAGTTGGTATAGTATTCACGGTCGGTAATGCCGGGAAGCTCACCGTACTTCTTCTTATCCATACGTACGAAACGTCCGGAAAGACCCTCTGCAGGAGTTGCAAGAAGGCTGAAGTTCAGCTTTGTCTTAGCAGATTCCTCGTCAAGACGCTTTCTCATGTGGGTGATGATCTCAAGACCCAGCTTCTGTGCCTCCTCGCTCTCACCGTGGTGAACGCCTGTAAGTGCCTTCAGACACTCAGCAAGACCGATGAAGCCGATGGAAAGTGTACCGTGCTTGAGGACCTCACCGATGTTATCGGTGTAATTGAGCTTCTCAGAATCGATCCAGACGCCCTGTCCCATAAGGAAAGGATAGTTCTTAACATACTTGTCGCACTGGATCTTGAAGCGGAACAGCAGCTGATCGATGACCATGTTCATCATGTCATCAAGGCTGCGGTAGAACTTATCGATATTACCGCCTGCTTCGATGCCGAGTCTGGGCAGATTGATGGATGTAAAGCTGAGGTTGCCTCTTCCTGTTACGATCTCACGCTCAGGATCATAAACATTACCGATAACTCTTGTACGGCAGCCCATATAAGCTACCTCGGTATTGTAATCGCCCTCCTTGTAATACTGGAGATTGAAGGGTGCATCAATGAAGGAGAAATTCGGGAACAGACGCTTTGCGGATACACGACAAGCCAGCTTGAACAGATCATAGTTAGGATCGCTCTCGTTGTAGTTGACGCCTTCCTTTACCTTAAAGATGTGGATGGGGAAAATGGGTGTTTCGCCGTTGCCGAGGCCTGCCTCAGTAGCCAGCATAACATTGCGTGTTACCATTCTTCCCTCTGCGGATGTGTCTGTACCATAGTTGATGGAAGAGAAGGGATTCTGTGCACCTGCACGGGAATTCATCGTGTTAAGGTTATGGATGAGTGCCTCCATAGCCTGATATGTTGCACGATCTGTTTCCTGCTCTGCGAGCTTTTCAGCGGTATCCTGCAGAGTGTTGAACTTTTCGCCGTACTTACCGGCAGCGATCTCCCACTCCTTGGACTTATAATCATCATTGTCAGCAAGCTTGGGAACAAGACCTGTTTCTTCCTCTACCTGCTCGCACAGCTTCTTGAATTCCTCGACAGCCTCCAGGAAATCAGTTCTGCCCTCGTTGAAGCACACAGCCTTTGCAAGGTTGCGGATATACAGATGACGGAATGTCTTTGCTACGCCCTCAGCCATCGCATAATCGAAGTTGGGCACAGACTGACCGCCATGCTGGTCGTTCTGGTTGGACTGGATAGCGATGCAGGCAAGTGCTGCATAGCTGGTGATATCGTTAGGCTCACGAAGATGACCGTGACCTGTGGAAAAACCGCCGTGGAACAGCTTGAGCAGATCGATCTGACAGCAGGTGGTAGTCAGTGTGAGGAAGTCAAGATCGTGGATGTGGATATCGCCATTGATATGAGCAGCGGAGTGTGCAGGATCAAGCACGTACATCTCATTGAACTGCTTTGCACCCTCGGAGCCGTACTTCAGCATGGTACCCATAGCTGTATCGCCGTCGATATTTGCGTTCTCACGCTTGATATCGCAATCGCTTGCGGATTTGAATGTAAGATCTTCATATGTACGCATGAGTGTGGAGTCCATCTCACGAACTCTTGTACGCTCTGCTCTATACAGGATATAGGCCTTGGCTGTCTTTGCGTGGCCCTCTTCAACGAGGACCTTCTCTACCATATCTTGTACCTCTTCGACAGAGGGATTTCTGCCGATGATCTCAACGGAAAGACGCTGGCATACCTTATCAGCCAGTGCCATGGATTCGTTATAGTCATTACCTCCGACTACCTGAGCAGCCTTGAAGATCGCTCCTGCGATCTTTTCGATATTGAACGCAACCTGTCTTCCGTCGCGTTTTTTGATCATTGTAATCATTGCCATATGAATGATTCTCCTTGTTCTATCTGTTTTCTGGACACAAGATATTGTATTTTTTACGCCCACTAAATCTATTATATAGGCATTGCTTGTTTTTGTCAAGGAAAAACGACATTTTTCCTCAAGCAACCTGTACAGAAAAACGAACACCTTTTTTGTTAACATTACACAAACGATTGATGGCTATGCGGTTTGAGGCTATACTCATAAAAACAAAATCCCCGAAGAGGAAAAAACTTCCTGTCCGGGGAGATTACATGTTGATTCGCCGTTGTGAAAAAACTTATGCCCAGTAACCCATCTCTATCAATATATAGTATATCAGTATTATGGCAAGGGTCAGGTTGAAAACGTTGGTGATACCTATATATGTGATGCGGCGTTTCTTGCTCTTCATGCTCATGGAAACGCAGCCTATCCACACACAGGATACGATAACAGCAACAACAAGGGCTATCATACGTACAAAGGGACCGACCGTTATAGAAAGTACCGTAGGCAGGAAGAAATCAAATATGACCTCCATGAACGGCACAAGCGTAAGCGGAAGGGTAGCAAGTGCCCATACCACTCTCTTCTTTCGGAAGAATACCGCCGCCATGATGATGAATATCGCCATAATAACGCTGCATTCTATTGCCATTTCTGTCCCTCCTGTAGGTATAATTATTATCAGCCGAGAATATCAGCCGCTGTTGTACCGTCAGCACATACTGCAAAGTATACTGTACAGCCGTCAGCTATCACGAAGCTCTCATCGAACTTGTACATCTCATCGGGAGAATAATCCGCATAAGTGTTCTTCTGCTTTTCAATGCGGTTGTTAAGGCTGTCAACTATGCCCTCAGCAGTTGGCTCATCGACAGCAACGAAGATACCGAACTCGTCAGGATATGCACCTGCACCCGCAACATAAGCAGAAAACTCAGTTACACTTGCAGGATCGATTCCGTAGTATGCAAGAAGCCTGTCCTCTGTTACCTCTGCCATACCGGGGAACTCCACTGCTGTCAGAAGCTCTGCTGTTCTCTCGGAAATGGTCGCTGCGATCGCAGATTCGGTGGAATCTGCGGCTGTGTTGCCGCTCTCAGAAGCGGTGCTTGCATCGTTACCGCTGCAGCCCGTGAGCAGAAGTGCCGCAGCAAGTGCGGAAGTGAATAATTTCAGTTTGTTCATTATATTTTCCTCTCTTATCTTTCTGTATTACACATCACATGATGTTCTGAATGTAGTTGAGCATACGATCGTATGTGATGCCCTTGAAGTGCAGACCATCAGCTTCTGCATACTCTGTTCTGAAATAGCCGTCCTCGTCGATGAGCTGAGAATAAAGGTCGATGTAACGGATGCCCTTATCTGTACACATGGACTTGACGAATGTGTTGAAATCAGTTACCATATCGCTCGTGATGCCGCCGTTCGCTGCACCTGTGCTGTCAGCGGTGATGGGCGATACGGAGATACAGCAGATAACGGTATCAGGGCAGGCTGCTGTCAGCTTGTCGATAAGTGTGCTGTAGCTGTCCTCCATGGCACTTGCGGAAGCCAGACCATTTGAGCCAAGCATGATGAAGATACGGGTTGGCTGCATACGCTCTGCGTACTCAAGTGCCGTGCCTGTCGTACCGTCGGGAAGATCGATATCGTTGGTGTACGCCTTATAGGGTGTATATCCTACACTTGCAGCAACGTTCTTCATATCCAGCTTATTGTACAGATAAAGTCCGGTGGAGATACTGTCGCCGATGAAGAGATCATTTGCGTAGAAGCTCTTGTCATACGCTGTATCGATAACAGGCGGCGGATCATCATCCTCCACAGGTGATGTAGTGGTGTCAACAGGCTCGTCCACAGGTTCGGTAGGCTCCGTGGTACGCTTTGTCATGCTTACGGAGCTGGACGCCTTAGTGGAGGCTGTTGTGGTCACCGAAGCCTCGGCTGTTTCGGCAGCGGTATCGTCGTTCTCTATATCAAACGCTGTTGTGGTTGTTACAGTTGTTGTCTGTTCTCCAAGAACAGCATCTGAATATGTCAGGCTGAATACAAGACCACAGATCACGAGGATCAGCAGTATCATTATCACATTAAGAACAATCACGGAACGCGGGAGCTTGGACTTAGGCTCAGGCATTACGATCCCTCCCTATTTTATATAGTGTAATCAATATTATTAGTATACTCCAAACGGTTTCAAATTGCAATATACTTATCAGGATTTTAAGAGAAATTTAGCAGAAATCTTCGCCGTCGGAGCAGAAGACACGTGTTCTTACTATTCTCAGGCGAGCGATATTCTCACCTGTCGCAGACATATAGGCGTCAAACAGGAGCTGCGGGTTGATGCTGAAATCATTTCCTGCAGGAAGACGAAATCTTATTACGCCGTTGTCGTACTCAATGTCGGAAACAAGCGGCTTTAAGTCGATGATGGATGAGCCACGCTTGGTCTTTTTCTCGACATTTATCTGCTCGCTTTGCATGAACTGTGCAAACTTATCCGTATCGATATCAGATTCGATCGTATACTCCGCCGTGGTAATATCTGTGTTCCTGTACTTCGGCTCGGCTACTCTGATAACGCGGATATCCGGCGGCAGAGCGTCATTGAGCTTCTGCATCACCTCTTCGGGAGAGACCTCCTCGGTCAGGCGGAAATCCATCGCTTCGCATACGCCCTCCTGTCCCAGTGAAAGAGGCAGCATGAACGCAACGTAGGTGTGGGGATTGAAGCCCTCTGTCTGCCAGACAGGCAGCCTGCTCCTCCTCATGGCACGCTGGATGCAGTGGTTGAGGTCAAGATGGGAGATGTACTTTGCTCTGTCCATTTTAGAAAAGAAAACTCGTGTGTTAACGGATGGCACGGCAGATGTCACCTCCTACGCATTTTGTAACGCCGCAGTTAGAACATTTCTCACGGCAGTTGGGCGTGCATATCTCCTCGTGAGCACGCTTATTCTCCTCAATAAAGAAATCTCTGCTGACAAGCATGTTTATGTGGCTCCAGGGAGCGACTTCATCATAAGAGCGGCGTCTGTTTGCATAGAACGCCATGTCAAGACCGCACTCATCGAATGCCTCCTGCCACTTGCCGAAATCGAAATACTCCTCCCAGCTATCCATCTTACAGCCCTTTTTCCATGCGGTGTAAATGACCTTGCCGATGCGGCGGTCGCCCCTTGCCAGAACAGCTTCAAGCAGGGATGTGTTGTACTTGGACCAGCTTATGCTGATCTTCTTGTCCGCAGCAATGGAGATAAGGTGCTTCTGACGTTCCTTGATGCTCTCCTCGTCAAGCTGCGGCTCGAACTCAAATGGTGTGAACGGCTTTGGAATGAATGTGGACAGGGATATGGAAACGCTGACGGGTCTTCCCTTCTTGCGGTTGGGATTGGCATAAAACTGCTCTATAACTGCCTTGGCAAGGTTATAGATACCCTCGATATCCTCCAGTGTTTCGGTGGGAAGTCCCAGCATGAAATACAGCTTGATGTTGGTATAACCGCCCTCAAATGCGATCTTTACGCTGTCCAGCACATTCTGCTCGGTGACATTCTTGTTGATGACATCACGCAGACGCTGCGTACCTGCCTCTGGTGCGAAGGTAAGTCCGCTCTTGCGTACATCGGTGATCTTTTTCAGCACCTCGTCACTGAAACGGTCCACACGCAGAGAAGGCAGTGACAGGTTTACATCGTTCGCACTGGTGTACTCTGTGAGGTCAGTCAGCAGGCCCTCGATATCCTTGTAATCGCTTGTGGAAAGCGAGGACAATGACACCTCGTCATAGCCTGTATTCTCGCACAGTGCCTTCGTCTGGTTAAGGATGGTATCCTTGCCTTTCTCACGGAAGGGGCGGTAGATAAAGCCTGCCTGACAGAAGCGGCAGCCTCTGATGCAGCCACGCAGGACCTCAACGACTGCACGGTCATGAACGATATTGCAGAACGGCACAACGAATTTATCGGGTGCATACACCTTATCAAAATCCCTGATGATACGCTTTGTTACCTGTGCAGGTGCAGTTTCACGTGCATCAATGGACTTCACCGTACCGTCCTCGTTATAGGACACATCATATAAAGAGGGAACATAGATTCCCTCGATCTTAGCCGCACGACGCAGAAATTCGGACTTGTCTATGCCTTCCTTCTTGCTCTTTTCCATAAGTGCCATAAGCTCAAGATTGACTTCCTCACCCTCACCGATGATGAACAGGTCGAAGAAATCTGCAAGAGGCTCCGCATTGCATACGCAGGGACCGCCGCCAACAACGATCGGGGTCAGCTCATTACGCTCTGATGCAAGCACGGGCAGGCCTGCAAGGTCAAGCATATGCAGGATATTGGTATAGCACATCTCATACTGGATGGTAAATCCGATGAAATCAAATTCCTTTATGGGATCAAGGCTCTCCAGTGCGAAAAGAGGGATGTCACGGGCACGCATCTCCTCCTCCATATCGGGAAGCGGCATGAAAACACGCTCGCACCAGTAATTCGGCACAGCGTTCTTCAGACCGTACAGTATCTTCATACCGAGATGTGACATACCTATCTCGTATGTATCTGGAAAGCAGAACGCAAAACGCACATCCACCTTGCTCTTGTCCTTTACGACCGCACCGACCTCACCGCCGATGTAACGGGAGGGCTTTTGTATCTTCAGCAGGAACTCGTCCAGCATCTTCATGCCTTCCGCTCCGCCTGTGTATTTTCTTTCAGACATTTTATTGCTCCTTCTTATGAACATATATAAAATAAGTATAACACAATATCATGTTTTTTTCAAGGCTTTGATGAGTAATAACATAAAAATGTATACTTATAATATTTCGGTTCATCTTAAACCAAGCTCAGCATTTTAAACCCAATTAGTGAGGACCTACCTAAATTAAGGCAGGTCCTGCTATTATGAATCGGATGACATCTTTTCCGAAAGTGAAGTCACTCGGTGGTAACACACTTCACCTCTTCAACGCTGACTTCCGTCTGCTCCTCTATGGGCTTATTTTTAATCGAACAACCCAGAACGAATGCGGCAGCTGCTGGCATAAGATATGCCACCGCACCGAAAATCGTTGGTTCTGGCTTGTACTCCAAGTACATACTGTAAAAGAAGTGGTAAGCAAGTGCAAGTATGAACCAACACAGCGAAGGATAATATTTGATTATGCTCTTATGTATATTTGTTCTATATGCAATAAAGCAAGAACAAGCTACAAGCACGAGATATATAGTTATGTCGGTTATCAATACAAATATACCAACTGTGATGCTCAGTATAATCGATTCGGCAACTGAAAATGTAACGGCTATGAGACCTACGATAATTTGGACCGAGCTGAATAATATGCCGAATGATGCTTTCCACAGCTTCTTTTTGCACAGTATGAATCCCAGCGGTATCGTCAAATCAGTAATGATATGAAGTATGCCAAGTACGGAACCAACGGTGTAGCTTCCGCCGATATCGTATACAAATTCGTATTCGGGTGCACCATGTGCAAGCGTGCTATATATCAGCTTGAATATGACGGAAAATACGGATATCGCCACCGCAGTAGCATATAACGGAGATCTATCAGGAATGTACAGAGCTCCTTTGCGACTGTTATCAAGATCAGGAAATATACCAAATACAACACTCTCGGGGGCTTTCTGCAAGGATACACAGAAAACAAAACCCGCCACAGCCCCGACAGCTGAAAACAGCCAATCCGTCAGAGGAATACGATACATAGATTCTGAATACATGGCATAATATGTCAGGGGTGTCAGTAACCACATAATGCTGCAAACAACACACATGACCATAGTGTTCTGTATCTTCCCCTTATCGGTAAGCTTGAAAACAAGCATGAAGATGGCAAGTAAAATAACAGGTACTAGCATTACTACACAGAAGACCGCTATAACTATGATCGCAAGCAGAATATTTAACGGATGGTAGGTTGACATACATTCGACCAAAGCACAGACCATTCCCGAAAAGATGAACAGGATAATTCCAACAAAGCCTAAGTGGATGCGTGAAGGTGCTTTTTGGCAAGGACAAGTCCAAACGGAAAGCTGAGTTCAGCTGCAATTCTAACAATGCCTAGAAAAGGCAATGTTTCTTCAGTCGGACCTAAAACCTCCATTGGCATTAATGGTTCTGCGGCAAATTCAGGCACTATCGCCCCAAAATGATTATAATTGGATATAAACTTCATTACCACAGCAGTCAAAGAGAGCAAAAGAGCTAAACAATATAATATAGAATTCTTAGGAACAAAAAACCTTTCTCTTTCCATAAAACTTCCTCACTTAGCAATTTATACTTAATTGGATTTCAGTATAGCACAATATCGTGATTTTTTCAAGGCTTTTTTCAACAGAGAAATCCACTGTTTTTGTTGCTTTTTTTAGGTTACAGTGATATAATTGAAACATCAGATATCATCAGACAGCTTATCCGTACAACGAAAGGACAAGACTAATGCAATATGTAGTTACCAATGCCCAGATGAAAAAGGCAGAGCAGATATGCGACAGAGAGAGTATCTCCTACATCCGCATGATGGAGAATGCAGGCATCGCCTGTGCCGAGGAGATAATCAGGCTCACTCCCAAGGGTGGATATATCACGATACTGTGCGGAAACGGAAACAACGGCGGTGACGGCTTCGTCATTTCCGGTGTTCTTGCATCGCACGGCATATCCTCTGCGGTGATTCTCGTGAACGGCGAGCCTAAATCCGAGTGTGCACGCCACCATTTCAGCCGCCTTTTCAGCTCCAAGATAATGCACTGGGACCAGCACCGTGAGGCATGCTGCGACCAGATCATCCGCTCAGATGTTGTGGTGGACTGCATCTTCGGAACAGGCTTCAGAGGCGAGCTGCCTGCTGCTGCCGCTGACGCCATCCGCTTTGCAAACAACTGTCCCATAAGAGTAGCCGTCGACGTTCCGAGCGGCATCAATTCAGACACGGGCGAGATGGATGACGGCTACTTCCGTGCAACACACACCCTGATGATAGCTGCGATCAAAAAAGGGCTGTTATCTCTCCCCAGCAACGACAAAATTGGTGAAACTATGCTGCTTGACATCGGCATAGATGATTTCTGCTACGGTGACGACTACATTGCAGCAATAACCGACGACAGCTTCCGTCACCCCTTCAATGCACGTATAAGATCATCGCACAAGGGAACCTACGGCAAGCTGATGAATATCGCAGGCTGTATCAACTACAACGGTGCCGCTGCGATGTCTACCAAAGCCGCACTGCGTTCGGGCGTGGGTCTGTGTGTGCTTGCTGCCCCGAAAACAGTGGTTTCGATGCTGGCTCCTGCAATACATGAAACGACATATCTTCCGCTTCCCGAAAATGAGGATGGTTTTGTTGCAGAGGGTGCAGCAAAGATGATACTCAGCCACATGAAGGATGTCACGGCGGTCTGCATGGGAAGCGGCATGGGAAAGAGCGAACAGACACGAAATATCGCAGAAAATGTCATCAGAAGCGTTTCTTGTCCGATAATAATTGACGCAGATGGTCTAAATTCCATCGCCGCTAATATAGATATATTGAAAGAGCGGAAGGGCGAGATCATCCTGACACCGCACGTAAAGGAGTTCAGCAGGATAAGCGGGCTTACTGTTGCCGAAATACAGGCTGACCGTATAAAAGCCGCACGTGACTTTGCGGAGAAATACAGCGTTACTGTTGTCCTGAAAGGCTCCAATACCGTCATAGCATCCCACAGCGGTGAGGTATATGTCAACATCTGCGGTAACTCGGGACTTGCCAAGGGCGGCAGCGGCGATGTGCTTACAGGAATCATCGGTGCCATGGCAGCCCAGGGTATCGCTCCCGCAAAGGCGGCTGCCTGCGGTGTGTACTGTCATGCACTGGCTTCGGACATCCTCGCACAGGAAATGCCTGCGGTCAGCATGCTTCCCTGCGATATCATAGATACTCTGCCCAGAGTGTTCCGCTCCTGACAGCGGGGCTTCATAAAGTCCCGACCAGAACGGAGGCTTTATGAAAATCAGAAAAATACCACTTCTACTCCTGCCGCTGCTTCTTTGCGGATGCAGCGGAACACAGCTTCTCAGCAAGCCAAAACCTGATTTTGACAAGACATATGAGATCAGTGCTGAGATAGACTACGGTAAATACTCTGCCACCGCAGATATCACCAGAAACGGCAGCGGCGACTGGAATTTCAGCTTCAGCGAGCCTGAATACCTGATGGGTGTGGAGTTTAAACTCAGCGAGGACGGTATGACAGCTTCTCTCGGCGATATCAGTGTCAAAGCGGAAGAAAATTCAATGTACACCATGATACCCGACACTATCGCTTCGGTCCTTGATGCACTGCCGTCACTTACAGCTGAAAGCATCACAGACAACGAGGGCATCCTCACCATGAACACGGATATCAGTGGCGACAAAGCTGTTGTCACGGCTGACACAAGCGGTAATCTGCTTACTCTGAAATGTCCGTCACAGCGGCTCTCGGTGAAATTCTCAGGTCAGCAGGAGATAGCTGTTACCCAGACATCCGAAACATTTGAATTCATAATCGAATAACAAAAGCTCTCCGCCAAAAACGGAGAGCTTGCTTTATCAGTGGTATTTGGGTTCGCAGGTAAGGTTCACGCCAAGTCGCTTGAACGTTCTCTCATCCACTGCAGAAAGAATGACAGAGGAATGCACCTCGCAGCCACGCAATCTGTCGATCTGCTCCATGGCACGCTTTGCATTTTCATCAGTTGCCGCACATATGGAAAGAGCGATGAGCGTTTCATCGGTGTGCAGACAGGGATTGGAGCTGCCCAGATGATCAACCTTGAGGCTCTGTATAGGCTCGATGACTGCAGGTGACATAAGCAGCACCTCATCATCAATGCCGCCGAGTGATTTAAGTGCGTTAAGTACCAGTGCAGAAGCAGCACCAAGAAGATTTGATGTCTTTCCTGTTACTATCCTGCCGTCGGGAAGCTCCATAGCAGCACACGGAACACCTGTTTCGGCTTCCTTATCCATTGCCGCTGCTACTACACGCCTGTCCGCAGTAGTAACACCAGCCTGCTTCATCATAAGCTCAAGCTTCAGTATCTCATCGTCCTGTACCGTACCGTTTCTTCTGCCGCAGAGTGCAGTGTAATAGCGGCGAACGATCTCCTGTCTGGACGCTTCGCATACCACATCCTCGTCAATTATGCAGTTGCCCGCCATGTTTACGCCCATATCCGTAGGTGACTTATAGGGAGATTCGCCGATGATCTTCTCAAACATCGCACTCAGCACCGGGAATATCTCAACGTCACGGTTATAGTTTACAGTGGTCTCGCCGTAAGCCTCAAGATGGAACGGATCGATCATATTGACATCATTGAGATCGGAGGTGGCTGCTTCATATGCGATATTCACAGGGTGACGAAGCGGGATATTCCAGATGGGGAACGTTTCAAACTTCGCATAACCTGCACTGATATTGTGCTTGTAATCATGATACAGCTGCGAAAGACAGGTAGCCATCTTGCCGCTGCCGGGGCCCGGAGCCGTTACCACCACAAGCTTGCGGGTGGTCTCGATATAATCGTTCTTACCGAAGCCCTCGTCACTGATTATATGCTGAATATTGGAGGGATAGCCCTGAATATGATAATGGTGATACACCTTG
>JAZURJ010000048.1:0-14220 GCA_045606085.1 Oscillospiraceae bacterium
TCATTCATGACATTGTCCTCCTTTGATTTCTGATGCGGTCGCCAAACCCGCTTCTATTATATCATAGGAGGACTCTTTTATCTAAAGATTTTTTATTCCACCGCTTCAAGCGGTGGTTTATTTTCGCTAAAGCTACAACAAAAGCCTTAAAAGAGATACTCTTTTAAGGCTTTTTTCATATTATTCCTGTGACATATCCTGCTGCTCTGCGTCAGACGTACGCTTTGCCGCATCCATACGCTTTATGACGCCCAGCACCACGAACATCAGTACAAACACCAGAACTCCGCAGACAGTGAGCGCGATGCCCTCCTTCATGCCGGCAGGGAAATAATCAAGGACGATGTCATGCTCTCCCGCAGGAACAAAGACTGCAATAAGCGAATCGCCCATGGTGGAGGTGAGCGGTGCCTCTTCGCCGTCGATACGTACCGTCCAGCCCTGCTCCGCAGGAATAGTTGTGAACAGCACGCTGTCCTCTGCCGCATTGACGGTCAGTTCCAGACGGTCGCCGCCTGTGCGTTCAAGAGTTGTCAGTGCGTTTCTTTCAGCCATGGCGGAGGAGAACTGTTCAAGTGCCGCAGTGTCAGCATAATAGAACTGTGCCTCCTTGAAATACACGGCATTGTCTAGCAGCTCAAGCTTCAGCTCAAAGCTGTCGCCCTTGCTGTATGTGCCGAGATACTCGATGCTGTAATTCTCGTAAAGGTAGTAATTACTGCGATACTCGCCGTTTATATACATACCCGTTTCACGCTCGTACTTCGTGGGCAGATACATATACACGGGACCGTCCTCGTGCACGGTTATGTTCCAGCTTATCCACGCATCCTTGTCCTCGTTCTTCTTGCGGTAGCTGTGATGTGCATCGGTGGTCTTGCCAAGACGGATGTTCTCGCTGTCGAACTCAAGATCGATGACAGGCCGGAAGACATCCTCCTGCTCCTCTCCCACAAGAGCCTTCGCAAGCTCATTCTGGAGAAGGAACGGCTGCTCCACGGGGTACATCTTCACCTCATCGTCAGAGCCATCGGCAGTCGCATCGTTCAGGGCCTTCTGCTCCTCAGGCGTGACGACATAAGGATCTATATCAAATGTGGATACTGCCGCATCCGCAAGGTACGCAAATCCCAGTGCATCCTCATTTGTATATACCTCGATACCCTGATCGCTTTCCACAGGGAGAGTATCCGTATACGGCACTGTCCTGCCATCCTTTGCAAGGACATATTTCACGCCGAAGATATCATCCGTCAGCACGGTTGCACCGTCATATCTGGAGTAATGCTCCCTTGATGTGAAGCCGAGATACTTCAGCAGGTTTATCGACTTTGAATTCAGTGTGCTTGAGCTGTGGCTCATGCCGTACATCTGCAATGCGATGGGATCGTTCACGCAGCGGTGATAGGTCTTTTCCATGCGGTAGAAGCTGTCGTCAAGCTCCTGCACCTGCTCGGTGACCTCACGCGTGTACGGGATATCCCAGCGGTAGGTAGCACGGTTTGAGAACACGATGTCCCTGTGCATCTGATACAGCGACATCGATGTGTTGAGCAGACACTCAAGGCAGACCACGGCACACACCGTCACCCTCATTCCTGTGCTTTCGCGATACTTCCTGAACACGTGTGCAAGGATACAGATGACCGCCGTGACCACGATGGGTATGCCGATGGTCAGTACCGCGCTGTAAGCATAACTGTCGTTGCCGATATCCGCATACAGCAGCATCGCAAGGAGTATTCCGAATGCCGCACCGAAGCTCCTTGCACGCACTGAGCGTATCTTGTCGAACGCCTGTGCACCGAGGATTATCAGCAGGAAGCTGACAAGGAACGAATATCTGTACGGCAGCCAGTTGGGCATCTGTGCACCGTGCCACATCATATCCGCAGGGCGGATGTACATACACAGTACCAGTGAACCGATCAGCACACCGAAGGATATACGTTCACGGGCAGAGAATTTCCTCGTCAGGAAATACGCCACTGTGAACACCAGTGCAAGCGTACCCGCATAAAGGATAGGCATACCCTCCATGCGTACAGTGTCATAGGTAGTCGGGAAAAGCCTGATGAAGATATCCGCGATATCGAAGTTCTCATACAGCGAGAAATCAGGCTGTGAAAATTCAAATTTACCGTTGGACAGAGAACGGTACACAGGGAACAGCATAAAGCAGGACATAAGTATTCCGCTGACGGAGGCAGCTCCGTACATGACGACCGCTCCGCAGTACTGTCCGAAGTCCTTGTTGGTGCTTTTGCCCGATGCAAGATAGCACAGGAAATACAGTGCAGAGAAGATACCTATCATGTATCCGATATAGAAGTTCGCCACGAACACATATATCAGCGAAAGCACATACAGCACAAACTTACGCTTGTCACAGATACGCTCCACGCCCATGATCACAAGCGGAAGTCCCACGATGCCGTCCAGCCACATGGGGTTCATCGTCTGCACGACAAAAAATCCGCACAGTGCGTACATTACCGAGAAAGCTGTCGCAGTCACATCGGAATAGCCGCGGTGCTTCTTCAGCAGGAAGCACATGGTAAGTCCCGATGCCGCCGCCTTCGCAAGCATCATGGTCATCAGACCCTCGGTTATCCACTTTCTGTCCCATATCCACACCAGCAGATTGAACGGGCTTGCAAGATAATAACCGATAATGCCCGAAAACTCGCCTGAAAGGTTCCTGCTCCAGCTATAGAACAGGCTCTCCTCACCCGCAAAGACGTCGTACATATAATCAAAATAGTATACATACTGTGCGTTAAGATCCAGCGAAAGTACGGAACGCTCGCCGAACGGCCACACCTGAAATATGATGTAAGCAATGAAAAGGATCAGTGCGGGCAGCAGAAAAGAAAGGATATACGCATGGTTCTTCTTTGCAGCTTCATATATCCGCAGCAGCACGCAGCGTATCTTTTCCGCAGTGCTGCTTTTATTTACGACTGCTTCGTCGCTCATTTGTCACAGCCACCCTTTCTTTCATCAGGACCGATACGTTCAGATACGATATATCTCGGACGCTGTTTTATCTCTTCATATATCTTTGAAAGGTAGAAGCCCAGCACACCGATTCCTATAAGGATGCAGGCACCTACGATAAGTATGAGAAGTATAACTGTGGAGAAGCCCTCCAGGGCATTTCCGCAGAAGTAATTCACCAGCGTGTGTACTCCCAGCACAGCGGCAAACACAGCAAACACCACGCCCACAAGCGTGATGAGATGAAGCGGCAGGTCGGTAAAGGAGGTGATGGAGTTCACAGCAAACCTGAACAGCTTGCGGAAATTCCACTTTGTCTTTCCTGCTGCACGAGGCTTTACATCAAACTCTATCTGCTCAGTGCTGAAGCCTACCCAGCTTGAAAGCGCACGGAAAAAGGTGAGCCTCTCGGGCATCTCGTTGAGTGCGTCCACTGCCCTGCAGTCCAGCAGCTTGAAATCGCTTGCTCCGTCAAGATCGATGCCCGAAGAACGCTTCATTATCTTGTAGAAGCTCTTGGCGAACATCTTGTACATCAGACCCTCACGGCCGCGTGACGCCTTTACAGCCTCAACGACCTCCACGCCGCTCTCCCACATTCGATACATCTCCGGGATAAGCTCAGGCGGATGCTGCAGGTCGCAATCGATGAGCACGGCACATTCTCCGTCCACCGCACGAAGTCCCGCAAATATCGCACCTTCCTTGCCGAAATTGCGTGAAAAACGAATGCCACGCACCCTGTGGTCAACTCTGGACACGGCGGCTATCTCCGCCCATGTATCATCAGCAGAGCCATCGTCCACGAATATTATCTCAAATGCAATAGCAGCGTCATCGAGTATTCCCGATATCACCTTGGCTGTATTGCTTATATTCTCCTGCTCATTGTATGCAGGTATGATGACAGAAAGCATCCGTTATTCTCCTATTATCTTCACGATCACATCTTTTTCACGGCAGCCGTCGAAATCGCCGTACATGATGTACTGTCTGGGTCCGAGCTCCAGCCTGCCGTCGGATATCGGTATAGTTACCGACGCACCAAGCAGCATCTGCTTCATGTGAGCCGCACCCGCAGGTGCATAGTCCACCTTGTATTCCGTGTCCTCGTGCACGACCGCCTTCAGGAGCCTGTCCCAGTCGGCGTACAGTTCCTCCTTGTCGTGCTCCAGAAACACAGCCGAGGTAGTATGCTGTGTGATTATGATGCAGAAGCCTTCGTTTATCATGCTGCGTCTTACGCACTCCTCCACCTCATAGGAAAGATTGAAAAACTGCTGCGGCTCCTCCGAGGTTATCGTAAGCACCTGTCTGTAATTCTTCATACTGCCTCCTGTATCGTTACTTTTCCTTAACTGTCAGAATACCCGTTTCCACTTCGGCACGGATGAGATTGTTTCCTCCGCGGAAGCTGTACATATAGCTGCCGTCAACACTGCCGCTGATAAGACCACACTGAAAGCTGCCTGTCCGGGTCTCATAGCTGAGTGCAACGGAGCTGCCCGCAGGGAAGATTATCTCTGCGTTGCCGCTGCGTGTGGATATGCTGCTGTCAGCGATGACGCTCTCAAAATCCAGCAGGATATCACCCGTGCCGCTGCTCAGCTTCATGAGCGAGCGTGTATCGGTTGCAAGTATCTCGCCGCTTTTTGTGATGACTGTCACAAGGTCACAGTCGATACGTCCGATATGCACATCACCCGACGAGTTATAGGCTGTGATGCTCCTGTATATTCCGGCAGGAAGATACAGCCTGAAATAAAACTGCGATTCGTCGCCTGTCATGAAGGTGAGCTGGAATTCATCGCTCTCGTTCACAACGATGCGGTTATCACCCTTGAGCACGGTTATCGGCACCATGCTCCTGTATTCAAAAAGGATATCCTCCCCGTCGTAGGGGATAAGCTCCACATTGGTCTTTATCATGTTCAGCTCGATGTTATCGCACACCTGAACGGTATTTCTGCCCTCGTGGTATTCGATGGTGCCCTTGCTGTCACGGAATAACCACAGGCAGCCGCCGAAAATAAGCGACAGCACCGCCGTCACGATGAGCCAGATGTTTATAGCCCTGTTCATGTGCACCATCCTCTCAGACGGTCGCAGGAACGCCGCACCTTCAGAAACAACCGTGACACCAGTATTCCCAGCTTCACCGCCACAAGTCCCGCAAAAGCGGAAGCACTTGCCGCAAACAGTCCTCCGAAAAGCATGATAACGGGAGAAAGCTCCGTCAGGATGATATCGGTATCCGCAAGCAGCATTGCTCCTCCGAGCACACTGAACAGAAGTCCTGAGGGAATGAGCAGCATCGCAGCCGTTATCAGCACGAGCATCACTGCAAACACCACGACGAAAAGCAGTGCATACGCAAGATACAGCACGCATACTCTGAGCCTTGTCACCGTGATCCCTCCTGACCTATCACACACCGCCGAAGAGTGACCTCCGGCGGTGGATGCTGTTTACTTTACCTTGGTGTTCTCGACAACTCTGCCGATGCTCTCACGGTACTCGTCCATAGCAACTGCGATAGCAGCAACGTTGGTCTTGTTCTCCGCAGAGCTGAACTTCATCTCCTGGACCTCTTTCTTGAGCTGACCGAAGATGCTGTCGACCTGCTCAACGCACTGTGTCTGCTCCTCGATGTTGTCATACAGCTTCTCGAAACGCTTGGTGAGCTGACTGAAGCTGTCCTGAAGCTCGTTCATGGTCTGCTCGGAACGCTCCAGCTCTCTGGAAGAGCCTTCGAACTGCTCGGAGATAGTCTCAACCTGATTGAGAAGCTGGTTTACCACCTCGGATACTCGGTCGGAGAAGCGGTCGGAGTTCTCGGAGAGGTTCTTCATCTCGCTTGCAACAACCGCAAAGCCTGCACCCGCACTACCTGCATGGGCAGCCTCAACAGAAGCGTTAAGAGAGAGCAGTGTTGTTCTGAAGGAGATATCGCTGAGCTGGACAGCGATGTTCGCAACCTCGTTCATCTGGTGCTTCATATCGCTTACAGCCTGACTTGTCTGTGTGATGATCTCACTTACGGACCTGAGCTGTGTCTGCATAGCTTCCATGTTCGTACCGTTCTCGTTGAGGGACGCCTCGAACTTTCTTACCTGTCCGTTCAGCTCCACGATATGCTCGTTGGTAACACGGATCCTGTCCTGAACATCGCCGCAGCTTTCAGCGACCTCGCCTGCCTCACGGATGATATCCGCAGAGCCCTTCTCAAGGCTTCTGGCGCTCTCGGCGATAAGATCGGAGGAGGCTGTAAAGTCGGTCTCCAGCTTCTCACCCATATCCTGAATGGAGTTCAGCAGCTTCTCACTCTCCTCTGCACGGTCACGTGCGATGTCAATGAAGGCACGTCCACGCTTGATAGCAAGGAATACAAGGATAGCCGCCAGTGTGAATATAACAAGGCACAGCAGGAACTGAGTAAGACCGCCTGCCTTTTCGGGATGGATGAGCAGCATAGCCACCAGAAGCACGTCGGCAGTCACGATCTGCACCTTGGTGAACTTAGGCTCCATGTACATACCGGTCATGCCGATGACCGCAAGGAACATGGGGAAATCGTCGCTGTAGCTCTCGCCACTGAACAGGGAGATAACAAAGATCAGCAGCTCCAGTGCGATACAAGCCACAAACTCCTTGTGGATGGACTTTGCTTTTCTCAGCTTCATCAGCCACAGCACCGCAGCGAATGCCAGCAGGCTGCCGCCGATAGCGATCATACCGGGGATGTTGAGCTTGATAACATTGATGAGCAGAAATGCACCTGCAACCGAAAAGGTCACTATCAGCATGATCTTGTAGATCTGGTAATGCGTGATAGGTGTCTTCGCCTTTTCCGCCCTTACAGAACGCTTCGCGGCTTTCTTCTCCGCCTTCAGTGCCTTTTTCTCAGACTTTGCTACCTTCTTTTCTGATGACATGATAATGTTCCTCCATTGTCATAGTTTTATTTTGTCCTCGGCGATAACACACGTCGGGGAAAGATCACACAATTACTCTCGTACCAGTTTCACCACACACTCCACATGAGTAGTCCTCGGGAAGAGATCGAAAGCCCTTAGCTTCACCGCACGATATCCGTACTCGCCCAGCCACTTACAGTCCCTCGCCGCTGTCGCAGCGTTGCAGGATATCATCACGATACGCTCGGGGGACATCTCCACACACGCACTGAGCGTAGCCTCATCGCAGCCCTTTCTGGGCGGGTCAAGCACGATAACATCGGGCTTCAGTCCCTGCTGTGCAAGAGCCTTTGCAGCCTGTCCCGCATCCGCACAGATGAACTCTGCGTTACCGTGACCGTTGCGTTCGGCGTTCGCCTTTGCATTCTCCACGGCCTCGGGGACTATCTCCGCACCGATGACCCTCGCTGCCTCGCCTGCCATGGAAAGACCTATTGTGCCTGCACCGCAGTACAGATCAAGCACCGTTTTTCCCTTCGGCTCGGCAAATTCCGCAGCCTGCCTGTATAAATTCTCGGCGGCAGGTGTATTCACCTGATAGAAGGATCTCGGTGACAGCTCCACCGTATTTCCGCACATGGTGTCAGAAATAACGGCACTGCCGCAGAGCACTACCTCCTCATCGCCGAGGATGACATTCGTTTTCGCTTTGTTGAGATTCAGCACAACGCCCTTTATCCGCGGAAATCTCTCCATCGCAGACTTCGCAAGACGTGCGAACTCGGGCACCTTTCTTCTCGCAACAAGACACAGGCAGATCTCTCCGCTGTAATGTCCGCGACGCAGGAAGATGTGCCTTAATACGCCCTCGTGCTTCTCCTCATTGTATACCGAAATACGCAGCTCACGCACCTGCTCCATGACGAAGCCTGTTATCTCAGCAAACTCCGCCGGCTGCAGCAGACACTTATCCACAGGGATGACATTGTGGCTACGCTCCGAAAAAAAGCCGCAGACAGCACAGCCGTCCTTGTCACGGGACAGCGGCATCTGCAGCTTGTTGCGATATCCGTACTGAGCCTCGCTACCGCAGATGGGGAGCATTTCAGGCGATAGACCGCCGATGCGGGAAAACGCATCCCGCACGAAGCTCTCCTTTGCCGCAAGCTCGGCATTGTAATCTATATGACGGAAAGAACAGCCGCCGCATCTGCCGAACACGGGACAATCGTTTTCGATTCTATCCGCAGAGGGTGTGAGCAGCTTCTCGCATCTTCCGTAAGCATAGCTTTTCAGCACCTTTACGATACGGCAGGATATCTCATCCCCCACCGCCGTGAAAGGCACGAACACAGCCATGCCGTCGTGTCTGCCGACGCCGCTGCCCTCGTTCGTGAGTGCTGTGATCTTAAGCGTGATCACATCGTTCTTTACCATCAGAATTCTCCTAAGCTCCTGCCCTTGAGGTAAGCGTTGATAAAGCCGTCGATATCGCCGTCCATAACTGCGTTGATATTACCGCTCTCAAAGCTGCTTCTGTGGTCCTTTGCAAGGGTATAGGGCATGAATACATAAGAACGTATCTGGCTGCCCCACTCGATCTTGAGCTGCTCGCCCTTGATATCGGAGATCTTGTCAAGGTGCTCACGTTCCTTGATCTCCACCAGCTTTGCCATCAGCATCTTCATACAGAACTCACGGTTCTGCACCTGGCTTCTCTGGGTCTGGCAGGAAACAACGATACCTGTGGGCTTGTGGATAAGACGTACCGCAGAGGATGTCTTGTTTACCTTCTGACCGCCCGCACCGCTGGCTCTGTACACTTCCATCTCGATATCATCGGGGCGGATGTCCACCTCAACATCCTTCTCAAGCTCGGGCATTACCTCGACGGATGCGAAGGATGTCTGACGTCTGCCTGCAGCGTCAAACGGGGAAACACGGACTAGTCTGTGAACGCCGTGCTCGGACTTCAGGAAGCCGTAAGCATTGTATCCCTGGATGTGGATGGAGGCACTCTTGATGCCTGCCTCATCGCCGTCAAGTATATCCAGAATCTCTGTCTTGAAGCCGTGGCGGTCCGCCCAGCGTGTATACATTCTCAGCAGCATGGATACCCAGTCCTGGGCCTCTGTGCCGCCTGCACCTGCGTGGAAGGAAAGGATAGCATTGGAGCTGTCATACTCGCCTGTCAGCAGAGTAGCCAGCTTCTGAGCCTCCAGCTCCGCCTTTACCTGCTCCGCAAGCTCCTTCACCTCGTCAACCATGCTGTCGTCCTCGGATTCCTCCGCAAGCTCGATCATGGTGAGCACGTCCTCGTGGTTGGTGCAGAGCTTCTCATAGCCTGTAATGGTAGCCTTGTACTGACCTATCTGCTGCTGAACGGCCTGTGCACTTTCGGGGTCGTTCCAGAACTCAGGCTCGGTGGATTTCATCTCCAGCTCATCCATCTTGATCTTTATTCCCTCAAGGTTAAGAGCACCCTTAAGCTCCTCGATCTCAGGCGTCAGAGCCTCCATTGCAAGTCTTATTTCATCGTACTGTATCATATTATCTCCTAGCGTTGATTTAATTTATCTGAGAATTATCCCATTATCCTATATAGTATACCACAATTACCGATATTTTGCAATAGCTGAGGGGAATATTTTGATTTTGTGTTGACAAATAACGTATGCCATGCTATAATATACCTATCAAGCGAAAGGCAGGTGAATGATATGAGAAACTATAACTTGCCCAAGGGAGATATCTGTCATTCACATTCTGCGTTCTGATGCGGTCAGCTGTGCTGTGATAAATTTAAGTGCTCCCTTTCGGGGGCATTTTTTGTTGACCGCATGAGGAATGAAATGAATATATTTTCACTGAAAGCACATCCCGAACTCACTGAGCAGGCACTGACCTGCTGCAAAACGCACTGGAGCACCGTCCTCGAGAGCTTCCGCAGAACCGCCGAGGAGAGCCTTGCTGCTGATGCCCTACCGCAGACATGGCTGCTCATGGGCGGCAGAGATGACACCGAGTTACTCGGCTTCTATCAGCTTGTCGCAAACGACGGGCTGACACGTCACACGGAGCTGTGCCCTTTTGTCGCCACCCTGTTCGTACTTCCACGATACAGAGGCTCAAGCTTCGGCGGGCTGCTGCTGGACCACGCAGGCTACGAGGCGGCACAGCTCGGATATGAAACACTGTACGTCTGCACCGACCATATCGGCTACTATGAAAGATACGGGTTCCGTGAGCTCGGACTGGACACCGCTGTCTGGGGCGGTGCCTGCAAAATATACAGCCGAAGCACGCCCACCGAGATAACGCTGCGTACCTTTGACAGGCTGCATCCGAAATCCGATGAGCTCCACCTCGAGCTTGCCTCGGCACGCTGGAACAACTCCGAAAAGAACCCCGCCCTGCTTTTCCATTGGTTGAAGTACAACAGCTTCCCCGAGTGTTACGAGGGACGATGGCATCAGATCATCGCCTTTCACGGGCACGATATCGTGGGTGCGGTAAACTTCCTGCGTGACAGAGAGAACTCCCTTCGTTGGTATCTTGGCGACCTGTTCGTTGTCCCCGAATATCGCCGCCGTGGAATAGCGAAAAGGCTCATCCGCCGTGGCATTGATGAGATACGATCTAAGGCAAGCGGCGGCGAGTATATCTACTCCTACATCGAAGCCGAAAACATCGCATCACGAGAGCTGCACAGTGTGCTCGGCTTTGCGGACCTCGGTGAGTGCCTGCCGTTTGACGAATTTATCTTCGGCGAAAGCGCAACCACATGGGAGCTGCGGCTGTGATATTGACTTAAACGCCGCTATCTGCTATAATCAACCAAAAGGAGTGATACCATGCTGAGATTAAGACCCTATAAGAAATACGACGCACAACGCATCGTAAGCTGGATAAAGGACGAGGTATCCTTCAGACGCTGGTGTGCCGACAGATACGAAAGCTATCCCATAACCGCCATGGATATGACAGAACACTACGCCCAGACAGAATACACAGACAATCTTTTCCCGTTCACAGCCTTTGACGAGAGCGGCATCGCGGGACATCTTATAATGCGTTTCACAGATGCAGACAAAAAGGTACTGCGTTTTGGCTTTATCGTCGTTGACGACACAAAACGCGGCATGGGCTATGGCAGAGAGATGCTGCAGCTTGCTCTCCGATACGCTTTCGATATCCTGCGTGTTGACAAGGTGACACTCGGCGTGTTTGAAAACAATCCTGCCGCCTACCGCTGCTATACATCGGTGGGATTTAAGGACGTGACCTCCGATACCCCCGAATATTATCATGTTCTCGGCGAGGACTGGAAGTGCCTTGAACTGGAGATGACAGAAAAAGAGTATCACTTATAACGACACATATTAACGCAAAAACTCCCCGCTCATTTGAGCGGGGAGAATTTTTATGCGATTACATTCACAAAGCAGGAATTACTTGTAAAGCTCCTGTGCCTTGTAGGATGTGTGCAGGATCTCGTGAGCCTTGTGGCTGTTGGGCTCGCCGAAGTACTCCTTGTACAGAGCCTGTACATCGGGGTTCTCGTGAGAGAATCTCAGAGCGTTGGCTGCATCGATATCGTACAGTACCTTAGCTCTCTCTGCACGCAGATCAAGGTTGTTGCGAACATCAGCAGGCTGAATGATCTGACCGCCGCCGTTTACGCAGCCGCCGGGACATCCCATGATCTCGATGAAGTGGTAGTTAGCCTCACCGGCCTGTACCTTCTTCAGCAGAGCCTTGGCATTAGCAAGACCGGATGCGATAGCAACCTTGACTTCCATGCCTGCAACGTTGTATGTTGCTTCCTTGATACCCTCTACGCCACGAACCTCTGTGAAGTCGATGGGAGAGTTGTCCTTCTTGCCCTCAAGTGTCCATACTGCGGTACGCAGAGCAGCTTCCATAACGCCGCCTGTTGCACCGAAGATAACAGCAGCACCTGTACCGGAGCCGAGGGGGCTGTCTGCCTTCTCATCGGGAAGCTGGTTGAACATGATACCAGCCTTCTTGATGAGGCGTGCAAGCTCTCTTGTTGTGATGGAGATATCTACATCAGGAACGCCTGCTGCGGACTGGTCATCTCTGCCCAGCTCGAACTTCTTAGCTGTACAGGGCATTACAGATACGCAAACGATGTTCTTGGGATCGATACCCATCTTCTCTGCGTAATATGTCTTAACAACAGCACCGAACATCTGCTGAGGAGACTTGCAGGAGGAGAGGTTGGGAATAAACTCAGGGAAGTAGTTCTCGCAGTATCTGATCCATCCGGGAGAGCAGGATGTGATCATGGGGAGAACGCCGCCGTTCTGAACACGGCCGATGAACTCTGTACCCTCTTCCATGATGGTGAGGTCAGCAGAGAAATTGGTGTCGAATACCTTGTCAAAGCCCAGACGACGGAGAGCTGCGATCATCTTGCCCTCTACGTTTGTGCCGATGGGGTAACCGAATGCTTCGCCGAGGGATGCACGAACTGCGGGAGCAGCCTGTACAACAACGAACTTCTCGGGATCAGCGATAGCGTCGAGTACCTTCTGTGTGTCGTCCTTCTCAGAGAGAGCACCTACGGGACATACAGCGATACACTGACCGCAGGATACGCAGGCTGTCTCAGCGAGAGGCATATCAAATGCACAGTTGATCTCAGTAGCAAAGCCACGCTCGTTAGCACCGATAACGCCGATGCCCTGTGTCTTCTCACAAGCAGCTACGCAGCGACGGCAGCTGATGCACTTGCTGTTGTCACGGTACATATGAGCTGCACTGTCATCGAGCTCAGCAGGAGTAACTGCACCGTCGAAACGTGTAGCATCAACACCGTACTCCTCGCACAGAGCCTGAAGCTCACAGTTACCGCTTCTTACGCAGGAGAGGCAGGACTTGTTGTGGTTGGAGAGCAGCAGCTCGAGAGTTGTCTTTCTGCTTTCGATTACCTTGGGAGTAGATGTGAATATCTCCATGCCCTCGTTGATGGGGTATACACAGGAAGCAACGAGGCTTCTTGCACCCTTAACCTCAACAACACAGATACGGCATGCACCGATAGCGTTGATATCCTTGAGGTAGCAGAGGGTAGGAATTCTGATACCGGCAAGACGGCAGGCCTCAAGAATGGTAGAACCCTTGGGAGCCTGGAAGTCAATACCGTTGATCTTAATATTAACCATAATTAATTGTTCCTTCCTTTCATTAGCCCTTAACGATAGCCTTGAACTTACAAGTATCGATACAAGCACCGCACTTTACGCACTTGTTAGGATCGATCTCAAAAGCAGCCAGCTTCTTGCCGGGAGCTATGTAGTCAGTTCTTGTGATAGCCTCAGCAGGACACTTCTTAGCACATACGCCGCAGCCGAAGCAGCTATCCTTGATGATGCTGTACTGCAGCAGATCCTTACATACGCCTGCAGGACACTTCTTGTCCTGAACGTGAGCAATGTACTCGTCCTTGAAGAACTTGAGTGTGGAAAGAACGGGGTTGGGAGCTGTCTGACCAAGACCGCACAGTGCGTTGTCCTTGATGTAGTAGCACAGCTTCTCAAGCTCATCCAGATCAGCCATTGTAGCCTTACCGGAAGTGATCTTCTCCAGCATCTCATACAGACGCTTTGTACCGATACGGCAGGGAGTACACTTACCGCAGGACTCGTCAACAGTGAACTCGAGGAAGAACTTAGCGATATCAACCATACAGTTGTCCTCGTCCATTACGATCAGACCGCCGGAGCCCATCATGGAGCCGATAGCGATGAGGTTATCGTAATCGATCGGAACATCGAGGTGCTCTGTGGGGATACATCCGCCGGAAGGACCACCTGTCTGGGCAGCCTTGAACTTCTTGCCGTTGGGGATACCGCCGCCGATCTCGAATACAACTTCACGGAGGGTTGTACCCATGGGGATCTCAACCAGACCTGTGTTGTTGATCTTACCGCCGAGAGCGAATACCTTAGTACCCTTTGACTTCTCTGTACCGATAGACTGGAACCAGTCAGCACCGAGTAAGATGATACGTGGAATGTTAGCGTATGTTTCAACGTTGTTTAAGATAGTTGGCTTTCTGTAGAGACCCTTAACAGCTGGGAATGGAGGACGAGGACGTGGCTCACCACGCTTACCTTCGATAGATGTCATGAGGGATGTTTCCTCACCACATACGAAAGCACCTGCACCAAGTCTGAGCTCTACATCGAAGCTAAAGTCTGTACCAAAGATGTTTTTGCCAAGCAGACCGTACTCTCTAGCCTGATTGATAGCAATCTGGAGACGGTTAACAGCG
>JAZURJ010000049.1:0-6773 GCA_045606085.1 Oscillospiraceae bacterium
AACGACATCAATGAATTGAAGAAGTCAATGCCGAACCTCGGTGTTTCGGTGTCGGTCGATTTCATGCTCGAAGAGATTGCGAAAGCAGAGGGTTCGCTTTCTAAAAAGGCTGAGTTCATGTGCAAGTATTGCAACATCAAACAGAACTCGAGCCTTGCATGGCTCCCGGCTACATCGGTATCAGCCATAAGCGGTCCGGCAATCGACATGAACACGTTACGCGGTTCTTATTGCGTTGCGGGCGTCGACCTATCGCAGACGACAGATTTAACGGCTGCGGTCGCGGTAATCGAAAAGGGTGGGACATTGAATGTAGTCGCACACTTCTGGATGCCATCGGAACGCATCGAGCAACGGATCGCGGAGGACGGCGTTCCTTATTGGAATTATGTAAAGCGCGGGTTCCTTTCGCTGAGTGGCGAGAATTTTGTCGATTACAGCGACGTTTATAGGTGGGTGACTCAACTTATCAGCGAGCACGAAATATACCCGCTGAAAGTCGGATATGACCGTTACAGTTCACAGTATCTGGTTAAGGATCTGGAGGGCGCGGGGTTCCAAATGGATTCCATATATCAAGGGGATAACCTCTGGCCGGTTCTTCAAGAACTTGAAGGGCTCATTAAAGACGGAGCTGTTTATATAGGTGACAACGATTTACTTAAATCGCATTTGCTTAATTCTGCGGTCAAATTTAGCAACGAACGGAACAGAGGTCGATTGATAAAGATTGATCAACGAGCAAGAATCGACGGAACGGCAGCACTTTTGGATGCTATCTGCGTGAGGCAGAAATGGCACGCTGAAATAGGGGAGCAGCTAAAGAATGAATAACTACGTTGTTTATATACATACTTCCCCATCGGGTAAACGATATGTCGGTATAACTTGTACGTCTTTAGAAGGAAGATGGCGACACGGCAACGGATACTATCGAAACAAATACTTTACAAAGGCAATAAAAAAATATGGATGGGACAATTTCAAACACGAGATTGTTGCCGAAAGCCTCAGCAAACTCGAAGCGGAAGAGATAGAGCAGTCGTTAATTGAACGTTATCAGTCAAATATCAAGTCGTTTGGTTACAACATCAAAAGCGGCGGAGACAGCAACGGGAAACACGCAGAAGAGAGCAAGCGGTTAATGTCCGAGAATCGCAAAGGCAAAGGCACTCAACCGAAAAGCGAAGCCACTAAACAGAAGATGCGTGAAAACCATGCGGGCGGTAATGCTCCGAAACAAGTTCTGTGTGTAGAGACGGGCGATATATATAAAAGCATTAACGACGCAGCGAGAGCCGTAAACATAAATAAGAAAGTTATTTCGAATTGTTGTCGGGGAGTTATCCACTATAACACAGCGGGTGGCTATCACTGGCAATTTATTTAAGGAGTCAAATAATGAGTTTATTTGATTGGATCTTCAGGCCGAACGAGGCGAAGAAGTCACAGGATGCGTTAAAAGACGCTTATACGATGTTTCGCACTCTTACGGCATACCGTCCGGCGTTTACAAGCTGGGGCGGGGCGATATATGAAAGCGAAATAGTCAGGGCCGCGATCGACGCAAGAGCGAGGCACATTTCAAAATTGAAAGTGGAGCTGATAGGCTCGGCAAATCCTTCGCTTCAGTCAAAACTTAGGCAAGGACCGAACCAGTGGCAGACATGGTCACAGTTCCTCTATAGGGTATCGACGATACTCGATATAAATAATACGGCATTTATCGTCCCGGTATTCGATGAGCGGATGATCATTACGGGACTCTATCCTGTTCTCCCGCATCGGTGCTCGCTGCTTGAGTATGACAATGAGCTTTGGCTGCGTTATCAGTTCAGTCACGGCGAGATCGCAGCAGTCGAGTTCCGTAAGTGTGCAGTGCTTACAAGGCATCAGTATAAGAGCGATTTCTTCGGAGATCCGAACACAGCCATCGAGGACACAATGAAGCTGATACACATTCAGAATCAGGGCATCGAGGAGGCTGTCAAGAATACAAGCACGTTCCGTTTTATGGCACAGCTTGCTAACTTTGCAAAGCCGGAGGATCTTGCAAACGAGCGTAAACGCTTTACACGCGAGAACCTTGCGACAGATTCGGAGGCGGGTGGCTTCCTCCTGTTCCCTAACACTTACAAGGACATCAAGCAAATCGATGTGAAGCCGTACACAGTGGACCCGGATCAGATGAAGGCCATCCGCGAGAACGTGTACAACTATTACGGAGTTAATGAGGATGTGCTTCAGACCAAGGCTTATGGCGATTCGTGGTCGGCGTTCTATGAGGGCGCGATCGAACCGTTCGCTATACAGTTCTCTGAGGCCACAACGAAGGCATTGTTCTCAGAGCGAGAGAGGGCACAAGGTTCACAGCTTATGCTGACAGCGAACCGCTTACAGTATATGAGTAATAACGATAAGTTAAATGTCTCGAGTCAGCTTCTTGACCGGGGCATTTTTAGCATCAACGATGTCCGCGAGATATGGAACCTCCCTCCGGTCGAAAATGGAGACCAGCGTGTTATCAGAGGCGAATACTATTCAGCGGACGAAAAACTGACACCAACGGAGGACATAAACGATGGCAGTCAAGAATGACAGAGAATACAGAGATATGACTCTTGCCGTAATAGTTAACGAACCGGCCGAAGAGTCAGAAGAGGCGGTACAGGAAGATAGAAAAGTGGTTGCTGGATATGCGAGCACTTTTAACGAAGCGTATCGACTCTATGATAGCGAGGACTTCGCCTACGATGAAGTGGTTGACGCGACTGCGTTCGATGAAACTGATATGTCGGACGTAATAATGCAATATAACCACGAGGGAAGAGTCTTTGCACGAATCAGCAACGGGACCCTCACCGTCAGGCCAGACGAGAGAGGACTGTTGATAGAGGCCAATCTCGGCGGTACACAGCTCGGACGCGACTTGTACGAAGAGATTGAAAAAGGCTACACAAACAAAATGAGTTTCGGCTTCACGGTGGCGGCAGAACACGAGGACAGAACAGAACTCGAGGACGGCCGTCCTTTGTTTACGAGACACATCGAAAGGGTAGCTAAGCTCTATGACGTTAGTGCTGTTTCTATACCAGCCAATGACGCTACATCGATAAGCGTCAGAAGTTTGACCGACGGAGTGATCGAGAAAATTCGAGCGGAGCGACTCGAAGCTGAAAAACTTGAGACAGAGAGACGTAGGGCAATCGTTACAGCTAAGGCGATGTTAAGCGGAAAGGAGTAAAACGCATGACACGCGAAGAAATTATGGCTCTTGACATCGAGCAGATCGATAAGAGAAACGCTGAGATCGTTGACGAGCTTCGTGAGGCTGATGCAGAGGGCATCGAAAGGCTGAACGATGAACTCGACGCCATCAGAGAGCGCAGAGAAGTTATCAAGCTCGAAGTCGAACAGAGAAAACTTGACATGGCTGCTGTCATCAAAGGACAGGGCGATGTTATCGAAGAAGTTAAAGACGAAAGGAAAGTCAACACAATGGAAATGAGAAACACACCTGAGTACATCAACGCATACGCTGAGTACATCAAGAGCGGAAACGACATGGAGTGCAGAAAGCTCACATCCGAGAACGACACAACTCCAAACGGAACCGGCACAGTAGCAGTTCCTGAGTTCGTTTACGACATAGTAAAGACCGCATGGGAGAGAGAAGGCATCATGTCTCTCGTCCGCAAGAGCTATCTCAGAGGAAACCTGAAGGTTCAGTTTGAGATCAGCGGATCAGATGCAGAAATTCACGCTGAAGGCGGTGCAGCAGTTAACGAGGAGACACTTGTTCTCGGAATCGTTACACTCGTACCACAGAGCATCAAGAAGTGGATCTCCATCTCTGACGAGGTATATGACCTCAGAGGCGAGGAGTTCCTGAGATACATCTATGATGAACTGACATACAGAATCGCAAAGAAGGCAGCTGACACACTGATCGCAAAGATCGAGGCTTGCGGAACAGTATCGACCACAACTTGCCCGGGAGTTCCGAAACTTCAGGCAGCTAGTCCAGCACTCGGAACGGTAGCCGCTGCTATGGCTATGCTGAGCGACGAGGCAGCTAATCCTGTAATCATGATGAACAAGGCTACATGGGGCACATTCAAGGCTGTAGAGTATGCTGGTTCATTCCCAGTTGACCCGTTCGAAGGTCTGCCGGTTGTATTCAATAACACGATCACAGCTGCGTCTGCCGCTACAACTGGCGTGACTTACGCAATCGTCGGAGACCTCGGACACGGCGCACTCGCCAACTTCCCTAACGGCGACGGAATCGACTTCAAGTTCGACGAACTCAGCAAAAAGAAAGAGGACCTCATCGAAGTTCTCGGCCGTGAGTACGTTGCACTCGGCGTTGTTGCTCCGAACGCATTCGTTAAGATCACGAAGTAATTCGAGTATCAGCAAATTAGGAGGTGACTGATATGAGAAAGATTCTTATCGCGGTGCCGTGTATGGACCAGCTCCCGGCACAGTTCGCGCACTCGCTGGCAACGTTAACATCATACGGAATCGAGGACACTAAGATCTCAATCTGGTTTAACCTCGGCTCTTTGATTTATACCAGCCGTGACCAGATAGCGAAGAAGGCTTTACTCGATGAAGCGGATCTCGTTATGTGGTTCGATTCGGATATGGTATTCAATCCCGATACGCTAAAGAGGATGCTTGAACATATTGACAATGGGGCCGATATGGTGACGGGCATTTATTACAGACGGACACAGCCGTTTTCGGCGGTAGTGTTCGATAAGATGGACCTGAATGAAGAGGGCACTGCTTTTGAATGGACAGAGTTCGACAAGATACCGGATGAACCGTTCGAGGTCGGTGCTTGTGGATTCGGGTGCGTTTTGATGAAAACAGAGATATTCGTCTCCGTCTTTGCGAAGTTCGGGCAAATGTTTACTCCGATTGCGAACTGTGGCGAGGATATCGCGTTCTGCTGGAGGGCGAGACAGTGCGGGTACAAGATACTTGCTGACCCGTACATCGGGCTCGGACACGTCGGGCACACGGTGATCACAAAGGAATTTTTCAAGAACTATCAGTTAACTCTACAGAAAAATGCGGAGCGGGGCGAATAACCTCGCTCCAGTTGTGAGGTAATAAAATGGCATTTCCTATTAGCCCAGAAACAATACTTCCGCTGATAAGGCAGTCGGGGCGTATATCCACGACATCCTTCGACTCTCTTCAGCTGACCCATCTAATAAAGGCGGCACAGCTTGATCTCGGGATCGCGGGCGTTGATATACCGACTACTTACGATGAGCTTGTCGCTCAGGCGGTAGCGACTTACTGTCTGATGAACTTCGGCCTTGTAGATGAGTATGACCGTTTAAAGATGTCATACGATGAGCAGAAGGCCCAGCTCGTAACGGCCACAGGCTATACGAATTGGGGTGACGCAAATGTATGACTCAATTGCAACGCTGAAGGGCGAACCGACATCGACATACGATGAATACGGCAACGAGGTCATCACTTATAATGACACCCAAGTTTATGTAATGCCGAAGGGCGTATATCAAGCGGAGTATTACAATGCCGGTCAGCTCGGGATCCATCCGTCGATAACGTTCGTGTTGGCGAACAGAGCAGACTACAACGGCCAGAAGCTAATCGAGTGGAATGGCGTGTATTACGATGTTATACGCACCGACTGGACAGCACAAAGGGACAGGATCAGCCTTATTTGTGAGGAACGCATCGGCAAGTATGTTGCACCTACTACGGCCTCGACGAGTTCGACAGGAGGCTCGACTTTAATAGGTTCTGAACTAGGGACGGGTAGTAACAATGGCTAAGACCGAAAGCGTAACGGCTCAAATGACAAAACTTCTGGATGAGGTCAACAAGGATGTCGAAAGGTCCGCAAAGACGAACATCCAGACGGTAGCGAAGGAATCCGTTCAGAAGCTGAAGAATACTTCTCCGGTCAAGACGGGGTCCTACGCAAAAGGCTGGGGCGTGAAGCGTATGGGCGATATGGATGTTGTGGTTCATAACCGCACCGATTATCAGCTCACGCATCTGCTCGAGAATGGGCACGTTATCAAGAATAAAAAAGGCACTTACGGACGCACTCACGGCATCAAGCACATCAAGCCGGTCGAGGAGTGGGCTGTTGACGAACTGCCTCGAAGAATCATTGAGGATATACCATGAGCATTTATCAGACATTACAAAGCACCGGCCTTCCGTGTGCGTATTCGCATTTTAAGACGAATCAGACTCCGCCGTATATCGTGTATATCGGCAACGGTCAGGACGTGTTTGAGGCGGATAATACGCATTACTGGAGACAGAACACCTATCAGGTCGAATATTACTTTACAACAAAAAACGAACAGAACGAAGCCAGCATAGAGGACGCACTTCTCGCAGCTGGCTATTTATATGACAAATCCGAGGACATTTTCATCGAAGATCAAGGTGTTTTCGTGATTTATTACTACATTTAAGGAGAACGAGAATGGCAAATAAAGTCGAATTTGGTATCTCGAATCTGTACGTCGGAACTTATTCAGTAGGCACGACCGGCACCGTTACAATGGGCACTCCTTATCATCAGGCTGGGGCCATATCCTTCAGCCCGGAGGAACAGAGTGAGTCCAATAACTTCTATGCTGATAACGTGATTTACTGGAGCGGATATTCCGGCGGTACATTCGAGGGTGATCTCGAAGTCGCGAAGTTCGATGACACATTTAAGACTCAGTTCCTCGGATACATCCAGAAGGCATCCGACGGTG
>JAZURJ010000050.1:0-8914 GCA_045606085.1 Oscillospiraceae bacterium
GGTAGCAGGGGGGAACCGTTAGGGGAGTAGCCCCTGGGAGGTTCGCCCCCTGCACTGCGGCTACATAGAACATAAAAGGCTCTTAAGCGATAACCAGACCACCAAATAATCAAAAGCGACAACCGCACCACCCGATAACTAAACCGCCAACAAAGCTACCCGATAACTAAGACCACCGCCCGAAACCCCTCGGGCGGTGTTGCTGTTATGCTCCTACATCTGATAAGAAACGCCCTGCGTCCTGATATGCCTTGCATCGTTCATGATCTCGATCTGGGGTGCGGTGAGAGCACCGTGGGTATCGTCCAGACACAGGACGGTGACGGCGGTGAAATCGGGGCAGACAGCCCTGCACAGATAAAAGAACGGTAGGTTCAGGATGTGGGAGAGCAGAGCGGATGACGAGCCGCCGTGGCTGAAAAGTGCGATGGTGCGGTCGGTATCAGTGCCTGTGACGCGGTAGTTGGTGCCCTCACGTGTGTAGCCGAGCGACCTCATCCAGATGTCACTGCTTGCCGAGATGCGTGCGATCTCCTCCCAGACACGGTTGCCCGAAAAAGGCGGCTGTTCAGTCCAGCTCTCATCCATGAGCGAGTGCCCCAGCGACACCGCATACAGCGAGGTATCCCACGGATGACCCTCGGCGTAGATGTCACCGTCGCTCCCCCACTTTATCTCGTGCATGAACGGAAGCTGTGTCACGGGCAGACCAAGGAGGTCCGCTGTGTGCTGTGCAGTTTCTGCCGCACGTCCGTAGGGGGAAGTGTATATCTCGGTGATGCCCTCGTTTTTAAGGCGTTCAGCCGCACGTGCCGCCTGCTCGTGACCAAGCTCCGTCAGGCAGTCGTTCACGTAGTCGGGATGCCCGTGGCGTACAAGTATTATCCTCATGTTTCCTCCTTAGCTCAGCCGAACGGAAGCTCGTCCAGCGTCAGCACCCTGTCACTGCTGTATACCTTACGCAGGATGTCCTTTTCGGTGAACTTCTCGCTGTATGAGTTGCCGCTCACGACGAACTCTCCGCCCCATGTGCAGAACCATGCCCACATGGTGTCCGTCATGACCGCCTGTTCGATGTCGAAGATGCATCCGTTCTCGGTGAGAGCCACTATCCTGCTGTCATCGGGGTAGCCTGCCGCCTCGGTGAATTTCGCCGTCTGCGGTGAATAAACACGCTCGCCGGGGTAGATGTCCTCGCCTATGATGTCAACGTATCTGTCGCCGGGGTACCAGTCCGCGGACTGCCCGTTGAACACCCAGATGAGGTTGTGACAGCCGTACTTTTCGGTGAGCTGTCCGTGCAGGTATACCCACAGCTTCTTGTATGCGTCGGCACCCTTTGCTCCCCACCAGAACCAGCCGCCCGAAGCCTCGTGCAGAGGCCGCCACAGCACAGGCACGCCAGCTTCCTGGAGCCGCAGTAGCTGTGCCGCGATCTCGGCGATATCACGGTCGAGTGCCGCCTTGCCCTCGGGGTCCCTGCCGTTCATCACGGCGTCGATGTCAAAGGTGGTGTTTCGTGTGTAGAAGCCGCCCCACCAGCGTGGGTTGCCGTTGTCGTCCTTGCCGTCCTTCAGGTACTCCGTGGGAGCGTTCCAGTGCCAGCAGAACGTCACGATGCCGCCCCTGTCAGCGAAGTCAAGAGCAGTGTCCACGGCGTGGGAGCGTGCACCCAGAGCCTGCCTTGAGGGCGTGTAGTCCATCATGTCCAGACCGAGGATGGCAGGTGTTTCCCCCGTGACCTCACGGATGGCGGACATCTCCCTGCCGAAGTAGCCGTCATCGCACACCTGACCCGAGATGACGTACTCGCCGTAGCTGTCGCAGAGGAAACGGAACAGCTCCTGAGCTTCCTTCGTCGCCTTTTTGTCGGAGAGGGTCGGCTCAACGGCGAATACCGCAGGGTCGATGCCCCCGGCGGTGGTGATGTCGATGCAGTCAAGCTGTATCCAGCCCCATGACCTCACCACGCTGATGCTGTGCCTGCCCTTTTCCATGAAGACGTTGGGGATGACATAGCCGCTGAAAACGCCGTTCTCCGAGCTGAACGTACCCACAGGCACGCCGTCCACGGAGATGCCGTTCTCCTTGTAGGAGCCGATGCCCGCCGCCGTCACGGTGATGTCGTACATACCGCCCTGTGGGATGTCCGCCGTCAGCAGGATGACATCCGCATCGCCGCCGAAGTTCTGCACCGCCTGTCCTCCAGAACAGCCCCCGATATCCGTCACGGACAGACCGCCCGAGAGCTTTCCGTCCTCCGCCTCAAGCCGCAGGAGCACGTCCTCCGCAGGTTCGGCAGGCATGGGTGCGGCGGTCTTGGAAGTCGTGGTAGCCGCTGTGGTTGCCGCTGTTGTAGGCGCTGTGGTAGCCGCAGTTGTTGCCGCTGTTGTAGGCACTGTCGTTGCCGCTGTCGTAGCCGCAGTCGTTGTCGCAGTTGTAGCCGCCGTGGTCACCTCGGGCGTAGCCGCAGTGGACGTAGCAATAGTATCGGCAGTGGACGTCGCAATAGTATCGGCAGTGGACGTCGCAGTGGTATCTGCTGTCGCCGCAGTGGCAGATGCGGTGGACGTAACGGCAGGCGTGCTGTCGTCGGGCAGAGCCTGACTTACAGGCGGCGTATCGTTGCATCCCGTAAGGAGCATTACAGCCGCCAGCAGGCAGACAGGAAGTCTGTGTTTCATGGGGCACCTCCGAATATTTGTTACCAACAGTTTAACACAGCTTGCGGCATAAGTCAATGCTATTCGAGATATCTCCGCATTACCTTTTCCATGAACGCCTGAACATCTGCGTTCTGGTAGGTGCCGTCGTCGGGAACTGTATCGGCGTCCTGCGTCTGCTGTCTGAACAGCGGTACAGCCGCCCTCTCTGAACGCTGACGCTCACGCTCCTCACGGTATACCCTCTCACGCACGGTATTGAACAGCACGCTCCCGAAGTAAGCGATGTAGTTCTTCAGCTCCTTGCCGCTGACAAGCTCCTCCGCCATACGCACATCCTCCTGACGGACAAGAAGCATATATTTCTTTAACTCCTCTCCCTCAACTCTCTCCCCGTTGACATACCTGCCGACGCCGGACGCAAGAAGCTCCATCGCCCGCAGAGCATCCTCCGCAAAACGCTCCCCGTAAAGCGAAGCCAGAATATCCGCACCGATGTTCTTCCTGAAAAGCTCCCTGCGTTCCCCCGAGGTGATGAACTGCACGCCGTCCGTTTCCGCCTGCGGAGAGTTTGGTCGTTGAGTAATTGGTCCATTAGTATTTGTTTCTTTAGTATTTGGTTTATTAGTATTTTGTATATTAGTATTTAGTTGACTACTGTTTTCTACACATGGCTCATCCATATGTGGCTCATCCATATGTGGCTCTTCCATATGTGGTTCATCCATATGTGGTTTTTCGGCAAGTGGTTTTTCTTCGATATGCTCTTCATAAAAACGGTATACCGTATCGATATACTTGCCTTTTTCCTTGACCTTTTCTCTCCGCAGATAACCAAGATGTTCAAGCTGTCTGATATAGCCGTATATCTTGTTTTCTGTCACCGAACAGAATATCGCCATTCCTTTCGGCGAAAAATCCCAGTCATCGGGCAGTGACAGCACCTTTATCAAAAAGCCTGCCAGCTCCAGCGACACCCTGCTGTCCTGCAGGATAGTGTTCGATATCACCGTAAAATTCTCTTTATGTACGTCCCTTACAACACTGAACATCAGTTATCTCCTTTCAGATGCACGATAAAGCCCTGCATAACACGATGCAGGGCTATCGCCCGTATATCCTGCGGCACAGGCGGCGAAAAAGTTTACGGTAAGCCCGTGTGCGTTCCGCCGTGCCGCTGTACGTTATTATATATTAACCCGCCGCCCGCCCTTTTGCGTCAGCGGCGTGAGAACAGGTTTCTTATCGCCGCCATACCGTCGTATCTGCCGCGGGTCTGCTCCCCGAATTTCGGAAGCTCCCTCGGCATCAGACGCATATCGGGATGCTCCCTGACGGTCTTTTCGGCGGCGTCCTCGTAGCTGAAGCCATCCTCCAGATAATACGCCGCAATGTGCTGAGCCTCCAGAAGACGCTCCCTGTGCACGCCGCACATCAGCAGTTCACGCTGTATCTTTGCCTCTGCATAGGAGCAGGACAGGCTCTCGTATTCGCTCCACAGCTCCTGCCATTCGGCTTCGGTGTGGGGTGTGCGTGTGTTCTCCGCGGGGATGCTCTCCTCTGCGGTGTCTTCTGTGATATCTTCTGCGATATCCGCTGTGATCTCTTCTGCGATATCTTCAGTGATATCGGTCTTGTTTTCGATGTTATCCATTATCGTTCATCCTTTCTATCGCCTGAGTATCCTCAGGTGCGATGCCATAGATCTGCGAAAGAGCCGCTGTTCTGCTTATCAGACCTGCATTGTAAAGTCTGATGGCTCTGTCGGTGCGTGTGGTGTCGTCCTCCGCCGCTCCGTCTGCGAACATCACCGAAACGCTGTCGGATGCCTGCTCGCTGAGAAGTCCTGCCATCCTGCCGATAAGACAGATGTCCGCCATCACCTGCTGTAAAGCCTCGGTGATGATGCTTCTCAGATACGCCTGAGTGCGGTAGGTGCGGCTGTTCCTGCTGACCACCTCTGTGGCGGTACGCAGTGTGCCGTTCTTGTAGGAAAGGCTTCCCTCGGAAAGTCCCGCCTGCATGCACAGCAGGTCAAGCAGGGAGCAGAGAGCGGTCGTGTGCTCCTCCACGCGGAGCTGTGCGGTGTTGTCGATTATCTTCAGCTCCTGCTCGTCGGAAACGGACATCGCCTGGAATACCTCGTCACTGGTGTCGAAGTATCTGCGGATGTCGCCGTTCTCGTCGTACTCGCCCTTTACGGCGTAGTAGGGCACGATGATACGCTTTCTGCCCAGCACGAACTCACGCATGAGGCTGTCGAACACGGTGTCGATGCCCCTGAGGGTATCCTCCGCACCGCCGAACACAGAGCCGCCCAGCGGTCTGCACTGAGCGTAGCCGCCGCTGTTTGCCCTGAAGTACACGAACAGCGGTCTGCCGATGCCTTTAATGCGGCTTTCTTCGGGAAGTCCCGTTTCCGCCTTTTTAAGGTCGCACTGCTTTCCGCTGTCGTCGAACAGGGTGTTCTTCATGATGAGGTCGTTGCTCTCGCAGTGCTGTTCCTGAGCCAGAGTGTAGCTTCTGCCGCCCCTGAACAGCTTTGATACGAACACGCCGCCCGTGATACGGGAGCTGTCCCATTCGGTGGGGAAGAACTCGTCCGCCTGTGTGAAGTCGAGCTTCACGCCGCCGTCCCAGTAAACTCTCACCGCACCGCCGCCAAGGGCGAATACCTTTTCAAGGAACTCCGCGAAACGCTCACGGAAATCATTTTCCGCCAGCACCTTACGCAGGAACGCTTCGGTCTCCTTGTCCGCACAGCATATCCCGGTGCTCTCTGTGAAGCACAGACGGGCAAGCTCCGCACAGAGTGCCTTTGCCGCCCCGAGGGATGCCACACGGCGTGTACCGCCGTTCATGCCGCCCTTGCGTGTGTATCTCCAGTCACCGCCGCCGTTGTAGATATCCTGCCAGCGTCGGATGTCGCTATGGATGAGGGAGAGCTGTGTATCGGCGTTTGCACGTCCGAAAAGCCGGTCCATCAAAGCCATTTTCTCACCTCCTTTGCATAAAACGGAGCGTCGCTCCGACGGGGCTTTCCCCGCTGACATCATGATATATCATCATTTACTGCAATTTTCTGCAAAAAAATTTTCCGTACCCACTTGACAAGTGTGTATATCTATGCTATACTGTGTATACCGTATATATACAATTTTACACGAGGTGCACTATGGATATAATACTGAGCAATTCCTCATCCGAGCCTATCTACGGTCAGATAATCACCCAGATAAAGGCTCAGATAATGAACGGCACGCTCGCCGCAGGGGACGCCCTGCCGTCGATGCGTATGCTGGCACAACAGCTAAGGATAAGCGTGATAACCACGAAGCGTGCGTACGAGGAGCTTGAGCGTGACGGTTTCATCGAGAACTTTGCAGGCAAGGGCTGTTTCGTCAAAACGCAGAACACGGACTTCCTGCGTGAGGAGGGCATACGTCAGGCGGAGGAGCTTCTCGCAAAGGCGTGCGAGAGGGCTCGTCAGTGCGGACTTACCCTCGGTGATATGCAGGAGATGCTTGAACTGATGTATGGAGGAGATACAGATGACAAACTTTGAAAACGCCATCGAGATAAAGGGACTGACCAAGAAGTATGACGGCTTCACGCTGGACAATGTCAGCTTCAGCGTGCCAAAGGGCTGTGTGATGGGCTTCATCGGACAGAACGGTGCAGGCAAGACCACCACCATCCGTGCCCTGCTGAACATCATAAAGACGGACGGCGGAAGTATCTCGATGCTGGGCATGGACCACCTGAAGAACGAGTACGAGATAAAGGAGCATATCGCCGCAGTGTTCGATGAGATGCCGTTCAACGAGAGCTTCAACGCAAACCAGATATCCATCATGTTCCGCGGTCTTTACTCCGCATGGGACGAGGAGAGATACTTCGCATATCTCGACCGCTTCTGCCTGCCCCGCAAAAAGGCGATAAAGAAGCTGTCCAAGGGCATGAAGATGAAGCTTCAGATAGCCACCGCCCTCTCCCACGGAGCAAAGCTCCTCATCATGGACGAGGCGACGACAGGTCTTGACCCGGTTGTCCGCAACGAGATACTGGATATCTTCCGTGAATACATACAGGACGAGGAGAACAGCATCCTGATGTCCTCGCACATAACCTCCGACCTTGAGAAGATAGCGGACTGCGTGACCTTCATCGACAAGGGACGCATCCTGCTGACAGGCTACAAGGACGAGATACTGGAAAGCCATGCTGTCATCAAGTGCTCAAAGGACGCTTATGCGGATATCGCAAAGGAGGACTTCGTCAGCGCAAGGCTCTCCGACTTCGGTGCGGAGGTCATGGTGGCTGACGTGAAAGCGGCAAAGGCGAAGTATTCGGGTCTTACCTTTGACAAAACTACTCTCGAGGAGATAATGCTGTTCTATGTGAACAGGGAGAAAAAGGAGTGGTCGTGATGAAAAAAGCATCATTCGGAGCGCTTCTCGCCCGTGAGTTCATCGGCATGAGGAAGATGCTGAGATTCTATATCATCCTTTCTCTGCTGATGCTTCCGATGCCGTTCATCATCCTGCTGAGCCTCAGGCACGGCAACCTCGGCACACTTATCCCCGAGGATGCGCACTGGGTATTCCTCGGTATGGACGGCTATAATCTGAAGCTGTTTTCAATACTGGGCGGTGCGATGATAACCATGGGCAGTTCCGAAAACATGGCACCTGATATCAGCGTGAAGTGGGATCACTTCCGCCGCAGTACGCCCGTAACTCCCGCAAGGATGGCTCTTGCAAAGATGGCGTCGCAGGGGATATTCTCACTGGTGGGAATTGCACTGTCCCTGCTGACCTTATGGCTGATGGATCTCGCACTCGGTCTGGAATTCTCTGCGGGGGACGCAGGTCTTGCGATAGGCACAGTTGCGGCGATAACACTGTTTTCCGTGCTCGCACTGCTGTTCATGACTTTTTTCAGATCGGTGGACAAGGGAATGATAGCACTGCTGGGCGTTATCATGGCGGCAACGTTCGCACTGACGTTCGGTAAAGACACACCGTCCGTTCCCCACGAGGAAAAGATGGAGCAGGCGATGCAGCTCGCGGCTAAGGCACAGGATATCTGCACGGGGCTTCTTCCGTTCCTGCCGCTGATACTCATCGGCACGCTCCTGCTGGGCTTTGTCGCACTTACACTGCTGTATAAAAGGAGGGAGAGATAATGGGCGGACTTCTTTACAAAAACTTCTTCCAGTACAGATGGGAGCTTGTGGTGATAGCCGTGCTGCAGTTCATCGCGACCTTCACGGTGATACTGGCAGCGATGAGCCAGCAAATAAAGGCTGACGACCTCGTGATGACCTCCGTGCTGATGTATACGATGGTGTTCTTCGTGCTGGGATTTTTCGAGAGCGGTATGTTCGCCGCTGACGAAAAACGCACCGCAATGTCCTTCATCATCTCCGCTCCGACAGGTGCAAGGCAGCACGTCGGAAGTAAATACCTGACCGTACTGCTGATATACCTCGGCGTTCTCTCATGCTGTGTGATGACGGACGCCGCAGCCGTTGCGATAACAGGCGACACGACGATATCCGTCACCCTGCCGCTGCTCATCATCTTCAGCGGAGCAATGCTGCTTGAGGCACTGTCCCTGCCGTTCATGGTGCGTTTCGGCTCTTCACAGGGCACCAACGCAAAGGGCACGACGCTTCTCGTGCTGTGCTATATCATCGGTCTGTACGTCCTTTTCGGGGATATCACGATGTTCATGGAGGAGGATCTCCTTGCGGCGGTGAAGTCGTTCTTCTCGCAGGACAACATCATGCTGATGCTGGGTATCCTGCCGTATGCCGCAATGGGTCTGTATTATCTTTCGTTCCGTATCTCGGTACTGCTGTTCAGAAAGGGGGCGGACAACTATGACGGATAAGAAACGCACTCTCATACGGCTCGTTATATTCCTCGTGATATCGTTTCTGCCGTTTATCATAGTCGTTCCTCTGCTGAACGCACACTTCGGCGGCCCGATATACGAATGTGAGGAAGCCGCAGGTGCGGGGTACGCACTCGGCGTGTTCGGAATGATGATACCGTCGGCGGCTCACCTCGTCACGAGGCTGGTGACGAAGGAGGGCTTCAGGAACACGTATCTTGCGGCGAATGTCAGGGGCAACATAAAGTGGTACGTTGCGGCGGTGGCGGTGAAGCTTGCCGAGGCTGTGCTGTGCTGCGTGCTGGTGTGGCTCGTTTGCGGCGACGGAATGAGCTTCTCCGGGGCGGTCC
>JAZURJ010000051.1:0-48375 GCA_045606085.1 Oscillospiraceae bacterium
TACAGACGGACATGCTGAAATTCGTGTAAGTCTTAACGAAAAGGAATATCAGTTTGACATCAGCCGTATCGAAACGGACGGAGAAACAGTCGGTGCAGTTATCCTTGCATTTGATATAACAGAGCAGGCTGACGCTGAAAGACTCCGCAGAGAGTTTACGGCGAATGTTTCTCACGAGCTTAAAACTCCGCTTCAGACTATCACAGGCAGTGCAGAGCTTATCGAAAACGGGCTTGTAAAACAGGAGGATATGCCACGCTTTGTGGGACATATCCGAGAAGAAGCAACACGGCTGGTAACACTTGTGGAGGATATCATAAGGCTTTCACAGCTTGATGAACAGACAGAGCTTCCGAAGGAAAATGTTTCGCTTTTTGCAGTTGCAAACGAAGCCTGCGGAGTTCTCCGTGACAGTGCAGATAAAAAGGATATTACGCTTTCCGTATCAGGCGACAGCGGAAATGTTTACGGCGTAAAGCACCTGCTTTTTGAAGTTATCTACAACCTTTGCGACAACGGTATCAAGTATACTCCCGACGGCGGTAAGGTTGAGGCCGATATTTCAGAAACAGAAAAGGAAGTAAAACTCACAGTTTCCGATAACGGAATAGGTATCGCTCCCGAGCACCACGCAAGAATTTTTGAACGCTTTTATCGTGTGGATAAGAGTCACTCCAAAAAATCAGGAGGAACGGGCTTGGGACTTTCTATTGTAAAGCACGCTGTGCAGTACCACGGAGGTAAAATTTCAATTCAGAGCGAGGAGAATAAGGGTACTGCTGTTACGGTAGTATTACCGATAAGCGAATAAATTTAAGCGACCGAGAATACTTCGGTCGCTTTTTGGTGATATAAGGAGAGCATATCTCCACCCGTACAGGCAGGTATTAGTAATAGGTGTTGATCAGAAGATCGCTATACAATCTTTCGGTTACATATTAAATATTTCTGTAAGGGTGGTACCCCTTTATCTGTTCCCGTGTTTGTGTGTAGAATATCATTGACACAACCATGCAAATATGTTAAACTTAAATCAACGTGACGATTGGAGAAAAAGCTCCCCCCGAAATGAGATACGCCCCGAGCATCGGCTAATGGGCGGCGTTCGGGCTGTACAATGTTCGCTATCATCCATTTGAAAGGAGCAGGAATATGTCTGAGATATTTCTGACATTTTTTAAGATAGGATCGTTTACCTTTGGCGGCGGCTATGCAATGATAGCTCAGATAAAGGAAACGATATGCGAGAAAAAGGGCTGGCTCTCCGAGGACGAGCTGATGGAGGTCATAACCATTGCAGAATCCACTCCCGGTCCTATTGCGATAAATCTTGCGACATTTGTGGGATACAAGCGAAGAGGCTTTATCGGAAGTCTGCTGGCGACGCTTGGAGTGGTGCTGCCCTCTCTTGTGATACTGTATGTGATATCGCTGTTTCTTGATGCGTTTCTTGAAAACAGATATGTTGCGTATGCGTTTACGGGAATTAAATGCGCAGTGGCTTTTCTTATCCTGAAGGCCGGTATGGATATGCTGGCGAAGCTCCCTAAAAAGCCTGTACCGCTCGTTGTTTTTGCGGTGGTGTTTGCAGCTATGATAGCGTTTGAGATGTTTTCGGTATCGTTCAGCACCATCCTTTTCATCCTTGCGGGAGGAGTGCTTGGAGTGTTCCTGTATTCCTCGGGGAAGGGTATGGTGATGAAGAAATGATATACCTCACGCTTTTTCTGGAGTTTTTCAAGATAGGACTTTTCTGTTTCGGCGGTGCATTCGGGATGATACCTCTGATAGAAGAAACAGTGATGCACTACGATTGGCTGAGCGAGAGCGAGTTCTTTGATCTTATCGGCGTATGTGAATCGACTCCGGGACCTATCGCAGTAAACATGGCGACTTACATCGGCTCTGTGCAGGGAGGTATCTTCGGCAGTATCGCTGCCACGCTCGGTGTTGTCATGCCGTCCTTTTTGATAATCCTGCTAGTCGCCTCGGTGATGAAGAATCTGACTGAAAACAGGGTGTTCAGGGGCTTTATGCAAGGCGTGAAGCCTGTTATAGTTGCACTGATACTTTCCACGGGAGTGATACTTCTGGTGAAAGCTGTTGGTGCTGCCGATCTCGCTGTATCGTCACAGGACATCGTTCCGATGCTGATATTCGCACTTCTTGCGGCGGTGTATTTCGGCTACGGCAGAATTACAGGCAAGAAGCTCAGCTCCGTGCTGCTGATACTTATCTCGGCAGGTCTCGGTGTGGCGGTCTCGCTTCTGGGGGAGCTTGCTGTGCAGTGAGCGGGATATCCCTTAATAAAATAACATCGGCGGAGTGAACTATCTCCGCCGATTTTGTGTATTGAGGACAAATGCATTGCAGTAGTAAGCGAGTTATCAAAAAGCCTGATGGTAAATTAATGGGGAAGGCGATGGAAAGTTAGGATTCCACTGAAATTATGTGGTGCAGTTTGATAGTTACAGTGTAATATAAACGGGCTTCGTATCAGCGATGCCCGTTATCTTGTGTAAATAGTATGAGGGTGTCAGAGTAATATATGGGGATGACATTTTTAGTAGTCAATAGACAAATTATCAGGAACTACTCCTTTAAGCTGATATTCGTATAATATCTTATATAGCAATTTAGAAGCTAGTATTCCGTGTTTGTTATAGAATCCTGGGCATGCTTTGCTATTTTTTATAACGATTGCACCGGTAATCAGATGATTCTCATATTCGATTGGAAGTATAATTCGTTTAATAATGACTTCTTTTTTCCGTTTGGTTTCTTTCTCTTTTTTGCTTTGATTATAGGTTCAATGAAGCATTCTTTTAAAATACGTATAGAACCATCATAATTTTCGATATCAGTTTTATATGTGTCGCTACCTATTACACAACAGGAATAGCAGTATTCCACTGAGTGTTCATCTTCATGGACTTTTTTGCATCTTGCGGAATGACCGATACTCATGCTCATTCTCCTTTATAATGTAGTGTTCATAATTATACCACATCACGAGATAAATGGCAATATGAAATTAAATGTGATTATAATTTGAGATGATCTATAATTGTCCTGAAAACCACCCATATAGTATGATAGAATATAATCAAGGCAAAGAAAGCTACCGAAGAAAACATTGACAAACAGATTTTATGCAGGAGGATCGATTATGAAAGCCAGTCGTTTAGAGCAGGATTTAGGGTTAATTTTATTCGGCTTGATAACCGTTATGTTTCCTATTTACCTTATTGTACAATTTATAAGTCTTTTTATTCCTGATGGCAGCACTGAGGTGTGACGGATATCCGAACTGATTTAAGGAAAGGATGAATAACATGGGATTTTTTGATGAAATGCTTAAAGCGATCACTATGCAGGGTATCATAGGGGCAAGCAAGGACGACAGCGGAAAGCCCGACCCTTATAAGGCAGCAGGCATAGCGGCAGGAACAGGCAATTTCTCCTTCGAGGATCAGATGCTCTTAGGCGGAATGTTAGGCAGCCAGGGCGAATTTGATGATGACGATGATGACAATGATGAGTGGCTCTGAGAACCTTCTGCCCAACAAAAAAGGAAAAAACCGGAGATTCAGGAAAAGTACAGATAACACCAATAAAGCAAAGCCTCTTGGAACGCTCGCAGCGTTTTCAAGAGGCTTTGTTAATTTTGTTATTTGCTAGGTAGGGTATTCACCCAAACCTCCCCCTGAGCTTCTCCAGTGCTCGTTTTTCTATCCTCGAGATATACGACCGTGAGATTCCCAGCTCCTTAGCGATCTCACGCTGGGCAAGCGGCTTGCAGATACGTCCGTTTTTGTCAGGAATACCATAACGTTTTGCGATTATCTCACGTTCACGTTCGTCCAGTTCCTCTTCAATAAAACGGTACAGTTTCTCGGAGTTTATTTTCAGCATGACATCCTCCTCAACGTTGATGTCTGAGCTGCATATGTCCGCAAGCGTCAGTGCGTTGCCCTCGGCGTCCGAGTCTATCGGGTCGCTGATGGACACCTCTGTTAACTGATGCTTTATCTTTCGGAAATACATCTTGATCTGGTTATCTATACACTTCGAAGCATAAGTGGAAAACTGGTGCCCCTTGCTGAAATCAAATGTTTCAGCCGCCCGAATCAGACCGATCGTGCCGATGGAGATAAGATCATCCTGCTCATTTGAATCGGGGTAGTTTTTATTTACGATGTATGCAACGAGCCGCAGGTTGTGCTCGATGAGCGTGTCCCGTGCTGCGGAATCTCCGTCTGCTATCCTTGCTATTACCTTAGCCTCCTCCTTGCGTGATAGCTGCTTCGGGAACAAATTTCTGTTCTCCATGTGCAGACCGAAAAACAGCAGGTTTTCAAGTGCCATCTGAATGATTAAGTCAAGCATATCTATCCCTCCCGAGTAATTCTATTTCACTGTGCCTGTACAAAATTACATCAGCTACTTGAATTGATGTACGTTGATGTGTTATACTTAGTACAGATATAACTACACGAGGTGACTTATGAAGGATATAACGATATACAGCGGGGACAACATGATTCCGTCCGATATTTTTGAGGAGGTCTGGCAGCTTCTTGAAGAATCATTTCCGTCCTGCGAGAGATGGGACCATGACGGCTTTCTGGCAGAGTATACGAACCCCGAATTCCGCAGTCTTGTCTATCGTCCCGATACGCTTTCGGGGGTGCTGGATTTCTGGGATTTCGGCAGCTTTGTCTATGTTGAGCATTTCGCCGTTGCTCCGGAACTTCGGGGACAGGGAACAGGCTCTGCACTGATGGAGGAGCTTCGCCGCTATGTCGGCGGGCGTCCGCTGGTGCTTGAGGCTGAACCCCCTGCGGACAGCCCTCTTGCCGCACGCAGGATAGCCTTTTATGCGCGGATAGGCTACGTACTCAATCCTTATGAATACATCCAGCCTGCAATGGGCGATGACGAACACCCGATACCTCTCGTGATAATGTCTTCGCCGGGGCCGCTTTCCTGCGATGAATTCAATGCCATCCGTGACAGGATGTACGATCGTGTATACAAAGGACACCGTCCGTGATAACAGACACCGCCGTGATTTTTCGGGTGATTCCCGTGCTCACGGCGGTGTTTTTTGTGTGTATTGACGTTTTTGAAAAAAACTCTTGCAAAACTGTTGCTGTGGTGCTATAATCATCACGGTCAATAAAACTTGTGAGGTAATCATGTCAGCATATATGAAAAGCATGACCGAGGGCAGCGAGCTCGGTCACATCATCAGATTTTCTCTGCCGCTGCTGCTGGGTAATCTTTTTCAGCAGCTTTACAATGTAGTGGATTCTGCCATCGTAGGTAAGTACCTCGGCAGCGACAAGCTGGCGGCGGTCGGCTCCACAGGCTCGCTCACGTTTCTGTTCTATACGCTTTGTATCGGACTTGCAACAGGTGCGGGAATACTTATAGCACAGCGTTTCGGTGCGGACGACCTGCTCTCTGTCCGCCGCCTGATAGCCAATTCCGCATATGCTCTGCTTGCACTGGGCGTTATCATCAGCGTTGTGTCTACCTGCTGTGCAGAACCGCTGCTGCGTCTGCTGGATACCCCCGAAAGCGTTCTTCCAGATGCCGTCGGTTATATGCGGATATCCTGCATGGGTACCATCGCCGTTGCAGCCTACAACTGGATCAATTCCGTCATGAGATCATTGGGCGATTCAAAGACGCCGCTTGTGTTCCTCATCATCGCAAGTCTTATCAATGTTGTACTGGACCTGCTGTTCGTTGTGGTGTTCGGTATGGATGTTGAGGGAGCAGCTCTCGCAACCGTTATCGCACAGGGCGTGTCTGCGGTGGGCAGTATCATATTTGCGTTCGTGAAGAACCCCTGCTTCAGATTTGCACGCGGCGAGGCAGGACTTGTGCCGCACATCTTCGGTAAGTGCCTTGTTACAGGCGTTCCGATAGCGTTGCAGAACGCTCTTGTGTCCATCTCTATGATATCTCTGCAGCGTACTGCAAACGGATTCGGCGAGGACGTTATGGCAGCCTATACTGCCTCCATGCGTGTTGAGCAGCTCGTGCAGCAGCCCTTTGCTTCGCTCAATGTTGCCATCTCCACCTTTGCAGGGCAGAACATCGGAGCAGGCAAGAGGGAGCGTGCTGTAAAGGGCTATCACCGCTGTGTTGCGGTGGGTGGCTGTTTTGCGGTGCTGATGCTGGTGCTGTTCATGCTCCTCAGCCGAGGTATCGTCGGCATTTTCGTTGATGAGCCAGCCGTGCTCGATATCGGAGAGATGGCATTGAAGCTGTCCTGCCTGTTCTATTTCCCCCTCGGACTTATCCACATAACCCGTGGTATGCTGAATGGTGCGGGCGACGTCGGATTTGCCCTGCTCAACGGAATTGCAGAGGTGGTCGGACGTATCGGCTTTGCTGCGATACTCGTCAACATCCCTGCAGTCGGCCACTGGGCTGTCTGGGGCACGACCTGCCTTACATGGGTGCTTACCGCAGTGATGAGCCTCATCCGCTACAAAAGCGGCGTATGGAAGAAAAAAGCTGTTGTCCATGCAGAAAAGCCCTGCTGATAATATAAGAGCGACCCCCGATAAGGAGGTCGCTTTGCTTTATCTGTTGTTGAAGTGAGCCAGCACGAATACCGCAGGGGAGTTCCAGTAGATAGTTATCTCGTTGAGCGAGTAACAGGTGAACACATCCACAAAGCTCTTCATCGGAGCAGTTCCCTCGGGAACGAGCTCCTTTGCAAACGGGTCCATCCTGTACCAGTTCGGACCGCCGCTCACCATACCGGGGATACATTCATCGATGCCGTCAGCGTGTGTGGGACGCAGGTGCGGCTGCTTCAGGCAGTTTTCGCCGATGCCGCTCACATAGCTGAACGCCAGTGCGTTCTTTCCGAGAAGGTAGTGTATCTGATCTGCGGCAAATTCCTCGTACTTCTTCGCGCCGCCAAGCTCGTCGGCAAGCAGGAGTATCATCGCGTTCTTGAGTACGGTCATGTTGCTGCCCCAGCCGAAATGAGCCTCCTCCAGCGAGCAGCGGTAGCCGCCGCGGCATATCTCATCGCATATAGCGTCCGCAGCAGCGATAAAGTCGCTGATATATCTTTCCTTGATCGACTTATCGCCCTTTTCGCAGTTGATGTACGCAAGCTTTGCAAGACCGTGCATATCGGCATAACCGAGGGAAACCCATGAGTTCTCACTGTCGTCATACTTCAGCATATCCACGTGATATCTGTCCTCGCCCGTAAGTGCGTACAGCTCCGCAGCCGCCCAGAAGCGGTTGTCACGGTCGTCACGCTCGCCATAGCCGCCTGTGGTACATTCCTTGCGGTTTTCAAAGAGGTAATCGGGATTTTCCTCAAGCCATGAGTAGCTGAGCAGCGAACGCTCCAGCAGCTTCGCCGAGTAATCAAGGTCGAATTCAGCATAGATGCCGCTTGCCAGAGCAAGCACAGCAGCCGCATCGGCGGTCGCCATGGAGGACGGAGGGAGCATATAGAGCTGCCAGATGTCCTTCTCGGGCATGATGAACGGAGCGTGTCCCTTTGTGGTCAGCTTATGGTATACAGCACCGTCTGCACGCTGCATCTTCATTATCCAGTCAAGTTCCACACGACATTCCGCCAGCAGGTCAGGCTCGTTGCCGCCGCTTTCGGGGATGTTCAGATGCTGGTTCTTGAACACGGCAGGGAAGTACCTGTATGCATACAGCAGATGTGCAAGGGCACAGGCACCTGCGGTGACATAGCGTCCGTAATCACCTGCGTCATGCCAGCCGCCTGTCATATCTGCTTTTACGCTGTGGTCGTCCCATTCGATAGCAGTGCCTGTGTGGCACTTTCCGTGCTTGAAAACACCTGCGTATTTCTCGTCAAGACCGCATCCGCAACGCAGGAAGTAGAAAGCCTTTGTCACGACGTCAAGGCAGTTCTTGTACACATCCTCTGCGATATCGAAGGAATAGGAGCATTCACCGTCGGGCAGACGCAGGAAGTACCTGCCTGCAGCCCTGACCTCGGAAAAGTCCGCCGTCCAGACATCCTCTTCAGCCTTGGGGTCATTTCCTGAAAAAACGGGGACGCCGCTGAAGCAGACCTCACCCTTTTCGTTCACGACCTCAAACGAAGCCGCATTGGTATTGATAACTGCGACCTTGTCGCCTTCGGGAAGATATCCCGCCTGATCTATAAAAATATGTTTTTCCATTCTTACCCTCGTAAATTACATGATTTTACAGCATTATACTATACTTAAAATGCTTTGTCAAGGTGTTTTGGCACTTTACAAAAAACAATTTTAGTAGTATACTATATCTGTGTTAAATATATCGAAAGGATGACTGTAATGATGAAACACAGACGCTTTGCCGCAGCAGTGCTTGCTGCTGTGATGATATTTGCATCAGGCTGTGCAGGGGATGTCACATCCGAAACTCCTGTTGCATCCTCCGATGTCACGACCTCCTCTGCTGCGGACGCAGTGACCACCACTGTTACCGTTGCACCCGACAGCGACGAGCCCGTCGTCATTGAAACAGAAGAAGCAGGACTTCCCGACCTTGTCAAGCCCGACGGTGAGCAGACAGAGCCGCCTGCCGCTTCGACGGCGACCTCTGCTGAGGTTACGACGACAACGTCGGCAGCCACAACGACATCTGCAAAGACCACCGCTGCTACGACTGCAAAGACCACCGCTGCGACCACTGCATCTGCCACTGCCGCAGCCACCACGGCTTCCACAAAGGCAACCACCACTGCAAAGCCTGTCGTGACTACAAAGCCGGCAGAAAAGGGCGTTACCGTCACATACACGGTAAACAACAGCTGGCAGGAGGGCGGCAAGGAGTGTACCCAGCTTGATTTCACGGTGAAGAACAACGGCTCTGAAGTGAGCAGCTGGAAGCTCACCGTTGACCTCGGACAGAATGTCGAGGTTATGCAGAGCTGGAACGTCAATGTCACTGCCGGCGGCACGAAGCTGACGGTATCCAATGTGGAGTACAACGGCACCATCCCCGCAGGCGGAGAAACTACCTTCGGCGTTATAGTAAAGACATCCTCCGCATTAAAGGGCGGCACTGCTTCGGGAGGAAGTACATCCGCACCCGTCACCACTACCGCCACCGCAGCAGCCACTACATACAAGCCCGCACCCTCCGAAGATGACATCGAGGTTACGGAGAAGATCGGTCTTGTGTCCACTCACGGACAGCTTTCCGTCAAGGGCACGGACCTCGTTGACAAGAACGGCAGACCCTTCCAGCTCCGTGGAGTTTCCACACACGGCATCCAGTGGTTCCCTGCGTTTGCAAACAAGGATGCTTTCAGATACCTGCGTGACGAATGGAATATCAACGTCATCCGTCTTGCGATGTACTCGGGAGCAGGTGAGGGCTACACCGACAGCACCAAGGCAGGCATAGAAAAGACCGTGCAGAATGCCGTTGACTACGCCATCGAGCTTGATATGTATGTCATCGTTGACTGGCACGTGCTTCAGGATCAGTCACCTCAGGTGAGAAAAGCCGACGCCCTGCGTTTCTTCGGTTATATGTCCGAGAAATACGCCGATTGCCCCAACATCATCTATGAGATCTGCAACGAGCCAAACGGCTATGCAACCTGGAGCGGCGATATCAAGCCCTATGCCGAGGAGGTCATCCCTGTGATCCGTAAGAACGACCCCGACAGCGTCATCATCGTCGGCACTCCCACATGGTCGCAGGATATCGACAAGGCGATGGCAGACCCGCTGAAATACGATAACATCATGTACGCCCTGCATTACTATGCCGCGACACATACCGACTGGCTGCGTGACAGATTAAGAAACTGCCACAACAACGGTCTGCCCGTCATGGTCACTGAGTTCGGCAACTGTGACGCATCGGGCAACGGCAGCAACGATTTCAATTCCGCACGCAAGTGGCTTGAGCTGCTTGACAGCCTTAATATCAGCTATATGAACTGGTCACTGTGCGACAAGGCGGAGGCAGCTTCTCTGCTTAAACCGGGAGCAAGCAGCAAGGGCGGCTGGTCCGACAGTCAGCTCTCCGAAAACGGAAAGTTCATGAGGGATTGGTTCGTAAACCACCGCTGAGTTTATGTGAATATATGATAGGATGTATTGAATGGATATGAAGATAATAAAAGCCGCTGCGGCAGTGCTGTCGATGACGATGCTGCTGAGCGGATGTATAACTACCCGACCTGTTGACAGGCTCCCCGAGAGTACGCAGGAGCGTACCTCCATCACGGTACGCACAAAGACCGCACCTCCCGAGGAGACCGCCGAGCCGACCTATGAGGAGGGCTATGAAGGCGACCGCTCAAGGTTTACCGACAGCGGCACGATAATCTCCACAAAAGACGGATACAGGATCGATCGCCTGCGTAAGTCGCAGGAACACCCCATGGGCGGCGATAAATGGACGGTGCTCATCTACCTGTGCGGCACAGACCTCGAATCCAACTATTCCGCCGCCGCAACGGACCTTTACGAGATGCTTCAGGGCAAGTGCGGCGAGGGCGTGAATATCATCGTGCAGACGGGCGGCACAGCGGACTGGTCCATCGAGGGCTTTGACGAGGAAAAGACGCAGCGTTATGTCAACAGGGACGGCTATCTGGAGCTTCTTGACGAGCAGCCGCTTCAGAATATGGGCGACCCCGACACACTCTCTGATTTTATCACATGGGGAGCTGAAAACTACCCTGCCGACAACATGGGACTTATCTTCTGGAATCACGGCGGCGGCAGCATCAGCGGTGTCTGCTTCGATGAACGCTTCGGCTATGACAGCCTTTCGCTTCCCGAAATCAATTCCGCACTCAACGCCTCTTTCGACAGCATGACGGAGCGTTTCGAGTTCATCGGCTTCGACGCCTGCCTCATGGCGACCCTTGAGATGGCGAACATCCTCGCTCCCTTCGCGAAGTATATGTACGCCTCGCAGGAAACAGAGCCTGGCGGCGGCTGGGATTACACCGCCCTGACGAGCTACCTCGCCTACGACAACGAGGCTGACGGTCTTGCTCTCGGCATCAAGCTGGGTGAAGCCTACTACAAAGAGTGTGAGTTCGGCTTTACCGATGACAACGCCACATTTTCCATCATCGATCTTTCGCAGATAGACCCACTCCTTGAAGCGTTCAACGAGACCGCAAAGGAGCTTTTCGAGAGCAAGGATTTCATCGATCTCGTATACTGCATCAACGAAGCCGATAATTTCGGCGGCAACAGCCGTACCGAGGGCTATTCCAACATGGTCGATCTCGGCAGCATGATGCGTGAATGTAAGCTGGAGTGCCGCTCCGCAAAGAAAGTGATACCGCTGCTTGAAAAAGCGGTCGTTTATATGAAGAACGGAGAAGTGCACAAGGACGCTTCGGGACTTTCCGTGTATTATCCTCTGGGCGTACAAGGCTCCGTGGAGCTTTCCGTTTTCGCCGATATCTGCCCGAGTACATATTACCTTGCCTTTGTTGACAAGGTAGCATACGTTGCGTCGGGAAATCTGCTCACGGATCATATTCCCGATCTGATCCTCGTAGAACAGAAAGACATCTGGCACAGCTTCTACAACGGCGGCAATTACAGCATCAACACCGATACGTTCGCAACCTACGATTCAAGCAGCAGCATCCCTGTAAACAACGTGTATTTCACGGACAGCGGTGCATACACCGTGAAGCTTGGCAGCTCCGAAAACCTGAAATACGCCGCCTGCAGTATCTTCTATATGACCGAGGACGACGGCACGATCTATTTCGGCTCCGATGACGATGTCATCTATGACCTTGATAATAACCTCATAGCCGATAACTTCGACGGCACATGGATATGTCTTGATGACGGACAGCCGCTTGCCATCGAGTTCGTGGAGATGACAGAGAATTACAGCTACTATACCTGCGAGGTGCTTCTCAACGGAGAGTTCACGAACCTGCGTATCGAATATAGCTGGAACGACCACGACTGGCGTGTCGTGGGAGCATGGAAGGGCGTCGATTCCCTCACCGGCATGGCACACCGTGACTTCGTGCAGCTCAAGACAGGCGATGTCATCACTCCCGTTTATTACTACTCCGACGACTACGAGGATTACTACTTCGAGGGCGACCAATACGTCGTGAAAGGCGATGTGTATCTTTCCTATGAGTATCTTCCCGACGGCGATTACGCTTACTGTATGACCCTCTATGATATTTTCGGAAACTGGTACTTCACGCCCTTTGCGTTCTTCAGCGTCGAGGATGAAGGTCTGTTTTATTATCCCGATTCCCTCGTTTTTGAAACTGAATGATATCTGAAAGCCGCCTGTCACGGGCGGCTTTTCGTGTGCGTCTTGACATCCGTGTCGCACTGTGCTAAGATAATATGAGTTACGAAAAGAGGTGTCTCATCTGATCGTCAGACAGTTTACAAAATATGTATCCCTTAATATCCTGGCCATGCTCGGAATATCCTGCTATATCCTTGCGGATACGTTTTTTATATCCATGAAATGCGGTGCGGACGGCCTTACCGCATTAAATCTCGTGCTTCCCGTGTACAGCATCATCTTCGCCATCGGCTCGATGCTCGGTACAGGAGCGGCAACACGTTTTTCGGTGCTGCGTGCCCGCAGTGACGACGGTGCTGATGTGTATTTCTCTGCGGCAGTGTGTTCAGCGGTCGTTCTCGGCGTGCTGTTCATGCTTCTCGGCGGCTTTTTCGCAGGCGATATCATCGGTCTTTTCGGCGGCGACGCTGAGATACGCGAGGTCGGCACTGGCTACACCCGCATCTTCATGCTGTTTTCGCCCGCATTCATGCTGAATTATGTATTCGGTGCTTTCGTGCGTAATGACGGTGCCCCTGCGATCGGCATGGCGGCAACGGTCGTGAGCAGCCTTTCCAACGTGCTTCTGGATTATATCTTCATGTTCCCGCTGGATATGGGAATGAACGGAGCCGCACTCGCAACGGGATTATCTCCGCTGATAGGTATCGCCATCAGCAGCATACATTTCTTCACACGCCGCAATACCATACGCTTTAAGCTGTCCGTGCCATCGCTGCGTGTGCTCATGCATACCTGTAGACTTGGTGCGTCCGCCTTTGTCGGCGAGATATCCTCAGGCGTTACTACAACGGTGTTCAACTTCATTATCCTCGGTATAGCAGGTAACGTGGGAGTTGCTGCATACGGCATCGTCGCAAACCTTGCTATCGTAGCGATAGCCGTGTTCAACGGTACGGCACAGGGTTCTCAGCCACTTGTCAGCAGATCATACGGCGAGGGCGACACACGCAGTGCGAAGACCGTGCTGCTGTTGTCGGAGATCACAGCGGTGCTTCTCGCGGCTGTCATAGTTGCTGTCGGCTTCCTGTTTTCTGCCGAGCTTACGGCGATATTCAACTCCGAATCGTCCCTGCAGCTTGCAGATTATGCCGAAAGGGGAATAGTCATCTATTTTGTGGGATTTCTCTTTGCAGCGTATAACATCGTCGGTACAGGCTATCTGAGTTCGGTGGAGAGGGCGGCACCTGCATTCGCTGCCGCTATTTCCCGTGGCTGTGCTGCGATAACCGTATTCGCATTCCTGCTGTCCGCAATGTTCGGACTTGACGGTGTATGGGCAGCATTTCCTGCGTCGGAGCTTTTCACGGCAATTATAACTACCGCAGGACTTATCTACGCAAACAAAAGGCTGGTGAGATAAATGACACTTGTTCGTCCACGTTTCTTTGATGAATTCCTCTGTATCGCAGACCGCTGTACGGATAACTGCTGCATCGGCTGGGAGATTGATATAGACCCCGTATCCCTCCGCCGCTTCGATGCGGTCGGCGGCGAGTTCGGCGAACGCCTGCGTTCCGCCATCCACAGAGGAGAGGACGTCTGCACCTTCGCATTCGGCGAGGGCGAACGCTGTGCACTCCTGCGTGAGGACGGCAGGTGCGAGCTGATACTCCATGAGGGCGAGGACAGCCTGTGCGATATCTGTGCACTCCATCCACGCTTCTTCGGCTGGTACAATTCACGCAAGGAGGCAGGACTGGGACTTTGCTGTGAGGAGGTCTGCCGTCTGCTGTTTTCCGACAGCACGCCGCTCACGTTCGTATCCGATGAGACAACTGAGGAATATGAGCAGACCTGCGACGACGCACTGCTGGAATATCTCATATCCGCCCGTGAGGAGTTGTTCCGCATCCTGCAGGACAGGACGATGCCCCTCGGCGACAGATTGCTGACCTGCACCGGCTATGTTTCGCAGCTTCAGCAGTGTCTTGATAACGACGAGTTTACGTTTCCCGAGGTGACGGTGCTTACCGCTGAAAGACCCGATATCCTGCCTGCCATCGAGCAGCTCTGCAGCTTCTGGAGCACCACAGAGAGCATCAGCCACGAATGGGACGAGTTCGCAGCCACAGTGTATGAGCATCGTCAGCAGCTTGCGGATGAGTTCACGGCTTTCATGGACAGGAACAGGGAAGAGCAGTGGCGTTACGAGCATCTCGCTGTCTATTTCTGCTACCGTTACTTCCTGAATGGTGTTTTCGAGGGCGAGATAGTCAGCCGCTTCGGCTTTGCGGTGATGTCCGTGTTTGCGGTCGTGATTTCCGATCTGCTGCATGACCTCGGCGGAGAGCTTACCGAGTGGCAGCGTATCCTCGATATCAAGCTGTATTCCAAGCAGATGGAGTATTCCGAGGATAATCTGGAGCTTGCCTATGATGCGGTATGGGATGTGCCGCAGCTTTCTCCTGCGTATTTGTCAGCATGCTTTGCATAAATGAAAAGACCGGAGCTATCAGCTTCGGTCTTTGTGCTTATATCGTTTTTATGTAGTGCGGTATGATATCCGAGTAGCTGCCGTCCTTGCTCCTGAAGCCGCCCTCGATAACGCCGAGCTGCGTAAATCCGAGCTTTCTGTACAGCTTCAGTGCAGGCTCGTTCGTGGCCACGACAGCGTTGAATTGCAGCACACGGAAGCCAAGCTCCCCGCATTTTCCGATGCAGTGACGCACGAGTGCCTCGCCGATGTGCTGACCGCGTTTTGTCGTGTCAACGGCGTAGCTTGCGTTTGCGATGTGACCGCATCTGCCGATGTTGTTTGGGTGCAGGATGTACAGCCCCACTATGTCGCCGCTGTCATCCACTGCCACGCCCGTGAAGCTCTGGGAGCTGAAGAATGTCATCGCAGTATCTAGCGTTAGCCGTTCCTCCTGTGGAAAAGCAACGCCCTCCTCCACTATGTCGTTCCAGATATCAGCCATTCGTCTGACGTCCGTCGGCAGGAAGCCACGTACAGTTACCATATCATCATATCCTTTCATTTTCCTTAAGAAGTATATCACAAATTCTTAATTCCGTCAATCGACATTCTCCGTTCGTTGACAAAAACACTGTTATGTGATATACTTTATGAAGATATTTAAGTGGAAATTGCAACCATTTTGGTACTGCTATCGTTTTATGTATAGAGAAAGTGAGGTGCCGCACATGAAGAAGCTTTTGCTTGTGTTGCTTGCGTCGACCCTGCTGTTTACTGGCTGTAAGCAGGATATACAGGTGAGTGACGTGCAGCGTGAGCCTGACGCCGCAGCCGTGCAGACCACTGCAAGCGAAACTGTGACGTATTCTGGCAAGGTCATCAATATAAAGAAAACGAAAAAGCTGACTTCCGACACTGTCGTAGCAGCAGGACAGACTATGTATGTACGCAGCGGCGGCGTGCTGTATGTGGACACTGGTGTAGAGATGACGCTTGACGGCTCGCTGAAGGTAGCCGAGGGCGGTGCTGTATATATCCGCGGCAGCGTGAAGATGTCCGAGGATGCTTTCCTGAGCTGCACGGGCAAGATAAAGATACTCAGCAGCGGCAGCATCGATATGGGCGGCTCGCTGTGGATAAACAACGGCGGCGAGATAAAGGGCAACGGCAGCATCAGAGTGCTGGGCGAGTTTGACGATATCCGCTGTAAGGGCACCGTTACCGCTAAGATAAAGGCTCCCGCACCCGTCGAAAAGGACGGAGTTACATACGTCGGCGGCATTCTGCTGGTGAACAAGGAGTATTCGCTTCCGAAGTCCTATGGCGACGGACTTGACAGCGAGGCATACACCGCGTACATCCGCATGAAGAGAGCCTCGGGTTACGAGATGAAGATCGTATCGGGCTTCCGTTCCTACTCAAAGCAGGAAGGTACATTCGCATACTGGGCGAGCATCGACGGCGCGGAGGTCGCCTCCACCTACTCCGCACGCCCCGGACATTCCGAGCACCAGACGGGACTTGCCATGGATATTACTTCCCTCAGCCAGTCCTACGGTAAGACTGCAGAGGGTAAGTGGCTTGCGGCAAACTGCCACGAATACGGCTTCATCATCCGCTATCCGAAGAACAAGACGGATATCACAGGCTATATGTATGAGCCGTGGCACGTTCGTTACCTGGGCAAGAGCACGGCAAAGCTCGTGCACGACAGCGGACTATCTCTGGAGGAATTCCTCGGCGTAGCATAAATAAAATACAGGCGTATACATTGTGTACGCCTGTTTTCTGTATAAACATAAGCAGTACCGCACATTACGGTACTGCTTTTTTGTGATTCATTCTTATTTCAGAAGCTCCTCAACGGAAACAGAGAAAACCTTTGCAAGGGAGATAAGCTCGATATCGGTAACGAAGCGTTGACCCGATTCGATACGCTGTACTGCATTCTTGTCGATATCAAGACCGATCAGCTGAAGTCTGTCAGCAACTTCCCGCTGGGATATCTTCATGCCTTTACGGAGAGAAGCAACCTTGATACCGGCGATATTGTTTCTTCCGTCCTGTGTTCTGTTGTTGAACATGATTTCACACCTCCTGCATTTTTCGATAGAATGTATCCTATGATTTCATTGTATCTTAAAATAAGCGTTTAGCTGACATCTTATAACAGTTTTTTCTTAATTATACGCAAAATAATCAACTTTATTGTGTTTTGACATCGACGAAAGTTTATATTTGACGATTAACGCAGCAGCAAGGCAAAAAATGTGATAATATGCTAAAAATGGTACTCTTTCAAACCTGAAGTCCGGTTCGTGTCATCGTATGAATTGACAGTTCTCTATATTTATGATATACTATATTCTGTCAAAAATCAAGTCCGATATGTATTTTTCGAAGGAGAAAAAGATATGATATGTAATAATTGTGGAACACAGCTTCCCGATAATGCGAAATTCTGCGGTAACTGCGGCACTGTACAGCCCGTCGGAGCAGCAGCGGAATCAGCTGCGGCAGCTCCCGAAGCGGCACAGCCGACACTCCGCAAGGGCAGGGCAGCACTGGTCATCGGTATTGGTGCGGTGGCTGCTGCGGCACTTGTGGCAGGCTCTCTGTTCCTTTCTACACGTGCAGGCGTACGCAAGGTGTTCATGGGCGAGGAGCGTTACGCAAGGTCCGTGTTTATGGATGCTTTAGGCGGTGTTGCAGGCACAGCAGCAGACAATGCCACAGCTTTCGCAACACTTGCAGGCGGTCTTTCTGCCATGAGCGACTATGACGATGAAGAGGTAGCCCTCGCTGCACTTGCAATGGGCAACTCCATGCTTGGCACAGACGGTGTTACCTTCTCTTCAGGCGTGAATATCACTCCGTCCGATCTCGTTTATTCTGCACTTTCCGAGCAGCTTGAGGATACCGACATCACCGAGGAACACCTCCGCAGCCTTGTACAGGAGATCAACGGTTACTCTGCCGCCTTTACGGAAAAAACGGGCGAGGATGCCTACGAGTTCTCTGCGGTCTTCGGCAAGACCAAGGATCCTCTGTTCAAGGGCACTGTGTATTACGCTGACAACGGAGATGCTTACATTACCTTCCCCGATGCCACAAAATCCGCAGTTCTTGCTGAGCTTCCCGAGCTGCCTGATCTCCCCGATGAAGAGGGCATCGTTATCGACTACAAACAGATCGCTGAGCTTGCAAAGCAGCTTGAAGCGGTATTCGATGAGTATTACGACGATGCTGATGTTGAGGTAAAGGACAGGACCATCGAGATAAACGGTGCGAAGTTCGACGGACTTTGCTCCGAGATCGTATTCGAAGCGGATGATATGCATGATATGCTGGAGGAAATGATAGAGATCCTCAGCGATAACGACTACCTCGCAGACCTTCTTGAGGACAATATCGAGGATTTCGATTACGAGGACGCTCTGATAGCAGAGCTTGAAAACTTCATCTACGGCTTGGATGAAGCAGATGTGGAGTTTGCATTCAGAGGCTATGTAAACGGCGGCAACAAGCTGTGCGGCGTGGAGCTTCTGGTATATGACGATGATGACGAGATAGTTATCAGTGCCCTCAACGATGCAAGTGCATTCGCTGTCGGTCTTGCAGTGGATACTCAGGGTGAGGATGCTCAGATATACTTCAACGCTGAAAAGGTTAACAAGACCGATGGCACCGCTGCATTTGAGATAAAGACCACCGAGGATGAAAAGCTGAAGCTCAACTTTGAGTACAGCGGCGTCGGCATGCACAAGACCTTCGGCGGCAGCGTACCCGTCGGCACAGTAAAGCTGCTGATAGATGACGATTTCATTGAGATAGTTTCCACCAACTCCCTTGAGAACGAGGTCGAGATAGGCGGCAAGACCTACACCATGAAGGATATCATGGAAGGTGCGGCATTTACACTGGGACTTACCCCCGATGGCAAGGGTATCCGCCTGGATGCAGGCTTTGAGTGCGAAAAGCTCGGCAGCTATTCCGCTTACGTTTCCATGAAGCCCGCTTCCGGCAAGGTCGCGAGCGGCAAGTTCTCCGACAAGAACATCATCGATGCCGATGACATCACAGAGGACGAGGGTATCGAGTTTGCCGAGGAGGTAGCCTTCTACTATGCAGGCGAGCTTCTGAAGGACCCTGTACTGTCCGTTATCCTGAACGACGCAGGCCTTGACGACGAGGACGACCTCATCGAAGCGGTTACGGGCGGCTACGACGTTGACGAGTACATCGAACGCAACTTCGGCGATGGACCTGTCTATGCCGCTCACACCATCATGTCACATCCTGTTGAGTATTGATCTTAAGGACGCACGGCAGCCGCTGTGCGTCTTTTTGTTAAAACAGTAACTTTTTTCGCAAAAGTACTTGATTTTATTTATAAATAGTGTTATAATACATATGATAGATTAGGCTGAAGACTGGGGCATGGCTCCGGTCTTTAAGTTTTAATTGGGCAAAAATTATCCGTATAATTCAACGAAAGGGGTCTTGGAATGGCTTTAGCAAAAGGTTTCAGCACGATCGAAGCTGCTGCGGAGGCTGCAGTACGTCCTATAGTGGAGTCGCATGGCTTTGTTCTGTGGGATGTGTGGTTCGCAAAGGAGGGCGCGAAGTGGTATCTTCGTGTCTTTATCGATCGGGCGGAGGGCATCTCCATCGATGACTGTGAGTCCATCGACGGACTTATCAACGAGGAGATCGACAAGCAGGAGTTCATCGACAAGATAGATTATCTTGAGATCGGCTCTGCGGGAATCGAGCGTCCCATCAGACGTATTGCACAGATACCGATGTCCATCGGAAAAAAGGTCATCGTAAAGACCTACAAGCTGCTTGAAGGAGCACCGTCAAAAGCGTTCAGCTGCATACTGGATGCGTATGACGGCGAAAAGCTCAGCGTGAGCGGCGGTTTCGGCAAGCTGGATGTCGCACTTGCTGACATATCCGGCATGAATTATGACGATTTTGATGACACAGATTTTTAAGTAATGGAGGAATAAAGGAAAATGGCTAAGAAAAAGGTTGCACCCAAGGAAAACGAGATAGGCGAATTTTTCAACGCGCTCGCTGATCTGGCTGCGGAAAAGGGTATCGATCAGGATGTGTTCGTTGCGAAGATCAAGCTCGCTATCGAGAAGAGCTTAAAGACAAATCTTCACATCGAGGACAAGGAGAGCGACGCTGTTCAGGTCAATATCGACCTCGACAAGCAGATCTTCGATGTAAGCATTCTGAAGGAAGTTATCGAGGTGGTAGACACCCTCTACGAGCCTGAGATCGAGATCGTGCTTGAAGAAGCAAGAAAGATCGATCCCATGCTGCAGGTCGGTGATTTCGTTCGCTGTCCCATCGATACACACGAGTTCAAGCGTATCGCAGCAAAGAATGCAAAGGACCTCATCAAGCAGGGCTTCCGTGACGTTGAGCGTCAGCAGCTCTCCGAGCTGTGGGGCATGTACGAGAACGAAGCGGTATCCGCTCTCGTTACCCGTGTAGAGCCCAAGACAGGCCACGCTACAATCGAAATCAACAAGAACGAGACCCTCCTCATGAGAAACGATCAGATTCCCGGCGAAACACTGGTCGAGGGTCAGGTCATCAAGGTATACATCACAGGCGTATCCAGAGAGTTCAAGGAGGGCGGTAAGCGTCAGTCCCTCAGAATCACAAGAACAGACAAGGGCCTCATCAAGCGTCTTTTCGAGCTTGAGTGTCCCGAGATCTACGACGGCATCGTTGAGATCAAGTCCATCAGCCGTGCACCCGGCTCCCGTTCCAAGATCGCCGTTATCAGCAACGACCCCAACGTTGATGCTGTCGGTACCTGCATCGGTCCTGCAAAGAGCCGTATCACAGCAGTTACCAAGGAGCTCAAGGGCGAGAAGATCGACGTCGTTCTGTACAGCGAGGATCCCGAGGAGTTCATCAAGCAGGCTCTGAAGCCCGCCGAGGTGAGCCGCGTCGTTATCAACGATCCCCGTGTACGTGCCTGCAAGGCTATCGTTCCCGATAATCAGCTTTCGCTCGCTATCGGTAACAAGGGTCAGAACGCATGGCTCGCTGCCAAGCTGACAGGTTTCAAGATAGACATCAAGGCTGAGAGCAAGGTCACTCCCGAGGATCTCGAGGTCATCGAGGTTCCCGAGCCTGAGGAAGAGCCTGTTGCTCAGACCGAGGAATAATAAGGAGAGAAACGTATGCAGGAAAAGCATGTTCCTCTGCGTAAATGCTTAGGCTGCGGAGAGATGATCGGCAAGAAGGGTGCAGTCAGGATAGTACGCAGTAAGGAAGGGGAGATATCCCTTGACCCTACGGGCAAAAAGTCGGGACGTGGTGCCTATATCTGCCGTGACGCCGGGTGTGCCGCACTGGTACGCAAGGCTGGAAAGCTCGGCCGTGCACTGAAATGTGCTGTTCCCGAAGAGATATACGATACCATAGAAAAGGAGCTGAGTTCCGATAAATAAGATATTATCGACGCTCGGACTTTGCCGACGCGGCGGAATGCTCGTAATGGGCTTCGACGCTGTGGTGGAGGAACTGGCGTCACCTAAGTCAAAGGCGGCAGGTCTGCTGCTCGCATCGGATGTATCGCCCAAAACGGAAAAGGAAGTACGCTTCGCTGCGGAGAAATACTGCTGTGAGATACTCACCGTACCGTTCACCATGGACGAAGCAAAGGAGATGCTCGGCAAGCGTGTCGGAGTTTTCCTCATCCTTGACAAGGGACTTTACGGCTCCATAAAGAAAAACATATGATCTGATTTGAACAAACTAGTATTGGAGGATTTTTACATTGCCAACAAACAATAAATATCGTGTTCAGGATATCGCAAAGGATATGGGTGCAGATCGCGGCGAGATAATCGAGCTGCTTGACAAGGCTTTCGGTGGCACGCCCAAGAAGGCTCAGACAGCACTCACACCTGAGGAGATCAGCTACGTGCTCGAGAAGTATTCCCGCAAGCACGAGGTGAATGACTTCAATGATTACTTTGCAAAGACAGCGGCTATCAAGACCGAAAAGCCTGCTGCAGAAGAAAAGAAGCCTGCCAGGAAGAAGGCAGCTCCCAAGGCTGAGGAGCCTGCTGCCGAAGTAAAGGCAGAGGAGAAGAAGCCTGCTGAGAAGAAGGCAGAAGAAAAGAAGCCTGAGGTTAAGGCAGAACCTAAGCCCGAGTCCAAGGTCGAAGAAAAGAAGCCCGAGGTAAAGCCTGAGCCTAAGGTCGAGGAAAAGAAGCCCGAGCCTAAGCCTGAGGTGAAGAAGGAAGCAGCTCCCGCAGCAGAGGAGAAGAAGCCCGAGGCTAAGCCTGCTGACAGAGCACCCCGTCAGGACAACAGAGAACGTCGTCCCGACAACCGTCAGAACGGCGAACGTCCTCAGTTCAACCGTGACAACCGTGACAACAGAAACGGCGACCGTCCCCAGTTCAACCGCGATAACCGCGACAACAGGAGCGGCGACCGTCCCCAGTTCAACCGCGATAACCGTGATAACAGAAACGGCGACCGTCAGAACGGCTTTAACCGTGACAACAGAAACAACGACCGCAACAGACCCGCTGCGGCTCAGCCTGCACCCAAGCCCGCTCCCAATGTGCCTGCGATCGATTCTTCCAAGATCAAGGTCAACACACCTCCCACCATGCAGAAGCAGAAGGGCGAGGCTGTACAGCGTGGCGAGCAGGTAACAAAGATGGTGGATACAAGAGGCTCCTATGTTGAGCTTGACAAGTATAACGAGCGTTATGAGAACATCGCTCCCGCATCCCGCCATGCAAGCGACAACTTCCAGCGTAAGCAGAAGATAAACCAGAAGTCCCAGAACAAGAACAAGGGCGGCTATAACAACAAGCGTGAGACCGAGGCACAGAAGCTCAAGCGTCTTGAGCTTGAGCGTGCAAGAAAGCAGCAGCTCAAGGTACAGATTCCCGATGAGATCGTTGTGTCCGAGCTTGCAACACGTCTGAAGGTAACAGCTACCGAGGTCATCAAGAAGCTGTTCCTGCTGGGCGTTATGGCTAACCTCAACGAGACCATTGATTTCGATACAGCCTGCATCGTAGCCGAAGAACTCGGTGCAAAGGTAGAGAAGGAAGTCGTGGTGACTATCGAGGAGCGTCTGTTCGAGGAGATCGAGGACACAGCCGAGAACCTTGTGCCCAGAAGTCCCGTAGTTGTAGTAATGGGTCACGTAGACCACGGTAAGACATCCATTCTGGACTACATCAGAAATGCGTCCGTTACCTCCACAGAGGCAGGCGGTATCACACAGCACATCGGTGCATACAAGGTAGCTCTTGACGACAGAGAGATCACCTTCCTTGATACCCCCGGACATGAAGCGTTCACAACAATGAGAGCAAGAGGTGCAAACCTCACAGATATCGCTATTCTTGTAGTAGCAGCGGACGACGGTATCATGCCGCAGACCGTTGAGGCTATCAACCATGCGAAGGCTGCAGGTGTATCCATCATCGTTGCGATCAACAAGATGGATAAGGAAACAGCAAATCCCGATCGTGTAAAGGAAGAACTCACCAAGTACGAGCTGGTATGTGAGGACTGGGGCGGCGATGTTATCTGCGTTCCCGTATCCGCAAAGACCGGCTACGGTATGGATACACTGCTTGAGATGGTAGGTCTTGTGGCTGACGTTCTTGAGCTCAAGGCTAACCCCAACAGACTTGCAAAGGGTGCCGTTATCGAGGCTCGCCTTGACAAGAACAGAGGTCCTATTGCGACTGTACTCGTACAGAACGGTACACTGCGTACAGGTGATGTCATCATTGCAGGTACAGCAGTAGGTCGTGTCCGTGTAATGCGTGACGATCAGGGCAGAACAGTAAAGGAAGCAGGTCCCTCCGTTCCCGTTGAGATCATGGGTCTTGCAGAGGTTCCCTCCGCAGGCGATACCTTCGCAGCGGTAGAGGACGAGAAGCTGGCACGTGAGCTGGTAGAGAAGCGTAAGCATGACGCCAAGGAAGAGCAGTTCAAGGCATACCAGAAGGTTACTCTTGACAACCTGTTCTCCTCCATTGAGAGCGGCACCGTCAAGGAGCTGCCCATCATCGTCAAGGCTGACGTTCAGGGCTCCGTTGAGGCAGTAAGACAGTCCCTTGAGAAGATCACCAACGAAGAAGTACGTGTACGTGTCATCCATGGTGCGGTAGGTGCTGTAAGCGAGAGCGACGTAATGCTCGCTATGGCTTCCGGTGCCATCATCGTAGGCTTCAACGTAAGACCTCACCCCTCCGCAGCAGAGAACGCGAAGCGTGACGGCGTTGAGATTCGCCTGTACCGTGTCATCTACGATGCGATCGAGGATATCACCACCGCTATGAAGGGTATGCTCGCTCCCAAGTTCCGTGAAGTGGAACTCGGCAGAGTTGAGGTACGTCAGGTGTTCAAGCTCAGTAACGTTGGTATCGTAGCAGGTTCCTACGTTCTTGAGGGTAAGGTGGCTCGTAATGGTCAGGTACGTATCGTACGTGACGGTATCATCGTGGGCGACGATCACATCGCAGGTCTGCAGCGTTTCAAGGATTCCGTCAAGGAAGTATCCGCAGGCTACGAGTGTGGTGTGAGCCTCGAGAAGTTCACCGACATCAAGGAAGGCGACATCTTCGAAGCATATGTTGTTGAAGAGTACAGAGATTGATAGCTCCCCGCAGCACATCCCCATCGGCATTTTCATCGGCACTGTGCCGTGCATTTGCGGTACAGCAGCCGTCAGAGTAAAGGAGGTCATGTATGGCTAACTTTAATATCAAGCGTCTTAACGAAGACATCAAGCGTGAGATCTCCGCAGCGGTAGCAGGCGTGAAGGATCCCCGCGTTTCAAAGAATTTCGTAACTGTTACCCACTGCGAGGTGACCAACGATCTTTCCTACTGCACGGTGCATATTGCGTGCCTCGGCGGTGCGGGAAGGACGCACAAGGCAGTGGAGGGCATGACAGCAGCATCGGGCTATTTCAAGAAGTGTATTGCGGGCAAGATTCGTGTACGCAAGATACCCGAGCTGATATTCAAGGAGGATAACTCCCTTGAGTACGCTGCTCACATCGAGGAGATAATCGCAAAGCTCCCGAAGCCCGTTCAGAACGATGACGAAGTTGCAGAGGAGGCAGAGGATGAAGATCGAGATTAATGAAGCCGCCGAGTTTCTGAGATCCCACGACGATTACCTTATCCTCATGCACGCAAGCCCTGACGGTGACACGCTGGGCTGCGGATATTCCCTTTGCTGTGCACTTCAGAGGATGGGCAAGAGGGCAAAGGCTGTCTGCCCTGATGAGATACCTCACAGGTTCGATTACATGAGAGAGGGCGTGCAGGAGCAGGAATTCCGGCATAAGACCATCGTAACGGTGGATGTGGCTGATTCCAAGCTGCTTGGCGACATGAAGGACATCGGCGACATGGCAGAGCTCTGCATCGATCATCATGTATCCAACACACATTACGCAGAGCGTCTGCTGCTGAGAGAGCACTACGCCTCCGCCTGCGAGCTTATGTACGAGGTGCTTCTCGCCCTCGGCACAGATATTGACAGGATCATCGCAAACTGCCTTTACACAGGCGTTGCTACGGATACAGGCTGCTTCAAGTTCAGCAACACAAAGCCCGCCACTCACATCGTGGCAGCAAAGCTGATGGAATGCGGTGCAGAGATCGCACCCATCAATTACGCCATGTTCGAGCTTAAGACCCAGGGCAGGCTGCTCCTTGAGCAGAATGTCATGAATAATCTGCGTTATTTCGCAGACGGTCACGTGGCAATGGTGACCGTAATGCAGGATACCATCGCAAACATACCCGATATCGACAGCGACGACGTCGGAGCGATGGCTGCACTTCCTCGCCAGATAGAGGGCGTTGACATCGGCATCTCCATGAAGGAGAAGAAGGGCGGCGTGTTCAAAGCGTCGCTGCGTTCCAGCGAGCGTATCAATGTCGCTGAGATCGCTCAGCGTTTCGGCGGCGGCGGACATTCCCGTGCCGCAGGCTGTTCTTTCACCTGCTCTTTTGACGAAGCCGTCGAGCAGATAGTGGCAGCATCCTGTGACGCTCTGAAACAGGCAGGCATCATATGATAGGAATAATCTGTATAAACAAACCGCAGGAGCACACGTCCTTCGACGTTGTGGCGATAATGCGTCGCTGCTTCAGGACGAAGAAGGTGGGACACGGCGGCACTCTGGATCCCATGGCAACGGGCGTTCTGCCTGTATTCGTGGGCGGAGCCACCAAGGCTGTCGATATCATTCCCGATACCGATAAAAGCTACCGTGCCTCATTCCGTCTGGGACTTACATCCGATACTCAGGATATCTGGGGAGCGGTACAGACCGTATCTGACCGCACCGTGTCCTCTGAGGAGCTTTCCTCCGTTCTGGAGAGGTTCCGTGGGGATATAATGCAGATTCCTCCGATGTACAGTGCCCTTAAGATCAACGGACAGAAGCTGTGTGACCTTGCACGGCAGGGAATAGAGGTGGAGCGTGAACCACGCCCCATAACGATATCCCGCCTTGAAGTAATAGAATTTGACGGAACGGACGGCGTGATCGATGTTGATTGTTCTTCAGGAACATATATCCGTACGCTCATCCACGATATCGGACAGGCACTCGGCACGGGTGCGGTGATGACCGCACTTTGCAGGACACGTGCCTGCGGCTTTACGCTCTCACAGTGTAAGACCATTGAGGAAGTACGTGAAGCTGACGAGCAGACGCTGCAAAGCTGGCTCCTGCCGACGGAGGACGTGTTCTCCGTCCTGCCCGAGCTTCCGCTTGACGAGGTACAGCAGCGGCTGTTCCTCAACGGTGTCCGCCTTGATGCGGCAAGACTTTCGCATCGCCCCGAAACGGAGCAGCTCTGCCGTATCCATGCAGGCGGCAGCTTCGTGGGACTTGCAAAGGTAAATGCCGAGGACGAGCTTGTTTCCGTCAAAAGGTTCTCCATCGAATAGATCACTGAAATGGTGGTATGGAATTGATAAACATAACATACGGTACCGATGTACCGTCGGAAAAGACCGCTGTGGCTCTCGGATATTTTGACGGGCTGCATCTCGGTCATATAGGTGTTATCACTGCGGCGTTGTCCCAGCAGGGAATGAGTCCCGCCGTGTTCACCTTCAACTGCGACACCACGCTGCCCAAGTTCATGCAGCCCGAGGATATCATCTCCTTCGAGAACAAGTGTGAGCTGATGCAGAGAGTGGGCGTGAAGTATCTCTACGCACCCGATTTCGCGGAGGTCTGCGGCTATCCCGCCGAGGATTTCATCCGTGAGATACTGGTGAAGAAGCTGAATGCAGGCTTTGCCTGCTGCGGCAGGAGCTTCCGCTTCGGTAAAGGCGGCAGCGGCTCTCCCGAGCTTCTTAAGGAGATAGGAGCAAAATACGGCATCAGGGTAGAGGTCGTTCAGGATATCTGCCATGAGGGCGTACCGATAAGCTCCACATATATCCGTGAGCTGATCCGTAACGGAAAGGTCGAGGAAGCGAACAAGCTGCTGGGCTACGATCTGTGGTACAGATTACCCGTCGTGCACGGCAACAAGATAGGTCACACTCTCAGCTTCCCGACGATAAACCAGATCATCCCCGATACAAATATCATCCCGAAGTACGGCGTCTACAAGAGCTTTGTTTCCCTTGACGGCAAAAACTACCGCAGCATCACGAACATCGGCATAAAGCCGACTGTGGAGCAGCGTAGGGATGGCAGCGGAGCCGTGATGGAAACACACATCATCGGCTTTGACGGCGACCTTTACGGCGAAAAAGTATCGGTATCACTGGTAAGCTATCTCCGCCCCGAACGCAAGTTTGCATCACTTGATGAGCTAAAGGCACAGATAGCAGCGGATAAGCAGGCGGCACTCAGCTGAAAAAGCTGCGTTTATTAAAACGAAAGGACTAAGTGAAATGGCAACAGTCAGAACCAGATTTGCACCGTCACCCACAGGTTACATGCACATTGGTAACCTCAGAACGGCGTTATATACCTACCTTATCGCAAAGAAGCATAAGGGCACCTTCATCCTGCGTATCGAGGACACAGACCGTGAGCGTTACGTAGAGGGTGCAACAGACGTTATCTACAAGACACTGCGTACCTGCGGCCTCAACTGGGACGAGGGTCCCGATGTGGGCGGCGATTACGGTCCCTATGTCCAGAGCGAGCGTATGGGAATGTTCAGAGAGTACGCTGAAAAGCTTGTTGAAACAGGCCACGCATACTACTGCTTCTGCGACAAGACCGACGATGACGATGACACCAAGCCCAACGGCCTTGCATCCGCAAACCGCTGTGCCTGCCGCGACCTCTCCCGTGAGGAGGCAGAAAAGAAGCGTGCAGAGGGTGCTGTATGCGTTATCCGTCAGAAGATACCCACCGAGGGCACTACAACCTTCAACGATGAGATCTACGGTGATATCACCGTGGAGAACGTTGACCTCGACGATCAGGTACTGCTGAAGTCGGACGGTATGCCCACATATAATTTCGCAAACGTCGTGGACGATCACACAATGGAGATCACCCACGTTGTAAGAGGTAACGAGTACCTCTCCTCCACACCCAAGTACAATCTCCTGTACGAGGCATTCGGCTGGAAGCCTCCCGTGTATATCCATGTTGAGCACATCATGAAGGACGCACAGCACAAGCTCGCAAAGCGTGACGGCGACGCATCCTTCCAGGACCTCATCGACAAGGGCTACCTCACAGAGGCTATCCTCAACTACATCCTGCTCCTCGGCTGGGCACCCAAGGGCGAGCAGGAGATATTCACACTGGACGAGATGATCGAGGCATTCGACCTCAGCGGCATCTCCAAATCCCCTGCGATCTTTGACGGTCTGAAGCTGAAGGCGATCAACGCACAGTACGTACGTGCACTGCCCATCGAGCAGTTCATGGAGTACGCCGCTCCCTATATCCGCCAGACCTGCAAGCGTGAGGATATCGATCTGAAGCTGCTGTGCACAACCCTCCAGCCCAGAGCAGAGCTGTTTACAGACATCCCCGCACAGGTTGACTTCATCGACGAGCTTCCCGCATACGACCTCGAGCTGTACACCAGCAAGAAGATGAAGACCAACCCCGCCACCGCACTGGAGGCACTCAAGAAGATTCTCCCCGTGCTGGAGGGACTTACAGCGTTCGACCACGATACAGTTCACGATGCACTGTTCGCTCTCATCGAGAGAGAGGGCGTGAAGAACGGCTTTATGCTGTGGCCGCTGCGTGTAGCTGTCAGCGGTAAGCTGCTCACACCGGGCGGCGGTGTCGAGCTTGCCGTTATCCTCGGCAAGGACGAAACTATCGCACGAATTAAGAAGGGCATTGAGCTTCTTGAAGCTGCAAATGTCTGATTTTCATAGATAATTCACATGACTATCACTTGTGGGTATTATACTTTTAATGGTATTTATCCTTACTTAATTCGGAGGCTATATGATCGAAGTAAAAAATCTTACGAAAAACTATGGCAGTAAGCTTGCTGTTGATAACATCAGCTTCACCGCCAATGAAAGCGAGATACTCGGCTTCCTCGGTCCTAACGGTGCAGGCAAATCCACCACGATGAACATCCTTACGGGTTACCTCTCCTCCACAGGGGGACAGGCACTTATAAACGGTGTTGACATCCTGGAGGATCCCGTAACTGCCAAGAAGGACATCGGCTATCTGCCCGAGCTTCCGCCGCTGTATCTTGATATGACCGTCATGGAGTATCTGAACTTCGTGTACGATCTCAAGAAGTGCAGGCTGCCCAGACGCTCTCACCTCGCAGAGATATGCGGACTTGTAAAGATAACGGACGTTAAGAACCGTGTCATCCGCAACCTCTCCAAGGGCTACAAGCAGCGTGTAGGACTTGCACAGGCACTTGTAGGCAATCCCAAGGTACTCATCCTTGACGAGCCGACAGTTGGTCTTGACCCCAAGCAGATCATTGAGATAAGAACGCTCATCAAGAAGCTGGGCAAGAACCACACAGTTATCCTGTCCTCGCACATCCTGTCCGAGGTGCAGGCAGTCTGCGACCGCATCGTAGTTATCGACAAGGGCAGACTTGTTGCAAACGACACCACCGAGAACCTTTCTCATGATCTTTCCGCAGATCACAAGCTGATCCTGCAGGTTGAGGGACCTGCAAAGGAGGTTCAGAGCCTTCTGAAGGGTATCCCTGACATGGTGGAGGTACACATCAACCGCACCATCGACAAGACCGTGACAGAGTTCTCTCTCAACGCTAAGGAGGGCGTGGATATCCGCCGTGAGGTATTCAAACGCATGGCTGAAAGAAGCTACCCCATCCTGCTGATGCGTTCCTCCGAGCTTACTCTGGAGGAGATATTCCTGAAGCTCACCACAGGCGACTTCTATGGCAATGTTGAGAACGGAGGTGCAGGCAGATGACAGCGATATTAAAGCGTGAATTCGCATCCTATTTCACTTCACCGCTGGGATATGTTTTCCTTGCCGTGTTCTATGCATTCTCGGGACTTTTCCTGTGGATGACCTGCCTTACCGCAGGCTCCTCCGATATGGGAAGCACCTTCCTGTGGATGTTCTTCATCATGATGATACTCATTCCCGTGCTCACCATGAGGACAATGGCGGATGACAAACGTCAGAAGACCGACCAGCTCACCCTTACATCTCCCATCAGCCTTTTCGGACTTGTTTTCGGAAAGTTCCTTGCAGCGTTCCTCATCTTCCTGCTGGGCGTTGCAGTGCTGCTGGTGTATGCACTGTTCCTTTCCGGTGCAGTTGCTGACACAGCCTCGCAGACAGGCATCGAAGCTACCTTCGGCTGGGCGTCTGTATTCGGCAATCTCGTCGGCATCTCGCTGATGGGTGCCGTGTATATCTCCGCAGGCATTTTCATCTCCAGCCTTACAGAAAACCAGATGATCGCAGCTATCGGCAGCATCGGCGTGAACATCGCACTGTGCCTGTTCGACGTGCTTGCGAATTACGTCCCCGTTGAGTGGCTGCAGGAGCTTATCCTGTCCCTCTCGGTATTCTACAAGTATCAGGAGTTCACCTACGGCATCTTCAGTCTGAAGAACATCGTGTTCTTCCTGAGCCTCGTTGTACTCTTCAACTTCCTGACGGTGCGTGTTCTTGAACGCCGCCGCTGGAGCTGAGAAAGGAGGCACAGCAATGAGCAAGAAAAACACAAACGAAAAGCAGCTTGAAAAGAACGAGCTTACAGCCGCTGAGCAGGAAAACGTAGTCGGTGCACCCGATCTCGAGGCAGTTGTTGCCGCTGAGGAGGAGAAAAAGGCTGAAAAGCAGGAGAAGCCCGCAAAGAAGTTCAACATCCGCAACTTCAAGCACGGCACTCTCTCTGTTGTACTGACTATCGTGTTCATCGGCGTTATCATCCTTGTCAACGTCATCGTCGGACTTATCTCCGACCGCTTTGACACCACAGCTGACCTCACAGCAGGCGGAATGTACACCATCGATGAAAAGACCGAGCATTTCGTTAAGGAGCTTGACCATGATGTCATCATCACAGTTGTAAACTCCGAATCCGATTTCGAGGCACAGGGCACTGTATACAAGCAGGTAAACGAGATTCTGAAGAAGCTGGAGCTTGCGAGCGAGCATATCTCCATCGATTACATCGTGCTTGACCAGAACCCCAACTTCTCATCTAAGTTCACCGCACTCGGCGAAACTATCGCAGCAAACAACATCGTCGTTGAGTGTCCCGATATGAACAGACACCGCATCATAACCGCAACAGATTACGTCACCGTAGATCAGGAAGCGTACTACAACGCTTACTATGCCGCATATTATTCCGGCGGCAGCTTCAACGAGGGCGATTATATCTACTCCAACATCGAGCAGGAAGCTGTTTCCGCAATGATGTACGCTGCAAATGACGATCTTGTGAGAGTAGCTTTCACGGAGGGCTACGGCGAGGTCGACAGCACAGCACTCTCCGATCTTCTGAAGAAGAACGGTTACGATGTCGCTACCATCAACCTCATGCAGGTGGATGAGATCGACCCCAGCTTTGATTTTGTCGTTATGTTCGCTCCCACAATGGACGTTGACAACGACAATCTCACTAAGCTTGATAAGTTCCTTGATAACGGCGGCAAGTTCGGCAAGAACGTTGTTTATTTCGCGTCTGCACGTCAGCCCGAGACCCCCAACATCGAGGCGTTCCTTAACGACTGGGGTATGTCCGTCGGCAATTCCGTCATCGGCCAGACCGACAGCAATTACCTCATGAGCTCCACCATGGGTTTGTACGCACACTATCAGAACATTCTTGATACCAATTACGCAGGCACCACCTACGGCAACGGACTTTACACCTACGGTATGGATATCCGTCCCGTCATCCAGATATGGGAGGGCGGCACCAAGGGCAACGTTGAGCAGGAGATAATCATGCAGAGCTACGACAATGCGTTCCTGTATCCTCTGGATGCCGACGAGGGCTTCACCCTTGATGAGGCAGAGCAGGGCATCTTCAACGACGCTGTCGTTGCTTACAGAGTTCACAGCACCTCTCAGGAGGTAAGCAGACTTGCCGTATTCGGCTCCGATATGCTGGCTTATTCTTATTTCATGGAATACGCAAACTCCAATAACGGCACCTTCCTTGTCAATATGTTCAACAACATCTGCGGCAGGGAGGAGGGCATCACCATCACGCCCAAGTCCTTTGCAGTAACCGCATTTGATATGACCGCAGGAACTGCGAACGCACTGGCTGTCGTGCTGTGTATCGTTATTCCCGTTATCGTTATCGTGCTCGGTATCGTTATCTGGGTACGCAGGAGGCACAGATAATGGCAAAGCTTTCAAAGAATACAAAGACCATCATCATCGCAGCGGCAGTGCTTCTGGTACTCTGCATAGTGCTTCTGGTGCTTCTGATGACAGAGCCGCAGCAGGACGACACATCCTCCGATGTAACGTCTGAGGCATCCTCCGCCGTGTCAGAGACCGTTCAGCTCACTGCAAAGAGCGGCACTGAGATAACTACGCTCACCATCACCAACAAGGACGGCAGCTACACCTTCAACAGGGATGTGCGGGCTGTTTCCTCCACTGACAGTGAGGGTAATGTCACCACCACAGACGAGTATTACTGGAGAAGCCCCGAAATGCTGGAGCTTATCCCAAATGACACCTCCCTTGCGGCATTTATGAACCGCATGGCAGGTCTTTCTGCGAACAAGCTGGTCGAGGAGAACGCTGAAGACCTCGCAAAGTACGGTCTTGCTGACCCGCTTGCGTCGGCTGATATCGCCTTTTCCGACGGTACATCCGAAAAGCTGCTCTTCGGCATCGAGAACCCCGCTTCCACGAATTTCGTTTATTGCCGCAAGGATGGCAGCAACGATGTTTATCAGGTGAGTGCGTACAGCGTAGACAACGTGTACCAGCCTGTCACCACCTATGTTTCGCTTACCTTCACTGACGGCTACAACGCCGAGCAGCCCAAGGAGCTTGACTACATGGTAGTGGAACGCAAGGACTTCGATACACCTATCGAGATAGCATATATGTTCGATATTCAGGAAGAGGCGGAGGATATCAATTCCGTCATCACCACGTTCAATTCCCACCGTGTTACAAGTCCCGTTGTGGCTGAGGTCGATTCCACCAAGGGTCAGACCTACTGCTACGGACTTTACGGACTTTCCGCAAGCTCCTGCGTAGCCATCGAGGCTGACGACGAGCTGCTTGCAAAGACGGGTCTTGACGATCCTTACTGTACAGTAACATTTAAGTACGGCGGCAAGCGTAACGTGCTGTATCTCGGCAACGAGATCATCACCACCGTCGAGACCGAGAGTGATACGACACCCACACTGACCTCTGTTGTCGGCTATTACGGCAGACTTGAGGGCAACAGCGGCATCTATGCTTTCACAAAGGAAGCGGCTCCCTGGTACACCACCAGCCTTGAGGATATCGTGTCACGCCGTCCCGTATCGCCCTATATCTACACCATTGATAAGCTGACCATCACGACACCCGACAGGGAGTATGTGTTTACTGTCACAGGCGATGCAAAGCAGAACAGCTTCACCATCGACGGCACTGAGCTCAACGGCGACAAGTTCCGTCAGCTCTATCAGCAGCTCATATCCGCAGTCGGCGATGAGCTGTATCTCACCGACGGCGATTACGAGCCATATATCTCGGTGAAGTTCGAGTACCGTGACGAGTATCACGAGGTCTACCGCACCGAAAGCGACCTGCTGGAGTTCTACCAGTCTCCTGAGGACCGCAAGTGCATCGTCCGCTGCAACGGCAAGGTGCTGTTCAAGGTACGCCAGATATACACCGAGCGTCTGCTTGACAATATCGACGCACTGCTGAACGGCGGCGAGCTGCAGCTCAACTGGTAACTTATTCCCACGAAGCATCGCTTCGAATACAAATATATACGGAGGTATTCACATGGCTGAAAACAACTTTTTCTATTACAGAGGCTTCCCGCTTGTACGCAAGGGCAACGAGATGTACTACGGCAGCATGGGCGATAAGTTCGTTACCAAGCTGACTATCCGTGAGAGCGAGAAGTTCCAGGATGTAGATATCCCCACAAAGGTAATGGTACAGCTCGTACCCACAGGAACAGACCCCGTTGATTTCTCCAAGATGAGAAAGGGCGAGATGGCAAATCTCTACGAGGCACTCGACACCGCTTACGTATGGCTTGCCAAGGAGCTGTTCTGATAAAACGGTAACACAAAAAAGGACCCGACAGATCATCGGGTCCTTTTGTAGTGTATAAACTTAACGGCACCGCCGAAGCGATGCCGTAATGCTTATGCAGTTTTGTTCTTCATGATGAATTCCACGAAATCCTTTTCGGGGATAGGCTTCGAGTAGTAATAGCCCTGAATGAAATCACATTCGAGTTCAGAGAACCGCTGTACCATCTGCTCAGTTTCGATGCCTTCCACGACGATCTCCATATCCATGTCCTTGAACATTCTGATGAAGTTCTCCACGAAAACCCCGATCTTCGGCTGTTCGTTGTTGTTTACGAAGGTGCGGTCGAGCTTTACTATCTTCAGGGGCAGGGAAGCCACTCGGTCGATGTTCGAGTAACCAGTGCCGAAGTCGTCCAGCGAGAAGCTGATACCAGCGTTACTGAGCTTTGCGAGGTTCTCTGCCATGGTGTTCTGCTTGTAGCTTGCAGCAGTTTCTGTGATCTCCAGATTGATCTGATCAGGCGTTACGCCATACTTGTCCAGCGTAGAAAGTATCTCGTCCGCAAGACCGCTCCTCATGCACTGGGCAACGGAGAGATTGATCTCGATGTAATCCAGACCGAGCTGCTTGTAGTCGTCGCTTGAAATGAAGCGGCATACTTCGTTCAGTACAAAGCTGCCTATCTTGTGGATAGCACCGCTCTTTTCGGCGGCTGTAATGAATATATCAGGCGGTACAAAGCCATATACGTCATCGATAAGGCGGAGCAGAGCCTCAGCAGAGGTGAAACGCTGTTCCTCAACGGAATATATCGGCTGGTAGTACACTCTGAGGTTGTTCTGCGTCAGGGCACGGTCGATTATCGCATTGATCTCGTTGTTCATGCTGAAGTCCTTTTGCTTGAATATCTCCTCAGCATATACGGGAACGCCTTCGTAGTTGGACATCTTCTCGTGGAAATCCGTGCCGAAAGCGATAAGAGCCTTGAAATCGGGGATATCCTCAGGGCAGCGTGCAACGCAGACATAGCTGTCGAGATTGATATCGATCTTGTTGGTTGTGACTTTTTCCTGGAACAGCTTTGCCACTGCACTCGCCATAGGATAGACCTTGAGCTTGTTGAAGCTGTTGATAACGATGCGGAAGCGGCCTCTGTCGAGATAGTAAAGGTCAGCGTGTGCCTTGACACGTTCATTTGCATCGTTTATCTTGTCGGCAAGCCTTCTGAGCAGGAGATTGGTGTCATCGTATCCAAGGATGTTGTGCAGGGAAGGGTAGTTTGCGATATTGACAAGGATGACCGTGATATGGTTCTTGTTAAAGAAGTTCTTCTTCATATCGTCGGCATAAGCCGAGTATTTCTTGAGCTGCGTAAAGGAATCGATGACCTCCTCGGGACGCTGGATGACCATAGAGATGACCATAATACCGACAGCGTTTGAGAATATCTCCACAAGAGAATTCGGGTAGAAATACTTGACCAGCACAGCAGCAATGGACAGCGGCACCATTGAAGCCAGTGCAAGTACCTGATGACGCTTGAACAGCCTGCGGCGGATGATGAGATATACCATCGCACTGAATATGTAAAGAGCAGCACAGGTATAAATTATCCAGATGTTGTTTGTTACATATTCAGCGTTGACATATTCGAACACAAATCCTGTAAAGATGTTCAGGATAATGCATACGATAAGTATGACATACGGGATTATCAGAATCGTAGTCATGACAACGTTGTCCTTGATCTTATGCCAGGTCTTTGCAAGACTGATGATGTACATGAAGTATATGGGGGAAGCGGTGTTATGGGCTATCATGTAGCACGATTTCACGATAGTGAATGCGATATTTGAAGTACATCCTGCCGCATACATGAAAATAATAGACATTTCAAATGCCGCCGCAAGCATGGCAGCACATATCATGAGCATGAAGATACGGTTAGCCGCACCCTTGCTCATCTTTCTGTAGATCGTCGTAAACAGGATGATAGCAAGGATAAAGACCGCTGCAACGTCGAAATGAATCAGGGCGTTCAAAAAAATACGCCTCCTTATATATAATAATGGACATAAGCCTATTACTCTGATAACAATTATATCACATAAATATTAATTATTCAACAGTTTCCGCTTTTTTTTGATTATCTTTTTGCACAAAATTTTGTTAAAAATGTATATATTATTAACAAATCCCAAAAAACTTATAGAGATAATCGACAATAGTTGAACGTGTAAACACATATTAAATGAAAAAATATATATTTTTTTAAATTTACTATTGACAAATCAATATCGTTGTGGTATAATAATTAAGTCGTCAGGGAAAACTGATGATACAGATATCGCGGGATGGAGCAGCTCGGTAGCTCGTCGGGCTCATAACCCGAAGGTCGTAGGTTCAAATCCTGCTCCCGCAACCAACTTAAGCCGGATCGTTATTGATCCGGTTTTTTGTTTTCTCAGTAGTTTTGTGTAACCATATATTAAGCGGTATTATATTACTAGCATTTAAAGACCTCAACGCAGTGCCTGATATTGCGTTGAGGTCTTTTTTGTTTGTTTTTCCATTCGTCGCACTAAAAAACGCTTATCAGAGGTATCAGCACATCCTGTGCGATGTATACAACAGCGTAGATGACGAGTATAAGGAGCTTCTGATGTTCTACAACGTGAAGCATTATAACAATGAATTCTCTGATTACATAAGTGCAGGTGAGGATGCTATGTCGTATTACTTCCAGTGGTGCGAGATCGATGCACGTAGTTATGCCGATTCCTCCGTAACCGATTATTACACAAAGATCAACGCACATCTCGGCAAGGATGCCTCTTTTCCTCTTATGTGATGCCTTCTGATAACCCCATCTTAATGTCATGATTCCCGCCTGCGTTCGTAGCAGTGCGGGGATTTTTGTTCGTTGTAACATTGTTTTCGCGTTTTCTCTTTACTTTTCTGTCGATATGATATATAATAAAGCAGTAACTAAAATGCTGTAAAGGAAAAATTTGACTTAATGAAGATACGTCATGCAATCGAAAAGATTTTCGGCAGCCCCGTGCGTGAGCTTTCGTGTGTTTCGCTGGGAGAGGAGAGCGGCGTTTCCAACAGGGTAGCGTCCGCACGCTCGGGAGTATTCGGCTGCCACGTCAGATTAAAAGACGGCAGTGAACGCCGCTTTATCGGCAAACGTAAATCCGTCAAGATAATCATCAACGGAATACGTCTGCTGTGCGACGGCGATGTGTGGCTGTTTCTGCGTCTTGTGATGTGCCATAAGATACTCGGCTACAACCGCAGCTCTGTAAGGGAGAGCATACTGTACAGCGGTCTTGATGCTTCACTGCGTACATATCTGCCCGATATCATCGGCTCGTATGTGCATCCTGTCAGCAACGCCTGCTTCCTTGCGATGGAAGAACTGCCCTGTACACAGCCGCCCGTATCTGAGCTTCACCGCCTCATCGATATCATCACTGAATTCCATGTCCGTTATTACGGTGATGAAACGTCTGCAAAGGAACTGTGCGTCAACCGCTACACTTCATCAGATTACAGATCCATCCGTTACAGTCTGAAGAAGATGCTTCAGAGCCTTGATGATAGCAGCCGCCTTTTCGGTGAGGACAAGACCGTGCTTCTTGTGGATTTTATCCGCAGCATACATAAACATCATGCGGAGATACTTTTCCACCGCACGCTTACGCATAATGACTACACCATTCGCAACATAAGCTGTAACGGTGATGATATCCGTGTTTTCGACTGGGAGCTTGCCTGCTATCAGAACCCCGAACACGATCTTGTGGAGCTTCTTGCGTCTGTGATGCATCATCTGTCTGATGACGAGGTGCTGTCCGCAATGGAGCATCAGCGTTCACAGCTTGCAAAGGGAACAGGCGTGACCCTCTCTGATGAGCAATACCGCCGTGTGATGCGTTTCAGCGTCCTCGAATACGCCGTTAACAAGCTGTCCATGCTCCGTCTTGCCGATAAACGCCTTTCTCTGGGCTTTACCGATCAGCTTGCTGTCAATACCGCACGTCTTATAGACCTGCTGGATATAGAAAAGGAATAAGATATGGAAGAAGAAATACTTGCCCTCGCCGACTATTCCGAGAAATTCTCGGTCAACGGCTGTTCGGCTCATCTCATTATCAATAAAAAGATGGAGGACCACCAGTGCCTGTTCGGATTTACCGAGCTTACCGATAACGTGGATGATGTGCGTTCTCTCTTTTCTCAGATGGAGGAGCGTGCAAAGTCACTTGGCTATCATGAGCTTGTGGGTCCCGTGAATTACTGCTCCTGGATGAGCTACCGCTGGGCTGTCAGCCGATACGATATGAAGCTGTTTCCCGACTGCACCAATCCGCCGCACTATGTGGATAACATCCGTGCTATCGGCTACCGTGAGCTGTATACCTACCGCAGTGCGGATATAGACATAAATAACCCACTGTATCTCGCCGGAGAGGCACTGTACCGTCAGAAGCTGGAGGAGGGCTACACCTTCCGTTTTTACACAGGTGAGGAAGCATATGCTCTTGCTGACGATATCTTCGATATCTCCTGTGAGGCATTCCGCGGCAGTTATCTTTACTGCGATATCCCCCGGGAGTACTTCAATAAGCTGTATCTAAGCTGGACCAAGGGTCTTGAGCTAGTTATGTATGTTGCATATCACGAGGGCAGACCCGTTGGTTATGTTATGGGCTATGAAAGTCCCTATGGCGACCGTTTCGTTTCCAAGACCAGTGCCGTGCTGACGGAGTACCGCAAGCATAAGGTCTATACGGCACTGCTGTACCTCGGCTGTAAGCATGTGCTTGACATGGGCTACAAGACCATGATGTATCACTTCCAGTGCGAGCAGAAGGACATCTTCCGCCGCTTTGAAGATGATGTTGAATCCGACGAGAAGCGTTACGCAGTATTTATCAAGGAGTTCTGATATGAAAGGATGCATACGCTGCCTTAATGACAGCACCGTAAAGCATATGACATATGATGAAAACGGTGTGTGCTGTTATTGCAGCAATTATGACCGCATAAGTGCCGCTCTGAACGACCGTGAACGCCTTGAAGAGCTGTTCATGGAGCGTATCGATAACATCCGCGGCAGGTATGATTATGATGTCGCACTGGGCATTTCAGGCGGCAAGGACAGTGTTTTCGTCCTGCATGAGCTTACACGCCGCTACGGACTTAAGGTCAAGACCTTTACGATGCTCAACGGTTTTTTCAGCGATGAAGCAAGAGCAAACGTTGATAAGCTGGTGCAGGAATTCGGCGTCGAGCATGAGTACATAACATTTGATCAGGAGCTGCTCAGCCGCTTTTACAGATATTCCATGCAGCACTGGCTCGCACCCTGTGTAGCCTGCTCGTATATCGGCTATGCTGCGATGATAAACTATACCACCAAGATAAACGCTGGACTTTGCATCCACGGCAGAAGTCCGCAGCAGATGCTCCGCTATTATGGCGACGATGTGTTTACCCCTCTTGTGGAAGCAGGTCTTAAGAGCATACACGAAGTGGACATCAACGCACTTTATTCAGAACTGCTCTCCTCCATTGAAAGCCGCATGGATAAGGAGCTTCTTGCGGATGTAAAGGCGATGCTCTATGACGGCATCCCCGAGGGCGATTTCCGTGAATTTATGTCCTATTTCCTCTATCATGACTATGACGAGGACAGTATCGTAAGCTACCTGCGTGAAAACACCTGCTGGACGCCAAAGCAGGATTATGACCACTATGACTGCCGAATACACAACGCCGCCCATTATATCTATGAGTGTGCCGAGGGCAGACCTCACTGCCTGCCGGAGATAAGCGTGCTTGTACGCAGCGGCAGACTCACCCGCGAGCAGGGCAGGGCACTGGTGGAGAAGGAACACTATTACGATAAACCATATGATGAACTGAAGCTGCTGAGCGAAACGGTGGGAATAAATCTCGCACCCGTAATGCTTAAAGCAAATCTGTACAAGCTGTTTGTGAAGAAATGAAACTGATACTTTATCTGTTGAATAAAGCCATGCTGCCGATATATCTGGCGGTGTCTGCTGTGATATCCGCTGTTATTGCCGTTTTCGGCGAGGCTTTCGTCGGAATATTCCTGCGTTGTCTGCCGTGCGTTGTGCTGTTGCTGCTGCTCATAAGAGCGTGTGATGACATCGGCGATTACGAAGCGGACAGCGGCAGAAAAACACAGCACCTGTCAAAGCGTGTACTGATGGTATTCGCCGCAGTGCTTGCGGTGATGTATATAGCGGCAGATATCCTCCTTTTCGGAGTGTGGGGCACTCTCAGCGTCCTTGCTGTGCTGTATCTTCCGCTCATGGACAGGCTGCCCGTGCTGAAAAGCCTGTATATGCCGCTGCTTTTCCTGATGTATCTCCGTCTTAATGATATATCTGTCGGCATCCCCGAGATAGCCGCTGCTGCAGGCTGCCTTGCGGCGGCATTACTTTTCCACATCTACAAGCTGCATAGAAGAAAGGTCAGAAAATGAACATTATCCCTGAAAGCACCGTCCCTGCCGTGGAGAATATCGGCGGCAAGGCGTTCAATCTCATGCATCTGGATGAACTCGGAGCAAACGTCCCCGAGTATCTCGTGCTGTCTGCGGAGCTTTTCCGTGACTTCCTCGGCGACAAGACGGAGGAATACCGTTCGCTCCTCAGCAGCTATGATGCAGAAAGCCGCACCGCCGTGCTTGATATCATCCGCTCATGCGAGTTCGGCGAGAGCATCCGTTCGGATATAGCATACCGCATATCATCGCTTTTTGGAGAAGATGCGGTGGTATCCGTACGCTCCAGTGCCACCGATGAGGACGGCGAGCATTTCTCCTTTGCGGGCATGATGGAGAGCTATCTTAATGTCAGCGGCATTGATGATATACTCTCTGCAGTGAAGGATTGCTATCTTTCCTGCTTCTCGGAACGCATCATGGAGTACCGTGCAAACAACGGACTTATCACTCCTGATATCAGCGTAGCGGTGATCGTACAGCGTATGGTGGATGCGGACTATTCCGGCGTTATCTTCACCACCGATCCTCGCACAAACGACCCCGATGAGATGCTCATCAGCATCGTTGAGGGTCTTGGAGAGCAGCTTGTTTCGGGCGCGTCCGACAGCATGGATATCGTGATCTCCTGTACAGGCGTCATCACCGACTGCCCTCCGCAGTGGACCGACGAGGAGATGATATATAAGCTTCACGCAGCGGCAATGGAGATAGAAAAAAGCTATACCCCCCGCCGCGGAGCAGATATCGAGTTCTGCGTCAAGGACGGCGAGGTATACATCCTGCAGTGCCGCCTCATCACGACATACAGCCACATCGACAAGGACAAGTTCCGCACTGTTCTGGATAACTCCAACATCATCGAAAGCTATTCGGGCGTGACAACACCGCTGACCTTTACCTTTGCACGTGAGGTCTACGCGAAGATATATAAGCAGACACTGCGTTCTTTCTATGTCAGCGAGGAGAATATCACTGCCATCGGCGACGACCTCGATAATATGCTGAACTTTTACGAGAACAAGATATATTACCGCCTTAACAGCTGGTACAAGATGACCGCACTGTATCCGGGATATCAGAAGAACAAGCAGTACATGGAAAACATGATGGGCGTGAAGACCACCATACACGAATCCGAGATGGGAGCTAGAACACGCCTTGTACGCATATATCTCAGCTTTATCCGCAAGCTGCTGTGTATGAAGAAGGACAGCCGCCGCTTTATAAAGCGTTTCAACGAGGTCACGGGTCCTTATTACGCAAAGGATTTCGATGGCATGAGCAACACCGAAGTCCTTGCTGTATATGATACTCTGGAGCATGAGATACTTGATGATTTCATCACCCCCATTGCAAACGATATGGGAGCGATGGTGTTCTATGGTATGCTGACAGAGCAGCTCAGAAAAAAGAATGTTGACGGCTATGAAGGTCTTATCAGCAGCTGCATCAGCAAGCAGGGCAACGTAGAGAGTGCCGAGCAGACAGCCGCAGTGCTGCGTATCGTTGAGGAGATCAGGAAAAGCCCCGATCTTACCGCACTTTTCAGCGGCAGCAGTGAGGAGGTAAGAGCACGTCTTGGCGGCGATGAGCAGGTGTTCCGCATGATAGATGATTACATCTACCGCTACGGTGCAAGAACTATGGAGGAGCTGAAGCTTGAAACAGTTACGCTCTTTGAGGACCCGTCCTTCCTGCTGGATACCATCCGCGGCTATCTCAGCTGTGACAGCCTGCCCGAATACGGCGGCGAAAGTGATCCCGATGCCGAAAAGAAGCTGCTTTCCCATTTCGGAGTCCTGAAGCGTCCGTTCATAAAGCTGCTGCTTAAGGTAACTAAGTTCTTCATCCGCAACAGAGAATCCCTGCGATTGAGAAGAACTTACATATATTCCATCGTCCGCAATATCTATCTGCGTGTCGGAAAGAACCTTGCCGCAGATGGCGTTCTTCTGTACTTCCGTGATATCTTCTTCCTCACAAAGGGCGAGATAACCGCACTTGCAAGGGGTTACGGCGACAGTGCCGAGGTGCTGCGTGAAAAGGTCAACGAACGCCGTGCGAAGTATGAGCAGAACAAGAAGCAGCCCACATACGAGCGTATGTACTTCTACGGCGATGTTTCTCCCGAAAATATGGTACCCATCTATTCCCGTCAGGAGGTCTGCAGCGACGGCGTGCTGCGTGGCGTTGCAGGCGGCGGAGAAGTGGTCGAGGGCATCGTGAAGCTGGTGGAGGACCCGACAGGTGCCGATGTTGAGGGCTACATCCTCATGGCAAAGCGTACCGACCCTGGATGGACGGTGCTTTTCCCCATGGCAAAGGCGATAATCATCGAGCGTGGCAGTATACTGTCACATTCAGCAGTGGTCGCACGAGAGATGGGCATAACACTGGTCGCAGGCATCCGCGGTCTTACCACCGCAGTGAAGGACGGAATGCGTGTCCGTGTTGACGGTGTCAGCGGCACGGTAGAGATCATAGGTGATACAGATGAGTAAGGCAGATTTTTCTTTTATACGTTATTCTAATTGCTGGGAGGATACGAACGTCGTGCTGAACGCCCTTGACATAAGAGAGGGCGAAACAGGCATCTCCATCGCATCCGCAGGCGACAACACTCTTGCCATGCTGACGAAGTCACCGAAGCGTATCTATGCCTTCGATCTAAACCCCACACAGCTTTTCTGCTGTGAGGTCAAGATGGCGTGCTTCAGAGCACTCAGCTACGGTGAGATGCTTACTTTCCTCGGCGTCCGCAGGGGAGAGCGTAAACAGCTTTATACGAGAGTGCGTGAGCATATCTCGGAAGGTGCCGCAGCATATTTCGACGCATATCCCGATATCATCGAAAACGGCATCATCCATTGCGGCAGGTTTGAAAACTACTTCAGGCTGTTCCGTAATTTCATGATACCGCTTTTCTCCACCCGTGAAACTTTCAGGACCTTTGCCCGCATGGAGGACCTTGCACAGCAGCGTGAGTTTTACCGCACCCACATCGATAACCGCCGCCTGCGTTCCGTATTCCGTGTGTACTTCGGATATAAGGTCATGGGCAGATTGGGACGTGACGCAAGCTTCTACGATCATGTCGAGGATAAGGAGGACAGCGGCAGCGACATCCGCAGCCGCTTCGAATTCGGTGTTCACAACACGCTGAATGCAGATAATCCGTACATAAACTACATCGTCTGCGGCGGCTACACACCACGCTCGCTCCCCGTGTATCTCCGCCGTGAGAACTTCGATATCATCCGCAGCAACATCGACCGCATAACTCTCGTTCAGGGCGATATCAGTGCCATCACCGAAAAGAACATAGATTTCGCCAATCTTTCTGATATCTTCGAGTACATGAGCGAGGAAGAATTTGCAGAGGACACGGAGTATCTGCTTGATATCCTCGCCCCCGATGCACGCATAGCATACTGGAATATGCAGAACAGGCGTTACTTCGATGATGATCGGCTCATCCACGATAAAGAGCTTTCCGAGCGTCTTTTCAGGGAGAATAATTCGTGGTTCTACCGTGATTTCCTGCTGTACAGAAAGGCTGAAATAGATGAGCAGGATAATTAACCTCTTTGAGCTGGTCTGCCGTGAAAACACCGATACCACAGCTATCGTATACCGAGAGGGTCGGAGAGTGTGCCGCCGTAGCTTCGGCGGTCTTTATGAGGATGTCAGCAGGATGCGTGAATATCTCAGAAGCTGCGGAGCAAGGCAGGGCGACCGTATCCTTGCCTTTGCATCATCTTCATATAAACTGTGTGTTTTCATGCTTGCGGCGTTGCAGACAGGTGCGTCTATAATGTATGTTGATATCTTCGCACGGCAGGACAGCCTGCACAGCGTCTTTGCGGATTACCGTCCCGATATGGTGCTTGTATCGGATAAAACACGTCACATCCGCTTCCTTTTCCGTGAGATAAATGCGATAAAGCAGGTCATCAACATCGACCGCTTCAGTGGCTGCACGCCCTCGCCGCAGCCGCTGCCCGATATCCCCGAGGATATTCCCGCACTCCTCACGATGACCACAGGCTCGACGGGCCGACCGAAGATAGCAGTACGTACCCATCGGGATCTGATGCAGCAGCTTGATCTGATCAACGCGAATATTGACGAAAACGGTCATCAGACAGTCCTGACCACATCCTATATCTACATTTTCGCAAACATCCTCAACGGCTTCACCACTGTCATGCCGCAGCTGAACTTAGGCAGTTGGACCGGCAGAAGGGTGAACAGGATACTGTCACTGTTCGCTGACGAGCCGATAAACATGATAATAACCTCGCCCGATTTCTGCCTGAAAGCGGAAAACATATTCCCGAAGCTGCAAACGCTGTACTTCGGCGGTGCGATACTTAATCTTCATGAAGCCGGCACCATCAGGGAGAAGTTTTCTTCCTGCCGCTGCGTAGTTATCTATGGCTCCACGGAATGCAGCATCATCGCGACAGCAGATATCGATGAGTTTATCTCTGTACTGCGGAGAGAACGCCGCTCCATCCTCGGCAGGGCAGTAAACGGAGTGCGTGTGAGATTGTCCGATGATGGTGAGATACTCGTTTCGAGCGAAGCTCTGCTTGAAAGCTACCTCGTCAGCGACCCGTCAACCAAGGAAACGGACGACAGCGGCACTCTGTGGCATCACACAAATGATATCGCCGCTCAGGAGAACGGACTTCTGTACTTCCTCGGCAAGAGCAGGCGTTATATAATGCCTGATGGCAGGAAAGTATACAGCAACTGTATCGAACAGCAGCTTGCGGTGGAATTTCCGTCCATCCCGAAATGTGCTGTGCTTGAGCATAACGGCAGGATATATGCTGTACTGCAGCGTTGCGGGCAGCCTGTTGATACCTCTGCCGTGGCTAAGTTCCTGAAAAAACTCGGTATCACCGCCGAGATTCGATTTGTGAAGCAGATACCCTGTGATGTGAAGCATCACACCAAGATAAATTACGACAAGCTTAAGGAGAAACTCAGATAATGGCATATGATATACATTCGCTGTTAAGTGCAGGCATAGAAAAATTTGGTGACGACGGGTACATCTACGAACGCAAAGGCGATACCTTCGAGGGCGTCAGCTTCAGCAGTTTCGCATCTGATGTACGCGGACTTGCCGCAGCACTGCTGGAAATGGGTCTTGCCGATAGGAAGATAGTCCTTTTCGGAGCAAATTCCTATATGTACATGGTCGCTGACATTGCTGTAATGGGATATGTAGGTGTTTCGGCAACGCTGTCCAAGGAGTGGCAGCTTCACGATCTCATAAATTCCGTACAGCTTCTTGATGCGGCAGCGGTGATATATTCCGATGGCTGTGCCGAGCGTGCCGAAGCACTCAAAGAGCGTTTTCCCGAACTTGTAATGCTCCGCTTTGAACAGCTCTCAGACCTTATCCGTTACGATGCACCCGTACCTCAGCCGCTTGCGTCAGACCGCTGCTGCAAGCTGATATTCTCATCGGGTACGACAGGTATGCCAAAGGCAGTAATGCTCTCGCAGGACAATATGTTTGCAAACTGGGAGAGCCTTATCCTTCGTTCTCCCTTCACTCATGAAGACAGGGATTACCTGTTCCTGCCGCTCAGCCACACCTACGCAGGCATCTGCAATTTCCTGTATTCGCTGATATCAGGCATGAGGTTGTACCTGTGCTCCGATACGAAGCTCATCATGCAGGAGCTTCAGATGGTCCGTCCTACGATATTCTGTTCTGTTCCCCTGATATACGAGAAGATATATGCCTACTGCACCGAAACAAACACACCGCCTGCTGCGGTCTTCGGCGGCTGCGTAAGATATCTCTTCAGCGGCGGTGCATATATGCGTCCCGAGATACGCCGTTTTATCAAGCAGAACGGTCTTGTCCTGCTTGAGGCTTACGGACTGACCGAGACCTCCTCGCTGATAAGCTGTGAGTATCCCGTCAACGATGATTTCACCTCCGCCGGAACAGTGATGGAGAACATCGATATCCGCATCGACAGCCCCGATGAAGAGGGCAGGGGCGAGATACTTGTGCGTGGCGGCAATATCTTCATGCAGTATTACGATAACCCCGAAGCAACTGCGTCAGCGTTCACCGAGGGCGGCTGGTTCAGGACAGGCGACATCGGCTGGCTTGATGACCGCAGGCTGCATCTTGTCGGCAGAAAACGCAGGATGATACTTCTCTCAAACGGAGAGAATGTATATCCCGATGAGATAGAAGCACTCTTTGCGGAATATCCGTCGCTGACAAAGGTCAAGGTGTATCAGCGTGACGGCGATATCACAGCCGCACTCTACACGACCTCAGAGATAGACACTGACAGCATCATAGACGAGGTCAACAGCAGGCTCCCGAAATTCTCGCATATACGCAGACACGAAGTATTTCGTGACAGCATTGAAACACGCATGAAATAAAGCTTTGTTATGTTTTGCTCAACGATAAATAAGAATTTTCGTAAAAGAAAGGAAGTAAGTAGTATGAGTATATACAAGTCAAATAAAGGTAAAGAATCTATTTTATCTTTATACGACAGTCAGCTTTCAAGGCTTAAGACACCATGGAAAGATGTCTATGTGGATACGACTTTTGGAAAGACGCATATTATTGAGACCGGTAACCTGTCAGGTGAACCATTGCTGTTTTTCCACGGAGGCAATTCCACATCAGCATATACTCTTTTGACGTTGGATTTTATTATGGATGATTTTCATATTTATGCTGTTGATACAATCGGCCACCCCGGAAAGAGCGCAGAAACATCTCTATCTCCAAAGAATTATGATTATGGCAAATGGGTAGCTGAGATAATTGAAAAACTTGGGTATGAGAAAATTTCTTGCTTTGGTGGGTCATTTGGTGCAGGAATAATTGCTAAAACAATGTGTATGGTGCCGGATAAGATTAAAAAAGCTGTGATATATGTTCCTTCGGGGATTAAGAATGCTCCTGCACTGAACAACTCTAAAATGATGTTTCCGATGATTATGTATTGGATTACGGGTAAAGACAATTGGTTGAAAAGTGTATTTTTGCCGTTGGCGATTACTGAGGATAACATCACTGAAGATATATACGAGACAGCTAAACTCAGCATCCTCCATTCAAAAGTAAAGGTAGGAATGCCGAGTGATGTGGATGAAAACCTGATGAAGAAATGTAATGTTCCTACACTTGTTATGGCGGCAGAAAAAGATTGCCTGTTCCCTGGAAAAGGTGTTATCGAAAGGGCGGAGCGGATTATTCCAAATTGTAAGACATACTTGCTGGAAGGAAGAGGACATATGCATTTTTTGACAGAG